>CALDUY010000019.1 GCA_937923405.1 uncultured Gemmataceae bacterium | reverse complement strand
AGACAGCGGCGTGCCCGCCGCGCACATCGCCCAGATCCGCGGCTTCGCCGACCAGAAGCTCCGCAACCCCAAAGACCCCTTCGACCCCGCCAACCGCCGCGTCTCCGTGCTGGTGCAGTACCGCGAACCGGCGGAGTCGCCTGCCGCTTCCAAGCCATCGGAGCCGGGGCCGGCAAAGTCGGGAGCAGGCGCCAGAGGAGAGCAGGCGGGCAGCTCGCATTGAATCCGCCCAGCCACGCCGGCCCGGTCTCGCGCCTGTCTCACGCTCCCGCCAGCGCCCTGATGAACTTCTTTACGGCTTTCTTGACACCAAACCGCTCCAAAAAAGCGCCGGCGGCAGAATTCAGCGCCTCGCTCATCCAGTGGAGGTGCACCAGGATTCGATTGCGCAGGGACGGCAAAAACAGAAGGGCATTCACAAACTCCTCGCAACCGGTTGCGAAC
The DNA here is from genome assembly GCA_937923405.1 of uncultured Gemmataceae bacterium. Lineage (GTDB taxonomy): Bacteria > Planctomycetota > Planctomycetia > Gemmatales > Gemmataceae > CALDUY01. Next base: position 3,920 of record CALDUY010000019.1, on the reverse strand, counting down.
GACTCTTTGTACCAGCCCTCGCCCACTCCAAAGTCTAAAATCTTGAACTTTTTCTCCCGAAAGAGATCCTCCAGGATAAGACACAGCAGTGCCGTGCCCGGAGACATCCTGGCGTAATCGGGCATAAAGCCGATGATGCCGTAGTTCAAGCGGTCGCCTTTCCCGCTACACCACGCAAACGCGACTGGACGGCCTTCGCACCAGAGCAGATATCCCCGGGCCAAGCCCTGCATTGCGACGCTCTTCATCGCGGCCAGGAATTCATGGTCGGCCGGCATACCGGCACTCAGCAGTCTCTCCTGGTAAGTGTGGCGGGAAATCTCCACCGCCCTCCGATGAAAGTCCTCGATTTCCTCTGGAGACTTGGCCACCGTCATCGGCACTCCGTTGCTACGCTCCACGAACCATCGCACGCTCCGCTTCAGGTTGTGCCTTCTCTTGGCGGAAAAGCGCCCGAGATAATCTTCGAATCCCCCCTGGATACTGACAAAATAGAGTTTTTCCATCCGGGGCGCGTAACAGATGTAGCGCCCGTAACGGCTGATTCCGAGAGGGTACTGTCCGGAAGGCGCGCCCCGGCACATCACCCCGTCAGCCCCGGGAGGCAACTCATCGGGATCAGGCTCGGTCCATGCCTCTCGCCGGGCTTCGGCAAAATCTTTGACAGCCAAAATAGGCCGCCATGTCCAGACCGTTTTCTCCCCGATGGTGAATCGCAGCGGAGGGGCAACCAGGTCCGGGTGCAGTTTTCTCAAGCCCATCTGACCCCCCGATGGCCGAGGACGACGCGTCGAAACAGGATTCGAAGGCAGACCTCGCGAACCCTGACAAAGCGTGCGCCTTCCAGACCTCGCAACGAGGCGATGTTGTCCGGACGGACTTCAGCGAAAAGCTCCCGGCATCCATGTTGCGCAAGACGGAGGGCGATGTCATTCAGGGCCAGACGGTGCAGTCCCTTCCCCCGGAACGTGGGCACAACGAAGTTGCCACCCAGAAGCACTGCCCCGGGCGGAAGTCTGAGAACCTTGGCCTGGAAGGAGTTGGGATAGATGCCGCCCCAGGCGACGGCCGTGCCGTCACCGGCTTGCAGAATCCAAAGGCCGTCCCAGTCGTCCAGCTCAGCAAGGAATTCGTTTGCACCTGCAGCCAACAGCAGACGGCGCACGTCATCGGGAAGCTCTCGGTGACAGAGCCAGTAGGAGAATCGGATTCCTTCCGGGTAGGTGCTGGGCCGCCGGCTGGTGCCGACCGGGTCTTTCAGGACTATGGAGTGCCACTGGCGCCAGACAATCCGCTGAAAAAGGAATCTGGCGAGCCCCTTCCACCCTTGGCGGTTGAGAATCTCACGGATTCGAATCCTGTATCTGGAAAGCCTGGATGTCTTCATCTCCTGCGTCTCTTGGAAGCGGCAACCGTCGGCCGCAAGATTGAGCATAGATCGCAGACGGGGCGGAATGCTACTTTGGGCCCGGGAACGCTTCTACGACTGGTTGGCTGCGAGTGGATCAGCACCCATCCATCGAAGCCGGTACAAACGTGAAAACTTTCGGGACGGCAGCGGGCAGGGCGAAGCATTAGGGTCGGAGCCCAGGCGGGCAAGTCCGCCGGCTCGCAACTGAACGGAGAATGACGGAATTCGCGCCGTCCGCATGATTCAGCGGGCTGTCTCCCTTCGCGAAGTTGTCGGCTGGCTGCTGCCAACCTTATCCCGACCTCGTGAGATTAGAGGCCGGCCGTCCTTGGGGCTTTATGCCAACTGCTGTTCGCTTAAGACGCAAAACATCAGAAATCCATGGATGGACAAAATTGGCGTTAATCCTTCCGACAGAGGTCCGGCGCGCCCCCTCTAGATGAAGCCTCGACCCACAACGCTTCCGCTTCAGGCGACCAGGGGGAGCGGCGGATTCCGAAATACACCGCACGGCCCTCTTGCTGGTACCAACGGTACTATGACTTTTTTGAGAATTTGACCCCGGATTTGCCGTTGGTACTGGGCAAAACCGCCCTACCCGTGTTCGAATTTCCTTCTTACTATAAGACCGATCGGCCGACAAGGTTCGTGCCGTCCACGCTTAAGGACAGGAAGGTATCCATTGGCTCAGCGAACCAGAGTCTACCTGACGATCGACACCGAAAGCAGCATGGGCGGTGCGTGGCAGAATCCCGCCCTGAGGCCCGTGCCAGCGGACAGGCGCATCTTCTGCCGCATCCAGGGGCGTGACTACGGTATCGGCTGGCAGTGCCAGCAGCTTCGTGAACGCGGCCTGAAGGCCACTTTCTTCTGCGAAGTGCTGTCCTCTCTCGTGCTCGGCGAGGATGACTCGCGGGCGTACCTGGAATACCTGCTGGAGCAGGATCAGGACGTGCAGATGCACGTGCATCCGAACTTCTACTTCTTCGCCGAGAAGTCGTGGGCCGATGCCCAGGGAGTTGCGTATTTCCCGCCGCGCCTGCCGGATGCGCTTTCCTCCCTTCCAGCCGAGGATCAAGCCACGATTCTGCGCACCGCCGTTGAGATTTTCCGCTACCTGACAGGTCGTCAGCCATCGGCCTTCCGGGCGGGGAGCTATCAGGCGAGCGCCACGACCCTCGCGATCCTCTCTCAGCTTGGTCTCAGGATTGACAGCAGCTACAACCCTGCTTACCGCACCGCCGGGTCATTCCCGGAGGAAGTTCTGCCGTCAAACCGTCCTTTTTTTCTGGAGGGGATGCTCGAAGTGCCTGTCACCGTGGTCCGGCAACAACTGCCGGTTCCGAACAAGCCAAGAGGCCTGATGCACCTGGAAATCTGCGCCCTTTCCGCCGCCGAGATGCAGAGCTCGCTGGATCAGCTCCACGAAGCCGGAATCAGCGACGTGGTGATCGTTCATCACAGCTTTGCGTGCGTGAAGGCGAAGGACGTACAGTACTTGAACATCAGGCCTGACCGGATCGTCATGCGGCGTTTCACGGCACTGCTGGACTTCCTGGCTTCGAACTCAGACCGGTTCGAGGTTGCCACGATGGGGGCGCTGGCAGGTGCCATGCCCTCACCGAACACAGAATCGCGCGATTTCATCCCCTCTCTCGGTTACTTCATGCCCCTCGTCCGCACATTCCAGCAGGCAGTCAATCGGATTATTTAGGCCCCTGGATCAGGACGCGGGTGGTTCAGAGTGAATCCCGGCCTGCTACCTGCTTGTCTCAACCACCGCTCAGGCGGGATACTGGTATTATCTCGCTAAACCAAGGCAAGGAAAGCAAGTTGCTATGGCTCAGGATCAGAATGTGACCCTGTCGCCCGAGCGGCAGGCTCTTCGCGCCCGGAATCAGGTCCGGCTCGTCCGGCCTGAAGAGGAAGGCTCCGGCATCCGCCGCCTGCCCGAGGGCGTCTACGGCTTCTCTTCCGCCGCCTCGAGCGACGAGATCCCGCTCTTCGCCAAGCCGGTTTACGGCGCTTTCGAAGTCCACAAGCTCGCCGGGGGCGAGGTGGCATGGATCGGCTACGTGAGCGAAAGCGATTACCAGCGTCTCGAAAAGGGCGGGGAGCCCTTTGACATGGATCTCTATCCCGAACCGTACGGTGAGGCGGCGCGGCTGGTCAGCGTGCCTGCATCGAGAGTGGACCGGCGCAAGCCGCAGGCGCGCGAGAAGGGCATGCCGATGCGCGTCGAGGTCGCGCCCCGGATCGAGACGATGGACCTCGCCGCACAGGCGTAACCGCTGTTTCCAAGCTAGCGCGCGCCCTGCCGGAGAATCCCGGCGACAGGGGACTGCCTGTATTGCGTCACCCCACCGCCTTGCCTCGGATGGCGGGCGCGGCGGCTACCAGAAGATCTTCATGGCGAACTGGAACTGGCGCGCGTCGTGGGCTGAGGTGTAGGCCAGCGGCGTGGTGGGCGGCGCGCCGGCGATGCCCTGGACGCGGGACGGGAGCGCGC
>CALDUY010000018.1 GCA_937923405.1 uncultured Gemmataceae bacterium | reverse complement strand
TTCGCCCCTCGCCCCTCTGGGGAGAGGGGCACCCAGACTCACCGCTTCGTTCGCCCCTCGCCCCTCTGGGGAGAGGGGCCGGGGGTGAGGGGAACCTCGGTTTTCTTCGTGCAATCTCACAAAGACGATTTTTTCACTCGTCATACTCCATAACCAGACGCAAGCCAAATTCGCGGCGACGTTCGCCGGGTGGACGATCATAGCGGAAAGCAGCGCGGCAGAATCGACCGGGGTCGCTCCAGGACCCCCCGCGCATCACCTTGTTCTCGCCGGTGGCTGGTCCCGGCGGATCCTCCTCAGGGCACTCGTCGTAATAGCTGCTCTGAAACCAGTCGGCGCACCACTCGCTGACGTTGCCGTGCAGGTCGTACAGCCCAAAAGCATTGGGAGGAAAAGTGTCTACCGGACAAGTCCGACCGAGGAATGGCCCGACCTCGGCTTCGTAGGGTTCGCGACCATCGAAATTGGCGAGGTGACTGGACAGACCTGCTCCGAGATGAAACGGCCCTGCACCAGAGATTCCAGCTCGACAAGCGTACTCCCACTCGGCCTCAGTGGGAAGACGGTAACGACGGCGAGCTGCTCGCTCCTGGGGCAGCCCCGACAAAAGACGACAAAATCGCTCGGCCATATACCAATTAATCATCTCCACGGGAAATCGCCGGGTGTCCAGGCTGTGGACGACGTTCCAGCCCTCGCCTTGATCGCTGTAGTAGCTGGGATTCTCTCCGGTAATGTGGACGTATTCCTCCTGGGTTACGGGGAAGACGCCGAGATAGAATGGCCAGGTTAGCCGCACCCGATGTTCGGGTCCCTCGTCGCTGAAGCGGCCCTCCTCTTCCTCGAAGGATCCCATCCAAAAAGAGCCAGCGGGGATCAACGCGAACCGCATGCCGATGCAGTTGATCCGCTCTGGCACAAGCGGAAGCACTCCAGAACGCAACAGCTGACACAGGCGAGCAAACTCTGGGCGGAGCGGTTCCACAGTGTCGGAGTGACGCAAGAGCAGATGCAGTCGCAGTAATTCGGCTTGGTCTTGCCGTCCTTGCTCTTCCAACCAATCGGCCAAAGCCAGGCGAGCCACCTCGTCTGCTGGGTTAGCGTGGATCGCTTCCAGTAGTGTTTGCTCCATGTCCACGCTTGGCACCCTCGGTCAGCAACGGTCCCGTCGGCGGCTTCGCAGCACCCGGGGATGGCCATTCTGGTCGTGGATGGTTTTGACATCGGCCCACCCTGCCTCAACCAGGCGTTGGCGAGCTTCTTTCTCCTGATCGTAGCCGATCTCGAAGATGAGCCAGCCGCCTGGGTTGAGGTAGTCGCTGGCCTGGCGTAGTAGACGATCGATGACGGCGAAGCCATCTGGCCCTCCATCCAAGGCCAGCCGTGGTTCGTGCTCGCGCACCTCCACAGCCAGCGTAGCGAGAACGTCGCTGCGAATGTAAGGCGGATTGCTAAGAATCACGTCGAAGCGTTCGCCGGCAGGCACAGCGTCGAACAGATCGCCATGCAGGAAGCGAATCTCCACCTGATGCCGGGCCGCGTTACGGCGGGCCACCTCCAGGGCGGCGGCGCTGAGGTCGCTGGCCGTCACCTGAACCGGTCGCTTCTGCTTGGCCAGGGCGATGGCTAAACAGCCCGACCCGGTGCCGACGTCCAACACGGTCGGGGCGGCCAGGGATTTAATGGCGTCGAGGCATTCGGTGATCAGATAGCCGCTATCGCCGCGCGGAATCAGCACGTCGGGCGTGACCTCGAACTCCAGGGAGAAGAACTCTCGGCTGCCCAACAGGTAGGCGACCGGACAGCCTTTGGCTCGCTGTTGAACCAGCGTGCGGAGCTTACTCCGCTGCGCCTCGCTGGGTTCTTCGTGGTAGCGGGTGTACAAGGCGACTTTGGGACATTCCAGCGCATGGGCCAGCAATAGCTGAGCATCCAGGCGAGCCTCCTCGGCCCCTTTGCTCTGGAGAAACTCTGTCGTCCAGCTCAGTAACCGACCAATCGTCCAGGGTTGTTCCATGCTTGCTTGGCGCATCCTTTCGGCTTAGGGAACACCGCTGGCCTCTTCGAGTCGCTGTTTGCGGTCGTGGTCGCGCAATGCCCGGATCAGTTCCGACAAGTCGCCAGCCACGATCGAATCGAGCTTGTACAGGGTGAGGTTGATACGGTGATCGGTCAGGCGGTTCTGGGGGAAATTGTAGGTGCGGATGCGGTCGCTGCGATCGCCGGAGCCGATCAGCGAACGCCGCTGTTGAGCGCGAGCGGCATGCAACCGCTGTTGCTGACGTTCGTAAAGTCGGCTGCGAAGAATACGCATGGCGCGCTCATAGTTTTTGTGCTGGCTGCGTTCGTCCTGACATTTGACCTCCAACTCGTCGGGGGTGCCCTTCTTGTACCACAGTCGCACCGCACTTTCAGTTTTGTTGACGTGCTGGCCACCTGCTCCGCCGGCACGCATGCGTTCCCACTCAATGTCCGAATCTTTCAGCTCGATCTGGGCTTCGTCCGGCTCGGGCAGGACGGCCACAGTCGCACTAGAGGTGTGGATCCGCCCTTGGGCTTCCGTGGCGGGAACACGCTGAACGCGATGCCCTCCGGACTCATAGCGCAGATGCTGATAGGCTCCATCGCCGTGGACGGTGAAGGTGATCTCCTTGAAGCCGCCAACCTCTCCCGGACTGATCGAAATGGTCTCGACTGTCCAGCCCTGATCGCGGGCATAATGGCAGTACATGTCGTAGAGGTTGCCGGCGAACAGGGCGGCCTCATCGCCTCCCGTGCCGGCGCGAATTTCCACGATGATGCTGTCGTAATCCTCATCGCCGGCCAACAAAAAGTCTTCTAACTGAAGCTTCAGAGCGTCGCGACGAGCGGTCAGGTCGAGCAGCTCTTGCTGGGCGACGGCTCGCAATTCTGGATCGGCTTCGTCGGCCAGTAGCTTCTCGGTGGCGGCGAGGTCGGCGAGCAATTTGCGATAGTCCTGGTAGGGCTTAACCTTGCGGGCGAGGCTGCCATGTTCCTTGGCAAGGCGTGTGAAGCGAACGCGATCGGCAGCGACTTGGGGGTCGGCCAACTGTTGCTCCAGTTCGTGGAAGCGAGCTAGTGCTTGCTCGAAGAAAGGGATCATAAGGGTTCAATCACCGGGAAGCTCATCAGGCCGTGCCGCGCAAGCAACGCCCCCGCACGCGGACGGAGCGCTGGCGGGGGCAGAATAGCTATTCTGCGGCTTTCTTCCGCTTGTCCCAGTTGTACTTTTTCTGAAACTTCTCCATCCGGCCCGTGGTGTCGATGTACTTCATCTTGCCGGTGAAAAAGGGATGACAGACCGAGCAGATTTCCACAGTGATCGTCTTGCGGGTGCTGCGTGTGGTGAACTTGTTGCCACAGCCACAGGTCACCGTCGCTTCTTCATATTTAGGGTGAATGCCGTCCTTCATCGTCTTCTCCGCTTGGGGGGGAATCAATAAGCCAATTCTAGAAGCGCCCCGCCTTGGCCGGCAAGGTCAGACACACCCAGGGAGTAAACGACATGGAATCTCTCGCCGCCATCGATCAGGGAGTTCTTTACTTTTTTCAGTCGCTGCATCGCGACGGGCTGAACGAACTCGGCGTCTTCACGACCAAACTGGGCAATACCGAGGTACTCGGGATCCTTTCCGCGATCATCACGCTGCTGTTTGTCCTGTTGCGTCGTCCGCGTTTTGCCATCGGGTTCGCTCTGGTCTGTCTGATCTCAGTGACCTTGAACTATGGCGTCAAGATCGCGGTCGGACGGCCTCGTCCCAGCCTGGCGACCGCTCTGGTCAAGGTGCCCAACAACCCCAGCTTTCCCAGTGGACACGCCCTCTGCTCGATGGCGATCTACACGACGGCGTTTACGCTGTTGGGCAGTCTGATCGGTCGTCGTTGGCTGGGACTGGTCGGCGTGTTGCTCGGCCTAGCCATCGGGCTGTCGCGGCCCTTCGTCGGGGTTCACTATCCTTCGGACGTGCTGGCCGGCTGGATCGCGGGCCTGGGCGTGGCGCTTGTTGCTCTGCCGTGGATTCTGCTGCCACCTGTTGTCCCCGAGGCGGTCCCTGTGCCTATTTCCCCTAAATCAGATCGTCCAAGCAATTATTCTACTTGAGGAGGCCGCGCATGTGTTTGGGTGTTCCTGGCCGAGTCCTCGAAACCTACCGCGAGCAGGACGTTCTCATGGGCCGCGTCGATTTTGGCGGCGTCGTCAAGCGCGTCTGTCTGGAACACGTTCCCGACGTGATTCCCGGCGAATACGTTGTGGTTCACGTCGGCTTTGCTCTGTCGCGGCTCGACGAGCAAGAGGCTCAACGCCTGTTGGAGACGCTCGCGGAGATGCAGCAATTGGACGAGCTAGGCTCCACCCTTGGCTACATCTCTGAGCTGCGTCCTGGTAGCGAGACTTCTTGACTGGCCGACCGTCGTCGTTTGGCACGTCCTGGCGTGACGTGCAGAGTTTTCCCCGGTTTGTGCTGGGCAGCGGTGTGAACCTGAATCTCGAACGCCGTTGCCTCAATCACTTGCTGAACCGATCGACGCGCCAGTTCGGGACGATTGCAATCTTCGCTCAGATGCAGTTGGACCAGGTGACGCAACCGACCGGGTTCCGATAGCTGCAACACCGCTTGGAGCAACTGTGCCGCCTGCTCGTTGGAGAGATGCCCCTGCTCGCTCAGGACGCGCTCGATGAGCCGCATCGGTCGGCTGCTGCGCAGCTCCAAATCGACGTCATGATTGAACTCAATCGCCAGCAGATCCACGTTGGCCAATTCGCGGGCCAGAGTTTCATCCCAGGTGCCCAGATCCGAAGCGTAGCCAATCGTTGCCGCGGTGCCGAACAAATCCCCTGGTCCTCTGAACCGAAAGCCGAATGTCTCGCCGCCGTCATGGCACACTGGTAGTGCAATGCAGGTTAGTTCCGAAGCGAGTACGAATTCCTCGCCCGGCTGAAACGCGCGGAGCAGCCCTGCTGCCTGCAACCGAGCATAGTAGCGGGAGTAACGCTGTAGGATGTCATGGTGCGACGGATGACAGTAGAGCGGCAACCCGCGTCGCAGCAGCAGCCCCAGCGTGCTATCGTTCCAGTGATCGCTGTGGGTGTGTGTCAGCAGCATTGCCTGGAAGCTGTCGAGCGAGTGTCCGCCTTGCTGGAGCCGGTTGCGTAAGTCGCGAGCGGGTAGGCCGCCATCGAGTAGCACGCCAAACCCATTGGATTGCACCAAACAGGCGTTGCCGCGACTACCCGACGCCAGAACCGTGAAGCGTAGGCTCATGAGGTCGGCCTCGCCTGATGGATCGAGGAAGCATTCATGGCCAGCATCTTAACCTAGCTGGCGGTCGGCTCGCAATGGCCGTTGTCCTGCTGACTTCGTCTTCTCTTCTGCTGTCCATCCACTAGAACAATCTTCTACTGATTTCGACCCGAGTATGAGGACGGAACTGTCATGGCCGACCTTCGCGCGTTTCGCGCGTTTCGTTACGATCTGGGACGGGTGGGGGCGCTCAGCGATGTCGTCGCTCCGCCCTACGATGTCATCGATCCCGAACTCCAGCAGAAGTTGTACGACCGCAGCCCCTACAATGTCATTCGACTGATTCTCAACAAAGAGCTTCCGACCGATCACGAGGGCGACAATCGGTACACGCGCTCGGCGGCCGTGCTGCGCGATTGGCTGCGTGAAGACGTACTAGTGCAGGATAGCGCCCGGTCGCTGTATGTGCTGCATCAGGAGTTCGAGGTTGAGGGGAAGCGGTACACACGCAAAGGGGTCATGGCCCGAGTTCGGCTGGAACCGTTCGGCTCCGGACGAATCTATCCACATGAGGAGACCCTCGCCGGTCCCAAGGCTGATCGTTTGAACCTGTTCCGCGCCACTCACATGAACCTGTCGCCGGTCTTCGGCTTGTATCCCGATGCTGACAATCAGGTGAACCAGGAACTAGAGAAGGCTATCGGACGATCACTGCCTTTGGAAGCTACCGACCATCTCGGCGTGACCAGTCGACTCTGGCCGATCCACGATCAGCACACCATCAGTCGAGTGACGGCCCTGCTCGGTCCCAAACCAGTGTTCATCGCGGATGGCCACCATCGTTACGAGACGGGACTACGCTACCTCGAAGAACAACGCCAAGCTGGCGAGGTGCGTGACGACGAGGCGGCAGCGAATTTCATCCTGATGATGCTGGTCAGCATGAGCGATCCCGGCTTGGTCATTTTGCCGACACATCGGCTGATCTCGGGGCTGCCCCAGCTTGAGAGCGACCAGTTGACAGCGGCTCTTTCTGGCTTATTTGAGGTCGAAAAAGTAGGACAAAGCGAGCAAGGCATGCGTGACGTCTGGACGTTGATCGAGGCCGACGGTTCGCAGAACGTCCTGGGGTTCGGCACGGTGGCCGACGGCGTCTGGCTGACGGCACGGCTGAAGTCCAACGAGCCAATGGCCACTCTGGCCGCCGAGCATTCGCCACAGTGGCGCAGCCTGGCCGTGGCCGTCCTGCATGTCTTGGTGCTGGACCAACTGTTGCCGCAGGCTCTCGGCGTGAAACCGACTTGCAAGTATGTGCATTTGCTCGACGAGGTGAAGCAGGCAACCACGGCACGCGACTGCCAGCTAGCCGCTCTGGTGCCGCCCGCGACGATGCAGCACGTCGAACAGATTGCCGGCAACCTCGAAAAGATGCCGCCCAAATCGACCTACTTTTATCCCAAGCTGCTCAGTGGGCTAGTTTTCAACTCGCTAAAGTCCCACTAGCCCGCGTGGGTGGTTCGTGGGGTAGCCGCGGGCTTGAGCCCGCGTGAGGTGCGCGCAGGCTGAAGCCTGCTACTACCGAAAACCTGCGACAACCTTCTGCCTCTCGTTCCGTTCCGATGACGAGGCTGCGTTCTACCGACCCACGGGCGCACGGAGCCAGTTCCAATCCTTGCCCGTGTGGAAGATGAGGTAGTCGTAGCTGGGATTCTCCTCGTCCTGCTCGATTTGCAGTTGCCAGGGATAAGCCGGATCCGGATTTTCTACTTCTTCGATTCGATAGTCACGACGTGAGACCACATAGATGATGGCGCGTTTGTCGCCCAAGGCGAAGAAGAACTGGGGCACGCGGGCGGGTTTGCGGTCGTCTTGAGTGCCCGGCAGAATGGCCAGCGAAGGTTCGCCGCAGAGCAAGGCATAGTTGACGAAACTTGGAGCACGGCCCGAGGATCCCAACTGTTTGAGTTTGGCGTTGGCCGAATCTTGGTCCGGACGCAGTAGGTTGAAGTCGACGAAGATCGCGTCGCCGGACAGCACCGGGCGAGCCGGCTGATACAGTGCGAACACGCCCCAAAGGAGCAACAGAACGGCGGCGGCGGCGCTGACCCCCCGCAGGACGTAGGCCATCCAGCGACGTTGACGATCGCCGTCCTCGGCAGCTAGCCGATACAGCAATTGTTGCTTAGGTTCGCGCGGCACCTCAACATTTCGCATGGCCCGCCCCAGATGTTCGTCGAGGCGGCGCATCTGCTGGGCCAGGTGATGGCAGCTGGTGCAAGTGCCGAGGTGCGCTTCCAGTTCTGGCGCGTCAGTGCCTCCCAACTGAAGATACAAGCGGGCGGTGTTACAATCCATTGATCGCCCTCCTTGACACGGTCTCGACTGGTTCGCTACTGGGAATCAGCCGAGCGCGAAGATGGGCCTTGGCCCGAGCCAAACGCGACATCACGGTACCGATGGGCAGGTCCATCTGCTCGGCAATCTCACGATACCCGAATCCCTCGAAATAAAACAGAATGATCGGCGTCCGATACACTTCAGGTAACTCATTGAGCGCTAGTTGCAGTTGCTCCGGATCAATGTCTGGCAACGGTTCGGGCAGCGGCTCCGCCAGGTCGCCGACTCCTTCGAGGGAACAGTGAGACTGGCGGCGTTCGGCTCGAACTCGGTGGAGATAGGCGTTGCGCAGGATGCTGAATAGCCAGGGACGGACGCGATCCGGTTCTCGCAGCCGCGAGAGATGGAGTTGCGCCTTGATGAAGGTTTCCTGCGTCAAATCCTCGGCGTCGGCACTCGATCCGGTCAGGCGATACCCATAGCGGTAGAGCGAGTCGTAGTACTCCTCGACTAATCGCGCTACCGTGGACGGTTTCCCGGGCGTCCCCATCGTTGCACATCCTCTTTCAGCATGACCCCGCCACGACCGATTTATTCCCTTACCGGGAGTAAATTTTTCTACCCGCGAGCGAGCAGGCCTTGCCTTGCTCCTCAGGTAGCCACGACGGCCGGAGCGTGTAACTTACGCGAAAACGCAGCATTTCGCCAGCAGAAACCCAGTCGGCCTCTTCTCACTACAATACGGCCAGGTACAGCTTTCAGCTCGTCTGCAGGGAGAATCCTCCATGAGCAGCTCGTTGAAGTCGGCGTTCGTCGAAGAAGTCGAGATTGAGGGCCACATCATCGACTCGCTGTTGCTTCCCAAGGTGTTGGACGAAATCCTCACTCAGGGAGGTAGCTACGTCATTAAAGAGATCCAGGTAGGCCAGCGCCAGGCCGACACCAGCTATGCTCGGATCGAGGTACGCGCCGAGACTCCAGAAGTACTTCGTCGACTGCTCGACGGTATTCACGATCATGGAGCGGTTCCGGTTTCCAGCAGCGACTGTAAGTATGTCGCCGCCGACCTCGACGGGGCCTTTCCCGAACAGTTCTATAGCACGACCAACTATCGAACCCAGGTCCGTCTCGGCGGGGAATGGATCGACGTGGAAGATCAAGAGATGGACTGCGGCATCCTGGTCGATCCCGAGAGCGTCTCCGCACGCTGCATCCCCATGACCGAGGTCAAGGCCGGTGATCGCATCGTGGTTGGACGGCAGGGGCTACGGGTGTTTCCCTCGGAATCGCAAGCCCGACATAGTCTGTTCGAGTTCATGGCCAGTCCCGTTTCCAGCGAGAAGCCTAAAGGCGTGACGGTCCGTGAGATTGCCGCCGCCATGAAACGCTGTCGAGAGTCCGGCGAGAAGATTCTCGCCGTCCTCGGTCCCGCCGTGGTCCACACCGGCAGCGTCGAACACATCTGCGCCCTGATTCGCATGGGCTATCTCAACGTGTTGTTCTCCGGCAACGCCCTGCCGACCCACGACATCGAGTTAAGTCTATACGGCACCAGTTTGGGCATCTCTGCTGATCACGGCCTGCCCACGGAGGAAGGGCACGAGCATCATCTACGGGCAATCAACACAATACGGCGACTGGGCGGCATCCGCACCGCGGTCGAACGCGGCGTACTCAAGAGCGGCATTATGTACGAATGTATCAAGCACGCCATTCCCTATGTGTTAGCCGGCAGTATCCGCGATGACGGCCCGTTGCCCGAGGTCATCACCGACGTGCTAGTGGCTCAACGCACCATGCGCGAACACATCCACGGAGTCGGATTTGCTCTGATGGTCGCCACGATGTTGCACGCCATCGCCACGGGCAATCTACTGCCAGCCTGGGTCAAGGTGGCCTGCGTCGACATCAATCCAGCCACGGTGACGAAGCTGACCGATCGCGGCAGTATCCAGACCGTTGGTGTGGTCACCGACGCGGAACCGTTCCTGCGTGCCCTGGTGAGCGAACTGGCCAAGAGTTGAGGGAATCCCCAATGCGAACGCCACGCATCTTGATGTGCAGTCCGGACTATTACGGCATCGAGTACGAGATCAACCCGTGGATGAGCAAGCATCGTGGCAGTACACCCGAACGCGCTCAGCAGCAGTGGCGGAAACTGTACGAGACGCTGGTCGGACTAGGGGTTAAGGTCGAGCTGATGACACCGCAGCCGGGGCTGCCCGATCTGGTGTTCACGGCCAATGCCGGTCTAGTGTTCCACCAGCGGTTCTACAGTTCGCGTTTTCGGCACGAGGTGCGGGCGCGGGAGACGCCCCACTTCGACGCCTGGGCCGCCACCCATGGTTTCGAGGTGTACACCTTGCCCGAGGGGATGTACTTCGAAGGGGCCGGCGACGCGCTGTTCTGTGGTAAAATCCTCTTTGCCGGTTATCGCATCCGGAGCGACGTGCGCGGCCATCAGTGGCTCGGCCAGTCGATTCAGCGCTTGGTGCTACCGCTGGAACTCATCAATCCCTACTTTTACCATCTGGATACATGTTTTTGTCCGTTGGCTCCCGGAGAGGCGCTCTACTTCCCTGGGGCGTTCGATCACTACGGGCAACGAGTGCTTCAGGCACACATTCCACGGCTGTTGGAGGTGTCCGAGTCCGACGCGCAGCGGTTCGGTTGCAACGCGGTCGTGGTGGACAAGACCGTGATCATCAACGCCGGTTGCGACAAACTCTCCAGCGATCTGGCCTCCTGGGGCTATCGTCCGGTCTCGCTGGAGTTGGGCGAGTTCATCAAATCCGGCGGTAGTGCCAAGTGTCTGACGCTGCGACTGGACGGCGAAGAAGCGGCGATTTGGGATTGACCGAAGTTCTCCCAGTGGATCGTTAAAAAGGCCCTTCTTCCGAGCAAGGCTGGCTCTACAATAGTCCATCTACTTCGGGGAGTGTTTGCACGACTGGTGTCGGCCACGGTCTTCAAAACCGTTGGGCGGTGTGAACAACGCTGCCGGAGGGTTCGATTCCCTTACACTTCCGTAAGTTATTATGTGGCAATGAGTTACGACACGCAACAAGTCGCGTAGAGTCGCATTCCCCAGGAACTTCCGGCGACGCTTGCGATTCCTCGCCATTCCCTGCCGTCTCCTGCTGCGCCGCTTTTTGCGCCTCACCGCCTTCTGGACGCGGAGAGGAGGAGGCTCCCTATTTCCAGGCTTGGATGCGAGAGATACCAGACTGACCGGGCAAACGGGTTACTGCAACCCCGTCTGGTAACCCCGCGAGGTCAACACTCTGTCCAAGGCATGCTTTCAATACTCGGGAGGAGGTTCCGTTCGAGCGAAAACACACGCTCAGACCGATCTGGTCGAGGAAGTCCTCTTCGGGGGTGTCATAATCCTCCGGCGACTGCGAAATGAGGAAGATCGACATTCCCTTAGACCGACTTTCACGTACTAAACTGATAAGAGAGGGTTGACCGTAGCTCAACACACGACGAGCCTCATCTACCACTAGCACTAGTCGCAATGCCCGATGCCCCTGCTCATCCATCGCCGAGTCCGGTAGCGCCTTGAAGTAGGCGTAGAGAGCATCGAGGATCAAAAACACAATCAGACGCTGGGCGGACTCCTCAGCCCCGTGAACGTCGATCATCCAACTCTGGCGAAAGAAATCTTCGGGCGGCAATCGCGGGTCAAATAACTGCCACTGAGTCAGTTCATTGAAGGTAGCGGTTAAAACGTTGCCTCGACTCTTGGCCGGTCGGTCGGCGTATAGAGCATTCAATTCCTCACGAATGGCTTCCAGTCGAATCGGTTCACCGGGCCGATAGCGTTCAAACACCAATCTCGCAGCATCACGGAGTTCATCAGCTTGAACCGCACCAGGACGACTTTTCGGAATTCGGATAAAGGAATCACGGAAACGCACAGCAGCTCCGGCAGCTTGTCCGACTTCTGAAATGTGCAATACATCGAGAGGTACGGGATCAGACGGCGAAGCCACAACCCTCGCACCGACTTCGCTGACGAAAGCTGAATTTCCCGAAAGATCGCCTTTGAAGTCAAAGATCAAGCAGGGGACTTTGGTTTGGGCGCGAATTTGGCTAAGTAGGTTTCGAGCTAGCCGAGTCTTACCAGAGCCAGTGCTGCCCATCAACGCGGCATGCGGTGACCCCTTCCCGTTCAACAGCCAAGTGGCTGGTTGCCCCGTCCGTTCGTCCGTGCCAGGGTCACCCAACCGCAGAAGCACGGGCATTGCAGAGTGACTGCCCAAAGGTTTCAGCCAGTCATCGTTCGCAGTGGTCCCGCCATGGCCGTGGGTCGGCAACCCCGCACGCTGTGCCAGGAAGAGGATGAACTGCTCGTACACCCCCTCTGCATTCTTTGCTTCACAACTTTCCCATTCCGCTTGAAGCAAAAGGATGCCACGATGCCAATGACGACGAACTTGCTCTTGGATCTCCTCCACAGTGGGGTTTAGTAGTCCTGCCTTCTCTACGATCATCGCAATCCAAACGGGCATGTCATCGTCACCGAACAAGTTGCGGCCCATGATGACTTTACCCCAGTCCTCGGCATCATCACCCATCAATGGTGGAGCCGGCTCGGTTAGGGCCAGCGAGTGTGCGATAGCCAACCGGGCGGGTTCGTAGCGGTGCTGGAGACCAAGCTTGGCCTTAAGTCGATCGTTGATCGCGTCCGCAACGCTTGGAAGTTCGGAAGTTTGCAGAGTCGAGCGAACGGAGGTTGGCGACGGGACCAGCCATGTTCACACCTCCTCATGGGGGAAATAGCCAGAGCGAACATGAGCTTTGCCGACCCCGTCTTCCAGCTCCTCGAACTCAATGTGGTAGGCTTTGCAAACTCGGTCCCTGATTACTTTCAGGTACGAACCGTGAACCTCGTCCGGCTGGGACAGGAAGATCACTTGTTCCCCGGCATGAGCAGCAAAGTATTTCAATACATTACTTCGGTGATCGGGATCGAGCCGGGCTAGAGGAGTGTCCATCACAATTGGAACTTTGATGCCCGAAACTTTGGCAATCGCAGCGATCAAAGCCAAGGCGAAGATCTGATCTTCTCCAGCGGATGAATCCATCGACCGGATGTTGTGCCCCTTGTCGCCAAGCAACTTCACGCTGCAGTCTCTGGCGATCTGGATCTTCTTGACGAGGGTCTTGTGGGCTAATTGCTTGTAGATCGTGGTCATCTCGTCGCCGAGCCGAGAAACGTACTTCGGGTAGAGGTCTTCAATGGCCTCCTCGATCAGTGCCGCGATGTTCTCGCCTTTGGCTGCTCGGGCAAGACTCGGCTGGGCGCTATCATGGCGGGCAACCATCCGCCCGGCCTCGGCCCGAAGTCGGCTCAGTTCCGCAGTGTCAGCCTGCACTTGGCGAGTCAGGTCACCCTGGAGGACGCGGAGGTGCCCCGCCTGCTGGTTGAGCCGCTCCAACTCGTTCATGTCTTCGCGAATGCGGTCCTCGACGCCGCTCAACGCTGCGATCTGGTGTCCTAATCGGTTGTCTTGAATCGTAGCATCGTCGTGGTCAGCGAGAAGTTGTTCAAGTTCGGCCACCCCAAGTCGCTCGATCTTGTCTAACCGCTCGATCACCTTCCGCCGCTCACCCTCTGTCAGGTAAGTGTGACGTTCCTCAGTAGCACAGTCGGCAGGTGGTGGATGCCAGAGTGCCTCCCACACGTTGCTGATCCGCTGCCGCAACACTACAAGCTGATGTTCCGTGAGTTCGGGGCTGATGGGCGGCTCCTTAGCTTCCAATCCGCCAAGAATGTGATCCAATTTTTCCTGCGTGTGGTTCTTGCTAGCAAGCCACTCCGTCCTTTTGATCTCAGATCGAATAGTAGCACAGACTTGATCCCGCAGAGGTTTACCAGCTAACGCTAGAGCAAGATCAGTACGGAGCAGATGGTTGAGTCTTTCCTCGATCCGCTCCCGTTGCCGACGATAGCGGTGCTGCTGCTCCAGCAGTTCCTTGACGTTCGCCGAGGTACCTCCAGTCATGGTCCGCACAGAGCGTGTCAATTCCTCAATGCGGCGTGTAATCGGTGTTAGTTGATCTTCAAACTCCTTCAACCTCTGCCGACTCGCTTCGAGGCGAGTCTCTGTCTCGTTGATCTGGCTATTGACTCGCTGTAGCGCCTCGTCCTCGATATTTTCTACACCACGTCGGCGGTCTTAAGCGTAGGCGCGGAGGTCGGCCTGGAGGACGCGGAGAAGTTGGACTCCGAGGATGCCCTCCACCCCGGCCTTCACCGTGTCCGCCTTTTGCTGCTTGGCCAGTTGCTGAACCCGCTCCCCATCGAACAAAAAGAACTCAGTGAGGTGGAATGGAAGGAATTTCCGAGCGATTTGGCTTCGGTAGTAGTCGTCGCGATCTTCCCGAGATTGGCGAGGCCCAGGCGCTTTCACAGGCTCTTCGTCCTTGCCAGTGAAGAGAGTAACTTCTTGATCCGCGCGGCGGTGTTTACCGCTACCTGTGAAATGCCTCTTGCGGACGATCTTCAGTCGGTCTATGGCATCTTCGAGTACAATCTGAATCGAAATCGATGTCCGCCCTTGCCTCAGGGCTTGAGCGTGTAACGCACGTTCCATAAACTCGTCGTAAGATTTATCTTCGTCTGAGGTTGAGGACACTGCACGAGCCAGAGCGTGCATGCCATCTCGCCCGTATAGTCCTAAGATAATTGCTTCAAGGAGGCTGGTTTTGCCATAGCCATTTTTCGCCCCGATTAGGACAACATTTTTGTGCTTCGTCGGAACGGGAAAATCAAATTGGCCACTGGCGTAAGCCTTCCAATCACGGAGTTGAATCGAGCGAATAAACATGATTAATCTGCTTGCTCTAAAGAATCAGCGTTGGGATCCAAAAGTGCGTCAAACCGGTCTCGAAGGCCGCGCTTCCGTAGCTTACCGATTTGCTCGATTTCGGCTTTTACTAGATCTTCAAGTAGCTTGATCGAGATCTTGGCCTCACGACATCGCCGTTTGAGGGCGTCTCTTGCATCTCCTTGTTCAAACAGTGGAATACCATTCATAACTATGTCCTTTCACGGAGTTCTTCACATCGCTGCAGATGTCGTTTGGCTTCTTCAATCGCATCGTCTGCCCAAATAGCACGGATTCGAGCAATTTCATCCTTAGAGATCAACGGCATGCCAACTTGCTCCTGGACTTCCAGTAGCCGAGTTAGAATTTCTTGTCGAGCCTCTAGCGTAAACGGGCCTGCGACGGTGGTGATGCCGTCGCCCATGAAAGCAATTCGCCCATCTCGTCGCTCCACCATCCGTTTTGACCGCTCATTCCTGAACTTCGCCAACCAGTCGCGGAAGTCCATCAGTGGTTCAAGGTGTTCGTGACCTGAGTCAATCATGGCCTCCATGCTGCGGTCCTTCTCGACCACGGTGCAGGTCCAGCAACCGAACCGCGAGGACGACGTGCCGCACGACGGTGCCTGCGACTTGTCCACAACGAGAGGGCATTCCCCCCTTGTGCGTTTCGGTACAGGGCGACGAGTTCTCGGTGACTTCCGCCCCAAGGTGGGGTTCGTTGGAGCAAGATCAACCACACGTCGTCAGTGGTCATTTCCATCAAGGGCCGGAAGACCATGCAGCCCTTTAGGTCGTCGTGCGGATTCAGCCGCGAGCCGGCCACATTCCGATGACGGTTGATGGTGACTGCCCGGTTGGCGGATTCGGCGCGGCGGACACCTAGCAGTAGAATCACCTCACCGCTCTGCGAAATCTGAGTGCGGATGTAGTTCGAGGTCGGAGCGATTTTCATGCGGTCGGTACACCAGCGGAACATCTGGGTAGGGGCTGGGTAGCCGCGACCGATGAGGTTGACCCAGAAAGTTTGGTCCGGGTCCGGGGTGGTCTTCACAACAGTAATGGGAAGGTAGAGGTTGTCAGCAGCGGCCTGTAACCGGACGAGCATCTTGTCGATGTATGCCATGAGGATCGGCGACTCGACTAGGGTGTCGTTGCACAACAAGTGGACTGGCCGCTTGCGGTCGCTGGGGGCGAGGTCAAGCAGCATCTCGAAGACGAGTTGGACAAGGAGGGTGCTGTCCTTTCCGCCCGAGTAACCAATTACCCAAGGATGTATGTTTAGCGAGATACTCGTCGCGAATGTCCGCCTGAGCGGCTTCAAGCCGCTCAAGCGTGCCGTCGCCAAAGGAAGCGCGTAGTTCAATCATGCCATTTTTACCGCCCCTGACAATAAGTAATACCTTTTTCGGTTTTTTCGGTAAGGCAATGTAGCTTTCGATACAATGCATCCGGTCGAGAGGCTTTGCGACAACCTCGACAGGCCTCCTGTCTCTCCTGGCTTTCTGGTGCGTCCCACGAAGCCCCGACGCCGTCTCAGAGATGCCGCCTCTCGATTGCCAGAAAGTATAATATCAGTTTAAACATAGACGAGGACAGGGATTTGGGTTCCACAGGCGACCTTCGGGCTAACCGCAACGTCACCACTGCGACAGACGGCAAAATTCCTTCGGAAGCAGCAGGAGATGGCCTAACGATCTGCCGCACAGGCTCTGGGTGTCTCCTACGTCCACCTCAGCAATAGCGAACGAGGTACGGCTGAACCGCTCTTATGCTGGAAAAGGTCCACCAAGTGTTCAGGGTTGACCTTCACGTCATCGCGTGTGGTCTATATTTCGGAGATAACCTTCACGTCATCGCGTGTGGTCTATTCGAGGAAAACAACGACCTTGCCGAACCTCTCCGCACTCCTCGCCAGCTTCTGGCCCAGGTATGGCGGTAGGTACTGATCAATCAGTTCTTTCTCTTCATCAAGATGATGTTGCACCAAATTTAAACCCCAGGTATAGAGACCGACGTGACAAAGAAGGTTCATCCCCTCGTTTCACAACGCCCAGCCCTCAAACATACCCGCCATAATTCGTGCCATCTCTTTAGTCCGCGCTGACTTACGCAGGCTAAAGCCTGCGGCTACCATCTTAGGGTAGCCGCGGACTTTAGTCCGCGCTGGACTTACTTACGGTAGCCGCGCCCATTCCTTCCTATTAGGCAGTTGCTGGTTATTTTATGGTTCTTCGTCGGGACAGCATTTGTTCGGATATTGCCTGATCACTAAGCACTTCCTGGGTGTGTGGAGATAGAAGTGTACACTCATTAGTCCAGGGAAGGCCGGAAAAGTTGCGGTTCTGCAGGGCGAGCAGCGCTCGCGGCACAGTAGCCGGTGTCGGAACTGGGCCTAGAGCAACAAGCCAATCAGACCGAACAGGCAGGCCACGCCGAATTGCAGCACGGCGCACTGTCGCAGACTACGGAAGTTTTCTCGCCGTAGATCGCGAGCGACCGCCAGCCACTCCTCGCGAGGAACAAACAAGCGCAAATACAACCGTGGCCGCGAGGAGAAAAACCAACTCAGCAGAGCGATTGTCGAGAAGCCGAGAAACGCGAGGAACATGGCTTCCCTCGTCACCATCCCCAAACCTCCGGTACTGAGTTCCCACAGAATCATACGCCTATACCAAATAACAGATCTTTCATATATTTATTTATTAAATCCTAATTGTTCTGATTAAGGTGAATCTACTTGTTCAAGTCTGGTAGTTTACTTTTTTGAGAAGAACCAGAATAAAAACCAAAGGCTGCGTGTTCTCTGCTCCTGCTGTCAACCGCGAGGTTACACCTCCGTTCAACTCAGGGAAGAAATCTCTCATTTTTTTCTCATTTTTTCTTGACACTCTCAGATTCGGTTCGGTAAGCATGTCATTGTAACGGAGGATTCACAATTTACTAGTCAGTTTGTTTTGCGATTTCTGGTTTGGATTATCTCCATCCAGATTACGGTTTGGATTACTGCTGTTCATCCGTGTTCAAAATGGATTGGGGGCTGCATGTACCATTCTCATAAGTGGCCGAAGACGCAGCCACACGCCGCATTCACGTTAATCGAGTTGCTGGTAGTAATCGCTATAATCGCGATTCTTATTGGGTTATTATTGCCCGCTGTGCAAAAGATCCGGGAAGCTGCAGCGCGAATGACTTGCTCAAACAACTTGAAACAACTTGGATTGGCGTTTCACAACTATCACGATACTCTGGGCCACTTTCCAAAAGGAGGAACGCACGTTCCTCCCGATTATCCGAATAGTGCGGTTACAGTGGCTAACACGCCACAATGGCGTGAGGAAAGCTGGAGTTGGGCGTATCTGATCTTACCCTATATCGAGCAAGACAACCTGTATCGCACAAGAACCAACTCACAAATCCGTACCACGCCAATTAAGATCTACTATTGCCCAAGCCGTCGCTCGCCGTCTGTCTATGGCACGGCAGGCACAGCCCGAATCGACTACGCTGGGTGCGCGGGCGATCAGTCGAATGGATCGAATGGCGTGGTCATGCGTACAACCCTAGGCGTTGTTCGCTTCGCTAATGTTACCGACGGATTGAGCAACACAGTGATGGTGGGCGAGAAGCGGTTGAATCGGGCGATGCTTGGCGAGAGTACTGACGACAACGAGCCGTACTGCACTCCGGGTTGGAACGGGGATTGGGATGTATACCGCTGGGGGGCTGTCGTACCTGCCCCGGACACGAACCAACCAAGTGTTAACGCTCCATCGAACATCTTCGGGTCATCCCATTCTCATGGATTCAACTGCGTCTTCGCAGATGGATCGGTGCGATTCGTGCGATTTATGGTGAACGCCGTGGTGTGGCGACGCGCTTGCGTCCGTAATGATAACCAACCCTACAATTCTAACGACCTCTAGGCTTGGGTAGAGGTTTGAAAAATAACTTCCTCGGTAACTGAGCACAGAAATCGTTCGGTAAGATTGAGTGAGATTCATTCCCTCCCATTGTTAAAATTAAGAATTCTGTAGTATTGGTCTAATTAGCTTGACACGAGATTCATCACTCGTGAAGACCTCGCTAATTACCCCCTAATTAACTCCTTTGTATCTCTTTTGCTCCGATCTCGTCACGGCCTTGTCTGGATGCTATTCTGAATCCAAAGAGTTGCCTACAGGAGATGTGTTGATGGACACCGAACAAGATCGACTGGAACAGCTCAAACGAGAGTGGACTGATCAGTATGTCGAGGTGAACGCGGAGCGTCCGGAACTGAAACGGTTTGCCGGCATCGTCGGACGAGTGGTCACGGTCAATTGGAATGGTAAGGCCCTGGTCGATTTCCAGGACGGCGGCTGGTACGACATCACCGCCTCGACGGAATTTCTCCACAAACTCGATCCCAAAAGTGCCGCCAGTAAGTACAAAAACGTCAACAGTGCCCAGGTCATCCCCGAGAAACAGGGCTGAGCCGGTGATCCTGCTCATTGATAACTACGACTCGTTCACCTACAACCTCGTGCAGCGACTGGGCGAAATGGACGCCGACGTCGATGTGCGAGTGTATCGCAACGATCAAATTCACCCCGACGAGGTAGCTGAACTGGCTCCGTCGCACATTATCATTTCGCCTGGTCCCTGCACGCCGCGTGAGGCCGGCGTCTCCAACGAGATTCTTCGCCGCTTCGCGCCGACGATCCCGATTCTGGGCGTTTGTCTGGGGCATCAGTGCATCGGCCACGTCTTCGGCGGTGAAGTGGTGCGCAACGTCCGAGTGATGCACGGCAAAACCTCGCCGATCTTCCACGACGAGCAGGGTGTTTTCGCTGGTCTGTCCAATCCATTCGAGGCCACCCGTTATCACAGCCTGGTCATCCGTCGCGAGACCTTCACCAACCCGGACTTTGTCATTAGCGCCTGGACTGCCGAGGGCGAGATCATGGGGGTGCGTCATCGCCACTGGCCGTTGCACGGCGTGCAGTTCCATCCCGAGAGTTTCCTCACTGTCGAAGGGCCGAAACTGTTGGCCAACTTCGTCCGCTTGCAAGCTCTGGCGGAGAGGTGAGTAACTCGGGCCGTTTTCCGGGCGATCTTCACTGCTTTTCCGAGCCTAACTGCCTAAAATACCTTCAGTTTGCTGACGAACAACTCCTAGGAGTCTCGTCCCCCGATCTTGGAGAGCCGTCATGTCCCAGCTGAAACAGGTCGTCGATCCGTTCGGTGAAGTGAATGTCTATCCCGCGGCAAATGGGCAAGTGCGGGTTGTCGCCACCATTCTGATGAAGCCGCACAAGGAAGGCGCACAGACCGGCATTGCCCTGGATGGCTCGGGATCGATGCGGAAACTGTACGGCCTGGAGGCCGGCGGTCGCCCCCTGTCGTCGATCTTCGCCCCGCCCAAGCACAGCAACGAAATCACTCCCGTGGCTCAGAAGATTTGTGCCTATCTGGCCCGCAACATCGATGCCGACGAAGGCACCACAGTCATCTACTGGGCGGTTGGTCCGGGCGGCAGCCAGATTCAGGAGATTGGCGACTTCTCCGCCGACGAGGCCGAACGCCACACCTTCGGGCCACCGAAGGACTTCGGCACGGGCACGCAACTGTTGCCCGCCGTCCGCTACTTCGTCGAACGCTTCAAGGAGGCACCGTGGGGCTTTTATGTCTTCATCACTGACGGCGAGTTGCACGATCTGGATGAAGTGATGGCTTACAGCAAACAGCTGGCCCAGGACATCGCTTCGGGACGACGTAAGCCCGTCAAACTGGTGCTGATTGGCGTTGGCCCTGACGTTGCTGAGGCTCAGATGGAAGCCCTGGACGACCTGGAGGCTCCAGTCGATCTGTGGGACCACAAGCTAGCCAGTGAGATGCGCGTCCTGGAAGAGATCTTCGCCGAAGTGGTCGACAAGAATGCTCGCATCGCCGATCACGGCCGTATTCTCGACGCCAACGGTCGTGTGGTGAAGAACTATTCCGACGTTGGGCTGCCTGCCTACCTGGAGTTTTACCTCCCTGCGGACTCCAAATACTTCACGCTGGAAGTCAACGGCGCGACGATCCATCAAGCGTTGGTGGATGGCTACACTCCGCCGCCGTCTCACGCCCCACAGCGCGTCACCACCGCGACGCCCGCTCCATCTGCCCCTGCTGCGGCCAAACCGACCACCGCCGCTCCGACTCCTGCTCAGGCCGCCACATCGCCGCCCAAGTTGCGCGAGCAGGAGATGATCGAGGCGTTGCCCGTCGATGACGTCAGCGGACCCGACGCCGAGTGGAAGAATCTGCCCCTCGAATTGGATACTTCACGAACGAACCAACCCGACATTGAGTTAGAACGGCGTTCCAACGATTCGCCCAGGCGCTGAGCGACGACCGATCCTCTTTTGGAGTTGTAGTCTAATGCAACTGAAGAACGTCGTCGAACCGTTTGGAGAAGTCAACGTCCATCCGCAACCGGGTGGCAAGGTACGCGTCGTCGCTACCATTCTGATGGAGCCGAATCGCGAGGGCACCCAGACCGGTATCGCGTTGGATGGTTCCGGGTCGATGAGCGAGGCCTACGGCATCTCCTCTGGTGGAGGCGGATTCTTCGCTAGCCTGTTTGGCGGCAAGAAGTCTACCGCGGTCAATCAGGTCACCCCCGTGGCTCAGAAGATCTGCCATTACCTGGCCAGCAAGATCGACGCGGACGGCGGGACCACCTGCATCTACTGGGCAGTCGGCCCTGGCGGTAGTCGCATCCAGGAGATCGGCGATCTGACCGCCGAGCAGGCCAAGACTCACATTTTCGGTCCGCCGGACGACTTCGGCACGGGCACGCAACTGTTGCCCGCCGTCCGCTACTTCGTCGAACGCTTCAAGGAGGCACCGTGGGGCTTTTATGTCTTCATCACCGACGGCGAGTTACACGATCTAGAACGGGTTAAAGACTACTCCCGTCAGCTAGCTCGGGACATCGCTGCCAAGCGCCGCAGGCCAGTCAAGTTCGTACTCATCGGTGTCGGCTCCAGCGTCGACGAGGATCAGATGGAGCAACTCGACGATCTGGACACAGGTACGGACATCGACCTGTGGGATCACAAGATCGCGCAGGAGATGCGGCAGTTGCAGGACATCTTCGCCGAGGTGGTCGACAAGAATGCTCGCATCGCCGACCGCGCCAAGATCCTTGACCCCACCGGGAAAGTCATCAAGGACTATTCGGATACGGGATTGTCGGCGTATCTGGACTTCGAGATGTCTGCCGGCGCGGACTACTTCACGCTGGAAGTCAACGGCAACAAGATCCATCAGGGACTCAGCGACACCGCTTATGTTCCCCCCTCGCAACTAGCACGCTGAATGCCAGCAGCCATAGGAAAGTGCCGAGAATTCGTTACTAGATAGGCTCGCGTTTGTTCGAGTATAATCGAAAACATCGTCGACTTACGATCTGGGTATTTTGTTATGGCTGATCCTAATGTGTACCACGGCTCGTATTGGAACGTCTCGAAAAGCGTTCACGCTGATTGAGTTGCTGGTGGTTATCGCGATTATCGCCATTTTGATTGGACTGCTGTTGCCCGCAGTCCAAAAGGTCCGCTCAGCGGCGGCTCGTTTGCAGTGTGCCAACAACATCAAGCAAATCGGCGTGGGGTTGCACAACTATCACTCCGCGCATCACCATTTTCCGCCTGGAGCTATCTCCCAAGTGGCGAACCCAAACTGGGTGTTGCCTCCAGGCCGCTGCTTTGACTATCCCGAGGATCTCGGCCCCGGCTGGGGACTGTTCGCCCTGATTCTCCCCTACCTGGAACAGGAAAACCTGCAACGAACCATCGATTTCACTCGTCCGATCGCCGACCCTGCCAATGCCGAAGTGCGACGAAGGAAAGTGAACGCCTACCTGTGTCCTGCCGACGTCGAGTTTCGCGTCGTTACCGTCTCTTCCTGTGGGACGCCGCCTCTGGCCACCAACACACCTGTGCCGCTCACGGACGGCGGGATGTGTAGCTATGTCGGCTGCCTAGGAGGTTCGGATAGCAATCATCCCGATCCAAACTTCGGCTGCTACGAGTACCAACCGTTCAACGGCATCTTCCACCGCAACAGCAAAATCCGCATGGCCGATATTACGGATGGCAGTAGTAATACAATCGGCGTCGGGGAACGCAGCGGCCGCTTCGTCGAGGCCACCTGGGCAGGGTTAGTGCCTCATGGAACGATGGTCTACAACCAGACTAATCCTCCGGCACAGTTCAACCCGGCGCTGGGGCAGCCGTGCCAGAACTGGCGTGCGCCGATCACCGCGGTGGTTGTTCATGGTCGCCTCTCGCCACCTAACGACCCCAAGGGCAGCCCTGGAACGTTCCGTTCCGAACACTATGGCGGCGTCAACTTCCTGTTGATGGACGGTTCTTGCCGTTTCATCAGCAGCAATATCCGGCTGAGTACCTTCCGCGCCCTCTGCACCCGCAACAACGGCGAAGTGATCGACAGCTCGGCTTATTAGCGTGTCAGGAACGGATTGGTGCGGCGTTCGTGGCCGATCGTCGTGACGGGGCCGTGGCCCGGATAAACCATGCTGTCGTCAGGAAGACTGAATAGTTGCTCGCGAATGCTGGTCAGCAGCATCGCCAGACTGCCGCCGGGGAAGTCGTAGCGACCGATGCTGCCGCGAAATAGTACATCGCCGCCGAAGATCAGCGTCGGCTGGGCGCGATGGACGAAGACGATGTGCCCGGGAGAATGCCCCGGAGTGAACCGTACCTCCAACGGGATGCCAGCATAGTCTATGGTTTCGCCGGCGGTCACAGTGCGGTCGGCAGGGGGACTGACGACCGGCGAACCGAACACCGCGCTGAGGTTGACCCAGGGATCGGTTAACATGATCGCCTCGTGTTCGCCGATCACGATCGGGGCTTGGGGAAAGGCCTCTTTCAGAGCAGTGTTGCCGCCAATGTGGTCGGCATGGCCGTGCGTGTTGAGAATCGCAACCGGCGTAAGGCGATGCTCGGCCAGGCAGTCGAGAATCAGGTTCGGTTCCAGGCCCGGATCGATGACCAGTGCCTCGGTCCGCCCCTCACGCCAGACAATGTAGGTGTTCTCCTCGAACGGCTGTGAGACGATGGTGTGGATCTGCAACGTCATGAGCGCTCCCAGTCGATGCTCGCGATCAAGCGCGGTTACAACAAGTTCTTGTGTTTGCGGAGAAGCCATTCCGTGGTCAATAGCCCCATCGCCAGCAGAAACAGTACGACCATGTTCCAGACCAGATAAGGAGGACCGGCGGCGTTGACCGTGACCCGAGTGCCGTGCGGCAACTCGTCGATCAGACGTTCCGCCGTCGCCAGGTTGTAAAACTTGCCTTGCGAGGTGTGAGCGGCGGCCTCCATCTCGGGTTGATTCATCCGCAGCCGTTCCATCTCGCCGGGTGGAGCCAGCACCTTGCAGCGCGCTTCCGGTCGCGGCTTAGCCGCTGGCTCGCTCAGTTTGAAGTCGTATTCGCCTTCGGGAGTTTTTGTCAGGATTGCCTCGTAGGTGGCACGACTACCCTCTAACTTACTCAGCTGAATCGTCTGCTTGTCGCCCTCCCCAGGCTTACCGGGCACCTTGCGTTCGATGATCACCTTGACCTCGGTCTTGTCGGGTGGCGGGCGTTCGTCATCGGGAAAGCGGACCAACACCTTGATCGGCTCGCCACGACGGTAGGGCGTTTGTCGATCCAGACGCAGTTCGATGCGTCCGATGCGTGAACGAGCGAGATAGCGGATCGTTTGTATCCAAAACTGGTTGTAATGAGCTTGATCCTCGCGCCAGTTCCAGCGCCATAGTTCGTTGACGCCGAAAAACATACAGCGTCCGGAGCCGGCGAACTGCTGCACGATCAACGGGTGCTTCTCGGTGGAGTTGCGTCCGGCACTCTTGAGCGTCGGATGGGTGGCCAATACCTCGGCGGCCCGCTTGGGAACATAGCCGTCGGCATGCCAGTAAAATTCCTTGAGTCGGCCCCAAATCTCTTCGGAGTCTTTCTCATCAGGACTGAAGCGAAAGATCGGATGCATGCGGCCAATAGGGGTCAACTCGGCACGATAGGTTTCACTGAGCCAGTCGTCCACGTCAGCCTCGCCTACCTTCTCGGGAACCAGATCGATGGGCAGAACGTCGCGCAGCGGCGAGTTCTTGAAGGCCTGCGGGGAGTAGCGTTCGCCGGCCAGCACCAGTAAGCCGCCGCCCCGCTCCCGGACGAAGTCGGCCACGTTTTTCAGATGCTCGCTCATTTTGTTGTCGCCGCGTGTCTCGGGGTCGATGTCGCCGAGAATGATTACATCGTAGGACCACAGATCATCATCACGAGTGTGGGTATCGACATTGCGGAAGGGGGTGGGGAAGCTGGCGATGGCGCTTCGATCCTGGCTGGGAAAGTCCGGATCGGCATCGAGCAACAGCACTTTCAGATTGACCGACTTGTTTCCCTTAATCTTGTTACTCTCGCGTTCCAAGAGAGTTTTGAGATAGTGATACTCGTAACGTCGATACCCCTCGACGTACAGCACTTTGATCTGCTTGGCTTCGCGAACGTGGATCTGCTTTTCCAGGACGTTGTTCTCTTTGTCCACTTCGCCTTCCTGTACCGGCACGCGGATGACGTAGGTTTTGTCACCTGGCGTCGTCGGACGATGCTCCAATCGTACCTTGACAGTGCGGTTGTCGGCATCGACGCTGACCATCTTGGGCGGGGCCAGCGGCAGTTCGCTCCCCTTCTCGTACAAGGAGATCGGCACTGAAAGCTGTTGATACCCCTGGGCGGTGAGCTTCAGCTCAAAGATGATTTTATCGTTGACGTAGACCGCATCCTCACATTGTAGATCGTGTAAGTAGACATCGCGTTGTTCCTGAGCATCGCCCAGACCGACGAAGAAGAGCGGCACGCCCATTTGAGCGGCATATTTGGAGACGCCAAGTAGATCTTCGCCTTCGGTGGTGACGCCATCGGTGAACATGATGACTGCCGCCAACGACGACCCACGGAAATCGTTGAGTACCTGCCGCACCACCGTGCCCAACTGGCTGGAGTCATGGTTGAGGTCGGCGTGCATCGCTCGCACCGCCTCGATGGCCTTCTCGATCTCCTCGATCGACGACACACTCGCCACCCGATGAGCGCGTGTCGAGCAGTGGTAGACGTGCAGACGGACCTTGCGGCGATCGAGCAATTCGCGGAGCCAGTTTGTCTGGGAATGAGTGAGGAAGGTCTGGGCCAACCGTAGGCGATTAGCGCGAGTGATGTTCGGCTTGCTCAGGGCGATGCGTTCGCCCTCGGCCTTCTCTGGGT
The DNA here is from genome assembly GCA_937923405.1 of uncultured Gemmataceae bacterium. Classification (GTDB taxonomy): domain Bacteria; phylum Planctomycetota; class Planctomycetia; order Gemmatales; family Gemmataceae; genus CALDUY01. The sequence goes on along the minus strand of CALDUY010000018.1, from coordinate 107,619 downwards.
CGGTCAACTCGGCCAGTTCAGCCAAGGCATTCGCTGCCGTCCGCACCTGGTCATCGCGGTAAACGTCCAGCGTGGTCATACTGCCGGAATCATCCAGGAGAATGACCACGTCGGGCCAGCCCTGACGTTCAAAGTACAGCTTGAGTTGAGGCAAGAATACCACGAGCAACAACAGCAGAAAGCCGCTGCGCAGCGCCAGCAACAGAGCGCGGAAGCGTCCGCGAATGGAGTGGCCCTCCTGCCAGTAGATCAGACCGATGCCGACGATCGTAAACAGAGCGATCGCGCCGACGAGCCAGGGATCGGACTTTTTGTCCCACAAATAGCTGGCAAATTCCAACCGCCAACGAGTACCCTCCCCAGCGGCGGGAGGCGGAATGTCGAAGGCCCGTTCGACGTAACCGCGCAGCGCCTCGGGCAGAAAAGCCAGGAAGTCGCCGGTGAGCGCGTTGTGCAGAAGGACAAACGCCACGCTGCCCAACAGCACGAACAACAACCAGGGCGAGGCCCACAACAGCCCGAGTTTCCAGTCAGGTCGGCGAGCAGCGGCCTCCTGCTCAGCAGTCAGCTGGGGTACAGCGGAATAGTGACCGAACTGCCAGGCTAGCACGACTTCCACCAACAGCAGCCCTAACACGCTGAGCAAAAGGACACGAGCGATGCCGTCGCCCTGGGGGGCGTAGAACACCTCGCCTTCCTTGACCGCTGCCGGCTGGGCGTGCTTGACCGACTTGAGATCGGTGACGACTTGAACATCCCATTCTGGATAGGTTTTTTCCAATTCTTCAGCGTCGGTACGCAGCGGGTTGCTCTCAGACTGACGATGATCGCTCGTCGTGGCCGGCACATTGACAGCGAATAAATGCTCCTGAGGATGTGAGCCGAGCTGTACCGTGTAAATCCCGCTGATGTCCGTTTCGTCGAAGCGGAACAGGCTGCCGTCGCTCGTCGAGCGCGTAGTCAGCGTGCGGACGGAATCCTCTTCACGACTGTTGCTCTCGAACGGATCACGCGGCAAATTCAAGGTCGCCTCGATGGTGGCTTGCGAGGCCAGGTACATTTCCAACGGTTCGCCGACAGTCAGCAGCCGTTCGCGCAGTCGTTGTTGGGCAGTGTAGAACAACAGTTCCTGCATGAACGGCGGGAAGGCTTGCGAGGCGGGCCAACGGTTCCAGTCGGAATTGACCGTTGTGGTGATGAGAGCGACTCGGCCTCGCCCCGGATGCACCAGGCGCGTGCTGTTGCTGCTGTCCAGCTCAGACGGTTTGCCCGAAGGTAAAGGCGGCTTCCACTCCAGCACAGCAGGACCACCAGGCGGCGGGGCAGAGCGCGTCATCCCGCGTGTGCCGAGAAGCGGCGTGGCGGTAAAGTTCAGGATGCGTCGCGGCACCGTGCCACGAACCGCTCGCACGGGTTCAGTCTGTACAAAGGCCGTGAAGTGCGGGGCCAACAGCCGTTCCCGAGCGGCATCGTCCTGAAAGATCCGCAGCGGATCGAAGCGGTCGGCTTCGAGATCCATCGCCAGCTGGTAGACATAACCCGGCGTGGCCTTCTGAATGTTGAGCAATCGAGCCGGCAACAGCCCCTGGCCGTCCTTGTACAGCATGTCGTTGTAGCGGCCTAGATCGACCTGATCGCCCAGCGAGAAGACCACGGCTCCGCCCATGCGAACGTGAGCTTCCAGACGGCGCACCTCAGCGGGACTGAAGCTCGGCACATCGCACAGGCAGACGATGTCGTAGTTGGTTAACTCGCCGAGTTTGTCGTCGGCGAACTGGAACGGCGTCAGCACTTTGGGCCGGAAGACGATTCCCGGAGGCACCTCGCGTTCCTCGTCGAACGGATTCAACGCCACCCGCAACCACTCGGCAGCGCGATCGAAAATCTCGTTGGCCGGCTTACCGTTGACCAGCATGACCGGCACGGAATTGCGGACACGCACCACGGCACTGCGCACGTCGTCCAACTCTAGGTCATCGCGAGCCGTCTGCACCTGAATGACGTAGTCGCCCGGCGCAGGGAAGCGATAGGTGAAGACGACTGGCGTCTGCTGGCCTCGGCGAGCGCGAACGGTGGTGGCGGCGACCTCACGGATTTGCGTCTTCTCGTCGTTGCTGGCCTTGGCCTTGCCCACGAAGAGGCGAACGGCCACGTCGTCGCGCGTGTCGCCCCAGTTGTACAGATTAGCCAGGATCGGCACCTTGCTCTGAGTGGTGACGACTGGCTCGGTAATCTCCAGACTGGTGACGGCGAGATTGGCCACCTCGTCGCGTCCGACATCAACGAAAATTGCCTTGGCGCTCTGCTCCTGAAACGTCAGCAGAGCCGAGGCCAAATCGCCGGGTCGATCGCTGATCCAGTTGGACCGCTGCAAATCGGTGACGAAGTAGACTTCCTTGGCAGGGAACTTGCCCGGCGAGGATTTGAGCAGACTGGCGACCGTGGCCAGGGTGCCAGCCAGATCACCGTTGCCATGCGTCATACGGAGATTGCGGATCTCGGAAATCACTTTGCGAGCATCTTCCGACGGTTCCGGGACGATGCGTCGTGGCGGCGAAGCCATCAACACCACGCTGAAGCCGTCGCCGCCCGCTCCTTCCTCGACGATCTTTTCGGCCAATTCGCGGGCCCGTTCGAAACAGGTTTGCTCGCCGACCCGCACCGACATACTCAGCGAGCCATCAACGACGACGATGCGATGGGTGCGGGCACCGCCGATCAGTACCCCCTTGCCGCCGGAGGGGTTCAGCCAGCGCCAGATCGACTCGGCCCAGGGCGTGACGCTGAGCATGGCCAGCACCAGCCCCAGCACCACAAGGCAACGCACCAGCAGCAGCAAAAGTTGCTCGATCCGCATCCGCCGGGCGTTCTTCTTCTGAGCCGTCAGCAGAAATCGCATGGCGGCCCACTCGACGATCTTGAAGCGTCGGCGGTTGAGCAGATGGATGATGACGGGAATCGACACCGCCGCCCCGGCCAGCGCCGCTGCCGAGAGGGGGGCATCGAAGAGCGCGAAGATGGCAACCACGGTGACGTTCTCCCGTCTTAGTATCGTCGGCGTGACGTGAAATCAGCAAAACAGTAGGGAGGCATTATCTTGTCCTCGACAACCGATGAGCCAGGTAGGCGGCCAACACCTTGCCCAAGGAGGCATCGGTTCGCAACTGCACATAGTCAATGTTCTGCATCAGGCAGCCAGTGCGAAGTTGCTCGATAAAACCATTCAGGTTCTCCAAGTAGCCCTCCCGCAGTGTGCGCGGGTCGGTGAGCAACTCTGGCTCTTGTTCCATTCCACGAAATAAGGTCGCTTCTTGGAAGGGGAACTCCAACTCGGCAGCGTCCAGCACCTGCACCAGCAGCACCTCATGCCGTTTGTGCCGCAGATGTTTCAACCCGGTGAGAATGTCGTCCAGCTCGTCGAAACAGTCGGACACGATGACGATGATACCGCGCCGCGTGATGCGTTCGGCCAGATCGTGAAAGATCGGAGCTAGCGCGGTGCGCTCCTTGCCCGGCCCTCGATTGAGGATATTGACGATCTGTTTTAGGTGCGAAGCTTGGCTCGTTGGTCGTAGCAGCGATCGCACCGTATGATCGTAGGTTACCAGACCAACCGCGTCCTGCTGATGCAGTGTCAGATAGGCCAGGGCAGCGGCCGCCATGCTGGCATAGTCATACTTCCTCAAGAGCGGCTGGCCGTCGTTGCCCAGTTCGCCCGACCCGTAGCGCATCGACTCGGAGGCATCGACCAGTAGCCACAGCGTCAGGTTGGTTTCTTCCTCGTACTGCTTGAGGTAAAAGCGGCCCGTTCGGCTGAAGACCTTCCAGTCGAGATGCTTCAGATCGTCGCCGGGAACGTATTCACGATGCTCGGCAAACTCGACAGAGAAACCGTGGTAGGGCGACTTGTGCATTCCCGAGAGGTAGCCCTCCACGATGAGCCGCGCCTGTAGCTCCAGGCTCCGCACCTTGGCCAGCGTCAAGGGATCGAGGTACTTGTGTGGATCTTGCATGATGGAAATCAATTATTCGGGAATCGATTATTCAGAATGGAACACGGGCCTTCGGCACACAGATCGACGAGCACGGATAAACAAAGAGAAGTCATGATTTAATCCATCAAATCCGTGGCCGTAGGTCCGTGTAGCGCAGATGCGTGTTCTATTTTTTTCGGGCAACTGAATTACCCCTTCTCGGCAGGGTCGCGCGGGATCAGTTCGGCGAGGCGGCGAACGATGTCGTCGGGACGTACGCCCTCGGCCTCGGCGTTGAAGTTGGTGATGATCCGATGCCGCAGCACCGGGGGAGCCACCGCGCGCACGTCCTCGCAGCTGACGTAGTAGCGGCCGTGCAGCACTGCTCGCGCTTTGGCCGCCAGGATCAGGAATTGCGAGGCTCGCGGACCCGCTCCCCAAGTGACGTAGTCGCGAACGAAGTCCGGTACCTCGGTGTCCACCTTCTTCTGAGTGTTCAGGCCGACACCGACTCGGCTGCCCTTCCGCGTCAGTCGAGTGAACTTCATCGCGTAGCGGATCACATAGGGAGCGACCGGCACCTTGCGAACGATGTCCTGCATCTCCAGAATGTCCGTCGCCGACAGCACCCGGTCGATCTTAGCGCTATGCGTCGAGGTGGTCATCTCGACGATGCGGAACTCTTCCTCTTCCTCGGGATAATCGACGAAGATGTTGAACATGAAGCGATCCTGCTGGGCTTCCGGCAGCGGATAGGTGCCTTCCTGTTCGATGGGGTTCTGCGTCGCCAACACGAAGAAGGGGTCGGGTAGCTTGTGCTTTTGTCCGCCGACCGTGACCTGACGTTCCTGCATCGCTTCTAGCAGAGCCGCCTGAGTTTTCGGTGGAGTGCGGTTGATCTCGTCGGCCAGCACGACGTTGGCGAACAGGGGGCCATGCAGGAATTTGAACATCCGCTGTCCGGTCGATTTGTCTTCCTGCAACACCTCGGTGCCGGTGATGTCCGACGGCATCAGATCTGGGGTGAACTGAATGCGCGAGAAACTCAAACTGAGCGAGTCGGCCAGGGCACGGATCATCAGCGTCTTGGCCAGTCCCGGCACGCCGACTAGCAGGCAGTGGCCCCGCGCGAAGACCGAAATCAACAGCTCCTCTAGTACGCGCTCTTGCCCCACGATCTGCTTGGCCAACTCCTTGCGGATGCGGCGGTAGCCGTCGTTGAGCCGTTCGATCGCCGACAGGTCGCCTTCGATCTTGGGCCACTTCTCCTCGGAAACCGGAGCGGCATCGAGCAGCGGCGGGGCGTCGGCCAGGGGAGCGACCGTTGGCACGCTGGCCGCATCATCTCCGGAGAGCCACGAGCCGCAGCCGCACAGCCGTCGGCCTCCTGGGGGAACCTGCATCGTCAACCCGCAATTCTTGCAACGGATGTTTGGCATAGTGAGTTCATTTCGAGGAAGTCAGCGATGGGGGAAATAAGGCGATCCGGTTGCCGACGGCGGCGACGACGCCGAGCCGATCCCGTAGCACGAGCGGCCCCGGCACGGCGGCGGGATCCTGCCTCAGGCCGAACACCGGCCAGACAGTCGGCGGCACCGTCGCGGTCTGGGCTGGACGACGAGGGATCGCTTCCGGATCCAGGTCCAGCCGCTCCAGCAGCCGTCCCTTGTCGGCCTCGAAGACCAACAGCGACCAACCCGCCCCATGAGGCAACGGTCCTGTCTCCCATTGTAGGGCCGCTCCCAACCAGCGGAAGTGGAAGCGGACAGCATCGGCCCCCGCACGCCAGACGAGCAACCGGCTTCCCTGATGGCACAGGTGCCACGGCTCATCGGCAGGTAAGTCGCACTCCCAGAGCAACCGAGCAGCGGGCAGTGACCAAGCACGCAGCTTGCCACCGCTGGCATGATACAGCGTCGAGTTGTCCCAGCACCAGCCGGTCGGATCGAGTCGCGGCAGGTCCAGCCAGGGCGAACGGGACCACTGCGGCTGACAGCGCTTGCGGTCGAGCAGTTGCAGTCGATAGGTGAAGTTCAACGGTTCGAGGACGAGATACCCCTGCGAACCGGGCAATACCAGGGGAGGCTCGCCACTGCGGATCGTCTCTCCCGAGAGCGTGTAGACCTGGGCGAGGCGTCCAGTGGCTCGATCGAGGAAGGTGACGTCGCGGTCCTTCGTGACCAGGCAGATATGATCCGACGTGACCAGCGGCGCTCGCGGCCAGGGAGCCAACTCGGTCAGATGCGAGGTGAGGATCGCTCCGGAACGAGCGTCGAGCAGCCAGCACTGGCGAGCAGCTTGAAGCAGAAGACGAGAGTCGTCGATCACGGTCAGATGGGATAGCTGGCCGCGCGGCGCGGGCAGCTCAAAAGCCGCCCCCGGAGCCAATCGCTGCCAAAGCACTGCGCCAGTGCGAGCCTCAAGCCCGAGCAACCGTCGTCGCCCTTGCAAACAGACTAAATAAGATCCGATTAGATGGAAATTGGTGAGCGGTTCGGGCGGCAGCGGCTCCAGAGCGACACGCGGTGAGTCGGTCCGCGCCGCCGGATACCGATTCCGTACCGGAGCGGGAAAGCTCCAGTACGGGGTGCCACGCTCGGCCTCGACGGCGGCCAACCCCGCCTCGCCACCCAGCAGCAGCAGCGTCTCGAAGCGGCGTGCCCAGGTCGGTGTGAACGGTAGTTCGGCTCGCCAGCGCAGCTCCCCCGTGGCACGCGACCGCAGTCGCACTTGGTTTGGTTTTGCGCAAAGCAAGGCTAGCTCGTCGGCGTGCAAGAATCGTTCGAACGGTTCCAGCCGAATGTCCAACCGGACCGAGCGCGGAGGGGGCTTCTCGTCGGCGGACGATGCGGCGCGTGGCGGCGGAGGCGGTGGTTCTCTCAGAGCCTGACGGGCCAGCCAGGCGGCGCTCTGGGGCAAGCCGTGGGCATCCTCCAGGGGTCGATGACGCAGTTGGGCATCGTCGAGAATCTCACGGTAGGCACGTTGTTGCACCAAGGCGTCTAGTCGCTGCGGCCACGACTCGCGCTGCAGTCCGATGCGCGGCTCGTCCTCCCACGGCAGCCAGTCGGGCGGCACGAAAGCCGACATCAGCCGACCATCCGTCACCAGCAGACAGCCATTGGCATAGACCAGGTTCCCTGAGGGAATGCGGTGCAACAGCGAGGGATTGTCGGGCTGTTGACCGTCGAGCTGGCGCACGGCAAAGACGCCATAGGGTCGCCGCGCCGTCGGCCAAAGAACGAGATCGCCGACCAGAAGCGGCCGCCCAAACGGCACCAAGCCGCCGCCATCGTCGGGCAGCAGCCAGCCGCCGTCATCGTCGCCGGTGTCGGCCCGCACGGCTCGCAGCCCGCCGGCCTCTAGTCGGCCCATGCCGGGGTTGCGCCAAGTGGTGAAGATCAGCCGGCCCTGTCCTACGCCAACTAGATGGGCCACGTCAAGATGCTCGCGCTGCCAGATTGTCGCTCCTGTGTTGGGATCGAGGCAGAGCAAGCGGTCGGAATCACTGGGGGCAACGTAGAGTCGGCCTTCCGCAAACAGCGGAGGTAAAAGATCGCGTAAGAGCGGTGTATCCTCGGGCAGTAGTTCAGCACGCTGTGGATAGCGGACTGCCCAGGCGCGGCGTCCAGTTCGAGCATCCAGGGCGACGATCACCCCGGAATGCGAGCAGTAAATCACCTTTGACCCGGCCAGCGTCAGCAGATGATGTCGGCGGCGTTCCTTCTTGTCCAACTCCGCGGCGCTAGTGGCGGGCTGCAACTCCCGAGTTTCGCATAGATCGGTTTTCCACAACAGCGGCGCGGTGTTGTCTTCCGGATGCGCTGGGTAGCAGTGGACCGCTGTCACTACGCGGTCACCTTCGAAGCGAGTGGCAGCGATCCAGACGCGGCCCTCGCGGACTACCGGCGATCCCTCGAAGATAGCCCATTCCTTGCGTCCCGGATCGAAGCCGCGCACACTCCAGCGAAAACGCGAACCGGTGGCCTTGGGCTGCAAGGACAAACTGACCAAGACGCTTTCGCCAACGTCGCCCAGAGGTCGGCGGCCCGGTTCGCCCATCGCGCCGGCACGAGGTCGAACATCACGGATCCGTTGCGTGCCCAGACGAGCAAACAGACAGCCCTCCGCCACGGTCAGCGTGTAACGTAGATCTAGCGGCGCAGGCAGATTCAGGTTTGGATGCAGTCCGCCGATGCCGACCTTCTTGGCATCGTACCAGTCCTCGATGCGTCCAGTCTTCAAGTCATAGGCGGTGATGGTGGTGGCGTCGGCGACGATCGCCTGATGCCCCACCAGCACCGGATAGAACGCCAAGCGTCGCACCATGTCCAATTCCTTGTCCGGCTCGAACGGGGTAAAGGGACGATCCCGCAGTTCGCGACGTTCCAGATCGAACCGCCAAGCCGGACCGACTTTGCCTAGCTGCGACAGCTGGTCGAGCAATCGGGGCGGAGCGGCGGCAAGCTGGCCGCGTGAGGGACTGCCGGCAAAAGTGGGCCAGTCGCGCTGGGAGATCTCCCACGGACCGCGTGCCCCCAGTGCCGCTAAGGTGTCGGCATAGAGGCCGTCGCGTCCGGCCAGCCGACCCGCTGCTTTGGGGTGACGCTGACGAAAAGCCTCCAGGTCGCGCGGCCAACTGGCCTGTCGACGAAGAAGACGAGCCAGCAGTTGCTTGGCCTGCACCCGCGCTTGCATCTCCAGGGGACAATCTGGATAATGAAGAGCGGCTATATCTTGATCTTGCGGCGTGACAATTTCGAGCGGCGACAGCAGTCTCCACCACGCTTCGGCTTCCTCGAACCGGCCACGCTCGAAGGCCCGGTCGCCGAGCCGATCCAGCGCCAGCATTGCCTGGGGGGTGCAAAATGCTTCTTCGACGAGGCGGTACAATGACGTGAGTTCCCCCGTTTCATCAGCCTGCTCTAGCCAGCGACGCGCCTGGACCTCAACGCGCTTGCGATAGCTGGCTAGCTCCTGCGGCTTGAGCTGGGCTAGCAGTGCGTGGGCCAGTTGCTTTGCGCCGACAGCGCGGCCCTCGCCAACCTGGACGAGTTCATTGGCCGAGGAATCGAGGATGGTTCGCAACAGATCGATGGCCTCGCTGCCCTTGCCGGCCTGGAGGCGGCGGCGAGCTTCCTCGAAGCGGCTGGCGGTCGGTTTGGAGTCGCCGGGTATCACCACCGAGCCAGGCTCCGCGGCCAGCGAGGAGACTAGTGCCAGAAGAACACCGCAAGCTTGTCGCATCATGTCAACCTTGTGGTTTGCCTGCTTGTTGGATCAGCCAGCCCAGAATGAAGATAGCCACGCCGAAGCCCGACAGCATCAACGAGGTTTTCAGATCGATTTCGTTGGTCGGACTGATGTTGGCGACGATGGCCAGGGGAAGCAGGATCAGACCGATCAGTTGCAACAGCCTGCCGAGGCGGTAGAGGAAGGCAGCCAAAGGAGAGGCTCCTGTTCTCGAAAACGGGAAACAATGACGGATTTTCTTCTCGCTCGTGAGATCGCCCAAAGGCGTTCTCGCTGCTAGTCATTCTAGGAAGTTGCACGGCACACATCTTGCAGAAGCTTGACGAGTGATCCTGGGAACCTACAACACGCTTGTTCCCACGATACCAGCCCCTTCCTTAACTCGAAGGAAGCATCGGGAGGCTCTCCACGTGATGCATCGACAGGCGACAACTCTTTCACGCTCGCTGGTCGTCGCGGCCGGTCTGGTCGTGATCTTCCTCGCAGGATGTGACGACAGCAACCGCTATCCGGCGGCTCTTCGCTATCCGGAGCGAGCGGATTTGGTGTTGAAGACAGAAAACACCACGGACTATCGAGTCGCTTTGCCTCCACCGGGCAAACTCGACGAGGCCATCCGCGAGGCCGCTGACAAAAAGCTCTTTCAGGTCGTTGTGGATCCCAAAGACATCGACCGCAAAGACCGCGCTGAGCTGACCAAAGCGTTGGAAGAACTGTTCGGCACGCCTGCCGCTCCGTCGATCGCGCCGATCGAGCCGACCCGCGCTCCCCGAGGCAAACGCGAAGAGGCGGAAGAGAATCTCAAACTCTACGAATCGTTGCTCAGCGAGAACCTCGGCGAAGATATTAGCGACGATGACATCACTTACCTGGTCACCGACAGCGACACGCTGAACAAACTGACGGTCGTCGATCCGCGCAGCACGACATTGGCCAAAGGCAGCGAGCTATACCGCCGTCATTGCATGCACTGTCATGGCGTGGCTGGCGATGGGCGCGGTCCCACCGGAGCCTGGGTCGATCCGCACCCGCGCGATTATCGCCAGGGGGTATTCAAGTTTCTCTCGACCACCAAGGCGGCCATCGCCAGCGGCAAGCCGCGCAAGGAAGACCTGATTCGCACTCTGGAGAAAGGGATCGACGGTACGTCGATGCCGGCTTTCGGCTTGTTGCCGCGACACGAACTAGAGCAGCTGGCCAGCTATGTCATTCATCTGAGTCTGCGTGGCGAAGTCGAGTATGACACGCTGATGGTGTTGGCGCGCGACAAAAACCAGATCGGCGACGATCTCAAGAAGTTCGTCTATCAGCGAGCCATCCAGTACACCGGGCAATGGGCCAGAGCCAGCAAGATGGAACCGAACCGGCCTGCTGCTTATCCCTATAGCAGCGCGACTCCCGAAGAGATGCACGAATCGATCAGTCGTGGCTACAAACTGTTCATCGGCAAAGCCGAGTGTCTCAAGTGCCACATGGACTACGGTCGACAGTCGGCCTACCGCTACGACGCCTGGGGGACGCTGGTACGAGCGCGGAACCTGACCGAGACAAACTACCGCGGCGGCCGTCGGCCCATCGACATCTACTGGCGGATTTCTGGCGGAATTCCTCCGTCGGGAATGCCGGCTCACGCCCTGGCCGATCAGGAGATGTGGGATCTAGTCAACTTCGTCCAAGCACTGCCCTATCCGGGGATGCTGCCCGACGACGTCAAGCACAAGGTCTATCCGTCCCCAGGCGAGAAACACTAAAATTCATGGGCCATTCCCGTATCCTCTCTCACCAGGAGCGTATCCCGTGCAGAAGGGTTGGAGCATCTTCTTCGGCGTCATCTTGTTGGCCACGTTCTTGATCTGGTTCGCCGCTCCGTTCTTCGGGTGGTGGCTACCGGAGAACATCTCGACGTTCGGCGGCGGCGTGGACAACCTCTTCTACGCCATTCTCGGTCTGACGACGTTCTTTTTTGTCCTGACCGAGGTAGTGCTGGTCTACGCTATGTGGAAATTTGTCGATCGCGGAGGGGAAAAGTCAGTTTACACGCACGGCAACCACACGTTAGAACTAGTGTGGACGGCGATTCCCGCTGCCCTGCTGCTTGGCATCGCCATCGCCCAGATCGGCGTTTGGGAGAAGATCAAGTACCAGTCTCGGATGCCCGCGCCGGATCTGACAGTCAGCGTCCTAGCTCGCCAGTGGGAATGGCGCATGCGCTATCCCCTGGACAATCAACAGTTCCACTATGAGGACGAAGACCAGAAGGCTGCCTCTAATCTCAAGAGTCGCCTCTGGGCCGAGAATCCCAACTTTGACGATGTGCATGCCATCAATGAACTACATGTCTGGAAGAACGCGAACGTCAAGTTGTGGATCCGCACCCTGGACGTGTTGCACAGTTTCACCTTGCCGAACCTGCGATTAAAGCAGGACACCTTACCGGGCAAGACCATCCCCATGTGGTTCAATGCCGAGAAGTCCAACTGCGAGTTTGTGGTCCGCGAGCGGTCCACCGGCAAACCAGTAACCTTAGCGTTCAACAGTAAAACTAAGCTGGTCGAGGTGGTCACGCCGTCTGGTCGTGAACCGCTTGAGGCTAGGGTCGCCGACCTCAAGGGTGAACTGGAGACAAGCGGCAACAAAGCCGATAACTGGGAGATCGCTTGTCAGGAACTCTGCGGTAGCCGTCACTACGCCATGCGGGGTCGGCTCTATGTGCATGCCGACGAAAAATCCTACTACGCCTGGCTGCAGTACTCGCGCGGGGCCCAGAAGGCCACCTCGCTGGAAGCTGCCGTCTCCATGCGATAACAGGCGCGAATTGATCGATGCCAGTTGCAGAACGAATTCGAAGTTGAGGTGCTTATGAGCGTCAGTCACTCTCACACAACCGAAACGCATGCTCATCCCGAGATGAGCATTTTGCGCAAGTACGTCTTCTCGGAAGATCACAAAATCATTGGAATTCAGTTCCTATTCACTGGACTGATCATGCTGTTCGTCGGCGGAGCGCTGGCGCTGCTGGTGCGGCTTCAGGTCGGCTGGCCTAATGGCACCATTCCGATCATCGGCCGCTGGTTCCCCGCCAGCTGGGGCGAGAAGATGTCGCCCGAGTTTTACACCATGGTGTTCAGCATGCATGCCAGCGTGATGATCTTTTTCGTTATCATCCCCTGGCTGACGGGAGCGTTCGGCAACTTCCTGATTCCGCTGCAGATCGGCGCCCCGGATATGGCCTTCCCCAAGCTGAACATGATGTCGTACTGGTTTATGTGGCCAGCACTCATCACCATCATCTGGAGCTTCTTCGTCGAGGGAGGTGCAGCCGGTTCCGGCTGGACGTCGTATCCGACGCTGGCTAGTGCCGGTATGCCGGCTGGTTCCGGGTTCCAGTCGCCAGCGGGACCACCTTCGGGATACGGCCAGATTCTCTGGCTGGTGTCGCTGCTGTTTGTCGGCATCTCGTCGATGATGGGGTCGGTGAACTACATCACCACCATCGTCAACATGCGCGCTCCCGGCATGACCTTCTTCCGCATGCCGATGAGCATTTGGGCCATGTTCATCACCGCCATCTTGCAGGCGATGGCTTTGCCGGTCCTCACTGTCGCCTTGATCCTGCAACTGCTCGACAAGACTTTGGGCACGACGTTCTTCCTGCCGCCAGCGGGCATGGCGTTCGGCAACTGGCACACCGGCCCCGGTGGCGGCCAGCCGTTACTTTGGCAGCACTTGTTCTGGTTCTACTCGCATCCGGCGGTGTACATCATGATTCTGCCGGCCATGGGCATGGTGTCCGACATTATCTCCGTCTTTGCCCGTAAGCCGCTGTTCGGCTACAAGCCGATGGTCTACGCCATCGCCGGTATCGCTGGATTGGGCTTCATTGTCTGGGGCCATCATATGTTTCAGTCGGGCATGGATCCTCGTTTGGGCACCGGCTTCATGCTGGCGACGATCATGATTGCTCTACCCAGCGCGGTCAAGACGTTCAACTGGCTGGGCACGATCTGGGGCGGCAACATCAAGTACACGACAGCGATGCTGAACGCCCTGGCCTTCGTCGCCATGTTCGTCATCGGCGGGCTGTCGGGCATCTTCATGGCGGCCACCCCAGTGGACGTGTACATCCACGACACCTACTTCATTGTCGCGCACATTCACTATGTTTTGTTCATGTCGAGCATCTTCGGCATCTTCGCGGGGATCTATTTCTGGTTCCCCAAGATGTTCGGCCGCATGATGAACGAAACCTGGGGCAAGGTGCATTTCGTGCTGACGTTCATTCTGGCCAACTGCACCTTCTACCCGATGCACATCATCGGCGTGGGTGGGCATCCGCGTCGCTACTACGACATTACGATTTACGATGTCTTCCAGCACCTGCAACCGCTGAATGTCTTCATGTCGGTCAGTGCGATTCTGCTGGGGTTGGCCCAGTTCATCTTCGTGGCGAACTTCTTCTACAGCCTGATCTGGGGACCGCGTGCGGAACGGAACCCCTGGCACTCCAACACGCTGGAATGGTCGGCTCCGTCGCCGCCGCCGCACGGCAACTTCGAAGAGACGCCCGTTGTCTATCGTGGACCGTATGAGTACGGTCATCCGGACACAGAGCAGGACTACGCTCCGCAGACGGACGCCAAAGGTCCAGCGGTAGTGGCGGCCCACTGAGCAACCGCGCCACGTCGGACCAGAGGCAGGTCCGGCGTGGCGGTTGAACCTGGATCTGAAATGAACCCCGCGTCGACGATGTCCCCTGTTCCGAATTGGCTGCGTGCCTGGGCTTGGCTGACTTTGGTCGCTGCCCTGCCCTTGGCTGTCCTTGGTGCCGAAACCACCACCAAGGGCGTTGGGATGGCCGATCAGGTCAGTCTGCGCGAACCGTGGTACTTCTTCACGCTCAATCTGAAGGAAACCCCAGTCGGCCTGCTGATCGAGCATGCCCACCGGTTGTTCGGCTGGGCCGTGGGACTGTGTGCCATCGTGTTGGCCGTGGGGTTACAGTTGGCCGCAACCGGCTGGCGGCGCTATCTCGGCTGGCTGGCGTTGGCGATGGTCAGCGCCCAGGGGATCTTCGGCATTCTGCGTGTGAAGTGGAACGCCCTGGCTGGAGATGAACTGGCCGCCTTCCACGGCTGCTTCGCTCAGTTGGCGTTTGCTACCCTGGTTGCCGTCGCTGTACTGCTCTCCCGCACCTGGCAGACCCCCAATGCCGCAGCTCATCTTCGCAAACTAGCGATCGCCTTCGTCGTATTGGTCTACGTCCAGATCGTCTTCGGAGCGATCGTGCGACACTTGTTGCATCCACACGCGCAGCGGTTGCATGTGTTGCTGGCCTTCGCGGTGGTCGGCTTGGCGTTCTCGTTGGTGACTCGGCTCCGCGCTTCCGGTGATCCAGCCAGCCGATTGGGCCGCGTCCTGCTGGTGTTGGTACTGATTCAGCCGATCTTCGGCGTCGAGGCCTGGATGCGCCGCTTCGCTGTGCCAGGTGTGCTACCCAAGATGGTGCCCAACGATTGGGCGTTAGATTTCACTCGCTCCGGACATCATTTGCTGGGCACGGCGATCTTTCTGGTCAGCGTGGCGTTGACCGTACTGGTTTGTCGAACGGCCCGCACCAACGAGGCTTCCGTGTCTACTGACCAACCACTGGGAGATGCCGCATGAAAGCCGTCTCCCTCTCCCGTCCGCAGAACTCGGCTCGGTTGGCCGACTACGTCATCTTGGCCAAGCCGCGCATCTCGGTACTGGTGTTGTTCACCGTTGGCATCGGGGTATTGCTGGCCAGTCTGCCAAATATCCCATTAGCGATCTTCTTTCACGCTGTTTTAGGTACAGCTTTAGTGGCCACGGGGGCCAGCGCGCTGAATCAATGGCTAGAATGCGACAGTGACGCTCGGATGAGGCGGACTCGGAACCGTCCCTTACCCGCGGGACGAATGTCTTCTCTAGAGGTGCTGGGATTTGGCGTAGTCTGTGGCGTGGTAGGTACGGCCTATCTCTGGCTGACGCTCGCCTCCCCCTGTGCCGCGATCCTGGCCGCGTTTACCTTTTTCAGCTACGTCTGTGTCTATACTCCGCTGAAGCGGATCACGACCTTGAACACGCTGATTGGAGCCATTCCCGGAGCGATGCCGCCCGTCATCGGCTGGGCCGCTGTCACCGGCGAGGTCAGCCCCGAGGCGATGACCCTGTTCGTCATCTTGTTTCTCTGGCAGGTGCCGCACTTCCTGGCCATCGCCTGGATGTATCGCGAGGAGTACGCTCGTGCCGGACTGGTCATGCTGCCCGTCACCGATGCGGACGGCTCATTGACCGCGCGACAGATGATCCTCTACTGTGTGGCGCTGGCGGCCTGTAGTCTGGGGCCGGTTCTGCTGGGCAGCGCCTCATGGCTCTACGTCGTGGGAGCGTTGCTGTTGGGCCTGACCTTTATTCGCTCCACTATCTATTTTGCTGTCTCGCCGACCGTGGAGCAGGCCCGCCGCGTACTGCGGGCTTCGCTGATTTATCTGCCTGGACTGTTGTTTGTCTTATTTGTTGATCGATCCATTCACTTGTTGCTGATTCGCTGAGGGACGGACCATGAGTGACACGCATCATGCGGAACAACCCAACCTGATGGGCATGCCTTTACCCAACGGCAAGCTCGCCATGTGGCTGTTCCTGGTCACAGAAATCATGTTCTTCACGGCGCTGATCGGCACTTACGTCATTCTGCGCAACTCGATCCCAAGCGACCCAAACGGACTGATCAAATGGCCCAGTCCCAGGCAGGTGCATCTGTCCGAGGCCATCGGCGCGATCAATACCTTTGTGCTGATCGCCTCGTCGCTAACTGTGGTGCTGGCCCACTATGCCGCCCACAACAATAAGATGAAGCAGGCGACGATGTACATCGGTCTGACGACTGCGCTGGGATTGGTGTTTCTTGTCATCAAGGGGTTCGAGTACAAGGCCAAGATCGATCACGACATCTTGCCCGGACACATGGGCGAACTGGTGCCTGGAATGAGTCAGACGCGGCAGAAACAGTTCCACAATGTCGGCATGCAGTATGTCGAACGGATCCGCAAGCAGATGGAGACGATTTTGCAGGACACACCTAATCCCAAGCTGCTGGAACAGATTGGTCCGATGATTCAGGCACAGGCTGAGGCAGACAGTTCTCTCAAAAACGAGTTTGCCGCCGTCCACAAACTAGTGAGCGACTTCAAGGTCGAACGAGACAAACTCGAAGCAACCATCCAAGCCGAGGCAGAGGACAAACGCGAGGCGAAGCGGAAAGAAGTCGCCGGTCAACTTGACATCCTGGCCTCGCCAGTCGTGGTCAAGGTCAGCGAACTGCTCGACAAGGCGGACAAGCTGATCGAGGAGAAGGAAGCCGACGCTTCCCTAAAGAACGCCTACGAGGAGAACATCAAAACGATTCTGCCGTTGAAGTGTTCGGCAACATTGGTAGCGATGAATGGCGCAGTGGTCGGCGATACCTATCGCAGCCCGCTCAGCCCTGCCGAGGTGGGCGGACGAGTCAACCACATTCTGCACGAAGGCCATCATTACCATCACGAACTGCCGCTCAGTCCGGCGATTCCCTACGGCAACATGTGGGCGTCGTGCTACTTCGCGATGACCGGCTTCCACGCTCTGCACGTGCTGGGCGGAATTGTCATCTTTGTCGGCATCTGGTGGATGGGCTTCCGGGACCAGCTAGGGCCGCAACATGCCAACATGCTGGAGATCACCGGCCTGTATTGGCACTTCGTCGACATCGTCTGGATTTTCCTGTTCCCGTTGTTGTACCTGGTGTAACCCTCGACACACGCTGCTCACCCCTCACCCCTGCCCCCTCTCCCCTCGGGGGAGAGGGGAGAACCAAGGGAAATGGTCCCTCTCCTTTGTGGGGAGGAAGAGGCGAAATGGTCCTTCTTCCCTCGTGGGTTTAGGGATGAGGGGGCGGGGCAGCAACAAGCGAAGGAAAGATACTCTTATGGCTGACACCACTGCTGCCAGCGATAGCCACGGCCCGACGTTTCAATCCTACATGATTGTCGCCGGAGCGCTGGCTATCTGCACCATCGCCTCGTTCTTCTTCAACACGCTGGCCGATCAAAAGTCGATCACGCACTTTCAGAGCTTCTTAGCCATACTGACCGTCGCCATTATCAAGGCATCGCTGGTCGCTTGGATTTTCATGCACCTGAAGTGGGATTGGAAGCTGCTCTACTTCCTATTAATACCAGCATTCATCCTCGGGGTGATGATGATGATTGTGTTGATGCCTGATTCTCTGTTGGGGCCGCTACACGACGCCGAGGATGGTCTTAAGATCGCCGAGATGCTCCAGAAGGGCAAACCGTGAACTTGCGTGGCCTGGTTGTTCTGGTACTGTTGCTTCCTGGCATCGTCTATGCCGAGGCTCTCGATCTCTCCTTGCCGGTGGGCGACTTCGCCTTCACCGAACGCTCCGGCAAGACGGTTCGTCGCGACGATCTGAAGGGCAAGGTCTGGATTGCTTCGTTCATCATGACCTACTGTCAGGACGGCAAGTGTCCCGCCGTCACCCAGACGATGCAGAAGCTGCAAGCGGGCTTGGGTCAGCGCGACGACGTAGTTCTGGTCACTTTTTCCGTTGATCCAGAACGGGACAGCCTGGACCAGTTGCGCGACTATGCCGACTCCTTCGGAGCCGACCGGGATCGTTGGTTGTTTCTCCGTGGCGATCCCGAAGAGATCGACGCTCTGTTGAAGACGATGTTGTTGCCCACGCGAGGAAGCGGCGATCCCGGCAAACCGATCCACGTCCAGAAGTTGTTGCTCGTCGATCGCGACGGCAACTTGGTGGGCTACTACGAAGGGATGGATAGTCCCTCGTTTCCCGAGGGGTACTTTGATAAGAACCAGCGCGGGCTACGTCGGCACATCGAGCGGTTGACCCAAAAAACCGTCCCGGCGTGGATGCCCAGCGATTTCCCCCTCTTTAACGCCGGTCTGAACGCTCTAGCCGGCGTGTTGTTAGTGCTGGGGTTCATCGCAGTCAAGGCCGGGCTGATCCGTTTGCACAAGGCCAGCATGCTGACAGCGATCCTCGTTTCAGGGATATTTTTGACCTCGTATCTCTTCTATCATCTGTACGTCAAAGGCGGACAACCAACTCGCTTCAGTTGGAACTGCTATGGTGCGCCGGAGTGGGCTGCCACAGTCTATCACGTCGTCTTGTTGTCGCACACGATCCTGGCGATCCCGACCGCGCCGCTGGCCCTGGTGCTGGCTTATCAGGGACTACGCGACCGCATTCAGCAACATCGTCGGCTGGCCAAATGGGTCTTTCCAGTCTGGCTGTATGTCTCCGTCACGGGAGTAGTGGTCTACTGGATGCTCTATCGCCTCTATCCAGTGGCGTGACCGCGCGGTACAATGTCGAGTAGTTTAAGGAGTGCGTCCATGTTCCGGTCCAACCTCACAGCCTGGCTGCTACTTTTGACCGTATGGTGCCTGGTGCCAACTGTGCGTGCCTGTCCGATGTGTCAGGAAGCGGTGCCGAACACCTCCAGTGTGGAGGAAGAAGATCAGGCTCGTCTGGCTCGCGCGTTCAACAACAGCATTCTGCTCATGGTCGGTATGCCCTACGCGCTAGTGGGCGGAGTCGGGTGGTTGATTTATCGACAAGTACGTCTCCGCGCGCGGTTGGAGGCTAGCAGGACCGACCGGCCGCTCTCTCCTGGCTCCTCTCCCTCGCAGCGCCAAGGAGATCTCTCATGTCCGACTCGATCAGTCGACGCGGGTTCGTAAGCGCCACCGCCGCCGCGGGTAGTTTTGCCTTTCTCTCTCGTTTGCCCGAACTCGACGCCGCCCCCAAGGAAGTTCGTCTCGCCCAAGTCGCCAGTGACGTCGAACCGCTAGTGCGTCTGCTCGAAGACACACCTCGCGAACAGTTGCTCGATAAGGTGATAGCTCGCATCCGAGAGGGCACGAGCTATCAAGAGTTGCTGGCCGCTGTCTTTCTCGCTGGGGTACGCGGCATTCAGCCCCGCCCGGTGGGATTCAAGTTCCATGCTGTCCTCGTCATCAACTCCGCCCATTTAGCTAGTCTGGCCGCCGCTGACAAGGACCGCTGGCTGCCGCTGTTGTGGTCCATTGATTACTTCAAATCGTCGCAAGCCCGCAACAAGGCCGAGGGCGACTGGCGCTTGGCCCCGGCGGACGCCACCAAGCTGCCCAGCGAGGCGACAGCCAAGCAGACCTTCCTCGACGGCATGGATAATTGGGATGTGGAGAAAGCGGATCGCGGCATTACGGCCTGGTGGCGGACCGCCGGAGCCGCCGAAGTCTTCGAGCCGTTCTGGCGGCTAGGGGCACGCGACTTCCGTGACATCGGTCACAAGGCCATCTACGCCGCCAACGCCTGGCGAACTTTGCAGACCATTGGCTGGCGACATGCCGAACCGGTGCTGCGCTCTCTGGCTTACGGCATGCTCGACCACGAGGGGACCAATCCCGCTACCCGTGACGACTGGCGCGACAAGCCCGGACGCGACAACCTGGTCCGGCTGGAAACGCTCAAGCCGCTCAGCTTCGCCGGCAAACGGGATCCAGCGGTCAGCAAAGAGATTTTGACCGCCCTGCGCACCCTGTCCGCCGCTGAGGCGTCCAAACTCGTCGCCGATCACATCAACGACGGGGTCCATCCGGCGACGATCTGGAACGGCTTGTTCCTGCATGCCGGCGAACTGCTGATGCGTCAACCGGGCATCGTCGGGCTGCACACGCTGACCTCGCTCAATGCCCTCCATTTTGCCTACGAAACCTCCGCCAGTGAACGTACCCGAGCCTACCTACTGTTACAGTCGGCGGCGTTTTTACCGTTCTTCCGTGAGGCGATGCAGGGACGAGGTAAAGTCGCTTCAGACAAGCTCGATGCTCTGGAGCCGGTCCAGACCAAGAACGGCGTCGACGAAATTCTCGCCGACGTGACTCGCGATCGGATGCAGGCGGCTCGCAAGACGCTGGCGCTGTTGACCCGCGACCCGAACCAGATCGGGCCACTGATGAAGCAGGCGCGGCGACTGATCTTCGCTAAAGGCACTGATTCGCACGACTACAAATTCTCCAGCGCCGTGCTGGAAGACGTGTATCAACTAGCTCCCTCGCTGCGGCCGACCTTCATGGCCGCCAGCATGTTCAACTTGCGCGGCAGTGGCGATCGCGATAATTCCCTGATCCGCCGCGCTGAAGCTGCCCTGGCTCAGACGTGAGGCGAACTCCGGTTGCGGTTCCTCTTTCCCCCTCAACGGAGCAGGGGAACCGCAGCTCTTCAAGTTAGATTAGAGTACTCCTTCAGATGGTGTAGCGGCAGCTGGGTAGGAAACTCTTTCGCAGGCTAAAGCCTGCGGCTACCAGTTCCTCTGCCTGCGGCTACTGGTTCCTCCGATCTGGTAGTTGGTAGTCGCAGGCTTCAGCCTGCGCTCTGTTACACCATCTTGAGGAGTGCTCTAGAGGACTGGCTCACGGATTCAACTTATTTGCGGAGTTTGAATCTCGTGATTATCGTCTTTTAGCACGGGACGCGAGACATAGCACGCCCAGCAGCCCCCGGCCAGGAGCAGCACGGCGATACAGGCATAGAAGGCCGGATCCCATTGCTCGCGTCCGGTGTACCCAAGATTGCCACGATAGTTGGCAAACCAACCGAAGAAGAATTGCGAGCTAAACGCTCCTAAAAATCCTACACCGTTGACCAACCCAAACAACGCCCCTAGATGTTTACCGCTGATCTCCGTGATACAGGCCCACCAAGTGGCCAGAGTTGCCGTCGTGGTCAGGATCGACAGAGCCGCGAAGAGCGACGTGGCAAGGGGCGACTCACACTGCATGCCCAGATAAAGCAAGGCAGCGGCGGCGAGGAATGCCGACGCTCCGAACAGCCGCCGGGCCAGGGGAATCGGCCAGCGAAACCAGGCGAAACCATCGGCGACGAAACCGCCCAGGAACATGCCCACGCCGGAGCCAAACAGCACCAGCGAGGTCAACGGTCCTGCCTCGATTTGCTCTAATCCGCGTCCTTTTTGAAGGTAATTTGAGAACCATGACAGATAGACGTAACTGTTAAAGGCGCTACAGATCATGATGACAGCGAGCAGATACAGGCTGCGGTTGCCCAGCACCGCCCGCCAGGGGATGCGATCGTGATGGCGAACCGTGGTGCCGGGGTTGCTCAACAGTTCTAGCTCGGCGGCGTTGACAGCGGGATGCTCGGCGGGATCATCGCGGAACCACCGGTAGAAGAACCACGCCCAGACGATGCCAGTCAGGCCGAAGAGGACAAACGCCCAGCGCCAGCCGAACAGTTCGATGATGTAGGCGGCTAGCAAAGGTGAGGTGGCTCCGCCCAGCACCATCGCCGTTTGCACGATGCCGGCGATGCGGCTCCGCTCGTTGGGCGGAAACCAACGAGCCACCACCCGAGCAACGTTAGGCAATGCGCCGGCCTCGCCGACACCGAATAAAAAGCGCACAATAAGGAGAGAATATAGTCCAAAACAGGCGGCAGTCAGCGCGGTGAAGAGCGACCACCAGACCGCGATGCGAGCCAGCACGGCGCGAGAGCCGACCCGATCTCCCCAATGACCGGTAGGTAGTTCAAACAGCCCGTAAGCCAGCTGAAAGGCCATGTGAACGTAGGCCGCTTCTAACTCGCTGAAGTTCAGGTCGCGCTGCATCGAAGACATCGCCTGACTGATACAGACGCGATCGAGATACAGCACGAAAGTCAACGCGCAGAGGTAGGTTAGCAGGATAAAACGAGCACGGCTCGGCGTGAGCGAGGTACTGGGTTCGGTCATGGTGAAACCCCCTCGCCTCAACGTATGACCGAACCGCGCTAACGTCCATCACCTGCGTCTGTGAGGCCGTGTAACACGGAGGACTTACGTCCCCTCCGCTCCGACGAAACGGTCGCTCCAAGAACTCATTCCTTGCGATTGAGCTGTTTGATGAGATCATCGACCCGTTTGCGGCTGTAGGGGATGTTGTTATTGTCGTTGAACTCGATGCGCAGCACTTCCCAGGAGTCCTTGTCGGCCGTATCCAGATGGACGATGATCTCGGCTTTGTAGACCTTGCGAGTAGCCGCCCCCTTGTAGGTACCTTGGATAGTTAGCTTGGTTCGGCCCTTTTTGACTTCCTCGTAGGCATACTTTTCCATGGTCGGCTCTAACCCGGTGGGATGGGCCGCCTTGAGAATCGCCTTAGCAACGCTGGCGACAAACTTCTTTTCCATGTCGCCGCGCGACTTGAACGAGGGAACGGTGTCCTCGGCAGCGCGAACCGCAGGGACAGTAAGCCCCCCAAAAGCGAGCAATACCACACTGCTGCGAAGTACGATGTTGGTCATGACGAAAACTCCTGGGCCAGGCATGGAACCGTCTGGATCGGCGCGATAGCACACGCAAAGTTGTTCGATCTCGCCTTCCCTAGATTTGATGGTACTCGGTCCGATTCTCGGAAGCTACTTATTAGTGCGATCGACCTTATGCCTGCTCTAGGTGGATACCCTTTCAGTCCGTTCAGAGCATTTCAGGGTTGCATCAGTTTGCAGCGACGGTCGATAATAGGTGGCCAATGGCTGCTCGACACTGGACTCGTCGCGAAAGGAATCGATCATGCGCGTCTGCTTCTTCGAGGACGCTTTTGTCGCTGATCTGGAACCGCTCACCCTGACGCGGCCAGCGTTCGACCTGCTCAGCGGCTGTTCCACTCTGGCCCAGAAGCAGGCACGCTTCTTTCAAGCGTCGAACTGTGGGGCGCTGGTACGGCCCTATCTCGCGGCGGTTAGTGCGACGACGGCGATGCCCGTCAATGATCTCGACTGGCTTCGCTCTGGGCCGGTGGTGCTGGTCAACGCTCGTTGGCTGCCGCCCGCGCCGGACCCCGCCCTAACGCCAACTTTCACCGAACCATTCGTTGCCTTGTGTGACGGCGAAGTCGCTTATGCGGTGCTGACGCCAGAGTGGCTCGACGATTGCTCCCCGTTGACCATCGATGCTTGTCTGGAACAGTGGCGCGAGACCCTGCCCACCCGCGCTGTCTCGGGACGAATGATCCGCTATCTTTGGGAGCTAGTGGAGTGTAATAGCGAGCAAATCGATCTCGATTATCGTTTGACTCAATTGGATGGTCCGCAGCAAAGCAACTCGTTACCTGCACTGGTCGGCCCCGCCGATCGGTTGGTTGTCGCTCCCAGCGTCCGCCTCGATCCGCTGGTCGTAGCGGACACCAGCGGCGGCCCTGTGGTGATCGATCGCGACGTGGCGATTGGAGCATTCACTCGGTTGGAAGGCCCTTGTTACATTGGGCCGGGATCCCATCTGCTCGGTGCGAAGATCCGAGCCGGCACTTCAATCGGTCCACAATGTCGCATCGGCGGCGAGGTCGAGTCGTCCATCGTCTGGGGGTACTCAAACAAGTACCACGACGGCTTTCTCGGCCATGCCTATGTCGGAGCCTGGGTCAACTTGGGAGCCGGTACCAGCAACAGCGACCTGCGGAACGATTACGGCGAGGTGCGCGTCATAGTCCAGGGCCGAGTCGTCGACACGCGGCAAACCAAGGTCGGCTGCTTCCTCGGCGATCATACTAAGACGGGCTTGGGCACCTTGCTCAACACCGGGACGAATGTGGGCGCGTTCTGCGGCCTGCTGCCGACTGGATCGCTGTTGCCCAAGTACGTCCCCTCGTTCGCCAACGTCTGGAACGGCTCATTGAAAGATAACGCCGACCTGGAATCTCTTCTTTCGACTGCCCGTAAGGTGATGCAACGGCGTGGCAAAACTCTGGACGAAGCACACGAGCGACTGTACCGGGACGTGTGGCGGCTGACGGCCAATGCACGCCGCCATGCTATTCGCGAAGCCGAGGTCCGTCGTCTGCGTAAGAGCGCGTAGACGGACCTCGAACCGAGTCTACCTGTTACTGCTGGATCAGGGTGACCTGCTCCACGCCGCTTCGCGGGCCGCGCACCTGTAGCGAGATGCCGATTCGCGTCGACCCACTAGCGAGAGCCTCGGCACAGGCCCGGGCCGTGGTCACCTCTTTGCGATTCACCCGAAGAATCACCTTGCCCGGTACCAAGCCGGCGAAGTGAGCCACGCTGTTGCGCTTGATCTCCGTGATGAGCGCGCCGCGCACTGTATCGGGATAGCCGAGAAGTTCGGCCAGTTCCGGAGTCAGATCAGCGATGGTCAGGCCCACTTTTTCGACCACGATCGCGCCGCGACCAGGTCGGGGCAACTCACCCAGACGGGCCGCCCCGAACGTCGTCGGTTGTTCCTCGATCGTCACTTGTAGGGTCATCGGTTTGCCCGCGCGAATGATTTCCACATCGACGACTTTGCCCACGGTGAGCCGTGCTACCACCATTTGTAGTTCGCGGCTGTCCTTGAGCCGTTTCCCATCAATGGCCAGAATCACGTCATTGGTCTTCAAGCCAGCCTTGTCGCCGGGAGAATCGGGGTAGATGCGATTGACCTTGACACCTTCGGGCCGTTCGAGGTTGAGTTCTTTTTGAATGGCCTCATCCACGTCGAGAATACCGACGCCAAGATAGCCACGACGCACGATGCCGTCCTTGAGCAATTGCGACACGATGTCTCGCGATAGGTTGCTGGAGATGGCCAGGCCGATGCCCTGAAACCCGCCGGAGCGACTCTTGATGGCCGAGTTGACACCGATGACGCGGCCATCGAGACTGACTAGTGGTCCGCCAGAGTTGCCCGGATTGATGGCGGCGTCGGTTTGGAGAAAATCCTCATACAGATTCATTCGCAAGGAGCGGCCCTTGCTGGAGATGATGCCGTGCGTCACTGTGCCGGTCAGGCCGAAAGGTGCGCCGACAGCCAGAACGCGATCGCCAATTTCTAGAGTTGAACTATCGCCAAACTCCAAATAGGGCAGTCCTTCCATCCCCTCCAGCTGGATGATGGCCAGGTCGGTTTTCAGGTCGGCGCGGATATTGTTCGAGCGAAACTTGCGGCCGTCGAACATCTGGATTTGAACCTGTTCCGCTTCCTCAACGACGTGGTTGTTGGTGACGATCACGCCGCGCGGACTGATGAGAAATCCCGAGCCAAAGCCGACGCGCGTTTCACGACCGTCGTCATCGGCTCGACGCATTCGCTCACCGTTCTTGGCCAACGCCTCGACACTGACAACGGCCGGCAACACTTTTTTGACGACGTCGCGGTACGAAGTCAGTTCCCTGGGAATCGCCGGAGCAGCGTCGCGTCCCTGCAACGGCGAAAGCTGCTGCAGCGTCAGCACTGTCAGCGCCCCAACGGCGACACTACTGAGGATAAGGAGCCATCGCTTCATGAGAGAACCACCTCCTCTCAAAGGGGAGAATTCGTTTGCGAACCGTCTGAGGCAGAGCCGACTGTTCAATTTTTGGTCTGCTCTAATTATGCTATTGTACCCAACTGTACCTGCGGCGGACGGCGACAGATGCAGGGGAGCGTTGACAATCTTGACGGCGAATGATACCGTCGAAGAACCCAACCATTCTAAAAGATGTCAGAGCCATGACGCAGGAACATAGTCCAAGCAGCGAAGCCGATATTCTCGAACGCTGTCAGCAGGCTATCGGCTATCGCTTCCGTCAACCCGAGTTGCTTCGGGCGGCCTTGACGCACGCCTCGGGAGCGAACACCCGTCTGGCCTCGAACGAACGGATGGAGTTCCTCGGCGACGCGATTCTCGGCATGATTACTTGCGAGCAACTCTATCATCGCTTTCCGGAGTATCAGGAAGGCGATCTAACGAAGATCAAGTCGGTGGTAGTCAGTCGGCGGACCTGTGCCCGGTTTAGCAAACAACTCGGCCTGGGCGAGTTTCTCTTTTTGGGACGGGGGATGAATGTCTTCGACGGATCCGCCGTGCCGCTGAGCATGCTGGCCGACGTCTATGAGTCGCTGGTTGCCGCGATTTATCTCGATGGGGGGCTGGAAGCGGCTCGCACCTTCATTCTCAGCCATCTAAAGGCAGAAATCGAGGCGGCCGCTGAAGGGGCCACCGGCAACAATTTCAAGTCGCTGTTGCAACAGGTGGCTCAGCGCGAGTTCAATACCACGCCGCAATATCTCTTGCTGGATGAAAAGGGGCCAGATCACAGCAAGTGTTTTAAGATTGCCGCCGTCGTTGGTCGACACACGCACGCCGGGGCCTGGGGCCGGACCAAGAAAGAGGCTGAACAGCGTGCCGCCATGAATGCCCTGGCCCAGATCCACGGTGACCCCATCCCCTTCGAGCATGACTGACCATGCCGATGCGCCCCTACGACGTGAAATGTACGCGTCCCGGCTGCGAGCAGCTGGCCCAGTTCAAGATCGCGGCTCGTTGGAGTGATGGTATTACTCAGGAATTGAAGACTTATGCGCTCTGCTGTGGCGATTGTGTTGCCGAGTTGTTTCGTCAAGCCCGAGCCAAACAAGCCGCCTGTCGGTTGGCTAGCGGGGAGCAACTCGATGTCCCTGGTATTTTTGAACTCAGACGCGGCCAACGAGATGCCCAACTGTCGCGTTGTCTCGAACTTGAACAACTGCTCACCCCGGCGAACACCGATCTCAACGACGAGGTAGAATTCCCATGCAACGGCTCGTAACGCTGCTCTGTTGTGTTGCTCTGACACCGCTGGGTTTGGCCGAGGAGGACGCTCGCTCCGCACGAGCGATTCTCGATCGCGCCATTGAGGCGATGGGCGGAGCCAAGGCACTGAGCAAGCCGGCCCTGTCCGGCTCCAGTCGCGGCACGCTAGAAGCGGTTGGCAATCGCTCCAACGTGACCAATGAATGGACCGTCCAAGGACTCGATCAGCTCAAGTGGAGTTCCGAGCTGACGCTCAATGACAATCTCGTGTCAATCGTAGTGGTTCTGAACAAGAATCAGGCCTGGATTCAGGGCAACAACAATCCCTCCAACGAGATCGACAAGGAGCAGACCAGACCGCTTCAGCAGGGCTTCGCCGCGCTGCGGCTCGCCGAGTCGCTCGTACCGTTGACCGAGAAAGAATGGACGTTGTCGTCGTTAGGAGAGATCAAGTTCGACACCGTCACAGCGATCGGCATCAAGGCGGTCAAAAAAGGACTCCCCGAATTGGATCTGTATTTCGACAAAAAGACGCATCTGCCGATCCGCGCCGAGATGCGTCTGACCGAGCAAGGCGGCAAGGACGTTCCCTACGTCGCCAAGTTTGCCAATTATAAGAAGATCGACGAGCGACAGTGCTTCACCCGACTGACCGTTCTTCGCGAGGACAAGATCGTCCTGGAGATGGAGCGCAGCGACATTAAAGTGCTGGATCGACTCGACGACGATACTTTCGCCAAGCCGTAACGCTCACAATCGCCAACGGTCCCTAGGGCGATTCTCCTTGGCTGGAGATAGTTTTCGACGGGGTCAGCTCTTCACCACCAGCATCCAGGGATTCTCCAAGGTCTCGGCGACGAAGCGGGTGAAGCGGGCGGCGTCCGCGCCGTCGATGACGCGATGATCGTAGGACAGCGAAAGCGGCAGCAGCAGACGCGGCACGACTTGTCCATCTTTGACCACAGGCTGCAGTCGGCTTCGCGACAGGCCGAGGATGGCCACTTCGGGATAGTTGACGATCGGCGTAAAGGCCGTGCCGCCGATGCCGCCGAGGTTGGTGATGGTGAACGTGCCGCCGGTCATGTCGGCCTTGCCGTTGCGGGCTTTGTCGCCGGTCTCGGCCAACTCGCGGGCCAGTTCCTCGACGCCTTTCTTGTCCACGTCGCGAATCACCGGGACCAGCAGTCCGTTGCGAGTGTCGACGGCGATGCCGATGTGATAGTGCTTCTTGAGAATCAGCTGATTGTTGCCCAGGTCCAGCGTGCTGTTGAACGTGGGAAACTGCTTCAAGGCGGCGACGACGGCTTTCAGGACGAAAGCTAGCGCGGTCAGCTTGATCGGCTTGCCATCGAGTAAGGGCATACGCGGTTCGTACTGTTTGCGAAACGCCTCCAGTTCGGTGACATCGGCCAAGTCGTGCTGAGTGACGTGAGGAATCAGCGACCAGGACAGGCTCATCTTCTGGGCGATGAGCTTGCGAACGCGACTCAGCGGTTCGCGAACGACCGGACCGAACTCCTCGAAATTAGGCAGAGGCGGGAGAGACTGTCCGGCTCCTCCCACGACGACGGTGGTGCCGCCGCCGAACGCGGCTTTGACGTCGTCCTCGGTGACACGGCCTTTGGGGCCAGTGCCGTGTAAGGTGCGTAGGTCAACGCCGAGTTTTCGCGCTAGCCAACGAGTCGCCGGACTGGCGGCGATGACTCCGGGCGGAGCATCGTAGCCAACAGGTTTGGCAGTCGGTGGTTTCACCGCGGGCTTCGCGGCTGCCGGGGACGGCTCTTCATGTGCGGTCTCGTTCTTACGCGGAGGCTGCTCCTTCTCCTTGGTGGGAGCCGGCTTCTTCTCTGGAGCAGCCTCCGAGTTGGCGGCTTCGATCACCATGTAGACGCTGCCGATCTTTAATTCGTCGCCTACCTTGACATTGACCTTGGTCACCTTGCCAGCCACGGGCGACAAGACGTCCATGTTCGCCTTGTCGGCATTGACGACGAGTAGTGGCTGATCTTTCTCGACCATCTCGCCGGGCTTGACCAGCACTTCGTTGACTTCGACCGTATCGACATTCTCTTTCAGCTTCGGCAGCTTGATCTCACTGGACATCGTCACTCCCAAATAGAGACTATTGTTTCATCTGGCCCAGTCCGATTCGCGGGTGGACTCAGGCTCGCATCGGGCTGATCTTCTCGGGATCGATGCCCAGTTTCGTCATGGCTTGCTGAACGACCGTTGGCTTGATCGTGCCGCGGCGACTGAGTTGGTAGAGGGCGGCCAGGGCGATGCACTCGGCGTCGATCTCGAAATGGCGTCGCAGGGCGGCCCGAGTTTCACTTCGGCCAAAGCCATCGGTTCCTAACGGGAACAGGCCCCCCGGTACCCAACGAGCGATCATCTCCGGTACCTGGCGGATGTTGTCGCTGGCAGCGATGAAAACGTCCTGGCTCGATTCCTTACTCAGTTGTTCTTCCAGATAAGAGCGACGGGGTTTGTCGGCGGCGTGCAAGAAGTTCCAGCGCTCCACCTCTAACGCCTCGCGGCGGAGTTCGCGATAGCTGGTCACGCTCCAAACGTCGGCAGCGATCTGGAACTGATTGGCCAGGATCTCCTGCGCTCGCAAGGCTTGACCGAGAATTGGGCCGCTGCCCAACAGATGCGCCTTGGGCGCGCCCGGAATCGGCGAGGGCTTCAGTTTGTACATCCCCTTGAGAATGCCGGGCTTCACTCCCTCGGGCATAGCAGGCATGGCGTAGTTTTCGTTGTACAGAGTGATGTAGTAGAAGACATCTTCCGTGACGTTCGGTCCGTACATGCGACGAATGCCGTCCTGCAGGATGACGGCCAGTTCGTAGGCGTAGGCCGGATCGTAGGTGATCAGGTTGGGGATGGTCGAGGCCAACAGATGGGAATGGCCGTCCTCGTGCTGCAACCCTTCGCCGTTGAGCGTGGTCCGCCCAGCGGTCGCGCCCATCATGAAGCCACGGCAGCGTAGGTCGGCAGCCGCCCAACAAAGATCGCCGATTCGTTGAAACCCGAACATCGAGTAATAAATGAAGAACGGAATCGTCGGCAGACCGTGGGTGGCGTAGGCGGTGCCAGCGGCGATGAACGACGACATCGAGCCGGCCTCGGTAATGCCCTCCTCCAGAATCTGCCCGGTCTTGGCTTCGCGGTAGGGAAACGCGGTGTTGTCGTCGACCGGCGTGTAGTTCTGGCCCAGAGACGAGTAGATCTTGTGAGTAGTGAACAGCGGATCCATGCCGAAGGTGCGTGCTTCGTCAGGAATAATCGGCACGATGTACTTGCCTAGCCCCTTCTGATCCTTCAGCATGCGAGTAATGATGTCCACGAAGACCATCGTCGTCGACGGCTCTTGCTTCCCCGAGCCGTTGGCGTACAGAGCGACGAAATCGTCGCCCGGCGGCGTCAGTGGTGGACAGTTGACCCGTCGTTGCGGCAGATACCCGCCGAGGGCCTTGCGGCGTTCGTGCAGGTAGCGCATTTCGGGGGTGTTATCGTCGGGTTTGTAGAACTTGCCGTTTTCGGCGTCTTCGTCGCTGAGAGGAAGATTAAAGCGATCGCGGAAGGAGAGGAGAACTTTTTTCTTTTCCTTGAAGACCTTGATCTGGTGGACACTGTTGAGACCCTCACCGGCTTCGCCCAACCCGTAGCCTTTAACCGTGGCAACGAGAATCACCGTCGGAGAGCCGTGATGCTCGACGGCGGCCTTGTAGGCGGCGTAAACCTTGTTGGGATCGTGACCGCCTCGCTTGAGCTTCAGTAGCTTCTCGTCGGGAATGTCCTGAACCAGATCGAGTAATTCGGGATACTTGCCGAAGAAGTGCTGGCGGAAGTAGGCTCCATCGGAAACGAGATATTTCTGATATTCGCCATCCACTACTTCGCCCATACGCTGGACGAGCAGACCGTGCTTGTCGGCCTTCAGCAGCGGATCCCAGTCGCTGCCCCAAAGAACCTTGATGCAGTTCCAGCCGGCTCCGCGGAAGGCCGCCTCCAGTTCTTGAACGATTTTGCCGTTGCCGCGCACCGGGCCATCGAGGCGTTGTAGGTTGCAGTTAATCACCCAGATGAGATTGTCGAGGTTCTCGCGTGAGGCCAAAGTGATGGCTCCCAGCGACTCTGGTTCGTCCATCTCTCCGTCGCCGAGAAACGCCCAGACTTTCTGGTTGGTGGCCGGCTTTAGGCCGCGATGTTCCAGGTAGCGATTGAACCGTGCCTGGTAGATGGACATGATCGGTCCCAGGCCCATCGACACTGTGGGAAACTGCCAGAAGTCCGGCATCAGCCAAGGATGCGGATAACTGGACAGTCCGCCGCCCGGAGCCAATTCTCGGCGGAAATTGTTCAGATGTTGTTCGGTCAGCCGACCTTCCAAAAACGCTCGGGAGTACATCCCTGGTGAGGCGTGTCCTTGGAAGTAAACCAGGTCACCGCCGCTGGGAGCGTCCGGCCCGCGGAAAAAGTGGTTGAAGCCGATCTCATACAGCGTTGCTGAGCTGGCAAACGTGCCGATGTGTCCGCCGATCGTCTTGTCCTGATCGTTGGCATGCACGACCATCGCCATAGCGTTCCAGCGGACCAGACTCTTGATCTTACGTTCCAGCTCGCGATTGCCGGGAAACTCCGGCTCGTCCTCCGGGCGGATGGTGTTGACATACGGCGTGTTGGCTGGCCAGGGCACTTGAACGCCGGAGCGGTTCGCCTTCTGCCCTAGCTTACTCAGCAGATATTCTGCTCGGTCGTGACCGTCACGATAGAGAACGGCTTCGAGAGAATCGAGCCATTCTTGTGTTTCCTGTGCGTCGAGATCATGCCCATTGGCCAGTTCTGCGTGGCCGTTGGTGCCAGGGATCGCCTTGTCGACGTCTCGTTCCTGGATACCACCCTCGACGATCATGTTCTCCCCCCTATCAGTCAACAGAACGGCCCCGTGCCGAACAGCTCGATCTCTACATTGTATCTTTAGGGAGATTTGACGCGAGGTGAAGATGCGCGCCGCCCCAGACCACGTCCAAGAAGGAAAACCAGAGCAAATAGGGGTCCCAGGTAGTCGCAGGCTTCAGCCTGCGTAGAAGGAAGCAGCGCGGGCTAAAGCCCGCGGCTACCACCACCGGTAGCGGCTACCACCACCGGTAGTCGCAGGCTTCAGCCTGCGCTGGGATTTTGCGACAGGGGAGCTGCCTGCGCTGGAGGGCAAACGGCGGATTTATGTCTTCGGGCGAGTGTAGCTCAGGGTCATCAGCGCATAACCGGTCACCAGTAGCGGATTGCCCTCCATCCAGCGATCCTGCTCGTTGGTCCAGCTACCGTCGGGACGCTGTCGCTTGGCCAGTGCAGCGGTAATGTCGGCTCGCCAGTCGTGGGCCACGCCTTTGTCGTCGACGAAGCGATCCTCACCGAGTGCGTCCAGACACTTGGCCATGGTGTGCAGGTAGTAGAACAGCCCCCACTGAGCGCGCTGCAACGGCATGCCGGGATTGCGCTCGACAGTGTAGTTCTTGCGCAGCCAGCTCAGAGCGGTTTGCACGCGCTGATCCTTGGGCGAGACGCCACAGTAAATCAGACTCTTGATGCCGGCGTAGGTCATGCTACCGTAGCCGGGTAGTCCCTTTTCCGGATCGGCATTGTCGGCTACTTTGGTGTCGCCGCCCTCCGCTGCCGAGTAAATGAAGCTGCCATCGTTGATTTTGCCGGCCCAGGGTTGGTCGTTGTACTCGCTCTTGAGATTCTGACAGCGAGAGACAAACACCATGGCTTTTTTGAAGGCCGGATCATCCCGAGGCACTCCCGCGGCGCGGAGCGCGTCGAGAAACATCTGCGTGTTCGACAGATCTGGTCGCGACTTGCTGTCGTAGCCCGCGCCGCCGTAGTACGGGCTGGTCGGATCCTTCTCTTCGCCCTCGTCCCACTGCAACCGTTTGAGAAACTCAGTCGCATCTTTAATCACGGTCTTGTAGGCCGGACGGTTGGCGGCCACCAGGGCTTGCACGTTGACGCAGGTGACGTAGTTCTGCAAGCCCACCCGTGCGCCGCGTCCGGCAATGTGTCCCGCCTTTGGATCAATCAGTGATTCAATATATTTAAGGGCTTTATCCACCATCGGATCGCTGGCGGTGACTTTGCCCGTCCGCAGCAGGCCGGTCACGACGATGCCGGTGATCCCCGGGCTTTGCTTTGCGCCCCAGCTGCCATCCTCGGCCTGGTGCTTCTTCAAATAGGCAATAGCCCGATCCACCGTGTCCTCCCAGGTGGCGGCTCGCGCCCAGCGAGCCGCGAACGGGGTCAGCAGTAGAGTCCATAATGCGGTTCGACGATTCATGAGGGTCTCTCCCTGCGAGAAGATAGCTTCGGATCAACGAACCTTAGTGGTGCAAACTGAGTGCCCATTTGCTGGATAGCAGATGCTTTGGGGCGAGAGCAACTCCTCGGCAGTTGGCTGCCGCGGTTTCGCCAGTGCTGGTTATTTTTTGCTCACCTGACGATAGATACGGACGTTGCCCGTAGCCCGTCCAACGGCGACGACGTCGATTTTGCCATCGCCATCGAGATCGGTGCAGGCGAGATCCTCGACAGCGACGCCGCCCTCATCGACGAGCAGACGTCGCCAGGTGCCACCCTGCTGTTTGTAGATCCGCACGCCACAGCGCTGGCCGGGCAACTTCGAGAGGTTGTCGCGCACTCCGATGACCAGTTCATCCTCGCCGTCGCCCGTGAGATCGGTGCACCAGACCGCATGCCCCCAGCGAAGTTGATCGTCGAGTACCTGTCGCGTCCACAGCGAGCCTGACTTCGGCGGCGTGTAGACCACGACCTGATGCCCGTGCCACGGCTCGATGGTGGCGATGTACTTGCCGTCACGCAGCCTGCCTTGCTTGATCTCGCTGGCCCCACGGTTGCTCTTGGGATTGTCCTGATTCCCCGCGCTCAGTTGTTGCTTGTTCCATTTTTCGCCGTTACGCCAGAAGCGATGCACGCCTTCGTAGCTGGCGGTAAGAAGGTCCATGCCCTTACCCGAGGCTGAGGGAATCGCCGCAAAATTGTGCATGACGTGCAACGACTCGTCGATGACCTCCGGCGTCCAGCGATCCCGAGTGGGATCCTTGGGAATGCGGAATGCCAGCAAGCGAACCGGTGAGCCGTCCGTCCAGTTGCCCTTGGGCGAACTGCCGCGTCCGTGCAACGGAGCCACCAGCAAAGCCGGCTTGCCTGAGCCGTCCAGATCGGCGAAGCGGATGCGGTGCAAGGTCGGCTCCTCGCCGATGGGATAAAGTTTCCATTCCTCGTCGAGCGAGTCAGGTTGCTTCAGCCATTGCAGGGTCCCACCGGTGCGGGTGTTGGTCGGACGCCAGCCCGCGCCGAGGGCCAGATCGAGTTTGCCGTCACCGTCGATGTCGTGAGCAGCGAGGCAAACGTTGTCGCGTTCGGTCTTGCCTTCGAGGATGGTACGCCGTTTCCAGGTGGGATTCTCGTACCAGATCACCCGATGGGTGTCGACGACGACGATGTCGGTCTTGCCATCGGCGTTGACATCAACGAGCAAGACGGCATAGCCGACACTGAGACTTTTATCGATCTCTTTTATCTCGAAGGCGAGGAAAGGAGTTTGGTCGGCCCAACCGAGCGAACAACTCCCTCCCAGCACCGCACAGGCCAGGATCATGACGGCACGCATGGCGGAAGGCTCCCGGAGTACAGCTTCTCTCGATCGCTGATTATACGGAACTAGTGCGGCGTGGACGCTAAGTTTCGCCGCGCTGCTTTCGGGATAGCCATCTCGTAGAATGAAAGCAAACCGCGCTTGCGAGGATCGACACTCTGATGAAGTTCCGTATGTTGACGCCCGGCCCGACGCCGGTGCCTGAAGAGACCCTCCTGGAACTGGCTCAACCTTTGTTTTATCATCGCAGCGGTCAATTCCGCGCGTTGCTTCGAGAGGTTACTAGCGATCTGCAATATCTCTTTTGCACACGCCATCCGGTGTTGACGCTGACGGCCTCCGGCACAGGAGCGATGGAGGCGGCGCTGGCCTCGGCTTTGCCCTCGGGAAGCAAAGTGATCTGTCTGATCAGCGGACGCTGGGGGGAACGTTGGCGGAACCTGGCCCGGGCTTTGAAACTGGAAGTCGTCAGCGTCACCGTGCCTTATGGTCAGGCGGTCGATCCGCTGCTGCTGCAAGCCGCCCTGCGGGAACATCGCGATGCTCAGGCTGTCTGCGCCACCCTGTCCGAAACGGCCACTGGAGTCAAGAACGACATCGCCGCTTTTGGTCGCCTCGTCGCCGCCACGCCGGCCCTGTTCATCGTCGATTCGATCAGTGGTCTGTGCTGTGTCGAGTGTCGCACGGACGATTGGCAGATCGATCTCAATGTCAGCAGCTCGCAAAAGGGGTTAATGCTGCCGCCCGGATTGTCCTTCGTCTCCGTCAGTGACAAAGCCTGGCAGGCGATCGACCGCAACAGGGACTCTCGGGCGTTCTATTTCGACTTACGAAAGTATCGGGAAGCGCTGGCCACGGGCGATTCGCCGTTCACTCCGGCGTTGTCGCTAGTGCGGGCGTTGAAGGTGAGTCTGGCCCGACTGCGAGCCGAGGGAATCGAACAACTCTGGGCCAAGTATGCCCGTCTGGCGGCGATGGCCCGAGCTGGTCTTCAGGCGATGAATCTGGAACTGTTCGCCGCTGTTCCCGCTGAGGGCTTGACAGTGGCGCGCGTCCCCGAGGGGATCGATGGCATCGAGCTGCTCAACCGCTTGGAGAAGCAGTACGGCATCAAGCTGGCGGGCGGCCAGGACACGCTCAAGGGGAAAATTCTCCGCCTGGCTCACATGGGCCACCTCGACGCCTTCGACGTGTTGGCGGCGCTGTCGGCCTTGGAACTGGTCCTGTTGGAACTAGGCCACGACCTCGAACCCGGCGCGGCTGTGGCGGCGGCTCAGCGTGTGCTGGCCGACTCGCTGTTCGTGCCACGGGTCGTCTGATGCAATCCGCGAGCGGAAGGGGTCTGCTCGCCATTCTGTGCTGGAAGTAAGGAACGTTCATGCCTCGAATTTTTGTTGCCGACAAGCTCGAAGCCCAGGGACTGCAACTGCTGCAACAGGCTGGCTTCGAGATCGACGCTCGGGAGAAGTTGACCGGAGCGGCCCTGGTGGAAGCGCTTCAGGCCGCGGATGGCGTCATCGTCCGCAGTGCTACGCGGATCACGGCAGAGCTATTGCAGAATCCCGGCAAGTGTCGGGTCATTGTGCGAGCGGGAGTCGGCGTCGATAACATCGATGTCGATGCAGCCACGCGGCGAGGGATTTTGGTGATGAACACGCCGAGCGGCAACACCGTCTCCACCGCCGAACAGACCATCGCGCTGCTGTTTGCCCTGGTGCGGCACACGGCGGCAGCGGACGCCAGTATGCGTGCCGGCAAGTGGGAACGGAACAAGTTTGTCGGGACGCAGTTAGCCGGCAAGACGATCGGCGTGGTCGGTCTGGGCCGCATTGGTCGCGAGGTGGCCCGTCGCTGTGCCGGCCTGGATATGAAGGTGGTCGGCTACGATCCCGTACTGTCGGCAGCGGGAGCGGCCAACTTGGGCATCGAGACAGTCGGCAGTCTCAACGACCTGTTGCCACGCTGTCAGTTCCTCACCGTTCACACGCCGTTGACCGATGAAACCCGCGACCTGATCGGCGCAGAGCAACTGGCGCGACTGCCCAAGGGAGCGCGGGTGTTGAACTGTGCCCGAGGCGGCATCATCAACGAACTGGCCCTGGTGGAGTCGCTGCGGAGTGGCCATCTCGCCGGAGCCGCCCTGGACGTGTTCGTCGAGGAACCACCACCGGCCGATCATCCGCTTTTGAAGCTCTCTAATGTCGTCCTAACCCCGCACCTGGGAGCTAGTACGACCGAGGCGCAACTGTCCGTGGCCACCGAGGCGGCGCAACTCATCAGTGACTATCTGTTGCGAGGCGTGGTCGGCTTCGCCGTCAACATGCCGCCCATCGACCGCGCCGAGATGGAGGAGCTGCGGTTGTACGTCGATCTGGCCCGGCGTTTGGGGTTGCTCTTGGGGCAGCTAGCTCAGGGCACGATTCAGAAGGCCGAGATCGAGTATCGCGGCGAAGTAGCTCGCAAGTCCACGCGGCTGATCAGCGCGGCCTTTGCGGCGGGGTTGTTGGAAACTCGCATCGAACAGGTCAACATCGTCAATGCGCCGAAGCTGGCCGAGGAACGCGGCGTCGAGATCATCTCCAGTACGTCATCCCGCAAGGGCGACTTCAGCACGATGGTCAAAGTGGACCTGCACACCGATCGCGGCGTAACCTCGGCAGCGGGAACGCTGTTCGGCAATCAGTATCTGCGTCTGGTGCAGCTAGGCGATTACCACCTCGACGCCTACATGGATGGCGTGATGCTACTGTTCCATCATCGCGATCTGCCGGGGTTGATCGGCTACATCGGCACGATCTTCGGCAAGCACGCAGTAAACATCGCTCAGATGACCGTGGGCCGCCAGCAGCCCGGCGGGGAAGCGATTGCCGTGCTGAACCTGGACAGTCCGCCGCCTGACGCCGCTCTCGCTGAGGTCCGTGCTCACGACAAAATTAGTCAGGTGAGTGTGGTCAAATTGCCGCCCGCTGGTCAGATGCCACCCTGGTTTGGCTGAGTCAGGATCACCTTGGCGTGTCGAATCTACCAGACCGGAGGCTCGTCGCGCCGAGAACTGATTTAGTAGCCAACCAAACAAAAAAGAAATGGCTGGACCACTCGCCTAAATCATCGCGTCGAGCGGATTTTCGGTTTGTGCCGGAAATCTTCTCGCGACTTCATAGAATACACAGCGATGGTGAA
Source organism: uncultured Gemmataceae bacterium (assembly GCA_937923405.1). Taxonomy (GTDB): domain Bacteria; phylum Planctomycetota; class Planctomycetia; order Gemmatales; family Gemmataceae; genus CALDUY01. The sequence continues at coordinate 69,903 of CALDUY010000018.1, read as the reverse complement.
TCGTCCGAATCAACAGATGGCCTTGTACCGTTTGCAGCGGGGCAAGGCGGCAGCGTCGGTCGCGTCGGCCAACTCTGCTGAGTTAGGTTTTGTCGAAGAGTTCCATAACAAGGAGATGACCATCATGAAGTTGCCTCGGTTTGTTGCTTTCGGTCTCGCTTTAGTGTTGGCCAGCGTCGCAGCGGCGGAAGATACCAAGTCGATCAAGTCCGGCCCGCAGGTTGGTGAAGACCTCGCTGGACCGTTCCACCCGTTGAACATCACGGGGCGTCAGGCCGGCAACAAAGCTTGCCTGTACTGCTCCAATGGTAACAACCCCGTGGCGATGATCTTTGCTCGCGACACCAGCCCTGAGTTGGCCAAACTGCTCAAGAAGCTCGATGCTTGCGTCGAGAAGAACGCCGACTGCAAAATGGGCAGCTTCGTCGTCTTCTGCTCCGATGACACCAATCTCGAAAGCCGAGCCAAGAAGCTGGCCAAAGAGAACGATCTGAAGAAGGTGGTGCTGTCGATCGACAATCCCGCTGGCCCCGAAGGCTACAACGTCCACAAGGACGCCGACGTCACCGTCGTGCTGTACCGCGATCGCAATGTGAAGGCCAACTTCACCTTCAAGAAGGGCGAACTGACCGAGAAGGACATCGAGAAGATTCTCGAAGCTACCTCGAAGATTACCAAGTAATTCCCCCTCCATGGACGCTCGCTGGCCTGCTTCGGGGGGTGGCGAGCGTTCCTTTTTTTGGCGGTAGTCAGCTCGCTAGTTGCTGAAAGCGTCGCGGTAGTCGATCGTGGCGATACGACCGGGCCAGACGAATCACCTCGCGTGCTAGGGTCAACGCTCGCCCGATGGCCTGATCCATGTCATAGTAGCGATACTCACCCAAGCGACCGCAGATCAGCACTCGTTCCAACCAGGGGACGCGATGGCGATAGGCTTGGTACAGTCGGCGATTCCTCTCGGTGGGAACGGGATACTCGTACTGGTTGGGATCGCTGGGAGAGAACGGCGTTTCCAACGTCACGACCGAATCGGAAAGGCGGCGGCGCTGCTCGGCGGGCAACAGGTGCTTCCACTCAATCATGCGAATGTGCGGGCCGGTGTCGTGTCCGGGATTGTTCAGTTGCACACTGGGAAGCAGGGTTCCGACGTTGCGGAGATGCACATTCTGTCGTTGCTGCGCGCGGTACTGGAGTTTGCCCAGATCGTAGTTGAAATAGGCATCAATCGGCCCAGTATAGATGAGCAAATAGCGCGGACGAATGGCCGGCTGAACTGGCGAGTATTCGTAGTTTAATTGTACAGGAATCGCTTTTAAGAGATTGCTCATGAACGAAGCGTAACCGTCTCGAGGCAATCCCTGAAAGCGTGCTCGGGAGATCAGTCGGCAGTCGTCCGTGGTGCGGATGTCGAAGCGTTGGGCCAGGTCTGCCGAGAGCTGCTTGGGCGACAGCCCCCACTGTTTCTCGTTGTACGAGCGGATGAAGTGGCGATAGACCGGTTCGGGCATCTGGGCCAGAGCAGCCTCTTCCAGGTTGCGCGGCTTGTCGGGGCATCGCGGCTGCCAACCCGGAGGAGCCTGAGCATAGAGATAATCCAGCGACAGCGGCCAGCGCTCAAAGTGCTCCTGCCATTGCGAGAAAACAACCGGCTCGAAGTGATCAAACACTGCGAAGCGGGTGACGTAGTCGAGAATCCGTGTCGAGGAGGTACGAAAGTAGTGTGGGCCGTAGCTGTGAATGCGGATACCCGAGGTGTGCAATCGGTCGTGGACGTTTCCGCCCAGGTGGTCGCGGCGATCGACGAGCAAAACGTTGAAGTGCCGATCGACCAATTCTCGGGCGAGGACCGCGCCGGTCAGACCTGTGCCGACGATCAAAAAATCGACCTGGCTCATCCGTGAGTCCAGTGCATTACGAGTAAGGGCGGGGATTCCTTTCCGCGTGTCTCATTGTAAAGCGTGGCCGACCAGTGTCAATCGACGCTGAGCAACACGCTGAATGGTAGGCGCGCCAGCACCTCACTGGCGGCAAGTCCTACCTGACCGTGACGTTCGAGTAATGGCATCTGCTGTCCGGTGAACACGTCGCGAACTTTCGAGCCGTTGGGACGATCTGGCCAGGGGAGAAACGTATCGCCCCACAGCGCGCCGACGGGCAGGACGTTGCGCCCTTCCGTTACCCCCACGGGACGAATGCATCCGACTACCAGCAGTTGTCGCTGGCCAGCTTGGCGTAGATAAGCACAAATGCCGTTGGCTCGATCCCCGCTCGCTATCACCGCGGTGTAGTTGCCGTGTTGGAACAACTCGCGATGTTGTTGGCGCAATCGCAGCAGGGTCGTCGTGACCCACAGTTTCAGCCGCCCATCTTCCAGATTGGCCAGCAACGCCAACAGATCCACGCCCTGACGCAACTCGGCCAGATACTTTTTGCGTAGCTCGTAATCCACAGGTCGGCGATTGTCGGGATCGACCAGCGAATAATCCCACAATTCGCATCCTTGATAGATGTCCGGCACACCAGGACTGGTCAGTTTGAACACCACCTGAACCAAGGAGTTACACCGTCCGTAAAAGGCCACGCGCTGGCGGAACTTGTCGAAGGCGGTGCGAAACGGCGACGTGGCTTCCTCCTGCAGCACGGCCTCGACGAAGTGACGAATCGCCTGATCGTACTCCTCGTTCGCGTTGATCCAGCTGGTGTACTGCTTGGCCTCTTTGGTCGCTTTCAGCATGTAGTCCACCAGTCGTTGCCGCAGCGACTCCAGATCGACCGGTTCATCGGGCCAGGCCCCCAGCAGGGTTTGATAGAACAGATACTGGTCATTGCGGGACGGCGCAGGGGCCCCATCGACTTGGGTGATCCACGCCGCGTGCCAGTGGGCCCACTGGGTGAGCTGGCGTTCCCATTCGTCGGGCATCTCGCTGAGGACATTAAGACGAGCGCGAACGTCTTCGCTGCGTTTGGTGTCATGCGTCGAGGTGGCCAGCATCGCCTGCGGCCAGTGCTGGGCACGCTGCCAATTCTGCTTGTGGAAGGTGGCCAAGGAGACACCGAAATGCTGCGGATGTCCGCCGACCTCGTTGAGCGACACCAGCCGGTTGTAGACGTAAAATGCCGTGTCTTCGATTCCTTTGGCCATGACCGGACCGGTGATCTGCTGAAAGCGCAGCACCCAATCGATCAGTCCTTGCCGTTGGGCTTCGGGAAACTGATCGAGGTTGCGTAGCAGCAGTGTGTCGCGGATGAAATCGAAGACCGACTCGGCGGTGCGCGGATTCTGCCGCTTGGCCTCCTCGCAGGCGGCCTCGATGAAGCCGCGATCCCGTTCCGAGACGCCGCTCGTCGCCGTCGTGTAGCTACGATAGACCGGCAGACAAGCGATCAACTCACGCAAAGCATCGGTCAAGGTGTTCAGAGTGAAATCACGGTAGCGACGATTGCGTTCGGCTAGGCGATCGAGTTGATGACTCAGCGAGTTGATTTCGCTAGCCATCGAAACTTGCATAATCATCTTCTTGCAGGATTTGACCAATGGCTCGAACGTCAGACTAGTGCCAATGAAGTTAGCGTAGATTTGTTCCATGCGAGGGGCATTTCGGGCATCGACGAACAAACCATTAACAGCGTTAAGGAAGTCGTAGCCGGTCGTTCCGTCGATGGCCCAGTCGGAGGGGAGCGGCTCGTCTTCGCCGAGGATCTTTTCGGCGACAATGTAGATCGGCCAAGGTTTGTTTTTGGCGGCTAAGTCGTCCAGCGTCAGCCGAACTTTCTCCTCGATCTGTTCCGCGGGCAGATACTTTTCGATCTTGGGCTTGACCTTGGCCAGTGTGTAGCTCTCTTGTAGTTGACGGAAGTACCGGGCAGGATCGTGCAGCCCGTCGGGATGATCGATCCGCAAGCCAATCGCTTTTCCCTCGATCAACAGACGCAGTGGAATGTCGTGAGTGGCCTGAAAAACCTCGGGCAGTTCGGTGCGGATGGCCGCCAGTTCGTTGACGTCGAAGAAGCGGCGATAGTTGATCTCATCCATCGCCACACGCCAGAAGGCCGGACGATACGGCTGACTGGAGATCAGCTGATCGAGCAGATCGAAGCTGGCGGGATTGCCCACCTTGCCGTTGAACAGTTCCAGTGCGGAGTCGATGGCGGCACGTACATCCGGACAAGCCTCGACCAGCGTACTCAGACGTTTCTTGATGATTGCCACTTCGCGGTAGCGTTCGCCACGGCGTTCGAGCATCTGTCGCGAGCGGTCAGGCAGATGCTCCAGGGCAGTGAGGATGCTGCGGTATTCCAGCAGATGATCGTCCTTGTCGTCGAGGCGTTTGGCCAGAAAGTCGAGTCGGCTGGCGAGAATCAGCCGATAGGTCCGCGGAGCGATCGGCCAGACATTGTCGTAGTACGACAACGTGAAGGCTCCACGCTCGTAGGCTAAACGAAACTTTCCGCCTTCCAGAGCCTGGCCATACTGTTCGCCCAAGGTGGGGAGTAAGACCTTTTCGGCTAAATCCGGATTAATCGGATCCCAGTCGATGTCGAAGTAACAAGCATATTTCGAGGCCGGGCCATTCTCCAGGACATCACTCCACCAGCGGTTAGTGCTGTGGCCGATCGCCATATGGTTGGGCACAACGTCAAGAATTACGCTCATGCCGTGGCTCTGCAGGACACTGACCAAGGCATCGAAACCGGAACTGCCTCCGAGTTCCGGATTGATCTGTGAGTGATCGCAAATGTCGTAGCCGTGCCCGCTGCCTGGCCGCGCTTTCAAAATCGGCGAGAGGTAGAGATCGCTGATGCCCAGGTCGGCGAGATAGGTAGCGATGCTCGTCGCTGTCGTGAAAGGAAAGGCGCTGTTCAGTTGAAGACGGTAGGTAGCCAGCGGTGTGGTGCGATGTTCACTCAAATCCCGCACCAGGTCCGGTACGGTCAAACGGCTCTTGAGTTGCGTCAGCTTTTTTTTTATCGGTTCCACCTCGACATGCAGCAGTTCGCCCAATTGCAGAAACTTCTCGACCCAAACGCGGGCCGGTTCGTTGCCTGCGGCGCTCAGTTCGGCCATGTCCGGATAGGTCGAATGCACAAGCTCGAAATAGACATTCTGCGCCTTCCACAGATTCAATTCGAAGGGCAACTCGCGGCCCAATTCGATGCCGGAGAGCAGCATCTGCATCAGCTCGGTCAGCTGGGGGACTTCACGCCAGCGCTCCGCCGCTCGATCGAGCAGTTTGGAAAACTTGTAGCCCAGTCCCTTGACATCCAGATGCACCCCCCATTCACTGGCTTCCTTGACCAGCTGGCGAATCTGAGCGAAATCCGGGTCGTCATCCGTGAACGCCCAGCGAAGATCCGTGTTGAACAGCACCTCCGTGGCAGCGCGCAGAGGCAACGGTAACGGTTGATTGAGATGCTTGAGAAAGCGCATCAACGGCTGGCTTTGGCTAAACAACCGAGAATAAAGATCCATAGTCTCGGCTAATTCGGCACGCAGTAGGCGCTTCAACACTTTCCGCTGTTCGTCGCGGAACAACGAGGCGACTGAGTGCGTCGATTCGCCAAAGTGTCGATCCATCAGTCGCAGGATGCGTGGTGTGTCGACGCGGGAGAAGGCTTCACTGAAGGCTTCGACGAGGGTAGCGTACTCCTTGTCGCCAGGATAACCACTAACGCCGCCGTTGACATTGTGATCGCCCATGTGAATAGCAGCGTAGGCGAAGTCCCAGGTCTGCTGGGTTGGTAGCGAGGTCAAGGTGGCATGGCCGATCACCATGCGTACCTTGCCCGACTCGTAGCGTTTCTCGTCGTGCCGATCGATCTTGTAGCAGAACAGCCAGCCTTTGTTGGGATAATCCTCGAACAGCGAGCTGACCGCGTAGTGCGCTCCAACGTGGTGACGGTCGACCTTGGCGGGGCGGATGAACTTCTCGTAGACGGCGCGGCCGGTGCCGTGTTCGGGCAGATTGCTGGGGGCCTGCTCCAGTGCGGTCAAAAAGGCTTCTTCCAACGGGACGCCAAACAGTGATTCGCCCAGCTGGATGACGCGACCGGCATAGAGCAACACTTGAGTGGTCTCTAGCCCTGAGATTTCGTCGAAGAACCAGCCGCAACTGGTGTACATCAACAGAGCATGGCGTTGCAGTTCGAGCAACTCCAAAGCGCGAACACGGCAAGCGGGATCCAACTGCTTGCGAGCGTGTTGGTCGAGAAAACGATTCTGTGTCTCGCGAGAACCGTCGAGCAGCACCTGGATGTAGTCGTTGCGGGTTTGCCAGGGATCGGTGAACAGTGCCCCGGCGTGTTCCTCATACAGCGGAAGAAGGGTATCGCGCAAGCCGTCGAGCGCCTCGCGGAGTGGCTTGCGCCAGCGCTGATGCCAGCCGGGCCGACCCGAATTGCAACCGCAGTCGTCGCGCCAGCGGTCGATGCCGTGGGCACAACTCCACGCCGTGTTTTCGAAAATCTCGACTTCATATTCCGGCGGATACCGATCGAGAAACTCGCCATAGCAGGTCAGACGGGCCGTTCCCGAGGCTTCGATATGTTCTAGGGCGTAGGCCAAGGCCATGTCCCCGTGGGGGTGATGATGGCCGTAGGATTCCCCATCAGTCGCCAGGTGAACCAGCTGCGGTCCGGGACGATCGGCGAACGAGTTGAGCAAGCATGAAGCGAAGCCAGCTCCGTCGCGTAGCAACTGCTCGAAGGCCACAGCCCGGCTCAGGGGACCGTTGTAAAAGAACAAGACGATCGATCGCCCCGAGGGGAGCTTTTGCAGATAAGCTCGAGTGGAATCGATCTGGCCGCCCTGCACATCAATCCAGGCGTCGGCTTCGCGACGGCGAATGCGTTTGGCCTGGGTGGGAGCGAGAATGGTGAAGCGGATACCATGCTCGGCCAGCACTTCCAAGGTGGCCAGATCGACGGCAGTCTCGGCCAGCCACATGCCTTCCGGTTCTCGACCAAAGCGATGGGTAAAGTCGCGTATCCCCCAGATGACCTGCGTGATGCGATCCCGGGAGTTGGCCAACGGCATGATGACGTGGTTGTAGACCTGGGCAATAGCCGATCCGTGCCCGCCGAACCGAGTCATGCTCTCGCGATCGGCATCGAGAATTGCCTGGTACACGTCGGGCACGCGCTCTTCCAACCAGGCCAGCAGCGTTGGGCCAAAGTTGCAGCTGATTCGCGCATAGTTGTTGACCAGTTTGGCGATTCGGCCATGCTCGCCCAGGATACGCGCAACGGCGTTCGGCCCATAGCACTGGACGGTAATCCGTTCGTTCCAGTCGTGATACGGATAGGCCGAGTCCTGCACTTCTACCATGTCCAGCCACGGATTCTCACGCGGAGGCTGATAAAAGTGCCCATGAATGGTGATAAAGCGTTCGGTAACTGACATACGCTTAGAATAGGAAGCCTGTTCGCTCTGGTCGAGGCTGTCCGCTCGCGGTATGCTCCAGCCAGCGCGTTAGGAGGGTAGCAGGTATGAAATCGCCATTCTCGGGCATGGATCCGTACATCGAGGCCAACGGTGTCTGGCCCGATTTTCATGCCAAATTGATTAGTGAGATCGAACGGTGGATCGCGCGATCATTGCCGGAGCGCTATTTTGTACAAACTGGGGAGCGTTCCTACATGGTCTTTGCTGGCGTGGATGAGAAAGAGTCGCGAGAGTTCGTACCTGACGTCGGTTTTTTTTCACCCCCCGCCACGACGGACAAAGCGGTCGCCGTTGCTGAGCCGGACACCGACGCCGACACCATGACTATGCGTGCTTTCATCGATCAGCAGATCCGCGAGAATTTCATCGAAATTTACGAAAGCGAACCCGAGTTGGGACTAGTAACCTCAATTGAGGTGCTGTCTCCGTCGAACAAACAGCCCGGCAAGGGACGTCGGCTCTATCCCCGCAAGCGGAACGCCTTACTGCTGGGCAAGGCGAACCTCGTCGAGATCGATCTGCTCCGAGGCGGAACGCGGATGCCGATGGTCGAACCGTGGCCGAATTGTCCTTATTATCTGCTGGTGGCACGGCAGGAACGTGCGCCGTACTGCCGGGTCACCAAGGCCCACTACCGCAAACCGTTGCCGGCCATTCCTCTTCCGCTGTTGCCGCCCGATCCCGATCTGACTCTCGAACTACAGCCGATGATTGAAGAGATTTACAGCCGCAGTCGGTACGGCAAGCGGTTCGACTATAGCAAGCCGTTGACCCCGCCTTTGAGTGAGGACGATGCCGCCTGGTTAGCTCAGCAACTCTCGAGCCAACGCGGTGTACAATAGCAGCGTCCCACCCCGCGCAGGAGGAGTTTTCGCCGTGCCGCCGACCTCACGAGACCGCGATCTGATTCGCGTGCTGGTCATTGATGACGACCGCCACCTGGCCAAAGCGATCGAGGAGAGCCTGGAGAAGGTCGGCTGTGCCTGTACCGTGGCCAACAGCGGTACGGAAGGCACTCGCCTGCTCGATCAGGATGAATGGGACGTGATTCTGACCGACCTGAAGATGCCCGACATGGACGGACTGACGGTGCTGCGTAAGGCGCGGGAGATCGTGCCGGATGCCGAGGTCGTGATGATTACTGGGTTCAACGATGTCAAAACCGCGGTCGAGGCGATCAAGCAGGGAGCCGCCAACTACCTGACCAAGCCGCTGGACATCGCTGAGCTGCGAGCCATCGTACAGAAAGCGTCGGAGTTAGCCCGCATCCGCCGTGCCAATCGCGAGTTGGAACGCCGACTCGACGAACGCTTCGGGCTGGAAGGGATCGTCGGCAGCAGCCCGGCGATGGAAGTGGTCATCAAACGGTTCAAGCAGATTGCGCCGACCAATGCCACGGTGCTGTTGCTGGGCGAAACCGGCACGGGTAAGGATCTGCTGGCCAAGGCGATCCATAACAACAGCCCGCGCAAGAACAAACGGCTGGCCATTCTCAACTGTGCCGCTCCCAACGAGAACCTCATCGAGGATGAATTGTTCGGCCATGATCCCGGAGCCTACACCGGTGGCGACAAGCAGCGCAAAGGTATCTTCGAGTATGCGGACGGCGGCACCGTCTTCCTCGATGAAATCGGCGACATGCCGTTCAAGCTCCAGGCTAAGTTGTTGCGGGTGATCGAGAACCGCGAGGTGACACGCATTGGCAGTAATCAACCGATCAAGGTAGATATTCGGCTCATCGCCGCTACCCATCGCGACCTGGAGAAGGCCATCCGCGAAGGCACGTTTCGTGAAGATCTGTACCACCGCCTGAAGATAGTAACGATGCGGCTGCCGCCCTTGCGCGAACGTCGCGAGGATATCCCTCTGTTGGCGGCACACTTCATACGGGAATATAACCAGCGGCATGGCAAGAATGCTTCGACCATCGCCGAGCCGGTCCGCCGAGCGATGGCCATCTATCCCTGGCCGGGCAATGTCCGCGAGCTGGCCAACTTCGTTGAGAGTATGGTCGTTTTTGACATCGACGGCGTCTTGGGTCTGGACGACGTGCCGGAAGATAGTCCCGTGGTAGCGCGGACTCCAGCCAACGCCGCCGCCTCCGCCGCCGGTAGTTTCCACCTGGTCGGACGCCCCCTCGCCGAGGTCGAACGCTACTGCATTGAGGAAGCGCTGAAGCTGACGAACGGCAATCGGGAAGAGGCGGCAAAGATGCTCGGCATCGGCGAGCGAACGCTGTACCGCAAAATTCAAGAATGGAAGCAACAAGATCGGGCCCGCACCGAAGAAGCTCAGACAAGCGAGGAGATCAAGGAAATCGGTTGAACCGCCCTGCGAGCTTCTCGTGGAGTCGTTACTAACCTGTCCTCGTTCAGTCCGCTGTGGTACAGTCCAACCTACCCCGTGGATTGAGGGATGGCATGGTCGCACGCATTCAGCAACTACCAACTCTGATTGTCAATCAGATCGCCGCTGGTGAAGTCATCGAACGACCGGCCAGCGTGGTTAAGGAGTTATTGGAAAACTCCGTCGATGCTGGGGCTAGTCGCATTGAGATCGACGTCGAACAAGGCGGTCAGGATTTGATTCGCCTAGTCGATGACGGCGACGGCATCGATCCGGAGGACTTGCCCTTGGCCTTTTCCAATCATGCCACCAGCAAACTCCGCAAAGTCGACGATCTCTTCGCCATCGGCACATTCGGTTTTCGCGGCGAGGCGTTGGCGTCGATCGGTGGAGTGGCTCACGTCGTATTACAATCGCGTCCTCCCGGTCGTGAGGTTGGCGCGATGATTGAGTGTCGCGGCAGCGAACTGTCGCCGGTTCGTCCGTGGAACGGCTCGCCGGGGACACGGATCGAAGTCCGTCAGCTGTTCTTCAACACGCCGGTACGCCGCAAGTTCCTGCGCACGCCGGCCACCGAGATGGGCCACATCACCGAGGCGGTCACTCGCCTGGCTTTGGCTCATCCGCGCACGGACGATCGTCCTGGGTTACATCTGGTGTTGCGGCATCAGGGCAAGAGTGTCTACGAAGTGACGCGGACCGCCACCCTACGCGATCGGATTGAGCTGTTCTTCGGTAGTGACGTGGCCAACACGCTGTACCGTGTCGAGGGCAGCGCTGGGCCGGTCCGCCTCAAAGGCTATATTTGCGATCCGTCATGTGATCGTGGCAGCGCACGCATGCAGTATCTGTTCGTCAATGGCCGCTGGGTGCGCGATCGCTCTCTGGGCCATGCGGTGCAGGAGGCGTTCCGCGGCTTGTTGATGACCGGACGCTACGCTATTAGTTTTCTCTTTCTCGAGTTGCCGCCCGAGCATGTCGACGTGAACGTGCATCCAACCAAGTCGGAGGTACGCTTCCGGCATGCTCAGTCGCTGTACCATTTGGTCTACACCTCGGTGAAGCAGGCGTTGCGGCAGGGCGAACAGTTGATCCCGCGACTGCAAGTCAACTCGGCGAGCGAACCGTTGCCGGCCGTTACGGAGCCGACTCCACCCGCGCAAGGGGCGATACCAAGGCCGACTCCGTCCTACATTGCACGCCAAGAGGAATCGCGGCCTGCTCTGCCCCCGTTGCCGAGTCGGGCCGAAGAGCCGATGCTTCCACCACGACTGCCGTCGAGGCCGGCGGTTCCTGTCGCGCCGTTGCCCGCTTCTGACACGATGTTCGAACAACCTGCTTCGCCTCGGGTCTTGCAACTCTACGACTGCTATCTGGTTGTCGAGACACAGGAGGGCATGCTGGTCATCGATCAACACGCCCTGCACGAACGGATCCTTTTCGAGCAGTTCAAGGCCCGACTCAACGAGGGCAGCCTACAAACCCAGGCCCTGTTGATTCCCGAACCGGTCGATCTTCCCGGCGAAGCCGCCGGTCGCGTGCTGGAGCAAGCCGAGGCGCTGGCCGAACTGGGGCTGGGCGTCGAGGACTTCGGGGGCGGCACGGTCTTGCTGACCCGCTATCCGGTGCTACTGGGCCGACGATCACCGAGAGCCGCCTTCCTTGCCGTGGTCGATTATCTGACGACGCAGGAACGGCTTCCCACACGAGAAGTGATGTTCAACGAGTTACTCAGCCTGATGGCCTGTCACTCGGCGGTTCGTTCCGGCGATCGCCTGACGCCAGAGCAGATCGAGGAACTGTTAGCTCATCGCGAGCTGGCCCTGGATCATCATCACTGTCCACATGGTCGGCCCACTTCGCTGTTGTTGAGCCGACAAGAACTCGAACGACAGTTCCGTCGAGCGTAGAGTTGCTACACTGACCACAGCCCGATTTGCTGGAGTGTTAGCAGAGATGTCGTGGATACTGGTCACCGGATCTGCCGGCCGACTCGGTCAGGCTGCCGTGCGGGAACTGAAGGCTCAGGGACAGTTGGTGCGTGGCTTCGATCTGGTGCCGACGCCAGACGCCACCGAATCGCAGGTCGGCAATCTCACCGAGTTCGACACCGTTCGACGAGCCATGCAAGGCGTACGCACGCTGATCCACCTGGCGGCCACTCCGGATGACGACGACTTTATGACCGAGCTCTTGCCGAACAATCTCGTGGGCGTCTACCACGTTCTGGAGGCAGCGCGAGAAGCCAACGTCGAGCGGGTCGTACTGGCCAGCAGCGGACAAGTGGTCTGGTGGCAACGGATGCGCGGCGAGGTGCCGATCGGCTGCGACGTGCCGCCCACCCCTCGGGGTTGGTACGCGGCGACGAAGTGCTTCCTCGAAGCGGCGGGCCGCAGCCTGGCCGAGGCCCACAAACGCACAGTGCTTTCGGTGCGCCTAGGCTGGTGTCCACGCACCGCCGAGCAAGCACGCGAGATGGCCGAGAGTGACTGGGCCAAGGATGTCTACCTCAGCCCCGAGGATGCGGGCCGCTTCTTCGCCTGTGCCGCGTTGGCCCCATTAAAGATCCGCTATGCCGTCCTCTATGCCGCCAGTCTGCCGACACGACAAGCCACCTACGACTTGGAGACGACTCGCCTGTTGCTGGGCTATCAACCGCGCGATCGCTGGCCTCAGGGGATCGAGGCGATGCTGAATAAACCTATTTGAGGTACTTTGAAGCGGTTACTGTTGATCCCACATCTTCGGAATTGTGAGTAATCTACATATGTAGAATTGCCTTGGTTTTAGGTAGCATTGGGGATAGAATTAAAGAAGGTTTGTTGAAGGTGTGGCTTGCTCAACAAGGTCGCCAGTTGAGGGATTGATTTGTTCCCCTGCCTCGTGTTTCAACCAGGTGGCAAAATCTCCACTCTTCCATCTTACCATGCGAAAACTTCATGTTGTGTCGGAGGTATTTCATGCTAAACCTCGCTGCTAAACGTCGATTTGACCGATCAGCTTTCACTTTGATTGAGTTGTTAGTTGTAATTGCGATTATTGCAATCTTGATTGGTTTGTTATTGCCGGCAGTACAAAAGGTGCGTGACGCGGCAGCCCGCATGCAGAGCGCTAACAACCTCAAGCAAATTGGCCTGGCCTGTCATAATGGCCATGATCAGCTCGGGGTTTTGCCTCCCGCGGTCGCCTTCTGGTGGAGCAACCCAACGTATACGGGCGGTTACACCAACAGTGACGGAACCTTCTTCTTTTGCCTGCTGCCCTACTTTGAGCAAGGAGCGTTACAGACAAACATCTCGAATTGGCCTGGCTCGGGCTTAGGGGCAATCAACAGCACTCAGGCGGCCATGAGCGTACCGATCAAGCTGCTCATCGCCCCAAACGATCCCACCGGCCCCAACAACGGCGTGTTTCCCAATGCCTTTAGCGCCTCGTGGATGTGGCGGAACCCGGTGGACGTGGCTTTGTGCAGCTACGCCTGCAATTTCCAGGTGTTCGGTCGGCCTGAGAATCCGGTGGATGGCACTGATCCGTGGAGTTGGCACAAAACACACGGCCAACGTCGGCTGACCGACATTAGCGATGGCACAACCAACACTGTGTTTCTCGCCGAGAAACGAATGGTGTGCGGAGCCGGCACCTTGCAGCAAAATCCCTGGCCAAACAATACCTTCTACAATTCCTGGGGACATCCTGCTGTGGACATGGCTTGGCCGGTGTTCGCTCGCATTCCCGTCAATGGCGTCGGAGCCAATGCCCCCAACCGGCAGTTCTCGGTGCCGCAGGTCAACCCCACGCCCCAGCAGTGTCAGGGATGGGATTCACGGCCCCACGGCCACAGCACTTCCGGCACCTTGGTGGGTATGGGCGATGGCAGTGTCCGCATGATTCGCGGCGGGGTCAATCAGCTCACTTGGACCCAGTTGGTGCTGTATAACGACGGAACCGTAATCGATAGCAACGCTTACTGATTCGTTGATGATATGCACTCTGGTGGCCCACGGCATGGGTGTCAGTGGGCCATCGTTTTTTGCCGAGTCCTTAGATTTTATCCGGAGCTGACATGTTTCGCTTGGTCTCTGTTGTTGTCTGTTCCCTTGTCGTAGGGTGCTTGCTTGGCTGTGGCGGTTCGACCAAGGACGAGGGCATTACTGTTACGGGCACCGTGACACTGAATGAGCAACCTCTACCGGTCGGTCAAGTGGTCTTTGAGATTCCCAACAGTTCCGAACAGCGCATCGGCGGAATCAACGAAGGCAAGTTTGAGGTGAGAGGGGTGCCGGTCGGTAAGGTACGAGCCGCCGTGCGGACTTCGATGATGCAGGCTCAATACGCCGCCCAGCAGAAGTTCGCTGCCAAAACCGGCGGCAAAGCCGATAAGCCCGATTTCCTCCCTGTGCCCGCCAAGTACGAGGATGTCGCCAAGGCGGGACTGGAGTTCGATATTCAACCCGGCAAACCGATCAAAATCGAACTCAAAAAGTGAGACGTCGCCAATCGCATCCATTCCAAGCAACAGCGAATGAAGGATGGGGTGGCTCAGAAATGACTCTTCTACTCTGAGCGGAGGGCGTTAGCTCGGCCGAAACGCTTACTCCGAGCGGAGGGTGTTAGCCCTCCGTGGCTCCACGCTGACGTCAGGGCACACGGAGGACTGACGTCCTCCGCTCGGAAAGAGTACATGTCCTCTGCTGGGAAGCGTCTCGCTGATTCTGCTCGGAGCGGAGGGCGTCAGCCCTCTGTGGAGGTTGCAATAGGTCCGGACAATCCGCTCACTTCGCCAGCGAGACGCAAACGATCTCCTTGTCGTTGCGGGCGAAGACGCACTGGTTGGCAAATGCCGGGTGCGACCAGACCACGTTGCGCGTGCCAAACGAGAGACTGGTCGGTTCCAGAATCTTGCAGCGATCGATCTCGGTGTAGCCGGACCGATCGAGTTTGGCAAGAATCAGCTCTCCGGTGTCGCTGAAGAGAATAAAGCGGTCGCCGTTTTTGACAATGAAGGTAGTGGCCGAACTGGCGAAGCTGTTTTCCTTGCCGGTCACCGGCCGCGAGGTTCCCCAGAGCTTCTTGCCAGTGGCTAGATCGACTCCGCGGAACTCGCCGCGGCCGTCGACGCCGTAGATCACACTGTTCTCGACGAATGGCGTCATGTTGATCGGTCCAAGCCCGATCTCACGGTTGCCCGTCCAAATCGGCTTAGCTCCGGGCTTGTTGGCGTCTAACTGAAACAGCGCCGACTTGGCATCGCGTCCACCAGCGAAGAGGTACTCGCCTTGCTGGCGCGGAGCCATGATCGACATAGCATCAGCTGTCTTCAACGGTTGTGACCAGTAGGGCGTTCCCGTCTCCGGATCGAGGCTGTGAATCGCCTCGCCGGACCAGATGAGCAACTGCCGCTTGCCGCCGGTCTCGATGAGGGTAGGTGGCGAGTAGCCGGTCGCCTCAGCCTTGATCGATTTCCAGATCTCCTTGCCAGTGTCCTTGTCGAAAGCGACGGCCAGGGCGTCCTTGCCACCGACTACACAGATGAGTTTCCGGCCATCGACAAGTGGATGACTGGCGTAGCCCCAGATGGCGGTCTCAGCTCCGTAATCCTTCTTGAAATCTTTCTGCCATAGCAGCGTGCCCTTTTTAGCATCGAGACAGCGCAGGTTGCCCTCGGCCCCGAGCATGTAGACCTTGCCGTCTTGCACTGTCGGAGTGCAGCGCGGACCAAAAGCGTAGGAGATGGTGTAGGTGCAGTCATATTCGTCCTTCCATACCTCCTTGCCGGTCTTGGCATCCAGGCAGTGCAACCGTTCCTTGCCGGAAATCTCTGGCTTGCGGTTGAATGGGCCGCGCTTCATCAGATCGACCTCGGTCACATAGTCCGGAACGTAGACCAGACCATCGGCGACAGCAGGGCCAGCGTAGCCATAGCTCAGCTTGGTCCGCCACAACACCTTTGGCCCGCCTTGGGGAAACTTCTCCAGAATCCCTGTCTCGCGCCAGATCGCATCGCGCTTCGGCCCCATCCACTGCGGCCAATCGTCGGCCACGACGACCGTGCCCAGCACCAGAGCCAACGTCAGCGCGCCACCAAACTTCTTCATCATACGATCTCCTTGTGTAGAGATGGGCAAGGAGATAGTGTACGGCAGCGGCACGGACGCGGCTGGAGTCAGGGCTTCGTTAGTTCGTTGCCAGAGATATCCTCGTAGCGCGGTCGAGGATGCCGTGTGAAGCGATGGTAGCCGTCCGGTCCCAACACTGCCGCTCCGCTGGCATCGAAGAACGCTTCCTCGAGGACCGTGCCCTGTTCGTCGTGCGTGACGCGCCGCTGGGCCAGGCCGGTGCCCGCGCCGTGATACCAGGTGCGACTGATCAGGGCAACGGGATCGGCACGCCACAGACGAACCACACTGCGACCATTGGCGCTGCCACCCAGGGCCAGGGTGCGACCATCCCGCGAAAACTCCATCGCTTCCATCTCTTCGTCGTGCATCACCAGGAGCAACTCGCGGCCCGTGGCGACGTGCCAGAGCTTGGTACTGAGTTCGGCGTGGGTCGTGGCCACGGTCTTGCCGTCGGGAGCAAAGCGGATGCGGTGAACAATGCCCGACTGACCAGGAAGTTGTTGCATCGCGCCATTGCGGAGATCGAGCAAAACGACGTGCGGCGCGCGCTCGAAGGCCAGAGTGTGGCCATCCGGTGAAAAAGCCAGCGAGTGCGTGAGGAAACTTCCTCGCTGGATCACCTCACGGACCGCGCCGGTTCGGCTCTGCACCCGCCAGATCTCGCTGGGTCCGGCATTGCGAGCGAAGTGATCGGTGGCACAAATCAGCGTCTCACCATCGGGCGCGAAGGTCAAGGCGGTGATGCCGGCGGGAGCCGTCGAGATCGTCGCCAGTTCCTTCTGACTAGCCAGATCGTAGAGCGTCAGCCCACCGGGTTCTCTAGCACGCAGGCTGCCCGTGCCCCAGGCTAGGGTGCGACCATCGGGCGCGAAGGCCAGACACGATACCACGCTCTTGACCGAGATGGTCTGTCGCAGCCGCGCCGGAATGGCCGTCTGACCAGGGAGAAGATCCCACAACTCGACGGTGCCGTTCCAAGTGCCCGAGGCCAGCGTCTTACCATCCGGAGAGACGGCTAGGCACGAAACCACTCCGGAATGTCCGCGAGCTTGGATTTCGGCCTCTGTGGGACCGAGCCGCTTCACCGTTTTGCTGGTCAGGTCGTGCAGATACAGATCCCCCAGCGAGTTCCAGCTGGCCAGCCAGCGTTGATCTGGCGAGAACCGCGAACTGACAAAACAGCCCGGTGGATGCTCGAAGCGATACCGTTGCTGGAACGTCTCGGTCTCCAGCACCTGCACATAGCTGGGAAGAATTTTCTCGTCGACCGTGACCGGCCCCACGCCGATCGTCACTGATTGGCCATCGGTCGAAAAGGACATCGCGTTGAGCAGTCCACCCTTTAGAGGCAGCGTTCGCAGCAACTTGCCCGTGGTGGCCTCGTGAACGTGAATGCCTTGTTGCATCGCGCCCAGCCAGATCGTTTTGCCATCCGGAGCATAGATCACCGGTTCGACGTGGGAGTGGTGTCCCTGCAGTGACAGGATCGGTTGTCCCGTGGTGACGTCCCACACCTGCACCGAAGCGGGTTGCTGATCCAGCCAGAGGTTGAGCGAGGCGGTGACTAGACGGCGGCCATCGGGAGAGATCGAGGCACTGCTCGTCGAGGCCAGGTTGCCGCTGAGTTTATGACGGGGCCGACGCTTCGCCAGATCCCACAACCAGGCTTCGCCCGTGTTTGAACGACTCAGAGTATCAAAGCCGACCGTCACCAGAGAGCGGCCATCGTGCGATAGAGCCGGTATCACGTTGCCCTGATGGGGACGATGCCGACTCAACAACTCCAAGGAGGGATACTTCCAGAAGAATAGTTCCCCTTCACGGCTGTCGAGCGTGACGTTGCCCGTAGAGATCAGCGTCTCGCCGTCGGCGGCGAGCAGCAGATGGCCCGCTGCTGCGCGATTCTGTCTCGGCAGATCGCGCAGGCGTTGCCCGCTGGCTACGTCGTACTGGCGAATGACTCCCGGCAAGGCGTCGCCGAAAACGTCCGAGGTGCCGACCAGAAGCGTCTTGCTGTCGGGCGTGAACACCGCGCTGTTGATGCCCGGTGGCATGCCGACAATCTGCCCACGAAAGCGAGCCGTGCGCGGATCCCAGGCGGTCAGGTCGAAGTGCTCCGACCAGGGATCGCCGGCAGCGGCAAACAACGCTGTCCCCTGGGGATCGAAGGCCAGATCTTGTGTGACCAGTCGCAGCCGTCCGGAAAGCACGTCGGCTTGAGGATCCTGCTCCAGCGAATGCAGCAGCACCACGCCCTCGGCATCGCCCGTGGCCAGATGAAGGTTGTCGCCGGCGCAGGCCAACGCCGTCACCGCGCGCGCATGACCGCGCAGGAGCTGTAGCGTTCGTCCCTCGCGGCGGTCCCAGACGCGCACCGTTTGGTCGCGCGACACGCTGATGAGACGTTCGCCATCTGGCGTGTAGCTCAGAGCATGCACCGTGGCGGTATGCCCATGCAGTCCCTGTTCTAACTTACCCTTTTGAAGATCCCATAACTCGATATTATTGCTGTTGCTCTGAAAACCGATGGCGAATTGTTGGCCCTCGGGATGGAACGCCAAGGTTTCGATGAAGTGTTCGGGGGTGACCACCACGTTGTCGATGCGTCGGCGTGCGGGATCGAGACGCAGCAGCCAGATGGTCGTCCCAGCTAGCAGATGTTGCCCATCCGGCGAGAAGGCCAACGATCGTACAGGCACAAAGCCTTCTCGCCGCAACAGCGTCGAGGGTCGATAGGTAATCGCTCCCGCGGGATGTCGTCTCTGAATATCCCAGAGGCGAATTGTCGTTTGATCGTCTCCCGTGGCGAGCAGCTTGCCATTGGGAGCCAGGGCCAGCGAGCGGATCTGCCCCTGGTGGCCGGTGAACGAAGCTTCGAGTTCGCCCGTGGTTAGGTTCCATAGCCGCACGGTGCGATGAAACGCCGTCACTAACTTCGTTCCGTCGGGGGTCAAGACGGCCATCGGAACGGGACGGCTTAATCCGGTGGCTTGCTGAAGCAGGCGACGACGAAGCAGGGTGAGGCGAAAGGTCTTACCGCGTCGGCGCACCTCCAGGATGACGGCACTGCCCACCGGTCCCTGATCGGCCAATGACTCGGCGAAGTGAGTGATCGGCAGGCCACCTTCCTCGGTGATCGAGACCAGTTCATCGCCGACTCGCAGCCGACCATCCAGCAAAGCCGAGCTGCCTGGCAGAATGGCCGAGACGACCATCTTGTCCTGTCGGCGCGTCCAGGTGACGCCCAGTCGTCCCGAGGTATCTTCGGGATCGGCTAGGAACGAACGCACGGGCCGCCCCGTCTCGGCGTCCCAGAGTAAGATGCAGCCATCGTGACTGGCAGAGAGAATCAAACGACGATCCGGCGTGAAGGCCAGGCTGCTGACTGCCGCCAGATGTGGTCGGTGTGTGCGAGTCAGCGACTCGTGACAGAGCCGCCAGAGATAGCGCCACTCGAACCCGCGTAGATCGTCTTGATCGTGGCGCGGAATCAGATCCCGGAGCAGCTGCCTCGCTCGGCTGACTTGCCCCACTTGCCAGGCCTGATGGGCGAATTGAATATTGCTCACATAGCGATGTTGGCGCTCCTGTAACTCGCTTTTGAAAGCAGCCTCGCGAGCTTCGTCGGCTTGGCGTCGGGCCAGTTCGGCCTTCTGACGCTGTTGATCGGCCTCGTCGCGCTGCCGCCGAGCCAGTTCAGCGGCGGTGGTGGCTTCCTGCCGAGCTTCGCGCTCGGCCTCGTTGGCCGCGTTCAGCAGTGCCGTGCTGAGGCCCAAAGCGACCAAAGCCACGAAGCCCGCCGCCAAGGTCGCTAGGCTGAGCGTGCGATGCCGTTTCACCCAGCGACGCATCCGTTCTCCGAACGGTTCGGCTCGGGCGGACACTGGCTCATCGGCGAGATACGCTTCCAGATCCGTCGCCAGGTCCGAAGCCGTGGCGTAGCGATCCTCTGGACGAAACGCCATCGCCTTCAGACAGATCGCCTCCAGGGCCGGCGGCACCTTGGGGTTCTTCAAGCGCGGCGCGGGAAATTCGCCAGCTCGAACTCGGGCCAAAATCTCCTCCAGAAACGGCGACTCGATGGGCGGCTTGCCGGTCAGCACTGTATACAGCGTCGCGCCGAGCGCGTAGACATCACTGCGAGCGCCAACCTGGCCGCCGAGCGTCGCCTGCTCTGGACTCATGAACGCTGGCGTGCCGATCGCTCCTCGCGTCGGTGCCCCTTGCAACCCTTCGTTGGGCACCAGTTCGATCGCTTCCGCGGTGCCTGGTTCGCTCTGCTGGACGTGCTTGGCCAACCCCCAGTCCACAACCAGTGTTTCACCAAACTCGCCGAGCATGATGTTAGCCGGCTTCAGATCGCGATGAATCACCCCTCGACTGTGGGCATAGGCGACCGCGGCGCACACAGCGATGAATCGTCCCAGCAGTTGCCGTAACCCCATCGAGGTGAAGTTGGCATGCAATCGCTGAACGGCTTGATGGAGACTCTCGCCGCGAATGAATCGCATCGCGTAGTAGGGCCGTCCCTGCTCATCGACCCCCATGCCGTAGACTGGCACGATGCCCGGATGCTCCAGTCGTCCGGTGATCTCCGCCTCCAACAAAAACCGCCTTCGAAGATCTCCTGAGTGGGCAATATGCTCTTGCATCTGCTTCAGGGCGACTTCCCGGTTCAACTCCGTGTCGTGGGCGAGGAAGACTTCGCCGAGATTGCCGCGTGCATGCAGCTGGATCAATCGATAGCGGGAATGCTCTCGAACTGGTGGAGTGAACTCCGGGGGAAGCGGCACAACCGTCGGCGGCAGTGATTCCGTCGGTTCTTCCTGCGGAGGCGGTTGGTCGGTCATGGTCACACCTGCGAGTTGCCCTCGTTTCCCTGAGGATCTTGGTAGTTGGTAGGCACGCCTGTTGTTGACTAGGAAAACGGTCGGCATCCTCTGGATACTATTTTGATTGCTCGCCAGCCTGTGACCAACTCCGATTTTGAACAATAGCGGAAAGTTCTGTCAGGGGTTGCTGGTGTGACTTGGTTTCGCAGAGCGCTCTAACGAGTTGATAGCAGCTGAACTGAGCGGAGGTTCGAGTCTTCGAGCTTCCCAGCGGAGGACGTCAGTCCTCCGTGGGTGTGCGAAACACGGAGGGCTAACGCCCTCCGCTCAGATCAGTCAGTTAAAGTCGGTTCGGAGCCACCCTACAACTCAGCTGCAATAAACCACGAACGGGCTTACGCGGCGGCGGCGATGGAGACCGGCTGCGACAGCGGATGCAGGACGATTTCCAGGGCCGTGACTAGGCGATCGGGGCCGCGGCCATCGATCAGCTTACGACCTGCTCGCGACATCGAGATGCGCTCCAGCGGATCGCTCAGCAGGGTCGTCACGGCCTGACGCACGGTGCCGGCGGAGATGTTGGCGTGCCAACCCAGGCAGGCGGCGGCACCAGCTTCCTCCAGCCGATGCGCCGTCGGCCAGTGAACCTCGGACTGCACGACCACCAGTTGGGGCACGCCGACGCAGGCTAGCTCCAGCGACCAACTATTGCCTGCCGTCAGGGCCAGATGGCTGCGCGAGATTCGCACTGGAATATCTCCCGGTTCACTGACTACTTCCAGCCGTTCCGGACAACTGGCCGCCAAGGCTTGTAGCTCCTTCAAGTGGGGATGATGCGGACGAACAAGAATGTCGACTCGACCCACTCGCGGACAGTTGAGCAGGAACTTGGCCAACTCGCCGGACTGGTTGTTCAGATCGTCATCTCCCAGGGCGACGATGGCGCGGAACGGTTGGGCCGGCTCACTGGCCCGCATCAAACGCACGCGCCGCACTTCGGAGCGAATCATGACGTAGCGTGAACCGAGCAGCAACTGGGTACCGCGGCGAACCTCGTAGCCTTCGCGTGTCGGTCCCAACAACGGATTCAGCACCAGATGCGACGAGAAGACTTGAGCGGCGTGACTGTCGATCGACACCACGGCCACGCCCGTCGAGCGTAGGGCATCCAAATAGACCTCTTCGACCGCGGGGGAATCGACGACGACAGCGGCGACTTGCAAGCGACGAATCTCCCGCAATGTCTGGTCCAGATCGGCGCGAGAGCCAGCTTCGGCCTCGGCGGGCAGGAACTCGTTGCCACCTCGCTTCAGAGGAGGCAGTAGGGTCTCGGCAGGTTCCAGGCGGGACAAGAAATGCGCTGTCCGACGACGCCGTTGCAGGGCTGCGGCAAAGATCATGCAGCGCCAGAAGTGTTCCCAACCCATCTTGGGACCAGCGTCGACACGAAAAAGAACGGGAGCGCGAGTCATCTTCTGTTCCGTCCGATAAAGGAAAGGGAAAATAGAGATCCAGTAATCTCGCCAGAATCACGTCGCGCGAGGGGAAACGCGGACGCGGCACGGCGCGATCAGGCCAGTCCGTCAATCGGGGCTAGTGCCTCAAGGGTGGGGGGTGGATTCCGGACAGACGGAGAAGAAACGCGAAGGAGAGCGGCGATCGCCGAAGAACTCGAACATCGGCACCTCTGTTACGGGCCATCCTTGGCCTGACCGCTGAACACAGCGGACTGTTCCGGGCTGGCAGCGAAGGGAACTCGCGGTCGGGGCGTGTGCCCCTCGGTGGCTGCTGGGTTACCGTCTTGAGAGATCGCGATTCTCGCGTTCCCTCGTCTGCCGAGGAGGATCTTACTCGACGTGACGGCCTGCGAAAAAGAGCAACCTGTCCGACGCAACCCACTGGCCGGTTTCGACTTTCCCCGTATCCTGAGCGCGTTCCCTGTCTTGCCGCGTTGACATTCCCATGACATTACCTACTCCACCACAAACCGTCGTTGAGGTTCCCAAACTACCGCCTCGGGCCAGGGAAGCTCACAAGGGAACGTTCGGTAAAGTACTCGTCGTGGCCGGTAGTTCCGGCATGGCCGGGGCCGCCAGTCTTGCTGGCACAGCGGCCCTGCGCGGTGGCGCTGGTCTCGTTGTCGTCGCCACTCCTCGCTCAGTGGGGAGCATTGTCGCCACGGCTCAGCCCTGCTACATGACGGCAGAAATGCCGGCGGATCGTGCGGGACGCTTCAGTCGTTCGGCCCTGTCGCCATTGGTCGCGCTGGCCGAGTCGGCTACTGCCGTTGTCGTCGGGCCTGGACTGGGTCAGTCGCCTGCTTTGGTCGAGCTGATCGTCGGCTTGCTCGAACAGATCCGTCGTCCTCTGGTTCTCGATGCCGACGCCTTGAATGCTCTGGCGGGCCGAACAGCAGCCCTGCAGCGACGGCCCGCGCCGACACTTTTGACCCCGCATCCAGGCGAGTTTGCCCGCTTGCTCGGCAGCGACACACGCCGAGTGCAGGCCGATCGCGTCGAACTAACCGTTCAGTTCGCGCGGCAGCATGGAGTCGTGCTGGTACTCAAGGGAGCAGGTACGGTCGTCAGCGATGGCCAGCGAGTCTACGTTAACACCACAGGCAATCCGGGCATGGCAACCGGAGGAAGCGGCGATGTACTCACGGGGTTGCTCGGAGCCTTGCTGGCTCAGGGAATGTTGCCGTTCGAGGCTGCCGTGTTGGGAGTGTTTGTGCATGGTCGAGCCGGCGACCTGGCCCGCGATGCGGTTGGCGAAGTGTCGCTGATCGCCAGCGATTTGCTCGATAATCTGCCTGCGGCTTTTAGCCAGTAAAACCGGACGGGATGGGCTAGAATCTCTCCAGAAGTTCCGACACAATACGCGGCCGATGCCCGAACAAGACCTGTCTAGGGGGACGCGATTATGAACCTGTTGTGCCCCAACTGTCAGAAGATGCTAACCGTGCCCGAGCAATTCGCCGGGCAGTTGATGAAATGTCCGCTCTGTAGCGGCACGTTCACCGTACCTGCACTGCCAGCCGGAGGAAGCGATCCCGCGGTGCCAATGCCGCCTCCGCTTCCACCTGAGCCGGACTATCAGCCTCAACTGCACTCCGAGCCCGATCCAGTGTATCGGCTCGCGGATCTGCCCACTTCTCCCCCGCCTGTTGCCCCGTCCTCAGCCGCGCCGGAGCCGGCCTTCTTTTCCACTCCCTCGTCGCAGATCGACCCCAAACCGTACAACCCGACTCCGTCGGCACCGGCCTCAGCTCCCTCGTCGACTCCGTCCGCCCCGAGTCTCGGCACGACGACGGGAGCGTACACGCGTTGCCTGAGCCTGTCGGCCAACGTCGCCGTCTTGCAGTGGGTGCCGCTGGTCGCTTTGGTGCTTATTTTCTTCTTACAGTTTTTCCCATGGGTCGGCGTCTATCCCGGCGGCGTCGCTGCTGTGACCCAGAATGCCTGGCAGGCGGCCTTCGGCGGATACACGCAGGATCCCGACATAAAGGTGTTCAGAATCTTGGAGAAGGAAGAAGTCGACAAAATCAACGCCGAGAAGAGCCGTGGGTACACCGAGATCAGCAACGCTCCGGGCGTGAGTCTGTTGACGCTGTTCTACCTGCTGCCGATCTTCCTCGTCACTCTGGCATTTACCATCTTTCTGGCCGTGCATCCCTATCTGCACAATGTCCAGCTTCCACCTCAAGTTATGCAATTACTACCGCTAAAATGGCAGATATTGTCGATGCTTAATATCCTACTACTGTTGCTGCTGGGGTTCCAGATGCTCCTCGGCTTTAGTTTGGAGAGAAGCATCACGGATTGGGTGGACAACAAGCCGGAGTTCAAACGCGACGCCAAGGACGAGACTCGGGTCCAAAAAGAGAAAGAAGCGGGGCGTGGCAACTGGCTGGGGAGTTTGCGTCGAACCATCTGGCTGCGATTGACGCTGCTGTTTCAGCTAGCCGCGACTGGTTCGGCGTTGCTCGTCTACTGGGTCGAACGCCGCGGACCGAACAAGCCGCTGCCGATCATCGAGCTACGCTGGTGAGCCAAGCCGATCTGCTGGACGGTAAGGGCGGCCCTTGAGGCCGACTCGGCTTGCTTGAGAGGGAGAATGGTACACCGAAGAGTCCGATGGCGTCTCTGGCGCAGCTCCCGGAGCGAGCGGCGCGAGCCAGGCCGTGGGCGGTGAGCCGTTCCTCGGCTAGCTGGCCGTTGTTGGCCGCCGCCCTGCAGAACGATTTTACGGCTGAGTTTCCAGCCACTCCAAACGGGTACGCAACGACTCGAGCGGCAAGCCGATCACGTTGGTGATGCTGCCTCGCACCACTTGCACATACGGATCGCTCTCTTCTTGAATGGCGTAGGAGCCGGAATTATTGTTCCATTGCCGCGTGGCCAGGTAACGGTCGAGTTCGTCGTCGCTCATCGCTCGGACGCGGACCAGGCTGCATTCCTGCCAGAGCAGTTGCACATCGTCGGGCCGACGCCACAGCGTTACGCCAGTCCACAACTCGTGATCCCGACCGCCCATCGACCGCAGCATGCGGCGAGCGTCAGCTTCGTCCTTGGGCTTCAACAACGCCGTGCCGTCGAGCCAACCGATGGTGTCGGCAGCGAGGATGATTCCCTCATCGATCTGCGGAGCAATCGCCCGCGCCTTGAGCCAAGACACCGTCTGCACTTCGACGCGCGGATCGACGAAGCCGGTTGGTTCCTCGAGATCGGCAGGGATCACCTCGAAGGGCCGCTCCAGCCGGGCTAGTAGCTCCCGACGGGCCGGCGAGGCCGAGGCCAGAATCAGGCGGACTCGCGATGTCGTTGACATGTCTGCAGCACCTCACTCAGCACCGGCCAGAGTCGAGCCGGGGTCAACTCCGCCATGCATTCTAGCCGGTCACAGCGTCGGCGGTAGCTGCCGGCACACCAGACGCGCGTCTCAACGACGTGGGACGACTGCCCGTAGGGGCCGGTCAACTTCGCTTTGGTGCAGGTATAGGGAGCGACCACTGGTCGGCCCAGCGCGACGGCCAGATGCAACGGTCCGGTGTCGTTGGCCAGCATCGCATCTGCCCCAGCCAACAGGGCGGCTAGCTGGGGCAGGGTCGTCCGTCCGGTGAAGTCGAGGCGTGGCCCGGTCAGCTGTTCTCGGACGATCGCATTAAGCGGAGCTTCATCGGCGGTGCCCACCAAGAGGATCGAGCCGCCAAACTCCTGCTGAACTCGTCGAGCCAGAACGGCGAAATGCTCGGGCGGCCAACGCTTGGTCTCCCAGCGCGATCCAGCACCAACGACCAACCAGGGACGCGGCAGATCCCGGCAGACTTGGTCAGCCCAAGCCGTCGCCTCAGGAGCCAGGGCCAACCGAAACACCAGAGGAGAACTGTCGGCTCGAAGTGCCTGGACGACACGCCAGTACCGAGCAACGGCATGCTCTCCGCCGCGCCCCGGATCGGGCAAGACATCGGTGTAGAACCAGCGTGCCCCTTCGCGGGCACCGGCCAGACCGACTCGGCGGGCCGCGCTCGTCGCCAGCGCCATCAGGCCGCTCCGCAACAGCCCCTGTAGATCGACCACTAAGTCGAAACGCTGCTGACGTAGCGTTGTCAGAAACGAACGCCAGGCTGACCAGGCGGCCAACCAGCCGCGCTTCCCAGCGTGGCGATCGAACGGCAAGGTGGCGTTCAGATCGGGATGGCCCAGCAGGAGCGGCTCGTAAACCCGGTTCACCGCCCAGGCCAGATATGCCTCGGGATAGCGGCGTCGCAGGGCCGACAGCACTGGCAGGGCATGCACGATGTCGCCCAGGGCGCTGGGTTTGATGATCAGAATGCGTCGGGGTTGTAGGTCGCTCAGTTCGCAGCTTGGCATTGCCTTGCCTCGTCGTTGTTGCAAAAGCGTCGTAGAAACGCCAGCGAGCGTCGGGCGGTTTCGACGGCATCGTGGCTGTGGCGGCTCAGTTCGACATGTACGCCACCGCTGTAGCCGATCTCGCCTAGTCCGGCGAAGACTTCGGCAAAATCAATTTCGCCCTCGCCCAACGGCAGGTGATCGTGAACGCCGCGCCGCATGTCTTCGAGGTGGACGTTCCAGAGAATCGACTGCCAACGTTGCAGATGCGGACGTGCAGGCATCTCTTCCAGACAATGCAGATGGCCAATATCCAAAGTCAGGCCAAACCGCGCATGGTTGACTCGGCGATGCAACTCGGCGAACTTCGCCATCGTGTCGATGAACATGCCTGGTTCCGGCTCGAAGGCCAGCCGAATGCTCGGAGAATCGGTCAGCTCGCACAAACTCAAACAGTTATCGACGAGCCGATCCCACAGCGTCGCTTCGCATTCCCCAGCGGGAGCCGAGCCGGACCAGAAACTCACCGCGTCGGCTTGGAGGATGTTAGCGATCGTGCAGGCGTGCAGAAGAAACGTCAAGCGTCGTAACCGCTGCTCGGGGTCGGGGTCGAGCAAGGTCGGTTGATGCTTGCGCCGCGGATCGAGCAAAAAGCGTGCGCCGGTCTCGACGACGCAGCGCAGCCTGTACCGCTGCAACGAGTCGCGGACCCGCTCCAGTTGGGGCAACAGTTCGCTATCCGGAGCAAACGGATTCAGGGCGTGGTAATCAAGCGTGATCGCCACGGAACCATAGCCCAACTCGGCGAGCAGTTCGATGGCGTCCTCAAGCCGATGATGAGCGAAGCCGTTGGTGTTGTAGCCCAGTCTCATGCCGCGATCGTAGGCCACCACGGCAAGCTCGGTCAAGACGAGGTGAGGCGATCACACCACAACGGCGTCACCAACCAGGCTAGATGAGCCGATCCCTTGCCCGGCATGCCGTCGAATTCGAGGCAGGCAAGGCCGGCCTTCTCCAGATTGATGCCGATCCGCTTGTCACCGATGAACCAGCCGACCAATTCGCTCAGGTCGGGATTATGACCGACAATGCCGAGCGAATCGACGTGCTGTTCGCGGAGGCGTTCGAGCAGTTCGCGTTTCTTGGCTCCGGGGGCGAGCAGGTCGCAGACAAGCACGTTCGGTGCGCCTTCGCCCCAGTGCTGCCGCATGGTCTCGGCGGTCTGGCGGGCGCGGACCAACGGACTGGTCAACAGTCGATCCAGTCGCACCCCGATTTTTTTCAAACTGTCAGCGATGACTCGAGACTGGGCGTGTCCGGCCTCAGTCAACGGACGGGATTCGTCTTCACTAATTCCCTGTTCCCCCAGGGGCACGGCCTCGGCATGGCGAATCACGTACAGATGCATTTCAATCTCCCTTCATCGCCTCCTCACACGATCCCCCTGTGCAGTCGACGAGTGATCCTTCTATAATACAAACCTCTCCCGCCCTGGCCTCGGCGTGACGGAGGCCTTTGACTTAGCGTGGAACCACATGAAGCGCGACGACATTCGCAACATTGCCATTATTGCACACGTCGACCATGGCAAGACGACTATGGTCGATGAGATGTTACGTCAATCGGGAAAATTCCGTCTGGAAGAATTGGAAAAGCTCGCCGGAGGCCAGCACGGCCTGATTCTCGACTCCAACGATCTAGAGCGCGAGCGCGGCATCACCATCCTAGCTAAGAATATCGCCTTCACGATCGACAATGTCAAAGTCAACCTGATGGACACGCCTGGCCACGCCGATTTCGGCGGCGAAGTCGAGCGCGTACTGAAGATGGCCGACGGCGCGTTTCTGCTCGTCGACGCCGCCGAGGGGCCGCTCCCTCAGACCCGCTTCGTGCTGCGCAAGGCGTTCGCCTGTGGCCTCAAACCGATCGTCGTCATCAACAAGATCGACCGTCCTGATGCTCGACCTGCCGAGGTGTTGAACCTGGTTTATGATTTGTTCATCGAATTGGGTGCCGACGACGAGACGATCGATTTTCCGGTTATCTATGCTTCGGGACGCAAAGGCATTGCCACGACTGATCTGGCGGTGCCGGGCAAGGATCTGGGGCCGCTGTTTCAGGCCATTCTGAATCACGTTCCCGCGCCGGTAGCCGATCCCAGCAAGCCGCTGCAAATGCTGGTGTTGAACATCGACCACAGCGAGTATGTCGGTCGTATCGCCGTAGGCCGTGTCTTCGCCGGTTCGGTCAAAAAGGGCCAGAAAGTGGCTTTGCTGAAGCGCGACGGTAGGCGGATCGATGACACAGTCGTTCAAGTCATGGAGTTCGATCGACTTGGCCGTAGCGAAGTGCCCGAGATTCGGGCCGGCGACATCTGTGCCTTGGTCGGTCTGGACGAGGTGGACATCGGCGACACGGTGGCGGACTTCGAGAATCCCATCGCCTTGCCACCTATCGCCATCGATGAACCGACCCTGGACATGGTGTTTCGCATCAACGATTCGCCGTTCTGCGGTCAGGACGGCACGCCGTTGACTGGTCGCCAGCTTCGCGATCGCTTGATGCGGGAGCTACAATCGAACGTGGCACTGCGAGTGCGTCCGAATCCAGAGCGAAATGAAGAGTTTATTGTTAGCGGACGCGGGTTGCTGCACCTGACGATCCTGCTGGAGACAATGCGGCGCGAAGGCGCCGAATTGTCCGTCGGTAAGCCCAAGGTGATTACCCGCGAGATCGACGGCCAGTTAATGGAGCCGATCGAGTATCTCGTCGTCGACGTACCCTCGCACATGACGGGGACGGTCATGGGACTGGTGTTAGAACGACAGGCTCAGTGTGTCAAGATGGAGGGCAACGAAGAGTCGACTCACATCGAGTTCACCATTCCTGCGCGAGGACTAATCGGCCTGCGAACGCGAATGATGACAGCGACTTCGGGCATGGCCATCATGCACCACAATTTTTACGAGTATCAGCCGATTCGCCCTGCTCTGGGAGGCCGTCCGGTTGGCGTTATGGTCTCGACCGAAACGGGCAAGGCTACGGCTCACGCCATCGAGAATCTACAGGAACGAGGTATTCTCTTTGTCGCGCCGATGGATCCCGTCTACGAAGGGCAGATCGTCGCCGAGCATTGTCGCGACAATGATCTCCCGGTCAACATCTGTCGGGAGAAGAAGCTAACCAATATGCGTGCCGCCGGCGCGGAAAAGAACGTGCCCATCAAGCCGCCACGGGTTTTCTCTCTGGAGACGGCCCTGGAGTACATCGAAGAAGACGAGCTGGTCGAGATCACCCCCAAAGCGATCCGGTTGCGCAAGATCTTTCTCAAGGAGAGCGATCGAAAACGGTTCGATCGACAGGCGCGAGGGTGAACGGACTCCCCCTCTCCACCACTGATAAACGGGAGAAGTCCGATGAGAGCATATCTACAACTCGCGGCCTTGTCGGTCGTACTGGTTTTCGCTGCCTCGACCGAGGCCCACGTCGGCGGGTTCGGTGGGGTACGAGGCGGCGTCGGGGGCGGCTATCGAAGCGGCTTTTCCCCGTCGTTTAGCGCGCCCCACTATGCCGCGCCAATCTCACGGCCCACCTACAACTTCAATCGCGGCAGTATCGGCTACGCTCCGACCAACCGCGTCAACAATTTCGGTCCCAGCGGGAGAGTCGATGCCCGCGTCAACAACTTCGGACCGAGTGGCCGCGTGGATGCCAATGTCAACAATCGCTTCGGGCCGACCACCATCGGCAGCGGCAACTTCAGTAACGACTTCAATCGAACCAACATCAACAACACCCGTATCGGCAATAACACCAACATCGGTAACAATTCCTACAATCGCATCGGCAACACGACCACCAACTTCAATCGCAACACGAACATCAACGGCAATCGCGACTTCGTGAATACCGGCAACATCATTGGCCGTGAGACCAACATCACCAATGTCAATCGCTCGTATGATCCCATCCAGATCGGCGGTAGCAGTGTGAACGTCAACCGCAACGGCTGGGCGGGGTGGAACGGCTACCACAGCGGCTGGAACGCCGGCTACGCCACTGCAGCCTGGAATCGGCCCGGCGCGTGGGGTTGGAACCGTCCTTGGGGCAGTTGGTACGGCTGGTATCGGGGCGGCTGGCGCGGCTGGAACTACTGGCCGACAATCTGGGGCGGTGCATTCCTCGATCCGATTGTTTACTCTAATCCTTACTATGTGCCCGTGCTCGTGCCCGTGCCGGTCGGCGGCGATGACGGCGGCAGTGCTGTTGTTGCTCCTCCGCCTGTGGTGATCCAGCAATCCAGCACTTACGAAGTTCCACCTGCTATCGACTACTCGCGACCGATTCCGGTACCCACTCAGGCCGACGTGGACAGCACCGATACCAGCGTCGTGCAAACGGCTCAGGAACATCTCGATGCTGGCCGAGCCGCCTTCAAGAAAGGCAACTATCGCGCGGCGTTGCTCGAAGCGGATAAAGCCATCGAAGCTTTGCCCAGCGACGCCAACAGCCACGAGTTTCGCGCCCTGTGTCTGTTTGCTCAGAAGCGATACACCGACGCGGCAGCGACGATCTACGCTGTCCTCAACAATGGTCCGGGCTGGGATATGAACACGATGACGTCATTCTACGCTGACCCGAACACTTACAAGAAACAGGTGGCCGACCTTGAAGCGTTCGTGAAGGCCAACCCGAAGGACTCGGCGGCTCACTTTCTGCTGGCCTACGAATATCTGGTGCAGGATCAGCGCGGGCTGGCTCTGGCACAGCTCAAACTCGTCGAAAAACTTCAGCCGAACGATCAGCTCGCCAAGTCGATCGCCGACGCGCTGGCCAAGGATCAGGGGAAGAGTTGAGACGTTTCACGCAACGATTGGCGTATGGTAGCCGCGGGCTTTAGCCCGCGCTTCCCGCGCGCAGGCTCAAGCCTGCGACTACCTGTTGAAAGCCTACGACTACCGACGAGGGGTAACAGCGAGCCAGGTCATGGCGTCTGGGCTTGCGTCTCGGCAGCAGTAAGACGCTCGGCAAAGGCGAGTTCTTCCTTCAAGGACTTGGCCGCTGGTGTTTTCGAGCATCCTGGTTCCAGACAAAAGAGATCCCATTGCTCACCTTTGTAGCCGTGCTGGCGAACGTACCAGTTATCGTTGCTGTCCTGTTCCAGGGGAAAGAGTGAACACGGAGCTGGCTTGTAGGCAAATTTGTCCCCCTCGGCCGCGCCCACCTTATGCAAAACACAGCCGCCGTTGAAGAACACGCACCAGCCGTCGACGACGCGCAACATGGGCATACCTGACTTACGCCGACGGCTGACGTAGCCGTCGCGTTCGATCACCTGACGGGCTTTGTCCGTGACCAAGGGAAGAAACTTATGCAGGTTAGCATCAAGGCGAGCAGCCTCCTCGGCAGCGACAGGCGGTCGACCGTTTTGACAGCAGATGCCGTCGCAGCCGCGCCCGTAGATGCACTCGAAGGTCACTTCATGGAGATTGAGTACCGGTAATGTCGTCTTCTTGACTCGTGCCATCACCTGGCCCTCGTGAATCAACCAGCCTGCCGTTCACGATAGCGTGCTGGCGGGATACCGCGGCCACGGCGCAACGCATTGCGTACCAGTTGCACCGTGAACCCTTCGTGGGTCAGTCCACCTGCCCACAGGTTGTTCGACATGCCGCGATCTGGAGCAAAGTCGGGATTGGGATTCACTTCGAGAATGTACGGCTCATCCTCACGGATGCGGAAGTCCACCCGAGCATAGTCGCGACAGCCCAACAGCCGATACGCTTGGCGGGAGTACCTATCGATTTTCTCGGCCAGTTCGCTGGTTAGCTCAGCTTTGAAGTGATAATCTGTGGTCTCGAACTCGGGCGACCCTTTGGTCCATTTGGCATCGTAAGAAAGAATCGGCCAATAGTCCGGACCAGGATCGCTGGGGAAGATGACTTCGGTTCCGGGCAACAGTCGGAGTTCTGGCACCTCGACCAAAGCCACAGTTAACTCGCGTCCGTGAATGAATTCCTCGACCATGACTGGACCACCGAACTGTTCCAACACATAGTCGATGCGGCGATTCAGCGCCTCCAGATCGCGCACGACGCTGGCTTGCTCAACGCCGAGACTCGCATCCTGTGCCGAAGGCTTGACGATGACTGGAAATTGAAGCGGACACTTGGTCAGATGGCCTTCATCGACCACCAAAAACGGTGCAGTGGGTAAGCCCTCAGCGAGGAAGAGGCGTTTGGCCAGATGCTTGCTGCGTGCCAGCACCAGAGTATGAAATGGACAACCAGTATAGGGAACGCCGAGCCACTCCATGATGCCAGCAGCGTACAGTTCCGTGGCATTGTTAGTCGCGCTGCCTTCGTAGAGATTAAAGACGACGTCCGGTTGATGATCGCGAATACAGTCGATCAATTTTTGGGGATCGTTGGGCACTCCTAGCGTGGTGACTCGGTAGCCTTCCTTAGCGAGAACGTCGCTGACAGCTTCGACGTTATCCATCAACTCGATTTCAGAAACATAGTCCGGATGATCTTCGGGAAGAATCAATTCGTTATGGAGAACAAGAACATGTTGACGTGTCATGGCGGCTGTACTCCCCGCATCCCTGCGTTGCGAAAAGCTGGCTTTCGTCCGTGAAAGCAAGACCCTGGCGAAAGGCCCAGGATCGCGTAAACGGAGCCATAGTGCCAGATGAGGATTCTTCACACAATCCCAATCTGGCCTGGGAAATGGAGTTATCTCACGCCGCGGGGTCAGGTCATGACGGGTGGGAATTTCGTGTCGAGGCGATGCCGCCGCAACGCCTCGTCGAGGATGCTAGCAATGAGCCGTTCGTAGCTTATTCCCGAGAGACGAGCCAGGATCACCAAGTCGCTCGTCCGCGGGTTCAGTCCCGGCAGGGGATTGACTTCGAGGAAGTACGGGACTCCATCGCGCAGCCGAAAATCTAGTCGGGCCACATCACGACAGCCTAGGGCACGGTAGGCCAACAGAGCAGCTCGCTCGACGGCACGCAACTGCTCCTCGGGGAGACGTGCAGGACACTCATAACGAACGTGCTGTTCGTAGTCGCGTTTGACTTCGAGACTGTAAACAAAGTGGGCATCGCTCTTCAACGGCACGACACGCAGCACGCCCAGGACGTGGGGTGCCTCGTTGCCCAGCACGCCCACTGTTAGTTCTTCGCCAGCGATGAACTCCTCGGCCAAGAGTGGTTGCCCCTGATCGCGTCGCTCTAGCAGAGCGTCGGCCAGTTCCGCGGGTGTATCGACGACACACTTGCCGCGTATGCCTTTGCTAGATCCCTCCCAGGCCGGCTTAACGATCGTGGTGTAGGCCAGTGCTGAACGTGAGCGGACGGCTTCGAGATCGGCATTGGGCGCGAACAGTTCGCCGCGCGGGACGATGCCGCCATGCGACCGCACCAGGCGACGGGCACAATCCTTATCGAGGGTGGCGGCTAGCGTGAGTGGATCGCTGCCGGTGTAGGGAATGCCTAGCAGTTCCAACACGGCGGGAACGCGCGCCTCTCGGCAGCGGCTAGTTCCCTGCCCTTCGGCAAGGTTGAAGACAAACTCAGGCGGATCCTCGAGCAACTGCCGCACCATCTCCGGGCCATCGCCCAGCCAGATGGGATCGTGTCCCAAGGAACGTAGCACGCCAGCGATGGCCTCGATCGTCGCGGGACTGTCGTACTCTTCTTGATAATCGTCGGGCAGTCCGGAGTTCTCGGGGAGATCGGCCTTCAAATCGAAGGTAATTCCAATTCGCATGTCGGTCCTTCCGCGCCGTCAAACCACGACGAGCGAGAGAGAAAATCCAGCGGAGGCAGTTCCCTCCAGCCGCGTTCTCACTCTCGCTCACCGAGAATCAAGAGCCACATCCATTAGCCAGCACGTTCAGCGACTTGAGTTTCCGCTCCCCATGAGCGTCGTCCGGACGTGTTCCCGGTTCGGTTTCGTTAACGTTGATGACGGTCAACTCACGCCGCCGTTTCATTCGCTCGCTGTTCTCAGGAATCAGCGCAGTCTTGGTGCCCTGCAACAAGGCGCTGACGCCTCGGGTGGTGGTCGGCTGGGCGGTCGTAGGCCGATCCTCCGCCTGATAACGCACAATCAAGCCTTCAAAGTTGCGTAGGATGACGGCGTCATCGGAAGCGCTGAGCAGATAGTTGGGCATGACGGGAATTTTGCCGCCACCATGCGGACTGTCGACGACGTAGGTTGGAATGCCCAATCCGGACAAGTGACCGCGCAGCCCTTCCATGATCTCCATGCCCTTCCAGACGCTGGTCCGGAGATGGCCCGCGCCGATGACCGGGTCGCAATGGAAGATGTAGTAAGGACGTACCTTGATGCGGAGCAAAGCTCGCATCAGCTCGCGCATCACCTCCAGGCTGTCGTTGACGCCTTTGAGCAACACGCTGTGATTGTTGACCGGCATGCCTGCTTTGAGCAGAGCCAAGCAAACCCGGGCGGCTTCGGGGGTGATCTCGCGCGGATGGTTGAAGTGGGTCTGAATCCACACCTTCCCTGCCGAGGCCAACAGATCGATCAGCGACGGATCGTACAGCCTTTGTGGCAGCGTGACAGGCACTCGGGTGCCGATGCGGATGACATCGACATGCGGAATAGCCGCCAGTTCATCGAGGAAGAACTTGAGCTTGTTGTACGGTAACGTGAGCGGATCGCCGCCCGAAACGATGACGTCGCGAATCTCGCGATGCTCGCGCACATACTCGATCATGCGCTCATCGTTGCGACTAATAGCGTCCCAGCCTCCTCGCACCATGGTGGCGCGCTTGCGGGTGCAGAAGCGGCAATACATAGTGCAAACGTGCGTGGTGACCAACAGCGCCCGATCGGGATAGCGATGGGTCAAGCCAGGCACGGGCGAATCTTTGTCCTCTTCGAGGGGATCTTCCAGTTCGTAGCCCGAAGGATTCTCCTGCTCCAGCGGAGAGGGCACCGACTGAATACGGATGGGATCGTTGGGATCGTCGGGATCGATGAGCGAGAAGTAATAGGGAGGAATAGCCGTCTTGTACTCCGTTTCGAGATCGCCAATCACTTCCAACTCTTGGGGGGAGAATGGCAACAGGTCGCGGAGTTGACGAACGGAACGGATAGCGTTTTGCGATTGCCAGCGCCAATCGTCCCACAGATGATCGGGGACGTCACGCCAGACGGGATGCCGCCTTGGCCGGCCAGGAGGTTCTTCCTCGGGGTCGCTGGTGATGACCCGCGCGAAAGGCAGCGCCTCCGAGCAGCCGCGGTCTTCGGAATCTCTCATTGTCCAGGAAGCCTCCAGGGACAAAAAAGTCAGGTGCCGAACCGCAGTTCTTTAGCCTACGTCGCGGATGCTACCGCGAGCGAAAAGAATTGCAAGCCCTACTCACCCGGAACCCACAGACTATTTTTCCAACTTTGCTAACCTGTCCGTCAGAGTCGGCACAAGTTGTCATCCGGTCGCGCGAGAAAGGCTCCTGATTCAGCTTCTGATGCCTTCACGGACCATGCGCAAGCAGGGCAACATCGCGAAGGTGCAGTAGTGTAGACACACCTCTCCGCCAAGCCAAGATGACTTCTTCAGAAAAGTCGGCCATCGTGTAAAAATCCATCGACTGCTTGAAGCAATGACTTCAATCAAGTTGACTTGGTCCGACCATTTGCTAAGTAAAGACTGCTCCTCGACTCGGCGAATTCGTAGATTGTGGACATGAACCAGCACCAGTCTCCAAGTTTGGCTCGAGTGATCGGGCCAGTCACAGCGACGGCCATCGTCATCGGCACGATCATTGGCTCGGGCGTGTTCAAGAAGCCCGCCACTATCGCGCCGCAGGTGCCGTACTTCGGCTTAGTCGCCGCTGTCTGGATCGTGGGTGGTCTTCTAGTCATCCTCGGGGCACTGGCCTACGCCGAGGTCGCCGTTCTCTTTCCACGCACAGGCGGCAACTACGTCTTTCTCACCGAAGCCTATGGTCGGCTCGCCGGCTTCCTCTGGGGCTGGGTCGATTTCTGGATCATTCGCAGCGCCTCCATCGCGGCGCTGGCCACCATCTTTGCCGAGTCGCTCGGCGAAGTGATCTCCAATCGCGCCTTTCAGCGTGCCGTCGGTCTGGCCTCGGGCAGTGAACTTGGTCCCTGGTCCCAACGCTCGTTGACTGTGGGCACCTTGTTAGGGTTGGGACTGGTCAACATTCGCGGGGTCCGGCTAGGCGGCGGTTTGCAGGTGTTGCTCACGCTCATCAAGATGGCCTCGCTGGTGGCCATCGCTGTGCTGCCGTTCTTCTTCCTCAGTCCGGAGTCTGCCCAGCCACCAGGAGGCACTCGCCCACAGTGGGAAAATCTGCAACCGGTCTGGCCAACCGACTGGAGGTCGGTCTCGCTGGCCGGCCTGGGCAGCGCCATGCTCGGCGTCTACTGGGCGTATCACGGCTGGATGAACCTCGCTCCGGTGGCCGGAGAGATTCGTCAGCCGCAACGCAACCTGCCATTAGCCCTGCTGACCGGAGTCGGCATCATCGTTGCACTGTATCTGAGTGTGAACCTGGCTTACTATCTGTCGGCGTCGGGCGAAGAGATGGCCGAACTGACCCAGCCGAAACCGAATCTCCCCGAGGCGAGGTTCGGACAGGAAATGCCGCGCACCGTGGCCGCTTTGTTTGCCCTGCGATTGCTCGGTTCGCTGGGAATGGCGGCGATCTCGGCGGCGATTATGTGCTCGGTGTTCGGCTCGCTCAACGGCAACATTCTGGTTGGGCCACGTTTGCTCTTTGCGATGGGGCAGGACGGGCTGGCGCCGCGCTGGTTGTGCTACATCCATCCGCGCTGGCGCACCCCGTCGACCTCGATCGCCGTGCTGGTTCTATGGGCCAGTTTACAGGTCTTGATTGTGGCTATTTTGACCGACCAAGGCATTCTGCACGCGGGCAAGTCGGCGTTCGATCGACTGACCGATTTTGCCATGTTCGGCGCGCTGTTGTTCGAGACGCTGGCGGTGCTGGCCGTGTTCCGCTTCCGCCATCGGCTTCCCCACGCCGAGCGGCCCTATCGTTGTCCGGGCTATCCCTGGGTGCCGATCATCTATGCCGCTGTCGCCGCGTTCGTCCTGGTGATGACGCTGCGTCAGGAACCCGCCGAGGCTCAGGCAGGGTTAAGCTTCATCGCCGTTGGTGCGATGGTCTACATGATCTGGCTGGATCGAGCCGGCTCGTCGGTTGGTCCCCAGCCACACGAGCAGCCCGCCCAGAGCGGCTCCGAGTAACCCGCCGACGAATAACCAATCGAAGCCCCGCAGGGCATAGCCGGAAAGCCCAGCAACGATTCCACCCAGGAAGATGCCGACGACCACGCGCGAGCCAGCCAGAGCAGCCACGCCCGCGAAGACGCCCAACACGCTGGCCACGCAAACCAGAAAGACCACCACCAGAACGATCGGGCGAAGGAATCGCCATTCGCCGGGATACTGCCAGCCCGCTAGCGTTCCCACCACTAGCCCGACAACGGCACCGAAGATCAGCCCATCAATCGCCCCGACCAAGACTGCGCGGGTGCGGTCCGACAAGCCGCCTTCGGCCAATCGAGCAAAGGCCCGAGCTGCTCCCAGCCCCAGTGTGGTGCCGCCGGTCCTTCCGTCACGATGCGTCATCAGTCCGACGAACGCGCCATAGATCGCCAGTAGCAGGGCAAAGCCGCCGACACAGGCGATGACACAGACAAAGAAGCGCGTTCGTTCGTCCATGACAAAAATCCCTTGGCGGAACCTCGTGGTTCCAGGTCGATTCTCCCTGAATTGCCCTTGGAGGCGGCATTATCCAACTGGTCCTAACGGATACTATATCTGCCTGCCGCTAGAATTTCTGTCCGGTTCTAGTCACAACCTTCGCTTTTAATCGTAGGTGAAGTAACATCTGGTGGTTGCTTATAACGGAACTGTAGGGAGGTTCGCGTCTTCAAGCTTCCCAGCGGAGGACGTCGGTCCTACGTGGGTGTGGCAAAGCACGGAGGGCTAACGCCCTCTGCTCGGAGCAGAGGAGTCGTTTCTGAGCCACCCTACGGTTCAGCTGCAATGAACCACTAGGGCTTTCCCATTCGGTTGTCGTGCGAACAGCCCCGACCAGTAAAGACAAACAAGGAGATCCTATGTCCGTCCGTTCTCGCATGCTGTTGCTAGCGGCGGTCGTCGGTGTGGCTGTAGGTAGTGTCGCCCGGGCCGATCGGCTGGACGCTCAGCTGAACCAGACCATGCCGCTACTCGTCGACCAACTCAAGAAGAAATACAAGAACGTCGGCGTGTTGCGCTTTCGTGTCGCCGATGCCGGACAGCCGGAGTCGTTCGCCTCGCCGCTGGCTGGCCGGATGGCCGAGCGCGTCGAAACGCTGCTGGTACTGCATGCCGGCGAGAACGAGAGCAAGGCGCTGGGCGTGATCCACAACGCCGGCGTGACCGCGGCCCGTGCCAAGATCCACTCTTGGTATGCCAGTGTCGCCAACCGCAAAAAACTGTTCGATCTGAGCTATCCGTTGGCCTGGGGAACCAAGGAGGTCAAAGCCGACGTCTTCCTCACGGGCAAGGTCGAGATCTCCAAGGACCGTTCGCAGTCGACCGTCACGCTCGAATACTTTGACAAGAGCAATCCCGAGAAACTACAGCGACTGGCCACGATCCGTCAAAAAACCGATCGCTTCGTTCTCCGCGACTTAGGCTATAGCTACGTTTTGAGTCGTAGCAGCAAAGACAAGCTCCGTGTTGCTAAGCGATCGTCCGAGGAACTCGATGAGTACGTCGCCCAGCAGGTGCAAGTGAACCAACAGCAAAACAACCACTCGCAGCAGCAGCAGGGGCAGCCGGAACCGAAAAACATCGGCGGCATTGAGTTCACCATGCTGGTGAATCAATCGCCTGTCCAACCGCGTCGGAGCGTGTCGCAGAACGATCCGGTGAGGTACGAAGTGACTAGCCCCGAGGTGGGAGCAAAAGTGGCCTTCCGCTTGAGAAACACGACCAAGGACAAAACGCTCGGCGTGGTACTGCGGCTCAATGGTCTTAATACCATCAACGAGCAAACCAATGATCCCGAGTCGGCGATGAAATGGGTCATCGAACCGGGCAAGAGCTATCTCCTCAATGGCTTTTACGAGGTGAATACCAGCGCGCAGCAGGCCACGGATCGTGGCAAGAAGCCAACTAAACGCGACGACCAGACCTCGGCTCAGCAGGAGTTAAAATATAAACCTTTCAAGATCCTCGTTGGAGAAGATGTGACTACGTTTCTCCAGCAGAAGGGCGAGCAAATGGGGTCGAGCAAGGGGTTGATTGAAATCGATGTCTTCGAGAACGGGACACACCCAAGCGATCCTTCTGAAGAGGAATCGCACCTGCTAATCACGCCGCGCGGGTTGCCCCCCAGCAAAGTGAAGCAAGCACGGAGTTCGTTCAACTCGTTGAAGACCGAGTTAATGCGAAACGCACGACTGAAGACCAAAGTCGTGTCGCGCCAGGAAGGCGGCGTCATCGTCAAACGCGAATTAATCGTTGCCGATGACGAGGCAATCGCCGCGGATCAATCGTTCCGGATCCGCAATCTGGAGAACCCGTTCCGCGCTGCGGGCCTGTCGATCCGAGTGGTGCCCCTACAGCAACAGCAGCAACCGTAGGATCCTGCTCAACAGGATTGAGACTAGAGGGGCTAGCATGCGAATTTTCGGTTGGTTGTTGATGCTGGCGCTGGGAGGACTAGCTCTTCCCAGTGCGTCGCCCGCCCAGAAGCCCGTCGAACTGCCCGAACAACTACAACGGCTTCATGTACTGATCGTGATCAACGATACTGATGGGAATCCTCATTTCAATGAGGGACTGAGGTACGATCTGTCACGCCTTCAGGAGACTCTGGAGCAAACCATTCCTCGCGATCGGTTTCGCTGCACCGTCCTAAAGGGAAGCAAGGCTTCGGGCAAGGAGATTCTCGCTTATTACCGCCAGTTGCAGGTGCGTCCGAATGAGGCAGTACTCTGCTTCTATGGCGGTCATGGAGCGATCCCGAAAGGAGCCAAAGACGTTGAGAAACACTTTTTCAAACTGGTGGGCGGGGACATGCACCGCAAAGAGTTGCTGGCGGCGATGGAAGCGAAGAAGGCCGGGTTAACCGTCTTGATTTCCGACTGTTGCAGTTCGCAGGGCACATTCGTTCCACCTAAACCTGTGTACGGAGCAACGGAGTTCAGGTCCGTCATGCTGGACATCAGTCCGCTGATGCGGTCGCTGTTCTTCCGCGCCTGGGGAACGGTGGACTTGACGGCGTCGGCTCCTGGCGAACCGTCCTGGGGAGATAACCAGGGCGGCGTGTTTACCCGGACGCTGTGCCGCATGCTGCGCAACAAAACGGTAGCCGCCTTCGACAGCAACGGAGACGCGCTGGTCTCGTGGGAGGAGTTTTTCCCCAAACTGCGTCAAGCCACGAGCAAAAACTTCCAGCAATGGCGCAGGGAAGCAATTGCTCGACCTGGCAGCAAGGCCGCAAAGATCAGCGAGAATCAGACGCCGTACGCCTTCGCCCTAGGACGAGCCGCGCCGTCTCTCAAGGAAGCCCCTTCTCGCAAGACAATAGCACTAATCGGTATCCGCAATGGGAATGATTTCGTGCTGGAGTACAAACTCCGCTGGGAAGGTAGCACTCGTTGGGAAGAAGTGCAGCTCCCTCCCGGAGCCACGAAAGCTCATCAGCGCGAGCTCAGCGGCGAGGAGGAGTTGCCCACCGCCGAGGTACAGATCATTCGGGCCAAGCCACTGGCTCCGTTTCGCTCGCACGAGGGAAGCAAGAGCAACGATCCCGAAAAGGCGCTACGCAGTGTGTATGTCATTACCAAGAAAAAGAACTAATCCCTGGCAAGCGTCACAAGCGCAGACCAGTCTCGTAGTAGATGTCGGAGTCCGGCCCAACGGCAAGAATTCTTACTCTCCTAGTAAGGAAGGCAATTATGTGGAAACGCATGGTAGGAACAGTAGCGGTGTTGACCGGGCTGCTAGGGGTCGCGACGAGCCAGTCGCAGGCCGGCACCCTGGATGAGGGGTTGATCCTCAACGCCAGCCGTATTGTCCCCGATCTGAAAAAGGCCGGAATCAAAAACGTCGGCGTGCTGCCGTTCAAAATCAAGAAAGGATCGCGCCAGGCGCTCTACGCGGGCGGACCGCTAGGGGTGGCCATGCCGGAACGCCTGGAAAACGCTCTTATCATGGCCATGGAACCAGACGAGACAAAAGCCATCGGCATTATCCGTGATACCATGTCCACTGCCAACAAAGGCAACGTTGGCAGCTACACCAGCAGCAAGTCGGCGTTCGACAAGCTCTTCAGTCTGAACTATCGCCGCGCCTGGGGTGAAGGCACCAGCCGACTTGTCAAGGCCGATGGCTTCCTGACAGGAACGGTGAGCAATACTGGCGATCGATCGAAGACCACGGTGCAAATCAATCTGTTTACCAAATCGAGTTTCGTCAAGGGTAGGATCGAACCGGTTAAGACCTGGAATTTCACGGTGCGGACAGATCATCAGTTGCTCGCCGATTTGGGCTACAACTTTTCGCTGTCGAACAAGGCGTTGGCGCGTGGCGTTAAGCCGATGCGACGCGATCAAGCTGTTCAGCAACAGGTGAATCAGCAAGATCAGCAAGGACAGCAGCAACCGCAGGATCCACTTCAGACCAACGAGCATTCGCCGGACAACATCAAAGGCTTTGCCTTCGAGCTGCTCTACGATGGTGTGAAGCAGACAATCACTCCGATAAGCGGTCAGCAGCAAGGCTCGTTCTCGCCGGAGTATCAGGCTCCGCCCGCCATGCCTGGAGCCAAGATCGAGATGGCCCTAACCCGCAAAGTCGGGGGCGACAACAAGCTTGGCGTGCTGTTGCTGGTCAACGGTGAAAGCACCTGGCAAATGGAGAAAGGCGATCCGGAAATGCACCTACGGCGCTGGATCATGGGACCGCAGCACGTTAACGCTCGACAGGTTTGGGAGGGCATGTACATCGATCTGGAAGGCAAGAATCTGCGGCGCTGGAAAACCCTTACGACCGAGGAGTCGAACGCCAAGGCCAGCGAACTAGGCAATCGAGCCGGCTGGATCGATATCTATGTCTTCAGCAGTGGCGATGAGCCGATCCAACCGAAAGATCAACCGATCATGTTTGTCTCGACCCGAGGAGCCGCTTCGGCTTCGGCGACCAAATCGATGAAATCCCTGCGTGCCAACTTGCTGCGAAAGAATAACGTGCAGCTGAAGCGCGATTCCAAAGGAGCCATCGTTCGCCGCGATGAGGGTGGGTTAATTTACTACGAACTGGAACCGGAAACCAGTCCGAAGATTGGCACTGATGAGTTGCCCAATCCGGTACTGTTGGGGCATCTGTCGATCCGCTACTGGGACCGTCCAGGCCGCGTGATCGAAACGTCTCAGAGTGACCGCAAAAAACCGTAACCGTTCGCCCAAAGGCAAGCAGGCGTCTCTCTTCGTCAAGAGACGCCTGTTTCGTGCGCGACTACTTGGAGTTGCCGTCGTCCTTCTTTGCCTCAACCGACTTGCCGTCGTCCTTCTTGTTACCTTCGATCGATTTGTTCTCGGTCGCGGGAGGCAGTTCGATCTTTTCGACCTTCGTGATCTCCTTGCGAACGTCGTCGATGACTTTGCGGAGATAGAAGGCGCGATGGGCACAGCTGGGCTGCGCCGGAGCCTTGGCGAGTTTCTCGGCGACGCTGTTCTTCAGCGCTGGACGATGTTCCAGCATCGGGGCAACGGCCAGCAGCGCTCCCTGAAACAACCGATAGCAGCCAGACGGATCGCCGTTGTTGTACAACGCAGCTCCCTCGTTGGTGACCTGTATGAGAATGCTGTTGAGCTTCTTGTCGAGCTTGCGGTTGGCCTCGGCCTCGTCCTTGGGATGGGCCAGCACCACAGAGGCGACAGCGAACAGACCGGCGAGAGCCAGCACACGCGGAGTGCAGAACATACCTTCCTCATTTCCTTGCGGACACAACTCACACCGTGGGTGGGTCACGGTGGAAGTGGATCTATCTAGATCTTAGCGGATCGTCCATAACTGGGAATAGAGGATTCAGGCAAGAACAACGACGGCAAAGACCTGGTCAGCATCGACCGAGGTCTCGACAAAATAGCGGATGCCAAAACTCTCAATCTCAACGAGGCCCTCCGGACGAGTCTGTAGCACACGCAGTGGCTCGGTGGCGGCCTGCCCCAGGGCACGGGCCAAGGCACGCACGGCAGCTTGTTCCCGCGAGGTGGTTTTCGCCGAGGCCGTCTCGACGCCGATTCGAGTCGCCTGCGCGCACAGGGCGATCGCCTCCTGTTCATCGCCCACGGCAGCGACAAGCAAGCCCTCCTGACGCGGCGCGACCAACCGAAGCGTGCCATCCGCGGCGTCGGCGATTTCGATTTCCAGATGCAACAGAATCTGCCCGCGATGCTG
Source organism: uncultured Gemmataceae bacterium (assembly GCA_937923405.1). Taxonomy (GTDB): domain Bacteria; phylum Planctomycetota; class Planctomycetia; order Gemmatales; family Gemmataceae; genus CALDUY01. The sequence continues at coordinate 25,829 of CALDUY010000018.1, read as the reverse complement.
ACGGAACCAGTCGCGCACTGCATCCTTGACCGCGATACGCCGCAGCAACCAGTCGAAGCGCGGGGCGGCACGGTACTGCTCCCACTCGGTCTTGGGCAGACAGTAACGGGCGATCCACTCTGGGGCGATCTCGCCGAACCGCTTGGCATTCATGCGGCAGCAAGCGGCGTTGGGGTGGCTCGTCGGCCACGGTGTCCCGACGCTGTACTGACGCGGATTGCGACTGAAAACTGACAGGTGCTTCGGCCACAGGATGCGCCAGACCTGCCAGCGTTCTAGACGGAGCCATATTCGCCCAGACGGATCGAGAATATCCGCATTCATCTCGACGCGGCGGCCATCGACTTTGCAGTACGAGGCCAACATCCGCACCACCGAGCCAGGCGGTGGAGTCGGTCCATAGCGTGTCAGTCGCCCCAACCGCAGCGGGTAAATGTTCCAGTCTTCCAGCAACAGTTTGTAGCCGACTACCTGACCGACGCCATCAACCAGCACTGGATCGAAAATCGGCAGCGCCGGCAGCGGCTCAGCGAGCAGTTCGCCAGGATCACGCAAAGTCAGCTCGGCGACGAGAGTCGATTCCGAGGTGCCAACCAACTTGCTGACGACGTGGAAGCGCGGGCCGTGGAACATGAAGGGGATCGTGTACAGCTCCTCGGCGCGATGGGGGCACGGCTGATCGGCGATGACCTGGAGCGGTGGCGGTGGCGGTGGCAGCGACTGGCCCAATGTAGCGCGTCCGCGCAGTGCAGGCCGCTCTTGTCCTTCGGGACGCAGTTCCACCTCGACTTCGGTTTCGCTCACCCGCTTCGCCCGGATGTAGACCGGCAGGGTGCGTTGGCTAACCAGAGCGATCCACTTGCTGGCCTCGACGTCGTGACAACCGATCACTTGCAGCGACGGTTCCAGTTGTGCCGCCGTCTCGCAGATAATTTCCATCCCGAATGTCATCGGAAGGGTCGGCAGTCGCTCCTCGGTTGGTTTCAGCGTCTCCGGCACGCGGATGAAAGCGTGATCGGCCAGGAACAAATGCTTGGCCACGTCCAGCGTCAAAGTTGCTTCCAACTCCTGCCCCGGAACCAGCCGCGTGATCTGACCGGCAAAGGGGCCTGACGTTTTCTCACTTCGTCCGTTTACCCGAGGAGCGTGATTCAGGGCCGAGAGAGGAGATGTTGTGCCCGAAGTTCCCTTCTCCCCGGTCGCCTCTCCCTCGAGGACGTAGGAGCGAGGGGTTAGCGCTACCGCCAGGGTCGCTTGTTGAGCAGCGAGCATCTGAGCCAGCATCTGTGTCTCACTTGCTTCGTAGTGTTGTTGCACCTCCAGGAAGCGTTGCATCGTCGCCATCACTTCAGTGACGGGGTGCGGCGGCAGGCTGGAGACGGCGGTCACGGCGGCTTTGGGGGGCGGAGCTGGTCGTTCGATTTGGAGCAGCTCACGCAATCGCGCCACCGATTCGGCTGGCACTCGGGCGCGCGGATGGGCCAGGTCGAGTTGCAGACTGGTCCGCGAGACGGTCGGCGGCTTACCCAGCTCCACCTCACGGCAGGGGCGCGTGCGATACAAGTAGCCCAGATCGAACGGCACCCCGAGGACGAAGAGTCGACCAAGCATCTGAAGAAACTGCTCCAGGCCGCTGGTGCCGCGTGAATCGATGGCAACGGCGACGTGCGGAACATCGTCGAGGATGCGGGCCAAGCTCTGCGGCGAACGCCCGCCGATGCCGACCTCGATAAAGATACGCACGCCGTCCTGATGATACATGTTGCGGATGGTGTCTTTGCCGCGTAGCGGTTCGCGGAAGCTGTCGATGAGCCAGTCGCGGATCACATCGGGATCGTCGGGGTAAGGTTGGCCGTTCATGCCGCAGTAGACGCGCGCGCGGGGCGGATGCGCCGGCATCGCCGACTTCATCGCGCGTAGTCCATCGACGATGGAGGCGGCGAGCGGTGTGTGAATGGCCGGAAAGGGAATCTCCTGCACGAAGATGCCCTGCTGGCGCAGGGTTTCCAGAGCAGCGCGAACAGTGTCCACCTCGCCAGCGAAGAAGGTCTGGGTCGGCGACGGGTCCATGATGATGGCCGCCGTTCCGGGCAGCTGGGCCAGGATCGCCTCAACGCGCTGGGCATTGGTGCCGACCATGCCCCAAATGCCGGTGAGCTGCTCCGGCACGTCGCCCAACGACTGCCAGATCCCGAGCATCGATCGCAGGTCGTCTTGAGAGAGTACCTCGGCAGCGGCAAGAGCGGCCCACTCGCCCATCGAGAAGCCGGCCAGCGCCTCGACGCGGAAGCCCATCGCTCGCAAGAGATGCCAGCCGGCCAGCGCAACGTACATCTGGCCCAACGGCGTGCGCTTCGACCAGATCAGTTCGCGTTCCAGTTTGGCCAGAGTCGCCGCGTCTGAAAGCGGAGGCGGGAAAAATTGATGCCGCAACGGATAGCCGAGCTGGGATTCAATAATAGGAGAATAAGCATCTGCAATATCGATATATTCGCGTAGCTCGGGGAAGTGTAGACACAGTTCGCCGAGTCGATCGGTGTAGCCGGCGGCCAAGCCGGGAAACGCCAGCCCCGGAAAGAGGACGGCCAGCTTCCCCGGGTAGGGCGACTCGGAGAACGCCAATCCGGCGTCTTCGTGCCAGCGCGGTTCCCGGCGGTTGCGCGCTTGATCCAGTCGAGTACGCAGCTGGGCCACGTCGCGAGCCACCACGGCCAGACGCACCGGATGCTCGGCTTGTACTCGGCGACTAACGGTGTAGCAAAGGTCACGCAGAGAAGCCTCGGCCAGCGAGCTAAGGGAGTCCCGCCAGTGCTCGAGTTGTGCTTCCAACGCGGCCCGTGTCGGAGCCGACAGCACGAACAGTTCGCAGGAACGCGGTGTCAGCGACTCTCGCGGTCCGTCATGGGGCAAATCCTCTAGCACGGCATGCGTGTTGATGCCGCCGAATCCGAAGGCGTTGACTCCAGCTCGGCGAATCTGCTCGGTGGGCAAGATCCACGGCCGCGTCTTGGTGTTGACGTACAGTCGGCTGTCGCGCAACTCCGGATGCACCTCCTCGACGTGCAAGGTCGGTGGCAGGGTGCGATGATACACAGCCAAGGCGGTCTTGATGAGTCCGGCCATCCCTGCCGCCGGCATCAGGTGCCCCAGCATCGACTTGACCGATCCTAGGGCGACAGCGGGATACCCCTCCTTGCCGAACACCGTGTGCAAGGTGGCGATCTCGGTCTGATCGCCCACAGGCATAGCCGTACCGTGCCCTTCGATTAGGCCGACCGTGGCCGGATCGACACCGCATTCCTGATAGGCGCGCCGCAGAGCCAGCACCTGCCCTTCGAGACGCGGTGTGAGCGGGCCCATTGCTTTGCCGTCGCTGGCCGTGCCGACGGCGCGAAGGACGGCGTAGATTCGGTCGCCGTCCCGTTGAGCATCGTCCAGCCGTTTTAGCACAATCGCGCCGACTCCTTCACCGATGACCAGCCCATCAGCGGCACGGCTAAAGGCGCTGCATCGGCCCGAGGGCGACAGGGCATGCAACAGCTCGAAGGCAAACCAGAAGTACGGCTTCTGCACCAGATGGACGGCGGCGGCGATGCCCAGGTCGGCGCGACGTTCACGCAAAGCGCGTATCACCAGATCGGTGGCAATCAACCCCGAGGCACAGGCGGCATCGACGGTAAAGTTGCCGCCCTGAAAATCCAGACGATTGGCGATGCGGCCGGAAGTTAGGTTGGGAATCGATGAGGCGAGCATCTCCGTGGTGGGAGCCTTGGGAAAAGCCGTTGCTAGCAGTTTGCGGATCTCGATTCTCTTTTGTGGGGAGCAGTCGGGAACGATCGCGCTGAGCAGCTCGCCCACCTGGTTGACGAACTCCATCAACAGATAGGCGGCCTCGATGGTGTTGCCGTTGTAGCCGCCTCGCCCGATGACGACCTCAGCGCGGGCGGGCAGGTCGGTCAGTTGCGGCGAAGGCGGCGAAGCCACCCCGGTCGCGCGGAAGTGCCGACCGCGCTGCATGTCGCGCAAGGCTCCATGCACCACGGCATAGACCAGAAATTGTTCCGGGTCGCCGTCCTGCACGGCGGCGGGCATGATGCCGTATTCCAGCGGGTCAAACTGAGTCAACCCTTCGAGGAAGCCACCCCGGCGAGCGTGGATGCGGTCGTACTCCTCGGCCCGCCAGCGTGAAGGTGGCACCTCACGGACAGCATCGACCCCACGAACGAGGTTGCTCCAGTAGGCTTCGAGGTTGGCGGCTCCGGGGTACAGGCACTGCATGCCAACAATGGCGATCGGCTCGGCGGCAGTCGTCATCGTTTGCCGGCTCGCAGGTAGAACTGCGCCTCCGAATAGGAATCCTCACTGGGGCCGTCGCCCTGCGGCGTGAAGATCAACACTTCCGGATCGCCTTTGCATCCATAAGCGATCTCATTTAGGAACATTTCACAGCCTTCGGCCACGGGCATATGAGCAAAGCCGACGGCGGCGAGATACTCGGGGCTCATCTTCTCCGGACGAGCCATGCCGACCTCGTCCCACGGTCCCCAGCCGATGCTGACCACGCGACCGACCCACTGCCGATCCAGCCGGCCAGCGAGCTTGTTCAAAAACTCGTTGCCGGCGGCGTAGTCGGTCTGCCCGATGTTGCCAAACCGCGCCGAGACCGACGAGAAGAACACCAGAAACTTCAACGATTCGGCGTGCAGTTCCCGAACCAGCGTCAGAGCCGGCTTCACTTTGGTATCGAAGATGCGGTCAAAACCGTCTGCTGTCTTGCCCAGTAGCAGACTGTCACCCAACAGACCGGCGGCATGCACCACGCCGTCGAGTCGGCCATACTTCTGATAAAGACTCCTTAGCAGAGCGGAAAAGGCGTCATCCTGGCGTACATCGAGCGAATGATACTCCAGGGGCACTCCCAGAGCAGTGAGTTGATCGAGACTGGTTCGCAATTCGCGGGCGGCTAGTGTCGCCTTGAACTCGCTCTCGACGACTGCCGGCATGACCACCTCGCCACGTCGGCGGCGACGATCGGCGAGCAAGCGCTTCAGTTCCGAGGGATTGTCGATCCCGCGTGTCTCGTCGTCCTCGGGCTGGGGCAGCGACGAGCGTCCCACCAACACCAAGCGACAGTGATAGCGACGAGCCAGGGCCAAGGCGATGGCTGCGGTGATGCCTCGCGCTCCGCCCAAGAGCAGCACGACCGAGTCGGCATCGAGTTCGATCATCGGTTCGGGCGACCGCTGCACCGGTTCGGCCTGTACCTCGATCACCTGGCGGCCCTCGCGGCCATAGCCGACTTCCACCTTGCGATCGGTAGTCTGAAACTCCGTGACGATCAATCCGAGCAATTGAGGATCGTCAATATCCTTATAGGTGTCGATCAACTTGACGTGAACATCCTGCCATTCTCGGGCCAGCGACTTGAGAAAGCCAAATAGCGCCGTCACTCCTGGGCGGAAGTCGTCGATCGCTTCGCCAACCCCGAAGGCTCCGCCGCAACCGGTCACCCCCAGTACGGTGCCCTTGGCCTTGACCAGATCCAGGCCAAACGTGGTCAGCAGATGGAACAGACTGCGCACTTCCAGACACCGCGACGGCTCGACCTCCGGGGCTGGGTCGAGCGGCAACAGATGACAGACCGCCGTCAGAGTACCGTGATCTTGCTCGATCCAGGCGCGAAGCTGCTTCATCCCCTCGGCGGAGAGCAAATCGACCTCGTAGTTGCCGGCTCCGTGCCGCTTCCCCGTCGAACCGTGTCGAACAAAAGCCAGGTCGTAATCCAGGCCGCGAAGCAGAGAAAACAAGGTGCGTGCTCGTCCCGTGGGACCGTCGGTCACCAGGATGACCTCCCGAGAGCGCGGCGGCCGTTTTTGGCCATCGAGTAATGGTGCGGGGCGCACCTCCAAGGTGAAGCGCATCGCCGGATGCGTCTTCGGCACCTGCCCGTTGGTTCCATTGAAGTGAGCAAGCTGGGGCAACTTCCGTTCCTCGGCGAGGGGGGCTTCCAGTTGAGCCATCGCTCCCCCCGAGGTTTCCTCGTTCAACCAGGTCAGCACCTCGCGGAGGGTTCGCAGTTTGCCGAGCTTGAGGTAGTATTCTTCGTTCTCGTACTGCTCACCAGAGAAGCCGAGTCGATCGCGCAATCCGCCGAAAATTTCCGTGCGTTTGATCGAGTCGATGCCCAAGTCGGCCTCCATGTTGTGGTCGAGTTCGAGCATCTCTTGCGGATAGCCGGTCCGTTCGCTGACCAAATCGAGCAACAGGGTTTGCAGTTTCTCGGCGCGTTGTTGGGGCGACAGAGCCAGCAGCTCGTTGGGTGTGGTGGCCGAGGTTGGAGCCGCTGGTTCGACGGACGGCGAGGGGACGGCTTCGACCACAGTCGGCGTCACGGTCTGCATCGGAAGCGGCTCGGCGGCAACCACCGATGGCGTCTGCATCGGCTGCATCGAGATTGGCTGCACCGGCATCGGTGGCAGGGCCACGGGCGGTGGCGGGACGGTCGGCAAGGCCACAGGTTGCCCAGTGAGAAACGCCTGAACGATGCTCGCCTGCGTTTGCAAAAACTGCTGCATCAGTACCTGGCGTTGCTCCTGCGACTTGGCCTGATAGTCAAGGAAGTGCCGCATTGTCGTTTGGAAGGCGTTCAGCACCTCAGCGGCGGGAGAGGCGGAACCTGAAGCGTGTGGGGGAACGGGGGAAGCCATGTTGTAGGTCGGCGGTGAGGGTGGCTGGCTGGGGGTGGTTGCAAGCGGAGGCGTCGGAGTCGGCGCGGGGGGTGCTACGGACGCAAGTTTCGGCGAGGCTCCAGGGGCGGCAGGCGGTATCACGGGCGGAGTAGGCGAAGTCGGCGTCGGAGCGGCTTTGGGGTTGGGCTGGGCCAGCGGTTTGGGAGCCGCGTGTTCCTTCAACGGTCGCGCCGTTCCACCATCCACCATCCAGGTAGTCGGCGGCAGGGGTGGCTCGCCTCGCCCCAGATCGGACAACTCTAGAGTTTTAAGATCGCAATTTTGGAAAAGTCGATCCACGCGAACCGAGAAACCCAGGGTCCACAGCCGACCCACCGCTTCCAGGAAGCAGGCCATCGCTCCAGAGGGGCCGCGCCGATTGGTTGTGATGACTTGCACCTCCTCACCCAGCGTCAAGCGAACCAGGCCCGACAGCACCTGTCCAGGACCGACCTCGACGAAGGTTCGACAGCCCGCTTGGCGCATGGCTTCGAGCTGTGCCCGGAAGCGGACCGGCTCGGTGAGATGCTCCTCCAGCAAGCGACGCATCGACGGGGCATCGTGTGGATAGACATTGGTGGTGCGATTGGACCAGACGAGGCGGCGCGGGGCGGCCAACGCCATGCCTTCCAGCACTTGAGCAAAGCGTCGCGCCGCTGACCGTGCCTCGGGAATGTGGAAGCCAGCGGACACGGCAAGGCGTTGGTAGCCAATCTTGGCCCGCTCTAGCAGCGGCGTGACCTCCTCGATGGCGGCGGAAGTGCCGCCCAGCACCGTTTGTTCCGGAGCATTGCTGGCGGCCACTCCGATGCGCGGCACCTGATGCAAGATCTCGCTGAGTTGCTCTAGCGAGGCTTGGACAGCGAGCATGCCCACGGCTTCGCAGCCCTGAGTTTCCTGTACGATCCGTCCGCGCAACTCCGAGAGAGTTAGCAGATCGGCAAAGGAGATGACTTCAGCGCCGCACAGCGCGACATACTCGCCGTAGCTGTGTCCGGCCAGATGATCGCCCTCTACGCCCAACTGACGTAACAAGCGATACATCGCGAAGTCGGCAGCCCCCAGAGCCGGCTGGGCAAACCAAGTTTGATCCAGTCGCTGCCGTTGCTCGAACTCCTCGCTGGGCGTGTAGGCGGGCGGGGGAAACACCAGGCGTGTCAACGGCTCCGGCAACACGCCAGCTAATTGGCGGTCGGCTTGCTCGAACGTCTCGCGGACAACTGGGAAGTACAGGGCGAGCTCTTCGAGCATGTTCAGATACTGCGACCCTTGGCCGGGGAACAGCAACGCTAGCTGGCCGCGTTCGCCGCGTCGCTGTTCGTCGGCGTAGCAAATCGGCCCCGCGCTAGGGATGCGGTTCTGTTGCAGCGTTTCGACGGCGGCACGCATCCGCTTGCGCAGGTCGTCGCGATCGGCGGCCACCAGCGCCAGCCGACAGTCCCCGCGGGCTTTGGCGGCTTCGCGTTGCAGCAGTGCGGCAAGGTCGATGGCACGAAGGCCCGGACTGTTGGCCAACTGTTGTTCCAGCGCCTGTAGACGAGCCACCAGTTCCTCCCGACTGGCAGCGCGGAAGCAGTACAGCTCGCACGGTCGCACTGAGAGAGGAGCGGCATGCCCGGGATACTCTTCCAGCACGACGTGAAAATTGGTCCCGCCGAAGCCGAAAGCACTGATGCCGGCACGCCGCGGCGTCGGCCCGGTGTGGAACCACGGACGCGGTCGAGTGTTCAGATAAAACGGAATGGAACGATCACGCACGGCGGGGCTTGGCTCCTCGACGAGAGTCGGCGGCAAGGTGCGATGATGCAAGGCCAGGGTCGCCTTGATCAGTCCGGCTAACCCCGCGCCGTTCTTAGTATGGCCAATCTGCGACTTTACCGATCCCAAAGCACAGGATTGAGGGGTGGCTCCGTGTTCACCGAACACCTCGCACAATGCCTGTAACTCGGTGCGATCTCCGACGACCGTGCCCGTGCCGTGGGCCTCGATCAGTCCGACGGTGGCCGGCGAGAGATCCTCAGCCGCATACGCGCGTTCCAGGGTGCGTTTCTGGCCAAACAGAGACGGAGCAGTCATGCTCTTGTCGCGGCCATCGCTGGAACTACCGATGGACCGAATAACGGCGAAGATGCGGTCGCCGTCGCGGATCGCCTCGTCGAGCCGTTTGAGCAGGACGCCGGCCAGTCCCTCGCTGATGGCGATGCCGTCGGCGTTGGCGTCGAAGGGGCGACACCGGCCGCGCGGCGACAGGGCATGCGTCTTGGAAAACATCAGGTAGCTGGAGATGTTCATCTGGGCATCGCCGCCACCGAGGAACACCAGATCGCTGGATCGCTGGCGCAACTCCAGAACGCCCATATCGAGGGCAGCCAATGACGAGGCACAAGCAGCATCGACAGCGAAGTTTGGCCCGCGCAGATCAAAGCGGTTGGCCACACGACCGGCGGCGACGTTGCACAGGGTGCCGGCGAAGCTGTCTTCCGTAAGCGTCGGCAACAGTCGGCGCAGGCCCTGCAGGACCTGCTCGCGTGCGGTAGGATCGAGGTCTGTTGCTTGGGTCAGATAGTGTTCGACCATCGCCCGCGTCTGATACTGCAAGCCCAGGTCGCAGGCTCCGCCGCCCGCGCCGATGATGACCGCCGTCCGCTCCCGAGGCAAGGGGCGTTTGTCGTAGCCGGCATGCTCCAGGGCCAGCCGCGAGTTCTCCAACACCAACAGTTGCATCGGCTCGATCGACGGAATGCTAGCCGGCGGAATGCCGAATCGCATCGGATCAAAGGCGACCGGCGCGAAGAACCCGCCCCACTTAGAAATCACCCGATCCGGAATTGACGGATCCGAATTGTAGAAATGATCTGTCTTCCAACGCTCGGGCGGCACCTCGCGGATGGCGTTGTGCAGCCGCAGGATGTTCGACCAGTATTCCTCGACGTTGGCCGCATCCGGGAAGATGCAGGCGAAACCGATGATGGCGATTGGCTCCTCGGAGAGGATCGGTGGAGGGGCCGCTTGGAAACGCCGCAACCACTCGGCAGAGCCAGCCGAGACCTCGTGATGCAACTCGTCGATGGTTGTCAATTGCTCGTGCAAAGCAGCGACGCTGCCGATCATGTACATCCCCTCGCGGCGTTGCTCCTCGACCGCGACCGCGACGAGGTGTGACTCTCGGCCACGCTCGGCGAGAGGTCCATCCGTCAGCGGAACCGTTCGACGAAGCCCCTTAGAGGCGATGCGTAACCGACCGATGTTGACTTCTTCGAGTTTCTCACGCGTCTGCTGGGGAGAAAGATTCTGCGCCAAAAGACGCCTTTTCAGAGTGTGAAACTCTTTAGCATACTCGGTCGGCACGCAGCGGATGGCATGGCCGCCCTGAGCGTCGAGCAAGACGGTGTCACGACACTCCAGAGCGAATTGCTGAAACGTCGGCACGATCGCTCCCGAGGCGACAGCCTCGCGGGTGAACAGGTAGGCCGTGCCCATCAACACGCCGACGCGAATGTTGGCCGCGACCGCTGGTGCCGCCAACGCCGAGACCATCGCCGCCGACCGGGCATCGTGAATGCCGCCGGCGAACAGTACGTCGATTGGCTCGCTGTTTGTCTGACGAAAGCGCAGCAGCACGTCCAACACGCTGTCCCAGAGTACAAAGCTGGAGAGTGGTCCGACGTGCCCGCCACACTCTCGCCCCTCGAAGACGAACCGCCTCGCGCCGTCTTTGAGAAACATCTCCAGCAGCCGAGGCGACGGCGTGTGCAGGAACGTGGTGACGCCGGCAGTTTCCAACTCACGGGCCTGATCAGGCCGTCCTCCGGCAAGGATGGCAAACCTCGGCTTGACCGCCAGCACGGCGCGGGTCTGTTCGTCGCGCAACTCTTTGGGAATGAACGCCAGAATCCCCACGCCCCAGGGGCGCTCGCCCAGCAGAGCCTTGGTCTCTTCCAACAACTGGCGAGCGTCCGGCTCACGCAGCAGAGCCAGAGCCAAAAACGGTAGCGCCCCGCCACGAGCTACAGCGTCGGCAAACGGAGCCACGTCGCTGACCCGGGTCATCGGCCCCTGCACGATCGGATAGCGAGTGCCCAGCGTCTGAGCCAACGGGCTGCCCTCGACTAATGGCGGAGAAGCAGCACTGAGGCGTAGATTGTCGACGACAGCGGCGCGATAAGCACGAAAGATGGCGGCGATGTTGCGATACTTGGCCGCTAGCCGAGCCGCAAATGCCCCTTCCTGACCGATCGGCCAGAGCGTCTCGTCCTTCTGATCCGCCTGCCCCTCTGTTGGAAAGACGGAGGTTAGGGGTGAGGAGAACTCCTCCATTTTCCCTCTACCTTGGGGGAGAGGGGGTTGGGGTGAGGAGGACGAGCGAGCAGCGAGCACCTCCGCCAAGCACCGCGCGAAGCCGTCTGCATCACCTTGGCGAGATTCCAGATCCAATAACTCACGAATTGCTGAGCTGCCACGCAACCGATGCACGCGGTAGCCTCGGCCCAGCGACTCGCCCAGACAGAGCGTCTCGGTACCGTCCATGGCCTGAAGCAGTCCACGCAGCGGCTCGGGCAGATCGACCTCGTCGGCCAGGGCGAGCTGACTGTCGAGAACGGCTCCCGTGGCTCCGCCGACGACACATGCCGCCAGCGTATTGGGAGACAAACCGCCTTGCACCCACAACGGCAGCGTGGTGAGACGGACCAGCCGTTGCAGCAGTACGAACGTCGTCTCGGTTCCGACGCGACCGCCGCACTCATTGCCGCGTATCAGCAAGCCATCGACTCCAACGGCGAGAGCGGCCTCGGCCTCAGCTTGCGAGATCACCTCACGAAAGAGCTGCTTGGCCAGGGGCCGCAGCCGAACGACGGTGTCGGCCAGGGCGTTGCACTCGCCAGCCAACAAGAGCAGATCGACCGGCTGCGTCCAGGGAGGAGTCCAGGCATCGACGCGCAGCCCGATCGAAGGCGCTCCAGTGGTACGCAGGGCGACAATGCGAGCATCCAGCTTCTCCGCTGACGCAGGACCAGCCGCATCGAGAATCGGCAATTCCCCGGCGCGGGCGACAGCGGCGAGCAGTTCCAACTCGTCGATTCCAGGAAGCGGCGAGGCGGCCAGAGTCAGTGGGGGCACAACGTTGTCCCGAGAAGCCATCGTAGGTTGTCTCTTGTGTAAGGATGGTGCCTCGTCACTCCGCTTGAGCCACTGCGGAGAGCGCCAGTAAGCCTCCTTGCACACAGGAAACCTCGATCCTACCAGACTTCTCGTCCGGATCGGGGGACATGCTGGGATAGATGGGGTGCAAGCAGTCTCTCCATGCCGTGGCCCTGCGGAAGCCACCCAGGAGGTCTGGGGCTATTCCATTCTCTTTGTCTTATAGGTTGGCAAGATAGGATGCAAGGATAAACAGGGGTAGCGCTTGAGGCTAAAAAGCTTCACTTGTGACGAGCGAATCAATCTTAGGGATAAATCCGTCTGTTGGGGTTGCTTAGCCGGGCTTGTGCCCAGACGACGAAGTCAGAACAATAGCTGCCAGCAAGGAGGCGCGGCTGTCGCGCGTCGAACGTGGCGGGTATGAGCTTTTACGGGAGGAACCGATGGCCAGCTTTCGCGGACACCTGTCTTTCTCCGCGCCGTTGGGCGTGGCCTACGGCGCGCTGGCACTGATGCGGCATGAATTCGACTGGGGGGCCTGCACCGTCGGCGCGGGCGTCACGATGATCGGCGGCATGATGCCCGACTTGGACAGCGACTCCGGCATTCCCGTCCGTGAGATGTTCTGTGCGTTGGCCGCCGCCAGCGCTTTCTTGGTCTATCCGCCCTTGCGCGAGAACGGCTTTACTCTGGAGCAAACCCTGGTGTTCATGACTGGCGTGTACTTTTTCATCCGTTATGTCGTGGCCAACTACTTCCGCCGCTGGACGGTGCATCGGGGCATGTTCCATTCGATCCCGGCGATCTTCATCACCGGGCTGCTCGTCTATCTGGCCTACCCGTCCCGCGACGTGTATTTGAAACTCTACTTGGCCGGTGGCATGATGCTCGGCTTCTTGTCGCATCTAATTCTTGATGAAATCTATACGGTCAATTTGATGGGGCTGCGGATCCGCTTCAACAAGTTTGCCGGCTCCGCCCTGAAGTTTACTTCGCCGTCGTATCGAGCCACGCTGGCCACCTATACTATCCTGTTACTGCTGACCTATGTGGCCTGGGAAGGTGTTCCCAGTTGGCTGCGCAAGCCGAGTCATCGCCCCCAGCCAGCCGAGCTGACTCCCCCAGTCCAGCCGGCCAACATTCCTGCGGATGGACCGTGAACGACGATGCCTCCTGGGCTTCGGCCTCGCTGCATTCTCTGTTGCAACTGCTCGACGGCAAGCTGTCCGCACGCAAGGCGAGGTTGATTGCCTGCGCGGCGGTACGTGAGGCCTTTCCTTATCTGACCAGCGGCTCCGCCGACGCCCTCCGCATTGCCGAACGCTTCGCCGACAGACAGGCCACCGCGCTACAGTTGGCTTCAGCGCGTTTCGGAGCGCGCTTCCAGCCGTCGCACGGCGGTTGGCCCGTCTGCTGGGCACCCGAGGAGGATCATCAGACGATGCTGCGTCGCAGCCTGGCCTGGGTGATCGGCCTGATGACCGGTCTCAACTACCGTGGCGATTACCGACCTGCCGAGTTACGTCTGGAGCGCATCCTCCGCGAACTAGTCGCCGATCCCACTCAGACTTGGGCCATCGAGCCAAGCTGGCGCACCTGGTATGGCGGCTGTGTCGTCCAACTCGCCCAGGCCATCTATGAAACGCGCGACTACGAACGGCTGCCGATCCTAGGTGATGCCTTAGAGGAAGCCGGCTGCACCGACGAGCGACTGTTGACCCATTGTCGAAGCGAGCAACCACACTTGCACGGCTGCTGGTTGCTCGATCTGCTCTTGCAGCACGACTAAGCCGCCTGCTCTTGCGGCACAACTGAGCCGCTCACTGCCGATCGAGTTCCAGACGGATGCCGGTCTGATTCTTGGGGTCGGAGCGCGGCGGTTGGGGGTGCAGCTTGTCCGGCTCGTCAGCGGCAGGCGGGCCAGCCGGCACCGAACGAGGACTAGCCGACGGAGCCCCGAGAATCGGCACCGCGCCACCAGGTCGCTCCGAATGTGTTGCCGTGCGGCGAGGAATCAGCAGACCGGCGGCCAGCAACAATAGGGCGGCGGCGACCAAGACAGTGCGTCGCGCCCAGACCGGTTGTCGCTGTGAGCTGCGAAAGGGCAGAACTCGAGCCGATGAAACAGGTGGACGAAAAGCTGGCCAGGGCTTGGGCAGTTCAGCCTGAAAATAGGCACGCAACAAAGCGTCGATGTCGTCGCTCGGCTGTGGGTTGGGTTGAGGTGTGCGAGTCATGGTTCTTCTCATCAGGCGGGGTGCGGACAGGACCGACGGCACTCAGTCCAACAAGCTCCTCCGCCTAGTCGGTTCAGGGGCTGTCTTCGATCCCCTGAGCTTTCAGTCGTTCTGCCAGGCGTTGCCGAGCCCGGCTCAGTCGCATGTGTACCGCCGTCGCATTGATGCCCAGCAAGGCGGCAATGTCTCCCGTTTCATAATCTAGCGCGTATCGCAAGGTCAGAATCTCTCGATCGGCCTGGGGCATTTGTTGAAGTATTCTGCGTAGTTGCCCGAAGGTTTCTTCTCGCTCCAACAGATCTAACGGTCCTTCCGAGCGAGCCATGACGGCGTTCATGGCCTGCGGCGATTGAGTGCCATTGCGACGAAAGGCACTTTTAGCATAATCTTCGGCCAGGTTGCGTGCCACTCGCAGCAGCCAGGCACGCGGATTGACTATTGTTTCGCCTTCCTCCCACTTCTTCCACAGTCGTAGAAACGCTTCCTGCATAATGTCCAAAGCGGTGTCGGCGTTCATCCAGCGCGCATAGGCTAGCGCCCAGACTTCTCGACTGTACCGGTGGTACACCTGGTCGAAGTCGGTTCTTCCCTGGCCCGTCGTCGCGACGGCGGAAGTCAATGCCGTCAGACGAGGCCCGTCAGCCATCGGCGGGGTCGCGCTCATCGCTTCCCAAATTCTACCGCGCCAACCGGCCATCTCGTCAGAGAAAATCGACCGAGCCGGTCTACTCTACTGGGACGATCGACCGATTCTCTTCTAACAGTCGTACCTCTTCTGATGCTCGCCGCCCCTTTCGCCGATTATACTTCGAGTCAAGCTGGGAGGACGAGGGATCCCATGTATCCGGCACGAGTTGTTCCATACAGCCGTTCCGCGCCGTGCCGCCTCGGGTTGATCGTGCTAGCAGCCCTGTCGCTGGGGAATATGCCGCCTTCCTATCTTTACCAGCCCGCCTATGTTATCGATCACTATCTCCGCCTGCCTGCTCAGCCCTATGTGCCACAACCGGGCGATCTCTTTTTCGCCGTCACCGAGAGTTGCATCATGCGGTTCGGCCATCATCTGGCCGGAGCCGCCGACCCCCACCATTCCGGCATCGTCTTCGCTCGGCCCGACGGCACATTAGCTATTCTCGAAGCGGGGCCGTTCAATAAGGTCTACGTTTCCGGCTGGGAGGTAATGGAACATCTGTATGCCTACGAGCGTACCGAGCGCGTGTGGATCCGTCGTCGCAAGACGCCGCTGACGCCGGATCAGTCGGCTCGGTTGACCGCCTTCTGCCTGGCTCAGGTGGGCAAGAAATTCGCGACGATGCGCGTGCTGGGGCAGCTCACTCCGTTCCGTAGTCGCGGCTACTGCTGGACGGAATACCGCGGCGAGGTGCGCGGCGATCGCGAACGGTGGTTCTGTGCTGAACTAGTCGTTGAAGCGCTGGTGGCCGCCTGTCTATTGGATGCCAAAACTGCCCGTCCCTCGGCGACCTATCCGCGCGATCTGTTCTACGACGCCTCGCCGGACCCTTGGTTGAACGCCCATCTGAACTTGAGCGACGGCTGGTATCCTCCCGCTCAGTGGACCAGCACGCCCTACGGTACCAGTCCTGTCCCTCCGCGACGGGTGCATCGCTTGCACAGCCGTTCAATGACTCCAACTCGATGAAGGCGACAAGCACGGAGGACGGACGTCCTCTGCTCAGAGTCCACTTCGATCCATGTGAATCCGTGTCCTATTTTTCCTTCTGCTCCTTCTTGGCTTCCTTCGCCGCTTGGTACTTCGCCCGCAGTTCCTGGTACTTCTCTACTTCGTCGGGCTTGTCGGTCGCGGTGTACAACTCGATCAGCCGGTCGAGGGCTTTGGGGATGTACTTCTTGCCTGCCGGCGGGATCGTCTGCTCACGAGCCTTCATCCCCTCGTATCCCTTGATCAGCAACGGCTCGGCGTCAGCGTACTT
Organism: uncultured Gemmataceae bacterium; assembly: GCA_937923405.1. Lineage (GTDB taxonomy): Bacteria > Planctomycetota > Planctomycetia > Gemmatales > Gemmataceae > CALDUY01. The sequence continues at coordinate 9,773 of CALDUY010000018.1, read as the reverse complement.
CTTTTGACTCAGCAAGGCGGCCCCGAGCAGCGCCTGGACGTGGAACGTGGTCCAGTGGTCGGGATGGGGCTTCTCACGGATGTCCAGGCACTCGCGGAGGTAGGTCTCCGCTTCCTGAGGGCGGCCGCAGCTAAGAAGCTTTTCCGCTGCCGCAGTCAGCCGCCCAGCGAGGACGGCGTCGCCCGGCTTGGCTCGCTTGCGGAGGTGCTGGAAGTACTCGGCGTAGAGCGGTACGGCGCGGTCGGACTGCCCGGCGTCACAAAAGGCCACAGCAAGGTTGCCCAGGGTCTTGAGCGTGTTGGGGTGGTCCTCCCCGAGCTTCGCCCGACTTTTCTCCAGCGCTTCCTCATAGAGGGGTAGGGATTTACTGAACTCCCTGAGATCATCATAGGTCGCGGCGAGGTTGTTCATGCTGCTGAGCGTGTCGGGGTGGTCGGGACCTAACTTGTCCCGGCGCAGCTGTAACACCTCCTCTTTCAAGGACAGCGCCCTGGCCGACTGCCCGGCTTGGTCCAGGGTAATGGCCAGTTCGTTCAGATGAGCGAGGGCGTCGGGGTGGTCGTATCCCAGCTTCGCCCTGCTCCGCCGCAGCGATTCCTCGTGCAGCGGCAGGGCCAGGTCCAGCTTGCCGGCGTCCCGATAGCCCACGGCGAGGTTGTGCAGGCCCGCGAGCGTGTCGCGGTGTTCCGGACCCAGTGCCTCCTGGTGCCGCCGCAAGGACTCCTCCAGCAGGGGCAAGGCCTTGTCAAGCCGCCCGGACACACGGTAGGCGGCGGCGAGGACATTCAGGGTCTGGAGCGTCTCGGGGTGGTCCTCCCCGCCACGTGCCACCCGCGTGTCCCACGCCTTCTCCAACAAGGGAACTGCTTCCCGAGCGTGGCCGAGGACTATCAACGTCCGGCCCAGCTGGGTCTGCAGTGTCGCCACGGCCAGGGCATCTCCGACCGCCTCCCCTTCCACTTCTCGCGCCGCCTGCACCAGCCTGGTGGCCAGCACCGCCTCCAGCGGCTCCTTCCCCTGTTTCACGTCCCGGATGTCCAGGTCGCGAAAGACCGCGAGAAGAATCTGGTTGCCTCGTTGCGTCTGCCCCAGCCGCTTCTCAGCTTCCTCGGCATTTCGGTTTGCCTGCTGCTCGGCGTTGATGGCTCGGTTCATCTGCCACAGGCTGGCAGCGAGGCCCACGGTCAGCGTCAACAGTACAATGCCGGCAGCCCAAACGAACTGCCGCCGACGCTTGGCTTGCTCCACCGCCCGCATCTCGGCTTTGGCCTGCTCCGTCTCCGCCTGCCGCAACCGTGCCTCCACCGATGCCCGGTAAGCCGCCACCTCCGCCGCCACCGTCTGACCATTCTCCGGCCGATCTTCAGCCTTCGCCGCCAGACAACGCTTGCACAAAGCGACCAACTCGGCATCCGCCCCGCAGCGATCCAGCCGCGTCAGCACGTCGGTCAAGTCCGCACTCGCAGATTTTTGAATCGTCTCCAACTTGGATGTGCCAACAAACGCCGGCTTGCCGGTCAGGATGGCCGCCAGGATCGAACCCAGCGCGAACACGTCGGCACGCTGATCGACGACTTCGCCCCGCGCCTGCTCCGGGGCCATGTAGCCCGGCGTGCCCAGGATCGTCCCGGCGGCGGTGTGCTCGGCACTCTCACCCCCTTCCCCTCTCCCTGCGGGAGAGGGGTGAAGTGAGGGTACTGCCGCTCCCTGGCGGTCGCGGCTCGTATCCTTCGCCAAGCCCCAGTCCATGACCTGCACTTCGCCGAACTCCCCAACCATCACATTGAGCGGCTTCAGGTCGCGGTGCAGGATGCCGCGACTGTGCGCGAAGCCGACGGCCTGGCAGATCTGCTCGAAAATCTGGATGAACCGGGGAAGATCATTAGCTCTGAGCCGCGCCGGCAAAGAAGCGGCTTCGGACTCTGCTCCCTCGCGGTCGCGGCTCGGATCGCGGTTGCGGCTCTTCAGTAACGCCGCCAGCGTCTGGCCGTGGATCAGCTTCATCGCCAGCCAGGGCGTGCCATCGACGAGCGTGCCCAACGCATGCACCGGCGGAATGGCTGGGTGCGGCAAGCGGGCCGTGATCTTCGCCTCGGTGATGAACCGCTCGGCGTCGGCCCCCGGCAGCAGGGTCTTGATCGCCACTTCGCGGTCGAGCGTCAGGTCGTAGCCGGCATAGACCCGCCCCATGCCGCCTTTGGCGAGTTGGTCGTGAACGACGTAGCCGGGGATGGTCGGTGCTTCTTCAGACTGTTTCAGCACATACGGCCCGGTGCGGTCCAGATCGATCGGCGGGATGGGGAAGTTTGAACCTAAGCTGCTCACGTCGCTCGGCGTGGGCAGATACGGTCTGGTGCGGCCTTCGTCGGTGCGTTGGTCGGGCTGGGAGACATCGACGGTATCAGGCTGTGGCGACGGCTCAGCGACGGGATCGATAGTGCGCTGGGGATCGTGCGACGGTTCGGGCGCGTGCATAGCGACTCTCTGGGGCTGCGGAAGAAAGTGGGCGAGGTGTGTCGATCATACCGGATTTTGTCGGTTCTGCTAGCAGAATTTCGCGGCACCCACGGAGGACGGACGTCCTCTGCTCAGACGAAACGCTTACTCCGATCCCAGCGGCGGACGTCCGCCCTCCGTGGGGCGCACCCCCCACGGCGACGGCAGGGGGCTACTCTCTGTCGGGCTTGGCTCGGCCTTTGGACTTCTTCTTCGTCGGCTTGGCTTTCCCTGGAGCGGACTGCATCTTTCGCAGATCGTTCAACAGTTGCTCCAACACCTCCGGCGACAGACCCTGAATGCGTTGCTCCGGCGACAGACCCTGAATGCGTTGCTCCGGCGGTAGCTGGGCGACGATCTCGTCGGCGTGTTCCTGGATCCAATCGCGGACGAAGTCTTTCAACGTGTAGGGCATGGCAACTCCTTCGAGCGTGTAACGTTGGAACAGCTGATGAATCACCGTGCTGGTGTCGTCTGCGTGCAACCGATAGTGCCTCGCTCCGTACTCGATTGTATCCGCTTTGCCGCTGAACGGTCAGCCGAGGAAGAAGTCCTCCAACAACAGGCCGAACAGACGGTGCCAGTTGGTTTTTGCCAGCTTGGTTGGCTCGTTCATCGACAGTGGCCTAGTGCCCTGGGAGATAGAGTCGGATCTATTTTACATCTGTTTTCTTCAGAATGCAGCACTCCGATCCGAGCGGAGGGCGTTAGCCCTCCGTGGGGCGCGGTTGTCTGGAGTGGGCTTGCCTAGATCGCTGGTCTGGCGATATACTTCCAATATTATCGGCGGAGCCGATCGTGCCCGACACGTCGGGACACAAGGATTTGCTTCATGGAAGGAGTCGGCATGGAGGAGCGCGCCACGGTTCGCGGCAAGCCATCGGTGCGTCCACGCGCCAGCACCCCTCTGGCTGCCACTCTGCACGATCATCGTAACACTCCACGTTCCCCAGGTCGATTGCGTCGGCATTTGCCAGGCTATGAATTGCTGGAAGAACTCGGTCAGGGCGGGATGGGCATTGTCTACAAGGCCCGGCAACTCTCGCTCGATCGCATCGTCGCTTTGAAGATGCTACGGACCAGTGGCCGCGATCGCGATGACCTGGTTCGCTTCCGCACCGAAGCCGAGGCCGTTGGTCGGCTGGCCCATCCAGGGATCGTGCAAATTTATGAGGTCGGCGAAAGCGACGGTCAGCCGTTCCTCAGTCTGGAGTACGTCCCGGGAGGCAGTCTGGATAGCTACCTGGGCAACAAACCGCTGGTGGCCCATCATGCCGCCGCTTTGGTGCATTGTCTGGCACGAACCGTGCAGCACGCCCACGAACAAGGCATCTTGCATCGCGACCTGAAGCCGGGCAACATTCTGCTTGGCTCTAGCCTGATGGAGTATGGTTCGCCGTGCGAGCAGTCTTTGGCCGCAACGACCCGGTACTCGCTCGCTTCGACGATGCCCTGGCGGCCCAAGATCACCGACTTCGGCCTGGCTAAGAAGCTCGACGCCGAGGGCACTACTCTGGCCGGCGAGATCATCGGCACACCCTCCTACATGTCGCCGGAACAGGCTCGCGGCGATCGGGAGATTGGTCCGGCTACCGACATCTGGTCGCTAGGCGCGATCCTCTACGAATGCCTGACTGGACGGCCGCCGTTTCTGGGCAACAGCGTCTTCGAGACGGTCGAGCAAGTTCGCCAGCAGGATCCGATTCCACCGCGTTCGCTGTGCCCCAACGTGCCGCGCGATTTGGAAACAATCTGTCTGAAATGTCTGGAAAAGAGTCCACTGCGGCGCTACCGCAGCGCTGCGGAGTTGGCCGAGGATCTCCAGCGATACCTCGAAGGCCGACCCATCCGAGCCCGATCCATCAGTTTGGCCGAACGCGCTGTGAAGTGGGCACGGCGGCGACCGACGGCGGCGGCGCTGGTCGTGGTCAGTCTGCTGCTGGTGCTGCTGTTGGCGACGGCGATTCCGCTGCACATCGTCCGGCTACGCGTGCAGATTCAGGAGACGCGGCTGGCCTATGAACAAGCTCACGAGGCGAAGCGTCTGGCCGACCTGCGCGCCACCTGCGAACGCAAACTGGCCGAGGGCAACGAGGCGCTGAGGCTGGGCACGCCTCACGATGCCGAGCGCGCTATGGTCAGCTTCGCCACTGCTCAGGAAAGCATCAGCGACGAGGACGCCGATCGCGACCCGGAGCTGCGGCAACTGCGCGAGAGAGCGGCAGCACTGCGAGACGTCGCCTCGGCGGAGCTGGAAAAGCTACTGGGCACTAGTGCTGCACGGTCGCGGGCACGCCGAGTTCTACAACTGCGTGACGAGAGCTTCTATCATCTGTACCCGCAGTTGCTGGGCGGTATGGAGTCGGCCCAGCCGCAGCAAAGTCTCGACGCCTGTCGCCGTGCCCTGGAGTGTTTCCCCGAATTGGACTGCCTGACACCGCAACAGGCCGAACAACTCTGCACCGCGCGGCAGGAGGTGTTGTTACTGTTGGCCGAAGCGATGTCTCGGCTGGATGGCGCCCCGGCACGACTGCGACAAGCCCTGGCAATCCTCGATCGACTGGACGTGGCCGACGGACCGCGCCACGGTCTGCATCTACGCCGGGCACGATATCTGGAATTGCTGGGCGAACGGAATGAGGCGGCTCGGGAGCGTGAGGCGGCCCAGACCACGCCGCCGCAGACCGCGCTGGACTGGTTCCTTCGCGGCCAGGAACAATTGCTCGCCGGAGAACTGCGGTCGGCGATCAACGAGTTTGACTACGCTTTAGCAGTTAATCCCGATCTGGTATGGGCGCGATTACTGCGAGCCACCGCTCTGGAGCGCACCCAACAATTGACCGAGGCCCGCGCCGAGCTGGGGCTGTGCATTCGAGCGCGACCGAGCTTCCCCTGGCCGTACTTGCTCCGAGCTGCGTTGTCTCTGCGTGGAGGACAGCTCGCCGCCGCCACCGAAGATCTCGACGCCGCCGAACGCCTCGATCTGGATGAATCGGCGCAATACGCCCTGCTCATCGATCGCGGGCTGCTGGCGTTGGCGGAGGGCCGGCCTCGGGATGCCGTCCGTGACTTCCAGCGAGCGATCCTAACTTGTCCCAGTCAGTTTCGCGCCCATGCTAACTTGGCGGAGGCTCATTGGAAACTGGGCGAACTGGCCCAGGCACGGTCGGCCCTGGATCATGCCTTGCGGCTGCAACCGGCTCGCCCCGAGCTGCTCCGTTCGCGTTGTCGGCTGCTGTGCGAGTGCGATGATCTCGCCGGCGCGCTACGCGATCTGGAACAGGCCATGCAAAAACAGCCAGGCGTTGTCAGCGACCTGCGGATTCTAGCGCGTCTGCTGTTGCAGATGCGTCGCTTCAGCGAAGCGTTACAGGCCAGCGAGAACCTGCTCGCGGTCAGTTCCACCGATCCGGTCGGTCTGCGTGTTCGGGCCGAGTCGCTGTTGGAACTGGGCCGGCACCAGGAGTCGTTGACGGCGTTTGAAGCCTACCTAGCCAAGCACAAAGGCGATGTCGAGGTCTACCGTCGTCGAGCTAGAGCGCGAGCCGAACTGGGCGATCTCGAAGGCGTCGTGACCGACTACACGCTGGCACTGGAACTGTCCAAGGAGCCAGCGTTGTACCTGGCTCGGGGCTGGGCGCGACTGGTGCGCGGCACACCGCGCGAAGCCATCAACGACTTCAGTGAAGTGCTGCGAAATTCGCCGCGCGATGCGGAAGCGCTCATCGGACGGGGCACGGCACGCATCGAAGCCAATGAAGGTCGGGCCGCCCTGGCCGACTTGGAAGCCGGCTTGCGCGAACAGCCCAACTCACCCCGTGTGCTGTACCATGCCGCCCGCGCCTATGCCCGACTGGCAGGACAAACGGCACGTCGGGATCGTGACCTGGACAAACGCGCCTTGGCCGTGCTTCGCCAGGCGATCGAAGCGACTCCAGCGGCGGAACGCGAACGGTTCTTCCGCGAGCAGGTGTCGCGCGATCCCCTGTTTCGCTCCTTACGCCCAGAGGTCGAGATTCTCCAGAAACAGGCTGCCCGCTGACGTGTCGCCCAACCCGGAATGGAGACTATCCCATGCTGAGGACGTCCCGGCCCGCCCGCGGTATCCTACGCTGTGAACGCCTGGAAGGACGTGTGCTGCTGGCCACGTTCCTAGACTTGGCTCGCTTCAGCACCGCAGTGCGTGGCATGGCCGAGGTTTCCACGGCGTTTGTTGGAACTCTCCCGAGATCTTTGGGGACCGAATCTGGCTCAGTTCCTCCCCTGTCGCTGGACAACCTAGGCTGCCTCGAAGGGGAGGCGGGGGGCTGGAACGACTCTTCCCTTTCTGCGCTGTCTGCCCTTCCTCGTATGCTGGAGCTGGATCTCGACGGCGACAACCGGCTCGATCGTGTCGAACTCCTCCGTCCTCCGGGCAGCAGTGTCGATCGCCTGGAAATTTTTCGCGGACTGGGGGAGGGCGGTTTCGAGTTGATCCGCGGACTGACATTGAGTCATGTCGCGGTGGCACTGCTGGCTGACGACTTTGACCAGGATGGCCGGCTCGACGTGTTTGCTGTCGGCGAGGCATCCGGACAAGGCACCTTACTGCTGAATTTAGGAAACAATCACTTCCATCTGATTCCGCAACTGGTTCCGCCTGTTCTGCTGGGTGTGGCCGATCTGGACGGCGATGGACTCGATGACTTCATCTACGCCAACCAGTTCACCCAACGGTTCTCCGTCAGCTTGTCCGATCCAGGCCGGACGACGTTCACCGAGGGACCTAGCGACCTGCTCGCCCCGGAGAAGCTGCACCTAGCCGACCTGAACGGCGATGGGCTGCTCGATCTGATCGTCTGCACGGGAGCTTCCGGGATCCGCGTCTATCCTGGGCTAGGCCAGGGGAAGTTCGGCCCCGCGATCTCCGGGTTGCTGCAACTGGCTTGCGACGAAGGTTCCTCCCATGTCGCCGTTGTTTTCCTTCAGGATCAGGCCACGGTCGCAGATCGCTTCCACCAATCCTACGACGCCTTCCCGGACCTGGTGGTGGCTAACGAGGCCACGGGAATGCTTTCCGTCTTCGTCGGCGAGGGGGGCTGGCAACTGCGGCCAACCGCTGTGCTACAGACCGGCCTGGCTCCCTCGTCGATTCAGTCTGCCGATCTCAACGGCGATGGCATCCCCGATCTGGTGGTGACGATGCGCGGCGAGAACAGCGTCTGGATCATCCCCGGCCTGGGCGGCGGCAGGTTCGATCTCGACGCTCGTCGCGTCCTGCCTGTCGGGCCACTACCGATGATGAGCTTTATCGCCGACTTCACCGGCAACCAGCGGCTCGACCTGGCCGTTCTCAACGCCGGCAGCAACGAACTGACGCTGTATCTCGACGTGGCCTCACCGACAACTCGGCCTCTGTCGATTCCCACTGGAGGACAGGGGCCAAGCACGGCTCTGCTCCGCGACCTTAACGGCGACGGTCGAGCCGATCTCGTCATCGCCCATCGTTGGGACAACGGACTGTCGTTGCTGATCGGCAACAATCAGGGATTGAGCTTGCATCAGACGATCTCGTATCCGACAGGGCAATCGTTGGCTCTGGCCAACACGGGAGAGTTGTGGACGATCTACGTCTTAGGGGATACGGATTCGGCGGTTCATCGAGTGAGTTTTCTCGCTCCGATCGACGCACTCTCTCCCGAAGCACCGAGCGAGCCGCCCCTACTCGATCCAACCACGGTGCCGACCAATCCCTCGGTGGAATCACCGTCGTCGAGCATGCCAGCGGTGGTGTCGATGTTGTCTCAGATGCTGGTGGGGATGGCCTATCGAGCCGACCCTCCTCTGGAAGAGGAGGTGGACGAATCTCCCTCCGAGGCGGAACCGCCGTTGCTCGACGATGAGGGTACGGTCAATCTCTCGGGGGCTGGCGAGGAGCTGGACGAGAGCGAGGAAGTGGAAGCGGAAGCAGAAACGGATCTGGCGGTCCCAACGGAGCCGGCGTTACAGAAATTCTTACTAGGAACTCAGGACACGCCGCCGCCAACGGTCGTCGACAACCCAGCCACCTCTGAAACTACCGAGTTGCCCATCGATTTTTCGGAAGAAGTCGGTAGCGCTCCCCTGACGCTGGAAGTCGGCACGAAACTTGGCTCAGAAGCGGAGATGCTGACTTCGGCGGAACCACCGGAACCGGAGTGGCCGGAGAAAGCGAGCGAGGAGTCGGCGTTTATGGAGATGATGTTTCTGCTGCTGGTGCTGGGGTTGCTGGGCGACCGTCCGGCACTGGGCCGACAGGGTGACGGGGCCTCCTGACGGCAAGGAACCGGGACAGCCAGCGCGGTCCCGTACTCCTTCCCCTTGCTGGGGAACCGCCCCGTCGCCCCGCCGCCCACGACGCAAAATCTTCTTTCTAGAGCGCTTCTCCAAATGGTGTAGCGGCAACGAGGTAGGAAGCGCTTTCGCAGGCGGAAACTTGCTTGCGCAGGCTAAAGCCTGCGGCTACCTGCCAATCCACATCGGTAGTCGCAGGCTTTCGCCTGCGAGCCGCTACATCTTTTTGTAACGCGCACTAGTGTACGCGCCCTCTCTGTAGCGGTATGTTAACTCCTGAATCGTCTTTATGATGCGTCCCCGCCGTCGGTCCGCGCGGGGTGACGAGAGTATGGAGAGTTCCATGAAGCGACTGCTGGCTCTGCTGTTGGCTTTGGGCGTGTTCTTCGCGGCGGCTCCGGACCTAGTCCGCGCTGACGACGACAAGAAGGAAGAGAAAAAGGCTGACGACAAGAAGGAAGAGAAAAAGGCCGACGACAAGAAGGAAGAGAAAAAGGCCGACGACGGACTAACCGATGCTCAGCGGGAAGAACTGAAGAAGGTGTCAGGTACTTTCATCGTCATCCTCTTCGAACGCGACGGCGAGAAGTACGACGCTGCCAAACTCAAGAAGATGAAGGTCGTTCAGAAGGGAGCCGACTACACCTTCCACGACGGCGACGAGATCACCATCGGTCGCGACACCTTCTATCCCGATAAGAATCCCAAAGAGTGCGATAGCGTCTACCTGAACAACACGGCCAAGGGAGAAGTTGTAAAAGGGATTTATAAGATCGAGAATGATACAATCACCTACTGCTGGGCCGATCCCAAGAAAGACCGTCCCAAGGAATTCGCCACCAAGAAAGACTCGGGCCTGACACTGTTGACGCTTAAACGGGTCGACGACGGCTCGGAGAAGAAAGAAGAAAAGAAGGACGAGAAGTAAGACGTACACGGAGGGCTGACCATCACGGAGGGCTGAC
>CALDUY010000017.1 GCA_937923405.1 uncultured Gemmataceae bacterium | reverse complement strand
GCTCAAGGACGGCCCGATGCCGGTGGCGGACATCCGCGAGCAGGCGGAGGCCGCCGACCTGAGTTGGCGCACGATCCGCCGGGCGCGGGAGTCGCTCGGCATCGTTCCCCGCAAGAAGACGTTTGGCGGCGGCTGGGAGTGGGGCTTGCCCGAAGGTGGCCACGTTCCCGCCGAAGGTGGCCGAGCTCCTCGAAGCGTGAGACCGCCGTCTGGCTCGCCGGGGTCGGAGCCAAGCTCCGCGACCGGTTCGCCGCTGTTGGGTTGGCTGAGGCTCCGAAGCGGATGCTGCTCGGCGAGTTCCTCAAGCAGTACATCCTGTCCCGCCCGGACGTGAAACCCGCGACGCTGGAAGTCTGGCAGCAGCCATGCCGCAACCTGGCCGAGTTCTTCGGCGAGGACAAGCCGTTGCGGAGCATCACCACCGGCGACGGCGACCAGTTCAAGGCGTGGCTGCTGACGCAGAAGCTCGCGGCGGCGACCGTGGCCAAGCGGCTCTCCTTCGCCCGCACCTTCCTGCACGTCGCCCGCAAGCACAAGCTGATCGACGAGAACCCGTTCTCGGAGGTGAAGATCCCGACGGCCAACGTGAGCCTGCGGCAGCGGTTCATCGACCGCGACATGGTTCAGAAACTACTCGACGCGGCAAACCCGACGTGGCGAACAATCATCGCGCTGGCGCGGTTCGGCGGACTGCGCTGCCCCTCCGAGGTGTTGTCGCTGGAGTGGCGGCACGTCGATTGGGAGCGCGGACGGCTGACCGTCCCCTCGCCCAAGACCGACCGCTACGACGGCAAGGAATCCCGGACGATCCCGTTGTTCCCGGAACTGCGGAAGTATCTGGAGGAGGCCTTCGAGTTGGCCGAGCCGGGCCAGACGCACGTCATCGGCGGGGACCACCTGGCGAAAGCCACGCGGCCGACTGGCTGGAAGTCGTGCAACCTGCGGACGACGTTCGGGAAGTTGGTGAAGCGGGCGGGCCTGGAGCCGTGGCCGCGCTTGTTCCACAACCTGCGGTCGAGCCGCGAGACGGAACTGCTGGAGGGGTTCCCGGTTCACGTGGTTGCGACGTGGCTGGGCCATGACGCCAAGGTGAGCCTCAAGCACTACGCCCAGACGACGGACGAGCATTTCGAGCTGGCCCCGCGCGCTGCAGAAAGCGATGCAGTTGCGCTGCAGAAAGCGGTGCAGCAGGCAGCGGTAGGGGACAGCAGCGACTCGCAGACCGAGGACGTAAACGACGACGGGGTGGCCACTTGTGCCACCCCGTGCGATTCACCGCGACATACTGCACATGCGTTTAGCGGAGAGGGAGGGATTCGAACCCTCGTTACCCTTGCGGGTAAATCGGTTTTCGAGACCGACGCATTCAACCACTCTGCCACCTCTCCTTATTCCACACTATACCGCCAGGAGGAAGGCTCGGGAAGGGCTTCGGCCTCATGGACCAGGGTCTACGAAAGTAATCGCATGTCGTATGATCGGCGGCAACACCGGTTCGACGGGAGGAACATCGATATAATCACCAAACGAATACACAACTCCAGACCGCCCGCCGGTCGCATATGCGGATTAAGAAAGACCTGAACGCGGCGACAAGATCCATATATCCTTGGCGGCGGAATGAACATCAGAAAAACGGCACTCGATTGAGCAACCGTTCGTCAGCCGCGATGCTTGGGGAAGAACCCTTCGTAGGGACGCTCCCCACGTAGTGGTTCGCCAAGCCGTCGTCAATCGGTGCAACCAAGTAACTCTCAGATCTTGTCCAATAAGCCCCGGCGTGTAGCCTATCGGGCATGAACAGGAGGCCATACCCGATCAACCTGACCGACCGCCAGTGGACGCTGATCGCCCCGCACGTGCCCGAGCCGAAGCCGGGCGGGCGGCCCCAAGCTGATGGACCGGCTGCGGGCGGCGGTCAAGCGGCTGAAGGTGGTGTGGGGGGACACCCACTTCGACACCGCCCTGACCCACGGGTGGGTGATGTGAGGGTGGGTCGGGGTGGTGGTCAAGAAGTTGGTCGGGCAGGTCGGGTTCGTGGTCCAGCCGAAGTGGTGGATCGTCGAGCGGACGTTCGGCTGGCTGGGCCGGTCGAGGCGACTATCGAAGGAGTACGAGCGGACGACGGCGAGCAGCGAGGCGTTCATCAAAGTCGCCATGATCCACCTCATGGTCCGCCGGCTTCGACGCTAAGAATCACACATTTTAGACAGGCTCTAAGGAAAATTCGGCGATCTGTGAGTGCCATGGGCCGATTCGGCCAGGGCGTGCGCTTTTGACCGGACCTGATCGTTTGCGGCCGATGTGGCGCACAAATAATAACGCATCAGCGTGGCAAAAGCGTTCTGCCCCGGTACTCCGGCGGCGACGGTGTCGGCCAGGGATGTCTTCAGTTGGACGGGTTGTGGGTTAGTCCATGTCGACCCGGCCGCGGACCACCCAGACGGAGTTGGTAGCCGTCGACTCGGCCGGGATCGGCTGCCAGCCGTTGGCCAATCGGTCGTAGATGACCAGGAAGTGGCGGTCGTCGCTCCAGCGGACCTCGGTGTAGGCGGTCGAGTTGGAGTCGAACCCGGCGATGGCACGCGCGATCGGCTCGTCCTTGACCCACTTGTTGTGGTGCGCTTGCAAGTCGATCTTGACCCAGCGCACGGCGTCACCTTCACGGTTGAGCCACAGCGACACCCCTGGTCGGCCGCCAGAGAGCAACAGTACCCCTTTGCTCGATAGCGCGAGGCTCGGCTGGACCGAGAGCGGCCCGTCGAGATTTTTCGGCTCGGTCCAGCTTTTGCCGTCGTCGTTGCTGAAGCAGTGGCCATAGGGCACGGCACTATCGAGCCGAAACACACAGAGCAGGCGGCCATCCTTGAGCCGCACCACGGCCGACTCGCACGGCCCCTCGCCGCCGCGGAGCTGGCAGGTTTCATCGGCGATGACCGAGCGGATCTTCCACTTCAGCCCATCGGCCGATTCGGCCAGCACCACGCTAAAGCGGCGAGCGCCGGCGAAGCGGCCGTAGAGCGTCGCCAGGTAGGTTTTGCCGTCCTTGGCCAAGAGCGACTGACCGTTGAAGACGAAGCCGGCCAGCTTCCATTCGGCCTTGGGGCCACCCAGGTCGGCATCGAGCAGGCCGATCTTGCGGGGCCAGCCGCTGACTTCGACCGGGTCTTTCAGATCTTCGATGGTGTTGGTGGCTTTGGGAATTTGCCGAGCCTTGCCGACGGCGAGATCGTCCGACTGGAATCGGAGATAGTACGGCAGCAACAAGAAGGAACCGTCAGGGCGAGCGATGGTCATTTCGCCGTAATTGCCGCCGACGGGTTTGGACCAGGTTAGGCCGCCATCTTCGGAGAAGGTGATAACGCCGGGCGTCACGTCTTGGGCTTGGTCGGCATAAGTGGACAGAATCGCAAACCAACGATCACCGCCGCGATGGTACAGGGATGGAAACCACAGGAACCCCTTGCTGCGTTGCACCAACTGCGGCCGCGACAGCGAAACTTTGAGCTTGCCCACGGTGAGGGTGTCGCCATCTTGCCATTGCGGCGGCTGGGCTGCCACCGGCAACGCAACCAGCCAGGCGACGGCACCCCACGCCATCAGGGCAATTACGACAGATCGCACACGCATGGCTTTTTCTCCTGCGGAATTACGGTTTGACCTCGATCACATCATCAAAGACGCGGAACTCGTCCAGGTCGCCGCGGAAGGCCAAGCGTTTTTCCCCAGCCAGTGACGCGCCGAGCGACCAGTAGCCGTGCGGGTAATGGCCGATCGACGGTCCCTCGGCTTCGCGGACGGCGTTGCGATACAACAGCATGCGTCCTTTCTGTGTGTCGATGGTCAGCGTCAGGCGTGTCCACTCGTTGAGCGGTAGGGGTTGCTTGCTTCGCAGGCTCTGAAAGGGCGGATGAATGGCGGCAAACTGGAAGTGGCCCTTGTCGTCGAGTTCGCCGCGGAACCAGCGGTTGTTGGTGAAGATTTGCCCGGCCTGGTTGGCTGTCGGTCGGATCCAGAAATCGACACTGAAGCGCGGCGGAATGCGGCCGTACAGATCCTGTCGGGCCTCGAACTCGGCAAACCCGGTCGGCTCGACGAACCGCAGCGCCGCGCCGTACTTGCCTTGCGGAAACTCGACCTTGCCCTGCACCACCATGTCGCTGCCACAACCGGACGAATCCCGCAGCCGCTTCGAGTCGCGTTCGTCCATCGACAGATGAATATACGCATCGGCCGGCACTGGCGGCGCTTGGCTGCCGGGGCGATACAGATCGAGCGTCACCCCGAGGTTGGTCAGCAGAATCGCCGCGTAGCGCCGCAAGCGTTTCTGGGCGTAGGGCTTGGCCGTCGGGGCCTGATCCCAGCGGACCTGATTGATCACCAGCCGACCCTTGCCCAGCGGCACTTCGAGCAACACGCACGGTTGCGAGTAGTGGATCGAGCCGGCGGCATCGCACGTGACCGCGTGCGGCATGTGATCGGAGTAGCCGAACCACAGATCGTTGTTACTCTGGCCCAAGGCGAGACCCGTTCGGTTCTGCCAAGCGGCTGTGTAGATCGGGGCCGACTCTAGGACGATCGGCTGCTTCTCTCGCTTGGTCGGGTCCGCTTCCCAGCCGTTGTAACGCGGGTACGGATGCTTATCCGTGACGCGGAAGGTGTGGCCCGTGGCCTCGCTGAGCCGTTTGGCCGCGGCTGGGTCGAGGTGATGCACCACCAGTGTCTGCCCCTCGCGTACGGCCGGTAGCGTTTCGTTCAACTGCTTGGCGAAGTCGGCGTTGCCGGCTCCCATCAGGAGGCGAATTCCATCGGCTGCTTTGTCCTTCGGTTCCGGCAAGCCGGGTAAACGCAAAGCCTCCGGCACCGCACCGACGAGCGGACGAACCGGCGGCAGACTCGGCTCGTGCAGATACGTCAGCAGATTACGCAACACCGTGGCGGCGCAGGGGTCGTTCTCCGCTTCGGTGACAAGCGCCTGACACACCAGCGCCAGCCCGCGACCGTGAAAGACCTCGGCCAGGGGCGTCCCGGCCAGGCCGACATCGACCATGCTGAAGAAGCGGTCCACCGTGCGACCACTGGAAAGGATCGGCCGGAAATTCCCCGCGTCGGGCTTGATCAGGCAGACCGGGGCCAGCAGGTCGTCGGCCCGCCAGAAGCGGAAGTCCTCGGCCCCCGTGCCGCGCAGCACAGGATGATCCAGACTCGTGGCATGGGCAATCGTGGCCGAGTAGGGCCGCACCGCCTCCCAAGCGGTGGTATATTTCAGACCGCGGGTAAACCACACACCGCCCAGCGACAGCAGCGGCCGCGCCTGCGGCAACACGAGCAAGCGTCCGCCGGTCTTCAGCCATTCGCTCAGGCGGTCTTGGTCGGCGGTCGTCAGACTCTCAGCGGCATCGGTCCCAAAAACCAGCGGCTGCTTGGTATCGGCCAGTGCGTCTTGCCACTGTTCCAGACGAACGAAGCGAACGCCGAGCCGCTCCAACAACGCCGCGGTCGTGCCTTTGGGATCGTACAGGCGCACGGCGGGCAGCTTGTCGAAGCCGGTCACGGGCGGATAGACGGCCGCCGTCCACGACTCGCTGTAAACGACGCGATCCTTGCTCAGCAGTTCCGTGGTGGCGAGCAGATCGAGCCGTTCGCTCACCGCAGGGAAGTTCCAATCGACAAAGGTATCGGTCCGCGTGCCCCGCTCCAGCTTCACGGCTTGTGTGGCCACCAGCAACGGCTTCTCTTCGCCGGGGCGACGGAAGGTCACGCGCACCTGTCCGTCCAGTGGCACAAAGGCATCGTTGATGACCAGCACGCCGAAGCGTGTCGAGCGACCGGCCACGAAGTTGCGGCCGTAGCGTTGGTTGAAGGCGACCTGGAAACCACAGGCGTTGAAGCTGAGCCGCGGGTTGGCTTCGTTGTCTTGGGGGGTGTTGACCAGGGGATGATCGCCCGCGCCGGCGAAGCTGCAAATGATGGGGATGCCGACGCGACGCATCTCTTTGATGCCCCAGAAGCTGTGCTGTGCCCCGATGCGGGTGCGTTGGGTGTTGAGGCACCAGCTGCCCGAGCCGTCCTCCCCGCGATTGAAGAACCACAGCGGCCCCTCGAAGAGACGTTCGCCGGCGATGGTCGCGTGGGCGTCGAAGCAGTTCGGGTTCTCGCCCCACTCGGTCAGGATGGCCGGCTTGCCCTGCTCGCGTCCGCGGAGGCCGTCAAACATCTCAGTCACCAAGCGATATTCATTCGGCAATGCGGCGTAGGTGTTGATGTGTGGGCCACCGCCGACCGCGTGGACGTCCAGGTTCGGGATGGCGTCGTAGTCGTTGCTGGCCGTGACCGGGCGGGTCGGATCGAGGGTGTGGTACTGGTCGCACAGCTTGGTCAGCCAGGGCATGGAGGCGACGTGCGGGGCGGGCAAGCCGCCGTGGCACGCCTCGTTGTCCAGGCTCCACATCACGATACTGGGGTGATTCCGCTTAGAGATGACCCACTTGGCATATTGATGAAACACGGTCCGCCAGGTTGCCTCGCGCCAGAACGGGGCTTCTTGGAGCAGCCCCGTCTCGCAGACAACCAGAAAGCCGGCTTCGTCGCACGCCTCGAAAAAGCTCTCCGGTGCCTCCATCGCATGGGTGCGACAACCGGTGTACAACCGCCACTGCCCCTTGCGGATCTGTTCCAGCCAGTGTTCCTTGGGGTGGCCCCAGTTGGGCCACAGGCCATAGCCGTAGAAGCGCAGCGGCTGGCCGTTCATCATGATCTCGGGTTGGCCGGGCTTGCTTCTATCGATCCACACCTCGCGGAAGCCGAAGCGTTGCCGGGTGCGATCGACGACCTTGCCCTCAGCCTTGCCGGCGGCGTCGAGCAGTTCGACTTCCAAGTGGTACAGGTGCGGGTCTTGCGGCGTCCACATGCGGAAATCAGGCCAATCGACCAGCAGTTCCACCGGAGCGGTGGACAACGCCTTGACCGTAGCTTCGACCAGGGGAAACTCTTTGCAAACCTGGTCGCCCGCGACGACCCGCGCCCGCAATTGACCCTGCCAACCGTGCGGCGTGCTGTTGCTCAGCGTGACGGTCGCCGAGAGGTTTTTCTTGCGATAGCTAGGACGGACGAACAGGTCGGTGGCTCGCACCTCGGGAACCGTGAGCAGAAAGACCCGATCCCAGATGCCCAGAGGCGTTTGATAACCACGCGTGCCGATTTCGCGGGTATGCCAGGCCGCTTTGGGATCGACGCTTAAGTCGATGTTGGGGGCGCACGAAACGACGATGTCGTTCTCACCCTCCTTGACGGCGGCGGTGATGTCCAAATCAAACGGCGCGGCGTGGAAGTCGTGGCTGCCGACAAAGCGACCATTGACCCAAACGCGGGTGAGGTAGCTGGCGGCCCGGAATTGCAGGATCAAGCGACGGTCCTTGGGAATCGACTCCAGGCGGAGCGTGCGACGATACCAGCCGCCCTGCTCTTCGGGGTGGGCGTAGATTTTGAAGAAGCCCGTGCCGTCGCCGCGATTGGGAATCGCCACGGGTTTCCAGCCGTCATTGGGTTGCTTGTTTAGGACCGACAGGCCGCGGAGAGCGTCCATCCCGCTAACTGGAACAAGTTGCCAGCCGTCGCACAGATCGACACTCGTTCGCCATTCCGCCTGTGGCTCCGATGCGTTCGAGGCGGCAAGCATGGTCAAGCTCAAGAAAATGCTCATCAATCAGTTCCTCCGATGGCGAGCAGTCTGATTTCGGCTATGAAAGAAGCATGTGCAACCCCTGCCATCGAGCGGCCGAGCACCGGATCTACCTTCAGGTTGCCACCAATCGGCAGCAACGCTCGAGATGCGGGGCGATCGATCTGACGGAATCGGCTGGCGGGCTAACTCGGTCCGTCGCTGACGATCTCAATGGCTTGCATGTCCGCAACGGCTGTCCACCGCGACGATCATACCAACTCGGGAATTACTCGACCGCCCAGGCGTTGAGGTTCGACAACGGGCCGGCTCCCTTGCTGCGTAGCCGGCGGTTCCACTTCGCCATCAATCCCCAAGACGTGGAAAATGGTGGCGAAGAGATCAGCCGGAGAGTAGGGGTCGGAAGCCGGGCGCTCGGCTCGCGGCGTTGAGGTGCCTACCACCTGGCCCATCTTGAGCCCGCCGCCGATCAGCAGCAGCGGGGTCAGCGGGGCCCAGTGGTCGCGACCGCCCGGCAGGCGGGTGTCGATTCGCGGATTGCGGCCGAATTCCCCGGTCATCACCAGCAGGATTTTCTTTTCCAGGCCGCGGGCGTAAATGTCGTCAATGAAGGCGGAAAGTGCCTGGTCGAGCGGCGGGCTGCACTGCTCGAAGCCTTCCTTGACCGGTGGTGTACCGTTGACGTTGTGGTGATCCCAGCCACCGTAGCCGATGTTGACAATGCTCGCACCCGCTTCGCAAAGCCGGCGAGCCAGCAGCAAGCATTCGCCGACGCGAGCCGGATTGTATGGCGAGGTACCGGTGCCGTATTTCTCCCGAAGGCGATTGCTCTCGCGGGAGAGGTCGAACGCGCTGGAGGCGGTGTTGGTCAGGAACCGCATCGCCTGCTGGCCGAATTGGTCCATCCCTTCCGCGACTCCGGAGAGATCCAGATCGCGACGCATCTGGTCGAAGGATCGCAACAACTGATGCCGATCGCTGAGCTGTTCGAGAGGCATGCGAACTAGCAGGTTGTTCTCCGCTCCCTTGGGGTCGAACGGAGCGTAGGCACGTCCGAGATAGGCCGGCTGGTCGGCCCGGACGTTTCCCCCCAACTTGATGAACGAAGGGATGCCTGTGTGGGGATGATTGAGGCCGCGGCGGTAAGCGATTCGTGAGCCGAGAGACGGGGCTACCTGCGGCTGATTGTTGTCGAAGCCCGTGAAATTAATTCCGGTGTTGACCCAATGGGTCCCCCCACCGTGGCCGCTGTTGGAATGGGCGAAACTGCGGACGACCGCGACCCGGTGGGCTCGCGCCGCCAACTGCGGAAACGTGCCGCCGAACGTGACACCGGGCAAACTGGTTTTGACCTCGCCGGTCGTACTGCGGAACTCGACCGGCGCGTCCATCTTCGGGTCGAAGGTTTCGATTTGGCTCGGGCCGCCCCCCAACCAGAGCCAGATGACCGACGTATCCTTCGGCAAAGAAACGCCCGCCTGAGTGCCAGCGCGGTTCACTCCCGCCGCCGACAGTCCGGTCAGACCGCAAACGCCTAGTCGCAAGAAATCGCGCCGCCGCATGCCGCTGCATGTCGGGACATTCCGTGGGGTGGTCAGTTCGATCATCGCTGTTTTCCTTGGCGAATGGTGTCGTTAGGCGGCCGGGAACCGTCGGGGTTCTCATGTGGAGGGTGGTTGAGCAAAACTGATTCAACTTTAACTGGCCTGACGTGCCGAGAGAACTATTCTTAGAATTAATTCTCGGAATAGACGTATTTGATTGTCTTAGAGATTGATTCGAGACGACACCCGACATGGATCGTTTCAAGGAAATCAACCTCGCGCAGCTCCGCACCTTCTGCGAGTGCGTTCGACACGGTTCGTATGCAGCGGCGGCGCGTGCGGTTCACCTCTCCCAGCCAGCGGTCTGGCAGCAAGTGCATGCTTTGGAACGGCTGGCAGGGGTTCCGCTGCTGCAGCGACACGGACGAATTCTGCGTCTGACCGATGATGGCCGTATCCTCTGGGAACAGGCGCACACGGTTCTCGGCAACGTGGACTCGTTGTGGGCGGCATTTCACGAACGGCGACTGGCTCTTCCACGCACCTTGACGCTCATTGCCACGCCAGCCCTTCTTTCCGAAGAGTTGGCGCAGCCGATCGTTGAGTTCCATCAAGCCCACCCGGATGTCAACCTCCAACTGCAAAGCCAACACGGACTGCCGGTGCTGGACTGTCTGACGCGGGGCGATGCGGACCTGGCCATCGTCCCTGCTGACGTCTTGCTGATCGCCGACCCCGCGCAGTTCCTCTGCGAGCAATTGGGGCAGCGCGTGGCCACGCTGATCGTCAAGAGAACTCACCGCTTGGCCCGACGGTCGCGGCTGTCGCTGGAGGAATTGATTCGAGAGCCGATGATCTTGCCCTTGGAGGACAACCACTGGTTCGTGCAAGTGAAGGAGAGCTTACGCAGCCGCAACCTGGCTGACCGATTGCGTTCGCGGTTGCGAGTCGGCCACATCCTGACGGCGCAAATTTTAGTGAGCAAGGGCATTGCCCCGGCCCTGATGCCAATGCCAGTGAACGCTCAACCACCTGCTGGGCTCCGTTACCTCCGGCTGGCACATCTACTGCCCGATTTGCCCCTTTACTTGCTGGTTCGCCGCGGTGTGCCTTTGCGACCGGCCGCTGAGGCGTTCCTGGCATGCGTGCGTGCGGCGTTCCAGATGGCAAAAGTTTGACCGGGAGTCGCTCGTGACTTCAACCAACCGCCGGGGCTGGACCTCGAACCCATCAGCCCCGATCGAGCCCATCGCTAACAACGCTACGTCGGGTCGCGGTCTCCCTGTGGATCGCTTACGATTCGATTTGCATGGTCAGCCGGGCGAGACCCACAACGTCCAGTGCTCCTGCGGCTGGGCCAAGATCGTGTCGGCCTCAACCGGCACGACTTCGCCCTCGTAGCTGATCGAGCGGAGTGGGTAGCTGGACCGTTCGATCTCGTACAGGAAACCTACGGTCTGCGGCGGGTCACGTTGCAGGTGCAGTTCGAGGAAGACGGCGGCGTGCGGCAAGCGTCGTAGAGTCCGCTGCATGCCTTCCCAGACCAGATCCTCCGCGCCCTCGGCGTCGATTTTGGTCAGGTCGAGGTGCGACCAGTCTGCACAGAGACCGTCGAGGGTAATCGCCGGCACCTGCACCGTACCGCAGCGATGGGCGTGGGCCGGCCCTCCAGCGAGATCGCCGGCCAGCCAGTTCTTCGATGACGCGCTGCTCCTCGGGCTTCGGTTCCGGGTTGTGCCGGAGGACGCCGTCCCGGCACCGGCGTAAGTCGGCCACGAGGTTGGAGCAGTGTTCCTCGCCGGCGAGTGAGTTGTTGCGGCGGTTGTCGCCCTGCTTCCACTTGTCCCGGCAGCGGTGCTGGAAAACGATCCGGTCGGTGAAATCGTACTGCACGATGGTGTACTGGTTCCAGCCTGAGGCCTTGTGGGGCATTCCGCAGCTCGCGGGCGCAGCGGGTCTTGTCGATCAGGTACTGGCCCACTCGAAGGCGATCTCCCTCTGGACCTCCCAGACCATCCAGCCCATGCCGAAGATCTGCCAGACATCCGGCTTGAGTGTCCAGCAGGCGCGGACGACGCCGTTGTCGGTGTCGAGGAACAGCACCTGTGCGAAGGGCGAGTAGAGCGTCGAGTACGGCTTCAACTCCCAGCCGCACAGGATGCGACAGGGGATGTCCTCCTCCAACTTGCGGGCATCGACGCACTCGACCCCGAGCGGCTTGAGCAACCGCTTTATGTAGGGGACACATTCGCCGTGGCCGAGATACCAGAGCTGGATCGGCAGCTTGCAGCCGAAGTGCCGGACCAGGTGGACGTTGACCCAGACGCTGGGGAAGTACTTCAGCCCGCCGCCGGCGATGACGATGCCGCGCTCCTCGGCGTAGGAATGCCGGCCCGGGGTCAGTTCCTCGGCGATGCGTCGGACCATGACGCAGTGGGCTTCGTTGACGTTGGCTCGCGACGCCCAGCCGCTGGGCCAGGGACCGGGCGGGGCGAGTTCGATCAACCGGATCATCTCATCGACCGACATTTTCGCAGTTGCCGGGGCGCACTTGGTCCAGTCGATGGCTGCCTTCGCTTGAAGGGTGGTGCCATAACGGCTCCCAGGTGAAGTGGAATTCCCAGAACGCCCCGACGTGGTACAGCCGGTCGTTGGTGCTGGCGGACAGCTCGATCAAATGCTCCCCGGCGGACACGTCGCTGAAGCCGCTGGCCGTGGCCTCACGCATGGTGCAGCCGCTGCCTTCCTCGTAAGAGCCTCCGGAGGCGACCACCTGGCCGTTGACGCGCGCCTCGGCGTGCTCGAAGCCGCCGTTCTGCGTCTCGACGTAGCCGGTCATGTTGATGGTCAGTCGCTGCGGTGTGCTGAGGCACACACGGCGTGATGCGGTGCCGGACTGCGTGTTGGCGTTCATGCCGGCACAATTCTTGGAGTCATCGAAGCCGATGCGGACCGACCAGCAGCAGCCGCCGCGGGGGTCGAGGGAGTGGGCGGCGTCGAGGCGGGCCTGGACCTCGCCGTGCAGGCTCTGGGTGCCCCAGATGGCCAGCAGCAGCGAGGCCTCGACGTCCTGGGTCGGCACGCCCGGCGCGAACGTGGTGCGGTACACTTCTCGGGTCATGGGTTCTCCCTCGTGATGGGCCTCTACCCGTGACCTACCCGGTCGGCCGATGAGTTGACGCAACGCTCAGCGATAATCGCGCAGGCCGGCGTCCTCGAAGTGCCGCCGCAGCCACTGCTCGATCAGTTCCGCGTCATCTTCGCGGGTGTACTGGGCGACGTTGGACGGGCGGACGGTGACCGAGCGCGCCCGGCGGGAGTCGGTGAACTTGACCTGGAAGACTGGAAGACGGCCCGCACCAGCCGGGCGGTCTCGGGCAGCCGCACACCCCGCTCGTCGAGCACCCGGAAGACGTTGTCGGCCCGGTGGATCTCCACCGCGTGTTCGGCCCCGCCCCAGAAGACGTGGACCTGTCATCCCGCAGCTAGGCGAACACGTGCGTGCCCCGGCCGCGGATCTTGAACGGGAGATGCCACTTATCACTACCGAGTTGGCGGGTGCGGCAAAAATCTGGTAAGTTAACTCTCGTCTTCATGCAGAGGATAAAAACGCGAGACTTAGCGAGAATGAACTACTACATCTTCCTTTTTACTCCAGAAACATACGAGTCATTTACTCGATCTGATCGAACTATTGTGGGTGTTAGAAAGAATCAAGAACAAGCGGCACGGCGACTTCAAATCGGTGATCGTTTGATCTGCTATGTCACGAAGGTTGGCCGCTGGTCAGGTGTGCTCGAGGTTGCTGGGCCTGTGTTTGAGGATTTGACCCCGAGGTTCGTGCCGTCCGACGATCCCTTCGTCATTCGCATCAAGATCGACACGAAAGTTTGGCTTCCCATCGAGAAATGTGTGCCGATCAAGGAAAGAATCGTCTGGGACACTCTCTCTTTCACGAAGGTGAACAATACTGCTCCTGGAATGGGCTGGACTGGAGTCATTCGACGGAGTCTGAACCGACTCAGAGATGAAGACGGGCGTTACCTTGAACAACTCCTTACTTCCCAGAGCAAGGATGGTGCAGACTACCCCCAAGACTCGGATGAATGGCGAAGGCTGATTGCCAAGTCGATCTACCGTGCTGACAAGACAGTTGCGGTCACCGTGCCAAGTGACTCACCGAATGAAGTGGAATCCGAGGAGTCGATTGTTCCGATCCGCGAGTCGCACAGCGTTCAGGCGAAGCTTGCTCGGATCGGCGAGACGATGGGGTTCAAGGTCTGGATTCCTAAGAACGATCGCCCTGCCGTGCTGAAAGAATGGATTCCTTCTCCAGGAACCTTGCTCGAGTTTCTCCCCCTGAACTACGACGAAACAACTTTGCAAACGGTCGAGCAGATCGACGTTCTCTGGCTCAAGGGAAGGTCAATCGTTCGGGCATTCGAGGTAGAACACACCACTGCGATTTACTCGGGGTTACTGCGAATGGCTGACCTCTTGGCGCTACAGCCCAACATGAACATCAAGCTCCACATCGTCGCTCCCGAGATTCGCAAAGACAAAGTCTTCACCGAAATCCGGCGTCCTGTGTTTGCCTTGCTGGAACGCGGTCCTCTTTCCGAGTGCTGTACCTTTATCTCATACACCAGCTTGCAAGAACTCTTCGTGTTGCCACATTTGTCGTACACGTCCGACAGGATTCTAGAAGAGTACGAGGAAGAGGCGGAGTAACCGTCTTGGCGGCGTGCTCGCCGTCGTGGATTTCGTTCTTGTACCTGATCTTGCCGATGTAGGTGATGTTCGTCAGCAGGCGGTAGAGCGTCGTGCGGTCGAACGCCTTGCCGCCGCGCTCGCGCCCCTTGCGGGTCGTCCACCGCTTGTTATTCCAGCCCCGGCGGTTCAGGACCTGCACCACCGGCAGGAGCGACCGCTCCTTCAGGTACAGGGCGAAAATGGCCCGCACGCGGACGGCCTCGTCCTCGTTCACGATGAGCTTGAAACCACGCGGGTCGATGTCGTAGCCCAGCAGCGGGTGCCCCCCGGCCCATTTCCCCCTCCGCCGGGCGGCGGCAATCTTGTCCCGCGTCCGTTCGCTGATGATCTCACGCTCGAACTGGGCGAAGGAGAGCAGCACGTTCAACACCAGCCGGCCCATCGAGGTCGCCGTGTTGAACTGCTGCGTGACCGAAACGAACGAGACGTGGTGCTTCTCGAACGCCTCCATCATCCTGGCGAAGTCGAGCAGCGACTGGCTGAGGCGGTCCACCTTGTAGACAACCACGCAGTCGATCTTGCCCGCGTCGATGTCCGCCATCAACCGCCTGAGCGCGGGCCGGTCCATGTTGCCGCCGGTGAAGCCGCCGTCGTCGTAGCGGTCGGGCAGGCACTCCCACCCCTCCCCGGCCATGCTGCGGATGTACGCCTCGGCCGACTCCCGCTGGGCGTCAAGCGAATTGAACTCCTGCTCCAGCCCCTCCTCCGTGGACTTGCGCGTGTAGATGGCGCAGCGGACGGTCGGCCTGGGCGCCGGTGCTTTGCGTGTCTTGCTCATCGGCCTTCCTCCTTTCCGAGGCGAAAGAAGTAGTAGCCGTTGCAGTGCTGGCCGGTGATCGCCTTGGCCACGGCGGACAGCGACTTGTAGACCTCGCCCTCGAACTCGAAGCCGTGCGGCAGAACCTTGACGTGCAGGGTTTCGCCTTTGTACGCGCGGGTGATGATCGTGCCGGGAAGCGGCAGGCGGTCGTCCCCCTTGACGCGAAGCGCCGCCGTCCTGGTGCGCTCGGCCAGGGCCGGGCCGGCCTTGGCCTTCGGCGGCGAAAGCCGCAGATCGGCGTCGTTGGCCAGGTCAGCGGCGCGCTGGCGGGCTCGTTCGGACAGGCCCCCCTCGGCCAGGGCCTGGAGCCGCCACGCGATTCGCTTGACGAGCCAGCCCTTGTTGTTGGCGGGCGTGTCCTCGCCGAACACCTCGGCGTACTTGGCCCGCAGTTCCTTGACGGTCATCCGCTTGAGCGCGGCGACCTCCTTCCCGACGTTCAGGTGCATGATGCGCTCCTTTCTCCAGGTCTCGGAAACCGTTAACCCTTGTGGACACTGAGCACGGTTTCTGCGGAAACCTCAAGGCAACCTTGGCCGGATTCCGGTGGATTTTTCGGGCCGGAAACTTGGCCGGGATCGGTGGGGAGCGCGGCGCGGGAACGGAGGCGCAGAATGCCGGCAGCGAGAATGGCCGCGACTTCGCGGAGCCGCTCGTCGGCGGTCATGGCGGCGGGATCGTCGTGCGGTCGCATGGGACCTCCAGGTGGAAGCGCCCACAGCGACCTTCGCTTGGCGACGGGCCGGCTGTCTGGCAGAAAGAGTTCGTCTACCTATGACCTTTGCAATTCGAGTTCGAGTTGACGCATCGGGGTCCGAGAGGGACCGGGCCGGTAACTCCGAGAGGGGTGGTAACCAGAGATTCAGAGAGTTTTGGGCCGAGATTTCGGGGTACGAGAGGGACCATCATGGTTCCTCTCGGACCCCGATTGGTCTCTCTCGAAACAGAGAGCGCGGCGTCGCCGGCGGGATTGGCGGAAGTGCTTGCGGGAAAGGCGGAAAACGCAAAACTCCGGGCGGGGCTACTCTCGGCGTTTGCTGGTAACTGGTGTGCCGCGTTGGTTCGCGGCGAACGTGAAAGCTCCCCGAGTAGGACTCGAACCTACAACAAACCGGTTAACAGCCGGTTGCTCTACCATTGAGCTATCGGGGATCGGATTTCATTTCTAAGGTTTTAGCGAACCCGGATTAAGAATGCAAGTCGAGTTCGAAGTCGAGTCAAAAGTGTGTTTGTTTCAAAGAGGTCCTGTTGGCCAGCCTTCGATCTTGAACCTTACAGCGAATCGCCTTAGTTCACGGTCAGACAGTTCTAGAGAAGCGGCCTCAATTCGTTTGCCCTGGCGATTCAAGACACCTTCCTCAGTGCGAACCAACAAAACAACATGGCTAGATTATGGCGATCATCTGCATTATCATGGACCTAATAGATACAGCGTGTTCGACGATGTTCATGAATCGGAGTCGTGAGGCGAAAGAACGAATCTAGTGGCGCTAACGCAACTTCCTAGAGCGATGGTGGAGAACTGCCCATGTCCGATGAATTGCCCTCGCCGTTGGAAGGTGAGCCGATCGTTAACCCTCCCGTGGTCACCAAAGCGCCGCCTCTAGAACGCAAGTTTCCCTGCGAACAGTGTGGAGCACGACTCGATTTCGATCCGGCCAACCGTCAACTCCGCTGTCCGTACTGCCATCACGTCCAAGCAATCGAAAAAGGAGCAGCCGGAAACGAACTGGATTTGAAAAGCTATTTGCGAAAAGGGCCCAAGGTTCAGACCCTTATTGCCGGTCGCGGTTCGGAAGTCCGCTGCCCTGGATGCGGAGCCATCGTGCTGCTGGAAGACAAGGTCGTCACGGAAAATTGTCCCTTTTGTCGGTCGCATTTGGAGCACGCTCCTGAAGCCGCCAAAGAGATGATCGACCCAGAATCCATTCTGCCCTTTGCCGTTCCGTATCGGGAGGCGATCCACAAGTTCGAGAGTTGGCTACGCTCGCTCTGGTTCGCCCCCCAGTGGACTGACAAAGTTGGCTTATCTGGGGCAACTCTCTGGCGTGTATGTGCCCTATTGGACGTTCGACGCGATGACCTATTCGTGGTACAGCGGCGAGCGTGGCAATAACTATACCGTGCAAGTCGAGTACACGGATCGCGACGCTCAGGGCAACTACGTTGTGCGAACTCGTAGTGAAACGCGGATCCGCTGGACCAGCGTCGCTGGGGAGATCGATCACTTCTTCGATGATGTGCTGATCCGTGCAACAAAATCACTGCCAGAACATCTTCTGAGCGCGATCAACGATTGGCAGCTCTCGCACCTGGAAGGTTTCCGCCCAGAATTCCTTGCTGGTTTCTTGACCGAACGATATGCCATCCCACTCGAAGAAGCTAATGCCGAAGCTCGTGCCTTTATGGAAGGATACGTTCGCGAACTCTGTCGACAAAACATTGGCGGAGATCATCAACGTGTGCATCAAGTCGAAACGCACTATGTTGGAACGACCTTCAAACATATTCTGCTGCCGATTTGGATTGCCGCATATCGCTATCGAGACAATCTGTATCAGATCCTGATTAACGGTCAGACGGGACAGGTTGTCGGCGAACGTCCGTGGAGTTGGTGGAAAATTCTCCGCTTGGTGCTGTTGATCGCCGTGTCCCTGGGAGCAGTGGTAGCACTGATCCGTACTGTAGTAAAGTGATCCTCAATGGGGAGAGAACAGAGGCGGGTGGCCCTGTCGCCACAGCTTCAGGCCGTGCCAGGATTTTCGCCTGAGCCAACCAGTTTGACCGGGGTCTCTCATCGTAGCACCCATTCGCCGACTGGTTCGCGCAGCCAGGATTCCACAGCAGGAACCAACCCGTAGGCCAACGCCAGATACTGGGCCGGGTGCAGTGTGCGTTTTAACGCTCCGTCCTCCATCTGTAGCCGGCAAGCACTGCACTCAGTCGAACCGAACAGATAGCGAGGGCGGCGCAACTCGTCGAGCATCGGCCGGCCCGCGGCCAGGGACAAGTCGTAGCGATCACTCTGAAAGCCGAAGGTGCCCGCCATGCCCGAACAGCTGACGTCGATGATGCCAACCCGCACGCCAGGGATCAAGGACAACAACTGTGGAGCCATCGGCAGGCGGCCTAGAGCCTTGACGTGGCAGGGAACGTGATGACCGATCGATAATTCGAGCGGTTGAAAATCCGTCTTAAGCAATCCCTGTTGGTGTAGATCCCAGAGATAGGCGGTGAACTCGACGACCTGAGCGGCGACCAACTCGGCGTCAGGGTCGCCGAGCAGATCGACGGCATCCTGGCGTAACATCAGAGCCGCAGAAGGCTCCGAGCAGAGAATCGGAAACCCCTCACGAGCCAGTTCGGACAACAGCCTCAGGTTGTGCTGAGCCAGTTCGCGTGCGGTTTCCACATCGCCGTAAGCCAGCGGAGCCATGCCACAGCCCACCTGCCCAGGAGGAACGTAAACCTCGATGCCGTTGTGATGCAGTACCTCAACAACACATTGGGCTAATAGCGGATCGTTATAGTTGGCGAAAACATCAACAAAGTAGGCCACAGCAGGACGCGCCGAGCGCGGCTTATGCGTCCAGCCACGCCGCTTGGCCTCACGCAAGAAGCTACGAAAGGCGAAACGGGGCAGCCGACGTTGTCGCGAGATGCCGAAGAAGCGATCGAGCAGCCAGCGGGCGAGCGGATTGGTCAACAAGGCATTGGTTAGCGGAGCGAGAGCACTGCCGAGCGCGGCGAAGTTCTCGGTCCGGGCCAGCACCCATTCGCCGCGATCCAGACCGTGCCGAGCTACGTTGGCAGCTTTGGCTTCCAGCATCAGCTTGGGAATGTTCACCCGCGAGGGGCACTCGTGGGCGCACATCTTGCAGTTGACGCACAGATCCGCCACGGCGCGAACCTCATCGCTGGGCAATTGCGAAGGATCGGTGGCCGGCTCCAGCAAGAAGCGCATCAGGTTGGCCTTGGCTCGGGGCGTCGCCGCTTCCTGTCGGGTCGCGCGGAAGATCGGACACATCCGCTCCAGGGCCGATTCGCTGCGACAGGCTCCACAGCCGTTGCAGGCTAACGACTCCTGAGCCGGTGAACTGCTCGCCCAGGTCAGTTCGCGGCTGGGTTGTCGCAACGGTTGCAGGGAGCCACCTTCTCTTTGCCGGCGTAAGGACCAGGTGACCGGAAGATCCGGCCCGGCGACGATCTTACCCGGATTAAAGATATAAAGAGGATCGAAAATAGATTTTAAATCACGCAGCACGGGAACCAGTGGGCCGACCTGTCGGCCCACCCACGGCATGCGAGCCAGCCCGGTTCCACGGCTGGCGCTGATGGTGCCTCCCATCTCCAGCACCAGTGTGTACACCTCGTCGGCCAGCGTCCATAGGCGGTCGATATCGCGTGGATTGTCCAGATTGAGGAACGGACGCATGTCCACCCGCCCGCTGAGCGTGTGGATTCGAAACGAAGCGGTTGTCTCATGGCGACGGAGAAGGTCTTGCAAGCGAGGCAGGTATTCCGGCAAGCGGGGCACGGGCACCGCCACATCGTCCAGCAACACCAGGGAACGCGCTGTGCCGCGCAACGTCGAGAGACAGGGCAAGGTGGACTGAGTCAATCGCCAGAATCGCTCAGCCTCGTCGGCGCTGTTCGACAGCCGCGTCAATAGGGCCAACCGTTCCCGTTGCCCCAAACGAGTGGCCAGCAGTGCGGCTCGTTGGCGGGCCAGTTCTGGCGAATCGGCTTCCACCTCAATCAGCAGGACGGCTTCCGCTCCTTCGGGCACCAGGTCGCACAGACTCGGCTCACCCCGAGCCAGTCGCAGCAAGCGTCGATCGAGTAAATCACAAGCGGTTGGTTGCGAGTCCGCCGCGATCTGCGCTGCTTTCAAGGCCGCATCAAGACGAGCAAACCCAGCCAGCAACATCGCTCGCCCCGCGGGCAGCGGCAAAGTGTGCAGCCGCGCTCGGGTGAACAGCGCTAGCGTGCCTTCGCTGCCGATCAACAGTCGGCCCAGATCGAGTGTACCGGCCTCGAGTACGTCACCAAGAGCATAGCCGCAGTGATCCAGTGGCACCTCACGCCGAGTGCCGCGTAACACCCCTTGGTATTGGCGGAGTAAAGTGCGGGTCGAGGCGACGATATCGTCCAGTCGTCCTGGCGTAGCGTCTACGGTCGGCCAGTTGGACAGACGCCCCACGGTCACCGCCTCGCCGGAATCGAGGACTACGTCGAGCTGACGCACTCGGTCTCGCAGGGTTCCAAGCCGTTCTGCCCGTGGGCCGGCAGGATTGCTGGCCAACAGTCCGCCGACTGTTCCCTCGCGACGATCAGGATCGAGCGGTAAGCGACGTCCGTGAGCATGCAGGAACTGTTCCAGCTGACGGACGGAAACGCCAACCTCCACATCGAGCATCTCGCCATCTAGGGTCGGCGGCTGACGAAAGCAAACCGACAGATCGACGATCAGTCCACCGCCTAGGGCCGCTCCAGTCGTGCCGGTTCCGCCGCCGCGTGGCACCAGCGGGACGTGATTCTCGCTGGCATAGCGCACCAGAGCGCGGAGATCGTCCAAGTCGCGCGGTACGACGACGCCGGCCGGCCGGATCTCGAACGGCGAGGCATCGGTGGAATAAAGCACACGCGACAACTCGTCGAAGAGCAGCTCCCCGCGAAGCAGCCCTTGTAGATCGTCCTGCACCCGTTTGCGCTGGGCTTCGTCCACAGGTCATTGCCCGCTCTTCTGCAACTGTTGCCGACGCAATCGTTCCTGTCGGTAGCGTTCGTGAATGGTCAGCTCGAAGGGAGCAATGCGCTCCGGCTGAGCGACCTCGCGATGTTCGGCGAAGCAGCGATAACAGACGATGACATCCTTGACCCAGAGATAGAGTAAGCCGTCGAACGCCGCCGAGCCGATCAGAATTGTCCAAGTCAGCCACTTGGCATACAGCCAGTAGGTGATGGTCGAGGCGAGGAACGCGCCGACAAGCACGGCCATGCCCAACCCGTGGGGGAAGTCCTTCTTGCGGAATAGTTCGCCATTACCGCAGGCGGCACAGGTCGACCCATTGCTGGGCAACAACGGGACAACATGATCGCAGGCCGGGCAGCGCCATTCCCTGGCTCCGGCTTGGGCCCGAGCAGGAGTTTCGCACAGCGGGCAGGGAAGTCGCAGTCGCACCATGTCCTCACGGATTAAAGGGTCAAACCACCAGGGCGAAGCAACTGACCGGTCAATTCGCCCACAAAACAGAAAATCACCACGACGTAGAGAATGCCCGTGGCCGACTGAGTCGAGCGGAGGCGAGCGGTCTGCCAGGCCATCCAGCACAGCACCGCTGGAGCCGCCAGTCCCACCACCCAACGCACGGGCAACCACAGTTGTTCGTCCTCTTTCAGCTTATCCAGTCCATAGTCGGCGGTCCACTGCCACAACGCCCAACCATCCAGCAGCAGCCGCAACACCAGTGCCGCTGTCAGCGCCGCTAGCAAGCGATAGAGCGGCGTCATCGACATGTTTGGGGCAACCAAGTAATTGTGGCCCATGAGCATGGCACTGGTGGCCGCCCCCAACAGCAGCGCCGAACTCAGACCGCCGGCCAATGCGTAGCCATCGGGTTCGTGTAGGTAGGTAGTGCCGGCCAGCGCCGCTGTCGTCAACACAATCAACAACACCGCGCCGGGGGAGCGCTCCAGCGACCAACTGACCGACCCCAGACAAGCACAGCCCGCCGCCACACCAAGACTAGCCAGCGCCACCGAACTGGCGTCGTTCCACACCCACAGCAACGCCCCGAGACTCAGAGCAAAGACGACAAGTAGTTGTGTGCGGAAGAAGTTGGCGTTGGCCCAAGCCGGACGCCCCACCGTCGGATGAGCCGACCGTCCCGGCGAGAGCAACAACAGACAGCCGGCCAAGCCCAACGCCAACCGCAGCAGGAACGCCACCACCATGAATCAACGCCCACCGTAGATCAACGACATCAGTTCCGCGCGCGTCATGGGGTTTTCTCGGAAGATGCCGCGCATCGCACTAGTCGTACACAGACTGCCCGGTTTACGCACCCCTCGAATGGTCATACAACTGTGCGTCGCCTCGACAATGATGCCAACGCCTTTTGGTTCCAATTCACGCATTAGCAGATCCGCCAACTCCTCGGTCAGGCGTTCCTGCACCTGCGGGCGATGGCTGAGTACCTCGACAATGCGAGCCAGCTTGCTCAGACCGGCAATTTTTCCCTTTGGCAGATAGGCAATGTGCGCCTTACCAGTAAACGGCAACAGATGATGTTCGCAGAAACTGGCAAAAGCGATGTCGCGAACCAGTACGATCTCGTCGTACTTCTCGGTGAAGGTCTTCTTCAAATGAATAGCGGGATCGAGATGCAGCCCGGCGAACATCTCGGCATACATTCGCGCCACCCGTGCCGGGGTTTCGCGCAGTCCTTCGCGATCGGGATCTTCCCCGACGGCCAGCAGGATCTCTCGAACCGCCGCCTCGATGCGTGGTTTATCGACCGGACTCTCGCGCAAAATCGTCTTAGCAGGGCGCGCATTCGTTTCAGACATCAGCACTATCGCTCCAGAGTGAGGGGCCGATCTTATTGTATAGGCATGCTGGCTCGTCTTCGTCGAAAGAACCCCTCGCAGAGAGGAAAGTCGGTCCGTTGCCAATCGCTTTCTCCTTGACCGTTTCCCCGGTCCGGTTTATCGGTAGGAACATGACTTCTCGCTCGTACTTACTGGAAGCACTGACGATGTCCTCTCCCACTTCGACTATTACTAGCGTACTGAAAGAGACCCGCTCGTTTCCGCCGTCGACGGAGTTTTCCCAGGCCGCCCACGTCAAAAGCCTCGCGGAGTACGAGGCGTTATATGAGCAGGCCAAACGCGATCCGCAGGCGTTCTGGGCCGAGCAGGCCCAGTCGCTGACTTGGCTGCAACCGTGGACGACCGTTCTGGAATGGAACGAGCCACACGCTAAATGGTTCGTCGGCGGCAAGCTCAACGTCAGTGCCAATTGCCTCGATCGCCACCTCGACGGACCCAGACGCGATAAGCCGGCCATTCTCTGGGAAGGCGAACCAGGGGATACTCGCACTCTGACTTACGCCGAGTTGCATCGCGAGGTCTGCCAGTTCGCCAACGTATTGAAACAGCAGGGCATTCAACCTGGCGATCGCGTGACGATCTATATGCCGTTAGTGCCCGAGTTGGCTATCGCCATGCTCGCCTGTGCTCGAATTGGCGCAACACATTCGGTGATCTTCGGCGGCTTCAGCGCCGAAGCCGTCGCCGAACGCAACAACGATGCCCGAGCGCGTTTAGTCGTCACGGCCGATGGCGGCTGGCGGCGAGGCAAATTGGTGCCGCTCAAAGACAACGTCGATACTGCCCTGGCCAAGTCGCCGACCGTCGAAAAGTGCATCGTCTTTCGACGCTGCAATAACCCCATTGAGATGAAGCCGGGTCGCGACCTCTGGTGGCACGAGCTGATGCCCACGGCCTCGACCGACTGTCCCGCTGAGCCGTTCGACAGCGAGCATCCCCTGTTCATCCTCTACACGTCCGGCTCGACGGGCAAACCCAAAGGTGTACTGCACACCTCAGCGGGCTATCTGCTCGGCGTCTCCTACACCCATCGGCTGGTCTTCGATCTGAAGGAGAACGACGTTTACTGGTGTACTGCCGACTGCGGCTGGATCACCGGACATAGCTACGTCGTCTATGGCCCGCTGGCCAACGGCGCGACGACGGTCCTATACGAAGGCGCACCCAATCATCCCAAAGAGGATCGCTTTTGGGAGATTATCGAGAAATACCGTGTAACCATCTTCTACACTGCCCCGACGGCGATTCGTGCTTTTGTCAAATGGGGTGATCAATGGCCCAACTCCCATGACCTGTCGAGTCTGCGCTTACTGGGCACCGTGGGCGAGCCGATCAACCCCGAAGCGTGGATGTGGTATCACCAAGTGATCGGCAAAGGCCGCTGTCCGATCGTCGATACCTGGTGGCAGACCGAGACGGGCATGATTATGATCTCCCCACTGCCCGGCGCGATTCCGACGAAGCCCGGCTCGGCGACGCGGCCGCTGCCCGGCGTGCTGGCCGACATCGTCGATAAATCCGGCGCGTCGGTCGGGGACAACGCCGGCGGCCTACTCGTCATTCGTCATCCTTGGCCGAGCATGTTGCGTACCATCTTTGGCGACGATGAACGCTACAAGCAGCAGTATTGGAGCCAGATTCCCCACTGTTACTTCACCGCCGACGGCGCGCGACGCGACGAAGACGGTTACTTCTGGATCATGGGCCGCGTCGATGATGTGCTCAACGTCGCGGGACATCGGCTCAGCACGATGGAAGTCGAGAGCGCCCTGGTGCATCATCCCAAGGTGGCTGAGGCCGCCGTCGTTGGTCAACCCGACGACATCAAGGGCGAAGGCATCGCCTGTTTCGTCACGCTCAAATCCGGCGTCACTGCTAGCGAGGAGCTGAAGAAAGAATTGCGCGAACACGTGGCCAAGGAGATCGGCGCGATCGCTCGGCCCGACTCGATCCGCTTCACCGAGGCGTTGCCGAAGACGCGCTCCGGCAAGATCATGCGACGACTCCTCCGCGACATCGCCGCTGGCCGACAGACCGTGCAGGACACCACGACGCTGGAGGATCTCAACGTGCTGGCCAAACTCCGCGGCGACGACGAATGAGTTGCCGAGCGAAGAGGGGGTTAACTTCCCCGTAGAGGGCGAACTGGTGTAGCGGCAGGGGGTATCCAGCTGCTTCGCAGGCGGAAACTTGCTTTCGCAGGCTTTAGCCTGCGGCTACCTGCCAATCCCGGTAGTCGCAGGCTTTAGCCTGCGCTCCGCCACACCATTTTCTAACGCGCACTAACCCCCTCCGCTCGGACCGAGGCGATTCGCTTTCCAAGCGGAGGGCGTTAGTCCTCCGTGGTAATTCCTCACACCGCTTCGAAGATGGTAGCAATGCCCTGCCCTGCACCGATGCACATCGTTGCTAGGCCGAGGCGAGCCTTGCGGGCCAACATAGCATGAATCAGCGTCGTGGCAATGCGAGCGCCGCTGGCCCCCAACGGATGACCGATGGCGATGGCTCCGCCGTTGACATTGACCTTCTCCGGGTTGGCCTTCAGCACGCGAATGACCGACAATGCCTGGGCAGCAAATGCCTCGTTCAGTTCGATCAGATCGATGTCGTTCAGCGTCAGCTTGGCGCGTTCCAGAGCCTTATGCGTTGCTGGCACCGGACCAATGCCCATGACCGACGGATCGACGCCGGCTACGGCCATACTGCGAATGCGTACTTTCGGCGTCAGGCCCAGTTGCTTAGCCCGCTCCTCGGACATGATGAGCAGCGCTGCCGCTCCGACGTTGAGCGGACTGGAATTGCCCGCAGTCACCGTACCCCCCTCCGGCATGAAGGCCGGCTTGAGTGCCGCTAATGCCTCCAGCGACGTATCCCGACGGATGCATTGATCGACGGTGAGCAGCTTCTTGCGACCGTCGTCGTCGCGGCCCCAGGTGGGCACGATCTCGGCGGCGAACGCGCCCGAGTCGGTGGCCTTGGCCGCCTTCATGTGGCTGTCGTAAGCGAACTGATCCTGATCCTTGCGGCTGATCTTGTAACGCAGGGCGAGATTCTCGGCGGTTAAGCCCATGTTCATCGTCGCCGGACTGTGCTTGAAGTGCAGGCGTGGACTGGGATCGAAGCCGGCCTCCATCGGGATATGGTGCATGTGCTCAACGCCACCAGCGATCTGCACGTCCTCGCAACCTGCGGCAATACTCATCGCCGCCTGATGGATGGCTTGAAGACTCGACCCGCACAAACGATTTACCGTGCAGGCCCCAACTTGGATAGGTAAGCCGGCGATCAGCGCGGCCATGCGTCCGATGTTGTAGCCCTGCTCGCCCTGCTGCTTGACGCAGCCCCAGTGAATATCCTCGATCGCCTCGGGGGACACTCCCGATCGATCGAGCAGTCCGCGAATCAGATCGGCGGAGAGATCGTCGGCACGGACCTCGCGAAACATCCCCTTCTCAGGATGTGCTCGACCAATCGGAGTACGCACAGCTTCGACGACGACAGCGGATCGCATGATGGATATCCTTTTCAACAACAGAGCGACGATAGGAGAGAATTCGTCTCGATCATTTTATAGCGAGAGGCTGCGGAGTTGAGGTGCCACGCCCCACATCTGATGCCGGCTCTTCGTGGTGGCCCAAAGGATAAATATAGACCACTCCACTCGCCAGACTCGGCGAGCGGAGTGTCCCCCGAAAGCTAGGCGAGCAACCGTTACTTATCTTTGTCTTTCGAGTCCTTGGTCTTGGCCTTGCCTTTGACGATGACAGCTGTGGCGAGGATATTCTTCATCTCCTCGATCGCCGCACGCACTTCTTTCTCCGAGTTGTACCCCACCAGACCAGAGCCGCCGAGGTACTTGCCGTCGGCATTGCGGATGTTGAAGCGGAATTTGCCATCCTTGCCTTCGGTGATCTCGATGGTGCCGGTTTCAGTCGGCTTGTCTTTCTTAGTGTCTTTCTTGGTGGTCTTCTTTTCTTGGGCAAACAGTGGTGAACTGCTCATCGAGGTGAAGCCGATCATCAGTGCCAGCATCAGGGCACACGCGACCAATTTTCGCATCGCTACAGACCTCTTTAACCAGGGGTAGGTGGCTCACCCATGCGAACGGTATCATGGGCGAGGTGATTGTAGCAGTGCCGAAGAGGTCGGCGAGGCGGGAAGGAGAAAAAAGCGAGGGTTCGTCCGAATCCGGAAGAACCCTTTATCTACTAAAAAGATCGACAAACTAGCTATTACCGAGCAATTCCGACTCGGCCTGGACGATGATTTCGTAGGCGTCCGCCGGCGTCTGAGCAGCGCGGAGCTGAGCGACGAAGCCTTCTCGACGCACCAACCGAACCAAACGAGCCAGTACGCGCAGATGGGTGCGGTCGTCCTTGCTGAGTACGAGGAAGAACAGATCGGTCAGACTGCCGCGCGGTCCGCCGAACGGCAGGGCCCGCGAGGTTTTGCCAAAGGCGACGAGCGGTTCGCCGAGGACGCCATCTCCCAGGGGACGCGGTGCATGCGGGATAGCCAGCCCGCACTCCAGTGCCGTGCTGCCCATTTCCTCACGCGCAATGATGGCTTCGAGTACGGCCTCTTCGTCGTAGACCTGCCAGGCCGTGCTAGCTAGCTTGACCAGCTCGCGCAACACACTGGAGCGCGTAGCCGCTCCCAGAGGAACGGCCACCCGCGTTTCGCAGAGCAGATTAGCCAGGAGCGGCTCGTCGACTTCGACACGATGGGCCGACTCCAAAGCCTCCAGTTCCGATTCGGTGTATTCGTGAAGTCGGCCTTCCAGCCAGTGATTGATTTCGGCGCGGGCAAAACGCCATTCGCCGTTGACCCGTCGCCCCGGTAGGATGCCACGATTGGCCAGCTTACCCACCTCGCGTACGTCGCGCGAGAGGTAAGCCGCCAGTTGTTCGATGTCGAGAGTCTCCATGATCTAAGTCTGAAGGAGGAAACAAAGAGGAAAAAAGCACTAGAAGAAGAATGAACCTCTTCTTTAGAGAAGCTTTACCTCCCTCGAATATCCTACCTCAGCTATCCTCCTTTCGCCGTTCGGTGAGCAACCCTGGTAGATCGAACCCCTTGCCCCCTTTGAGCAACTGGGTATGAGCTTGGGTCTGTTGTGTCAGACCGTGAATACGAATGAATCCTTTGGCCGCGTCGTGGTCGAACTGATCGTCTCGATCGTAAGTGGCCAGATGCTTGCTGTACAGACTGTACTCGCTCTTGCGACCAACGACGACGCAATTGCCTTTGAACAGTTTCACCCGCACCTGTCCGGTCACGTAGCGCTGATTGCTGGCCACGAAGGCGAACAGATCCTGATGAAACGCGGAGAACCATAATCCATTATAGATAATGTCGGCGTACTCTTGCGAGACCAAAGTCTTAAATCGCTGGGCCTGTTTGGACAGGCAGAGCGATTCTAGCTCGCGATGCGCTTCATGCAGAATGACCGCGCCAGGCGCTTCGTACAGCTCGCGCGACTTGATACCGACCAAGCGATTTTCGACATGATCGATACGACCGACCCCGTGAGCACCACCGAGTTGGTTCAGCTTCTCGATGAGCGGCACGCCATCCATCGGTTTGCCGTCCAGAGCAACTGGCTTGCCGCCGTCGAAGTCGATGGTGAGATATTGCGGCTGATCGGGCGCTTTAAGCGGATCGACGGTCCAGGCAAAGGCGTCAGCAGGCGGCTCGTCCCAGGGATCCTCCAGCAACCCCGACTCGCAAGACCGCCCGAACAAGTTCTGATCGATCGAGTAGGGACTTTCGACCGTTGCCTCGACTGGGATGCCATGTTTGGCGGCGTATTCCAACGCTTCGGGACGTGACATTTTCCACTCACGCACTGGCGCGATGATCTGCAGGTCTGGTGCCAGCGTCTGGAAGGTCACGTCGAAGCGAACCTGATCGTTGCCCTTGCCGGTGCAGCCGTGGGCCACCGCTTTGGCTCCATGCTCGCGAGCGGTGTCCACCATCAGCTTGGCGATCAATGGACGTCCCAGCGCCGTCGCCAAGGGATATTTGCCCTCATACAACGCCCCAGCCATCAGCGCTGGAAAGACGAAGCAATCGACGAACAGATTGCGGGCATCGATAGCGACGGCATCGACCGCGCCGGTACGCAGTGCCTTGTCGCGAATCTTGGCGATGTCCTCGCCCTGGCCGAGATCGACCGTGAAGGCGACCACGTCGAGGTTATATCGTTCGCCAATCCACTTCACCATCACGGAGGTGTCCAACCCTCCAGAATACGCCAGAATAACCTTCTCTCGCTTCGACGCAGTCCCTGACGACATCGCGGCTCCTTAGTGGAAAAAAATAGACTCGACTACATGGTTCAAGGTGGGAAGGAGACTGGGACTTGTCAATGCTATTTCGACTGCGTCTGCCGGAGGCGATTTATCAGGCGATCCTGGACCATGCTCTACGCGAACAGCCGAATGAATGCTGTGGGCTGTTGGCGGGCCGGGTGAGCGAGGGCTTGGCCACGGTGGAGGCGATGTTTCCGCTGGTCAACGCTTTGGCCAGTCCCACGGAGTACGAGGCCGAGCCGCGCGGCTTGCTCGACGCCCATAAGGAGATCTGGCGGCGCGAACTGGACGTGCTGGCTGTATATCACTCGCATCCCACGTCGCCGCCCGTGCCCAGCCGTAAGGATCGCGAACGCAACTTCAGCGAGGAGGTCGTCAGTCTCATCGTGACGCTGATGACTTCCCCACCGACGTTACGCGGTTGGTGGCTGACGGCCAACGACCATCGTGAAGCCGAATGGGAGATCTTCTGAATCAGGCTCGGCGAGAGACTCGGGAAACAGGCCTCTGGTTTGGCGAGGCTACCGGCGCGCGGCACCATTGCCGGGCGTACAACGTCAACGCCGCCGCGTGCCGATCGACCAGGAACATCAGCTGATCTGCGTCCCTCCTCAGAGTTGACGCTTGCCGAGTGGAGTCATTTCACAAAATCGTACCAGATCCTGACGGGAGCACCTGGGATGCAGCTGGAAGCGATGGGCGATCAAGGAGCGTTGGCTCGATTCGAGCACGAGCAGGACGCATTGGCCTGGGCCGAGGGATTGCGACAGCAACGCCCCCCGTGGCTGATCGATGTCGTCAGCGCCTATGCGACGGTGGCCGTGTTCCATGATCCGGAGCAACTCCGTGTGGGCGAACTGCTGCGACAGCTGGCGACCGTCGAACCAGCCTCGCTTCCGGAGCAGTTCGGCCCTCTGCACGAGATCCCCTGCTGTTATGCGCTGGGGCCGGATCTGGAACGAGTCGCGCGGTATACCGGCCTGCCCCTCGACGAAGTGGTTCGCCGACACAGCAGCATCGACTACACGGTCTACGCGATCGGCTTCTGCCCCGGATTTCCCTATTTAGGATATTTACCCTCGGAATTATGCGGGGTGCCTCGTCTGGAGTCGCCGCGACTCCGCGTCGAGCCGGGCAGCGTCGGACTGACAGGCCGGCAGACCGGCATCTATCCCGAAGCGCGTCCGGGCGGCTGGAATCTGATCGGGCGAACGCCTTTGCAACTCGTCGATGTCGTCACCAATTACTTCCCGCTGCGTGTCGGCGATCGGGTGCGTTTTCGCCCCATCGACGAAGCCGAGTTTCACCACCTACTGGGCAGGCGAATTCGCTGAGTCGATCGACTTAGGCGGCGCGGAGAATCAGGCAAGTGTTGCTGCCGCCGAAGCCAAACGAGTTGGACATGGCCACACGCACCGGCTGCTCACGCGGGGTGTGGGCGACATGACAAAGATCACATTCCGGATCGGGATCATCGAGATTGATCGTGGGTGGAATGCTGCGATGTTTCATGGCCACGATGCAGGCCAGAGCCTCGACGGCAGCGGCAGCGGTCAGCAGATGCCCGGTCATGCTCTTGGTGGAACTGACCGGTACTCGGCGGGTCTCCTCGCCAAAGATCATCGTCAGGACGCGCGCCTCGGCCACGTCGCCGACCGGAGTGCTAGTCGCATGGGCATTGACGTAGTCCACCTCGGACGGACTGAGACAGGCATCAAGCAACGCCGCCTGAACAGCGGCCATGGCTGGTTTGGGGTCGGGGCTGGGAATTACCAGGTGATGCGCGTCGCTGGAGAGACCACAGCCGGCGACCTCGGCATGAAGAGTGGCTCCACGTCGGCGAGCTTCGGCGTCGCGTTCCAGCACGAACACCGTGCCTCCCTCGCTCATGACGAAGCCATCCCGGCTTCGATCGAACGGTCGAGAGGCCCCGGTTGGATTATGGTTCTTCCGCGACAGAGCACGCAGGTTGCCAAACGCTGCCAACGACATGGGAGACACCGCCATGTCACAACCACCTGCGAGACAAACATCGACCCAGCCCAGCCGGAGCCAAGCTCGTGCCTGAGCGATGGCCACATTGCCGCTGGCACAAGCGGCGGAAACGGTAACCGCTGGGCCGCTGATCCCTAGTTGCAGTCGAGTGCGCTCCACCAAACTCGTCTGCGTCACGGGCGGTTGCCAAGCCGCGTGATAATGTCGCAGCCCGTCTGATTCCCAGGGCAACATCCACTCCGCGCCGACGCCTAGCGAGATACCGATTCTCAGGCGGTGTCGTTTCTCCCATAATCCCGAGTCGCAAAGGGCGCGAATGCAACAGTAGCGCACCATCTGCTCGGTGCGATGCAATTGAGCGAAGGCGGCAGGGTCTTCGCCCTCGGGACAGGGCACAGAGAGGACCTGGCCGGCGATTTGGCAGGGGTGTTCCTCAATCGAGAAGCCGCGCACCCGCTCAATCGTCGAACGCCCCGACAACAGAGTGGCCGCGAACTCGTCGAACGAGCACCCCATCGGCGTACAGGTTCCAACT
Source organism: uncultured Gemmataceae bacterium (assembly GCA_937923405.1). Taxonomy (GTDB): domain Bacteria; phylum Planctomycetota; class Planctomycetia; order Gemmatales; family Gemmataceae; genus CALDUY01. The sequence continues at coordinate 185,622 of CALDUY010000017.1, read as the reverse complement.
CCGGTGATCCACACGCGATCGTTCATAGACGCTTTCTCCCCGTGGCGGCGGTCATGGCGGTGAAGGAGAGATGCGGTCCGTGCAGGTGCAGCTTGCGACGGAAAGTCAGGCTGCCGAACGGACAGAGCAGCCGACATTCCGGCACTTTGTCCAGGGAGTCGAACAGCTCGGCCAACTGCTCGAACGAAACAGTCGGAGTTGGGGTGTACTCGACGACATACGGCGTGACAACCGACTCCGGTACCAAGGCCAGCACGATCGCTTCACAGGAAGAATCGGCGGGGGGGCGACCATTGTCGTCCAAACCGGTGTCGGGATGGATGCGGCTAGCAATCAGCCACAGCCCCGGCAATGGCTGGGTTTCCAGCAGAGAAAAGCCCGCCAACAATAGTTCGCTGAGACCGCCCGGGCCGCCACCCACGCCGTAGTTCGGCCCGTGAATCTTCAGATACTGACTCACCGTGCCGGAGATCGAATGCAGCGAACGATAAGGGATCATGTGTGGCGAGACGCCCCAAGCTCCCTCGGCATGGAATCGCGACATCGAGGGCACCATCGCCGACCGGCCCAGATAGCAAGGCGCGGCCAACACCCCCCAATTTCGGAAAGGCAGCGTGCCTGGTTCAACGTGCAGATTCGCTCCGCGTAACGCCTCGTGGAGGGCGTGCAACACCGCCAGGGTTTGCTCATCGAAATGCTTCAGTGAGCTGACGGCGAACGGCTCGCCACAGGCCTGTAGCGGCGCACAGCGCATCTGGGAAACGGTTTCAACCGTGAGCCGAACCACCGCATGCGCTAGCAGGCCACGGCGTATCTGGCCCGATATGGGGTTGGAGAGTGTCAATGGCCGCGAATCCTTTCGCTAGTATTTCCTGAGAGCCTCCACACCAACCGCGACCCTGTTTGGCCCGGTTCGCACGGAGGCGCGTTACTTCCTCATAGTCAATCCCCGTTGACAAGTCAACCCGACTGAGGAAGCGACCCCGTCACGACTGAACGCGGCGATGAACCAGCTCTTGAAACACTTCTCGCACCAGGGTGAGTTTGGCGGTCCAGTCGAACTCGCCGAGTCGGGCGCGTCCGGCTTCGCCTAGTCGTTGGCGTAAGTGCCGGTCGGCGGCCAATTCCATCAGCCGTCGGGCCAGCGTGGCCACATCGCCACACGGTACGAGGTAGCCATCGATGCCGTCGCGGATGACCCAGGCGAGGCCGCCTGCGCGGTAGCCCAGACACGGTACACCGTTGGCCCAGGCTTCGGGCAACACCAGACCGAACGAGTCGGAGCGGCTCGGTAGCGCAAACAGATCGATTCCCGCAAAAAAGTCGCGCTTGTCGGATTCCGACAGCACCCCCACGCGGATCACTCGTCCGCGTGGCTGAAAGTTCGCCCAGAAGGCGCGAAAATTCGGCATCTGGGATCCGGCCAACACCACCTGGAACGTCGCTCCCTGTTGCCAGGCACGCTGAGCGGCCAGCAGTAGATCGACGCTGCCCTTCTCGACGCTGTTGTTGGCCAGATGGCCGACGATCACTTCTCCACCGACCCCCCAGCGGGAGCGAGCCGCTTGACGATCACCTCCCGTACACGAAGACAAATCGACGCCCAGGCCTTGCAGCACCAGTCGTTCCTCGGCGACGCCGTGCCGCAACAGTTCGTCGCGTTCGCCGGGAGTTTGTACGAAGAGTCGATCCGCCGACCGCGCCAGTTGCATCAGCGCCGGCGTAGTGTATGCTCGACGAGTACGGTCGCGCGGGTCGTGCAAATCGCCGAGATGGACAAACGGCGTGAGAACGAACGGCACCCGCAACCGTCGAGCCAACCGCCGGGCACATATCAACGGGAAGGCGTAGGGAAAGGCGCTGGCATGCACCAGGTCGAAATCACCTCGCACTTGCCCCAGTCCCGGAGCGAGAGGATTGAACGGCACGGTGAGCGCTTGCCAACTCGGCCAGGGCACCAGCGAAGCCGCCTTAAGTAGATAGCGATGGGCCAGAGGCAGATGCCACAGCGGCAGACGCCACACTTCCACGCCGTCGAGCAGCTCGCGGCCAGCGGGAAACTGGCGAGCCGTGCGGTCCCAGAACGACTCTAGAGCGTCTCCGGTGGTGGTAAAAACGGTGCAAGAATCGCCCGCCTGAACGAGGAAACGAGCCAGCCGCGCCAGGTACGCTTCGGAACCGCCCAGTGCCGGCGGATAGCGTTGCACAAAATGAGCCACACGCATCATGCGGAGTATCCCTCCCAGCCTGCTCGATCGGACGCTACAATGCTACCAGTTTTGCTCGGCAACGACGGAGTGGCTGCAACGAGAAGGACGAAGTTGATGATCGCGATTTCGAAGATGGCGGCAGCAGTGCAACCCTCGGCGACGCTCGCCGCGGGCGCTCGAGCCAAGGCGATGAAGGCTCAGGGCATCCAGGTATTCGACTTCAGCCTGGGCGAACCGGACTTCCTGACGCCCAAACACATCCGCGACGCCGCCATCGAAGCGATGAATCGAGGCGATACGCACTACACGCCAGCGAACGGTACCGCCGAGCTGCGTGCCGCCGTCACCCGCTACTACGAGCGAAACTACGGCTATTCCGTCAGCCCCGAACAGGTGCTGATCTCCAACGGAGCCAAGCATTCCATTCACAACGCGCTAGCGGCGACGGTTGGTCCCGGCGACGAGGTGATTATCCCCACGCCGTACTGGGTCAGCTACTCCGACTTGGTGCAGATGACGGGAGCGAGCTACGTCTTGGTGCCGACGCGCCTGGAAAATCACTTCAAGATGTCGCCAGAGCTACTCCGTGCCGCACTGTCGCCTCGCAGTAAGTTATTGATGCTAAACTCGCCGTCGAACCCCACGGGTAGTGTTTACAGCCGCCCCGAACTGGAAGCACTGGCCGACGTGATTCTCGACAGTAACCTCGCGGTGCTAAGCGACGAGATCTACGAAAAGCTAGTTTACGGATCGGCTAAGGCGACTTGCTTCGCGACATTACGGCCCGGACTCGCCGAGCGGACTATCACCATCAGCGGCGTGAGCAAGAGCTACGCAATGACCGGCTGGCGGATTGGCTGGGCGGTTGGTCCGTTACCGGTCATCAAGGCGATGGGCAACGTGCAGAGTCAGGAAACCAGCTGTGCCAGCAGTGTCAGTCAGGCAGCAGCAGTAGCGGCGTTGGACGGCGATCAAACCTGTGTCGAGCAGATGCGCCGGGAGTTCGAGGCTCGCCGCGATCTGGTCTTCGGGCGGCTGGCGACCATGCCGGGCCTCAAACATTTCGTCCCCGACGGAGCTTTCTACGCCTTCTTCGATGTCTCGTCGCATTTCGGACGAACTATCCAGGGCAAGGCGATCACGGACTCCATGAGTTTCTGTATGGCTGCCCTGGAACTGGCCCACGTCAACGTCGTTCCCGGAGCGGCATTCGGCGCGGAAGGCTTTGTCCGTCTGTCCTTCGCGACCAGCCGAGAGCAGTTACAAGGCGGGCTAGATCGACTGGAACAGTTTCTCCGCTAACGTCACCCTCAGCGAGAATCAACTATGTCATTGCCGACACCGACACCAGGCCAGGTGTTACTCTTGAACGAGGAAGACGTTCGCCGACTGTTGCCAATGGATCTGGCACTGGAGGCCGTCGAACAGGGTCTGCGCAAAATGGCCCTGGACGAGGCTCACCTGATTCCCCGACAGCGGGTGCAGACCGATCATTCTGTCCTGCACGTCATGGGGTCAGCAGCCAAGTCCCTGGGCGTGATGGGTACCAAAGTCTACGCCACCAGCCGCAAAGGCGGAGCCACCTTCATTGTCACCCTGTTTGACGGAAAAACTGGATCGCTTTTATCGCTAATGAAGGCGGATCATCTCGGCCAGATTCGCACGGGAGCAGCTTCCGGAGTGGCCACCCGGTACATGGCTCGGGCCGACGCCTGCGAGTTGGGCGTGTTCGGCTCCGGCAAGCAGGCCCGAACGCAGGTCGAAGCCATCTGCAAAGTGCGTCCTATTCGTCGAGTTGCCGTCTACAGCCGCACCGAAGAGCGCCGCAAGGCTTTTGCTAGCGAGATGAGCCAGCTGTGCGGCGTGGAGGTTGTCGCGGTGTCTCGACCCGAGCATGCCGCCGAGGGCAAGGACATTATTGTCACCGCGACGACGAGTCGGGAACCAGTCCTCTTGGGCCATTGGCTCCAGCCGGGTTGTCACATCAACGCCATTGGTTCGAACTTCCTGGGCAAAGCCGAACTCGATGTCAGCACCATTTGCAAGTGTGCCGATGTGGTCGTTGATAGTAAGGATCAAGCTCGTTTGGAAGCCGGCGACTTTACTCAGGCCATCGAAGAGGGCGTCCTGCACTGGGCCAACATTCGTGAACTGGGACAGGTGATCGTCGGACGTTATCCCGTGCGGAAACAGCCGCAGGACATCACACTGTTCAAGTCCCTGGGCATCGCCATCGAGGACGTCGTCGTTGCTGGCCGGATCTATCAGCGGGCCCTCGCTGAGGGAGTCGGACAACTCGTCGAATGGTAGTTGTGTCGCGAGTAGCAGTAACCATCACTTGCTTCCCTCAGGGAGGACGCGAACGCAACGGCCCTCGATGCGGAGTCGTCCCTGAGCGAACAGCCGGATCGCCTCCGGATACGCCTCGCACTCGGCGGCGAAGACACGCGCTTGCAGCGTCTGGGGAGTGTCGTCCTCCTCGACGGGCACGGCGCGCTGCAAGATGATTGGTCCGTGGTCATATTCGTTGTCGGCGAAATGAACCGTGCATCCCGTCAGCTTGACGCCGGCTTCTAGCACCGCCTGATGCACCTTCAATCCGTGATACCCCTGACCGCCGAACGCCGGCAACAGCGCCGGATGAATGTTCATCACTCGACCAAGCAGGTCATCAGGGATTTCCAGCAACTGCAGATAGCCGGCCATGCAAATCAGATCAACGCCGAACTCGCGGAGCGGTTGCAGCGTGCGCTCGCTGAACTCCTGGCGTGAGGCGCACGATTTACGCGTCACGACATAGGTGGATAATCCAGCTTGTTTGGCTCGTTCGACACCGAGTACGTCAGGACGCGACGATACTACGCCAACGACGCGAGCAGGCAGTTGTCCCGCGGCAATGCGATCGAGCAGGTTTTGCAACGTCGTTCCGCTGCCGGACAGCAACACTCCCAAACGAAGCGGGTCCATCAGGCTAACTCCACGTTCAGAGAGCATCGATGAGAAGAACGCGAACATCCATGACGTTGGTATTCGTCAGACCAGTCTTGAACAGATCGCCGGTCGCCTCGAAGAACGAGTAAGCATCGTGTCGGTCGAGATACTCCCGAGGTTGTCGATGGCCGACACGATCCCAAGTAGAGGCATCGACAATCGCGCCGGCGGCATCGGTGGGGCCGTCCTCGCCATCGGTGCCAGCAGACAGGACGACGAAGTTTTTCTCGCCGACGAGCTTGAGCAAGCAGGCCAGGACGAACTCTTGATTGCGTCCGCCCTTGCCAGGGGTGCTGCCCAGCGTAACCGTGGTCTCGCCGCCCGAGAGCAGACAGATTGGCGGGGCACCAGGCACGGCATCGCGGCGAATGCTACGAACCAGGGCGGCATGGACGGCGGCGACATGGCGAGTCTCGCCATCGAGGAACGAGCCGAGGTTCAGTACGCGGTAGCCCAGCGACTCGGCTTTGGCCGATGCGGCAGCGAGCGAATGGGCATTGTTACAAAGAACGATATTTTGGATCTGCTGAGAAATATATTTTGGGGTCTCGGGAATCTCTCCTGCCACGCCGCGCTGAAGATGCTCTAGCACTGCGTGAGGCGTTTGTTTGACGAGTTGATACCGCTCGAGTACGGCCAGCGCGTCGGCAAAAGTCGTGGGATCCGCAGCGGTCGGTCCCGAGGCGATCACGTCGAGTGGATCGCCAATCACGTCGGAGACAAGCAGGCTAACGACGCGACAGCCCCGAGCAACGAGTCGTTCGCCCAACCGCCCCCCTTTGTAGCGCGACAGGTGCTTGCGAACACAATTCATCTCGTCGATCGAGGCTCCGCAAGCATGCAGCAGCTGGGTGACGTGCTGTTTGTCGTGTAAAGAAACCCCTTCGACCGGAGCGGGCAGCAGGGCCGAGCCGCCGCCGGAGAACAGGCACAAGGCCAAATCGCCGGGCCGAACTCGTTCAACCAGTTCTAGTTGAGCCTCGGTGGCGCGTACGCCCTCGACGGTGGGATGATTACTGCCAACAGGTCGGCCAGCTCGCAGCGAGAGCCGTGCTAACTCACCGTCGAACTCAGCGGGAACATTCACGATGCCCTGGAGGCGATCGAGTTGGTCGGCCAGAGCGGCTTCAACAGCCTCGGCCATGATGCGCCCTGCCTTGCCACCGCCGAAGACCCAGATCTTACTGGTGGCAGAAGCGAACTCGGTAAACTGTGCCAGTAGAGAAGCCCCCCCCGCCAGCACTTCGCCAATGCGCTGGAAGGGATCAGCGGCGGTGACGGCGGCTCGCCAGATGGCCACCGCATGTTCGCGTGCTACCGACATGGCTGGCCTCCCCCGTTTCTGGATCACCCTGAGCCGTGCAGCAGCCGTTCGCGCAGTCCGTCGGGAAAGGGAAACGGCTCCAAGGAATGATCGTCGCGCAGGCGACACAGAACCGCCGTCACCTGGCCCGTGGCGAGCAACTCCGCCTCCCGACGGATCGAGAAGGCATAGCGAATCGAGGTGCGTCCCAGGTGAGCGATCGTCACCTCGATGGTCAGCTCTTCGCCGAACCGGGCTGGCTTGAGGTAATCACACGAGGCACTGACGCGCGGAAACGTCAGTCGCTCCTTTTGCCAGTCGAGGAAGACCCCGATACCTCGACTCCGCAGAAAGGCATGCTCGGCAGCCTCCATGTAGCGGAAGAACTGGGCAAAGTGGACGATGCCGGCCATGTCGGTATCGGCGAATTCGACGATCCTAGTTGTCGTAAACACATGCTCCTCGACCTAGCCAATCGCCTGAGACATCTTGAACACAGGCAAGAGCAACCCGGCGACGATCAGCAGCGTGAAGATGGCCATGACCAGGAGCATGATCGGTTCCAGCAGACGCACGAACAGATCGAGCTGTCGGCTAGTCCGCTTTTCCAGAGCGTCGGCAATATCAATTAGCACTTTTTCGAGGTTATTACTCTCTTCACCAACCGCAACAATTTCGATCACGTCGCGCGGGAAGAATTTGCAGGCAGCGAGGGGTTCCGCGAGTTTGTCCCCGCCCTTGACGTTCTCGGCGGCCTGGTCGATGGCGTCGGACAGCACCTTATTGCCGGTCGAGTCCTTGGCGATGCGCAGCGCTTGCAGAATCGGAATGCCGTTGTGCAACATCGTACCCAGGATGCGGGAGAAGCGAGAGATGGCCAGGTTCAGGAAGATCTTGCCCGCGCCGGGGATGCGGAGCAACATGCCGTCGAACTTGCGGCGCCCCTCCTCGGTGCGGACCCAGCGACGGACCAAGTAATAGATCAGGGCTACTCCGGCCAGCACGAAGATCAGATAGTTCCGCATGATGTAGCTGAGCCAGATGATGAACACCGTCAGGCCGGGCAGTTCGCCCTTCTCTTCCAGCTTAGAGAAGATGTCCTTGAACTGAGGCACGAAGAAAATGACCAGCACGTTCAGGACGATGAAGCCGACGACGGCGAGGAAGATCGGATAGGCCATCGCTCCGGTGACTTTGGCCTTGAGGTCTTCCTGATGCTCAGTGAAGTTGGCAATGCGGCGCAGCACGTCTTCGAGGAAGCCGCCCTCCTGTCCGGCACGCACCATGCTGACGGCGAGTTCGTTGAAGACGCGCGGATGTTGGGCCATGGCCTCGGCCAAGCCCGAGCCGTCGGCGACGCGAGCACGAATCTCGCGCAACACCTCGCCCAGAGCTGGGCTAGTGGCCTGACGTTCGAGAATGTCCAGACTGCGGAGCAGCGGCACGCCAGAATGCAGCAGGTCGGCTAACTGCGAATACAACGTGGCCAGTTTACCGCTGCTGACCTTGCGGCCACCAAGCCCCCCAAGTTGGGCCTTCTTCGGCGCGATGCGCAGAGGGAATAGCCCTCGCGCATCCAACATGGCCATCACTTCGCGTTCGCTATTGGCCACCAGGGTGCCCTGGCTGCGCGTGCCACTGGCTCCCATGGCTTCGTAGGTAAACTCCGGCATGATCGCGTCTCCCGAATTTGACAGCGCCATTGTAGCCGATCATGCCAGGGGAATGCTACCGGGAGCCGTGAATTACTCATCAGCCTTTCAGAAACGTCATCGCCAAAGCCGTTCCAACCCCCGCCAGTGTGGCAGCGAGGAGAAAGCCCCACGGAAACTGGGCCACCGGCGAAGACGAAGATGCAGCCGCTGCGGGCGGCGGCGGCGGTTCCGCCTCAGTGGGTGGGTCGAGGTCGACTCGCGGAGGCTCCTTGGCCAGTAACGCCGACGGCTTCAGCACTGGTTTGGGCGGTGGAGTCCAGTTGGCCGGCACCGACGCTCCCCGAGTATTCGAGGATACCGCCTGAAGCTCCGCTACTAGATCGTCTGTCGACGCATAACGTTCTTCGGGTAGCTTGGCCAACAACCGCTCGACGATCGCCACCAGTTTGGGCGGCGTCTCCGGAGCCAGTTCCTTGATGGGAACCGCCTGCTCGAACTGATGGCCGAGCATCTTCTTGACCGGGTTTTTGTCTGGGAAGGGAAACTGCCCCGTCAAACAGAAATACATCACGCAGCCCAGGCTGTACTGATCGCCGAACACGGTTCGTTGCAGCGGATCGACGATCGATTCAGGACTGGCACAATCCAGGCCGCGAGCCAACGCCTTACCGTTGGTCATGGTGCTCAGCAGCGACTTACCTCGTTCGCAGGTCAGCAGAAAGCCGACGCCGAAATCCAGGATGCGAACGCGACGATCGGAGCCGATCAGGATGTCGCCCGGTTTGAGCAGGCCGTGGAACAACTCATGCTGATGATAGGCCTGCAGCCCCGAGGCCACTTGCAGCGCCACCTGAACCGACTGTTTGGCCGGCAACCGCCCCTGTCGATGAATCACTTCATCCAGCTTGATGCCGCCATCGAGGTACGGCCAGGCCATGTAAACACGGTCGCCCTGCGCCCCGACGGCTACCATGGCGCTGACGCGCGGATGCCGTACTTGCTTCAAGGCCTCAACCTTGTCGAGGACCGCTTTGAGATTGACGACGTTCTTCCGCGGCACGGTCCGCAAAGCATACAGATTGCCATCACGAGTCGAAAGCGCTTTGTAGACGGTGCCCATCGCCCCATCGCCGAGAATGTCCACCAGGGTGAAGTTGGCAAACCGCAGTTGCTCAGCGGTTCCGCGCTCGATCGCATCGGCCTGGAACCGAGTCAACAATCCTTGCTGAACCAGGGAGGTGAGCACCTCCCGCACTCCACCGGACAAGTTTCGAGCTTTAGCGAGTTGTTCGGGCGTCAATAGGGCAAACTGTTCCAGGGTGCGCAGCAAATCGGCACGAGAGTTAGCGAGGGTGGCCATGTCAGGCTTCCAGCTCCGAGGATGAGAGTTGAATCAATTCTCTTTAGAATCTCTCCTAGCATGCGATTGGACGAAAAACTCCGAATTTCGCTTCTTCCGTGAATCTTTTACTTGGACGGATTCTGCTGGAACAAGAATTTTTTCCTCTCAACAGATCTGGCACTTACTTTCCCGACCGAGATGCTTCCTCAGAGTAGTGTGAAAAAATGATGACACTCTTGTTAGGATTCGGTGTTTTTGCCTGGAGGAAGCCCTCCAACTCCTCGCAAGATGTTCCGAGAGATGGATCGGCCACTCGTTTTGACCAGGGAGATCGGCATGCCAACCCAGTGGCTCGGATTAGTGGTGATTTTGGGGATAGCAAGTAACCCCGCGAGGGCCGAGACCAAGCCACACCCTGTGTTCGGTCTCGATAAGGTCTGGTCAATCCATCTGACCATCGAGGCTAAAGACTGGGAGCGAATGCACCCCAGCACCAATGCCATGCCGTTTGGACCAGGCAGATTTGGTCGACCTCCACAGCCACAGAAGGATCGGGAGGCTTCCGACGACCGCAAACCACACGGGCTGTTCGGACTGGATTTCGAGTACGTCAAGGGCCGACTCCAGATCGACGACCAGATCTTCAACGACGTCGCGATCCGCTTCAAGGGCAGCGGCACTTATATCTCATCGCAGGGGCAGTTAAAACGTCCCTTCAAGATCGACCTCAACCGACACGTCGAGGAACAGCACTTCTACGGTCTGAAGAAACTGACCTTAAACAACAATGCGATGGAGACCACAGGGGTTCGCGAGGTACTGGCCTACCAGGTGTTCCGAGAGCTGGGTGTGCCGGCGCCACGCACAGCCTATGCCGCCGTCACCCTGACCATTCCGGGCAAGCTGCAGCGAGAGTTTCTCGGGCTATACGTCCTGGCCGAATCCGTCGATAAGACGTTTCTCAAGGAGCGGTTTGGCTCGGCCAAGGGCTTACTACTCAAACCCGATCGAGTCGGAGCCCTGGATTATCTGGGCGAGAACTGGGAACCTTACGAAAAGAGTTATCAACCCAAAACCGAAGCCACCGAGAACGCCAAACGCCGACTCATCGACTTCACTAAACTTGTGCAGCGAGCCGATGAGCGAACTTTTCGCCGACAGATTGAGTCGTTCCTCGATGTCGATGCCTTTCTCCGCTTTCTGGCAGCGAACGTGGCCCTCTCCAACATGGACAGTTTCATCGGCATGTCGCGTAACTACTATCTGTACCTCCACCCAAAAACCGATCGCTTCGTCTTCATCCCTTGGGACGTGGATCTGGCGTTTGGCATGTTCCTCGTCGTCGGTTCGGCGGACCAGTTGATGGACCTAAGCATTCGCCAGCCCTACCCTAATCGCAACCGACTGATTGAGCGGCTGTTGGCTGACGAAAAGGTGTTCAAGATCTATCAGGGCTATCTAGAACAGGCCATCACTCAGGCTATGCCCCTGGAGCGGATCAACAAGGATTATGCTAGGGTCACTGCCGTCACTCGACCGATTCTGGCCAAGGAGCGTAAAGCCAAACAGGCTCGCCGGGAATCGACTGGTCCCGCTCTGGGGGGGATGTTCGCCCAGGCTCCGGAAGTGCCGACGTTCGTGAGCAAGCGGATTGAATCGATTCAGGCTCAGTTGAAAGGAGAGCGCAAAGGAACGATACCTCGCATGGGCTTTGGTCCACCTCCCGGCGGGGGCGGCGGCTTTGGTCCACCTCCTGGCGGTTTCGGCCCGGGCTTGTTCCTTGCCAAGCCCCTCCTGAACGCCCTCGACGTGGACAAGGATGGCAAACTCGCACGCAAAGAATTAACCACGGCAGCACAAAAATGGTTCGTCTCGCTGACCACGGAGGAGAAGAAAGAACTCGACGAGAAGGCCTTAGTGGAAGCCCTGGACCAGATTATGCCTGGACCTCGTTTCCTAGGTCAACGTCCGCCAGGAGGGTTCCCCACACTCGGCGAACAACTGGCCAAAGTGATCGTGGAGAAGGCAGGTAAATCGGGCAAAGTTTCTCAGGAACGATTTCTCGAAGAGTTGGAAAAACTGTTCGATGCGGCTGATCGAAGTAAAACTGGAGAGATCGATGAGACCATTTTGACAGATCAGATCAACAAACTGTTTCCCGCGCCAAGGTTTCCGCCGAGGGGAGGACCGCCGCGACCGGGAAAACCCTGAGAGGGGTTGGAACACGGTTTCTGAAGAGAAGAACTCGTCTGAGCCAAGCCTAGCGTAGGAAAGTTCGACGCAACCACTTACTGTGTCAGCAGTTAGCGAATCGATATTTTGTTCCCTAGTACAAGTTGCCAGAATTTTGGCTCCAAGATCCTCAACCGTGGTAGCGCCGCCTCTCGCCGGGTGCATAGAATGCTAGTGCCAACCAAGAGATGTTGCTCCCACTGGGACAGGGAGGTGGGCCGTGGCCCGGAAGACGCTTTCCCCCTCGTTCAGCGACCACATGAAGCAGCAACTCAGCTTCCTGCGTAACTCGGATTATGTGTACGAAGCGATTCAACTGTATGTGTCCGGCATCGCCGAACCATGGGAGTTCACCGCGCGAGATGAATTTGAGTTTCATGAAGAGACCGGCGTGCTGATCGTGCGCGACGGTCCGACCGGTGAAGATGGTCACGACAATGCCGATGTCCCCGAGTACGTTTTCCGTCTCGACGCCATCGTGGCAACTCAGCTGATTTAAGGTGAGGAGCCGCCTCCGATGCGCGATCTCTCGCAATTGTTGACGGTACATCCGTTTCCGTCCGGATATGATCGAATTCGCCGCTCGTTTGCCCGGCAACCCGACCTACAAACCTGTGGGGCGGCAGCGATTCGGCACGGCCTGTTGCTGGGCGGGTTGACGCTACCAACCTCCACTCTGGAAGCGATTCTGGAGATTCGGAATAACGAAGGTACGACCCCAGCGGCCCTGCGCACCTGCCTGCGGCGGTTCGGTCTGGAGACTCGGCAACTACGCAAGCCACGACGCCAGTCCACCCGAGAGTTTCTCGATAGTCTGGCTGCCGAGTTTGCCCAAGGAGCTTTTTTGCTACCGTGCATCCGTGACGGGGAGCATTGGGTTTGCCTCGGGGCCTGGCTCGACGGACGGGTCGGACTGGTCGATTCCTTTTTCGATCGCACAGGCAAAGTGAAGTCCGATCCGGGAAAACTTCTGGTACCCGGCCTGGGCTTTTTCAGCCTGAGCGCTGACGAATTGGACGCGCTGGATTGGCCGCACTTTATCACCCTGGTTCGTCCTGGCATTTGGGGGCGGCAGTATCGCGCCTGGCTGAAGGCCCGCCCCGCCTTATTGCGGATGCAACTGCCGCGACAGGCCGATGGCCGACCTCTCACCGTGGTTCAAGCGATTCGCGATGGAGCGCATCAGTATCTCGATGATGCGGAGTACAGTTATCGCCGGTTGCACTTGTGCTTACGACAAGGCACCTCTGTGACCGTCTGGGCCGAGGACAAAGCCGGCGAGCCGGTCGGCGTCGAGACCGTCGGCTCAGGCAACGAGGAAGTCATCATCGTGCGTCGATTAGGCGGTGTACTGTCGCGAGATCCGGCAGTGCCTGAGATCATTCTCCGTGCTAATGGCTTGCGTGCGGGACAACTGGAATGATTCTCGGTACAACAGCAGTAATATTTCCGCGCTTTCTCGTTGCTCCTGAGTCAGAGACGCGGTAGAGTTAGATCAGGTCCATCTTTACGGAAAACGAGCTAGCTGTCACTCTCGCGATGCACCTCCCCCAGGTCTTTCGCGGGCTAACGTGCTTGCTTACTTCCAGACACCGCGTCCGGTCTCGGAGGGGTACACGAAAGACTGGACAGACAAAAACCTGCTCATGGAAAAGACCCACCTGGATCCCTCTCAGGCGGCGGTCTCCTGCCCTCCGGGCGAGCCTCCCCGAAACGGATCTAGCAATCCGGCGAACCGTTCGGCCTCTACCACGGTCGAGGCTCAGGAGCCGCGCGCCCTGGGGGATTATCGCGTCCTACGCAAACTCGGCGAGGGCGGTATGGGAGCGGTCTACTTGGCCTACGATACCAAGGGCAAACGCCACGTCGCCCTGAAGATCCTCAACGACAGCCTCGTCACCAATCAAAACTACATCGACCGCTTCTACCGCGAAGCCAAGAGCGGCGCGATGTTGAACCATCCAAACATTGTTCGCACGTTGGCCGCTGGGCAGGATCGTCAGACCGGCAAGCATTACCTAGTGCTGGAGTATGTAGACGGCCCCAGCGCTCAGACGTTGCTCAGCCAATTGGGCCATCTGTCGGTCGGCGACGCGGTTCACATCGCCATGGACATCGCCCGCGCCCTGGAACATGCCCATTCCCGCAACATCGTCCACCGCGACATCAAGCCGGATAACATCCTGATCACGCGGTCGGGGATTGCCAAGTTGGGCGATCTGGGCCTATCCAAACGCACCGACGAGGCCAGCCATCTAACCCAAGCTCGCCAGGGGTTCGGCACCACCGCCTACATGCCGTATGAACAAGCGGTCAACGCCAAGTACGCCGACGGACGCAGCGACATCTACGCTCTGGGGGCGACCCTGTATCACCTGCTGACTGGCAAGTTGCCGTTTCCTGGCGAGAATCATTTGGAAATCGTCGAGCTGAAGAACAAGGGATACTTCCGGCCCGCCAGCGCCTTGCAGGAAAATATTCCCTCGACGCTGGACGTGATCCTGGGACGGATGCTGGCCCGACAGCCACGCGATCGCTATCAAACCGCCAGCGAACTCATCATCGATCTGGAACGGTCGCGTTTGTCGGTGGCGGTACCAAGTTTTGCCGACCCCGACCTGGCCCGCAGCGATCCTTGGGTGCAGGCGTGCATGACTCCTGGTGAGCCGACTAAACTCGACCCAGAAGCAACTCCCTCGCCAGAACGCTCCAGCGAGCCTGGCGAGGAGGAATGGATCGTTCACTACAAGAACCGAGCAGGTCGACCGTTCGCCACCCGCCTGACCACCGGAACGATCATCGCCCGCTTGCAGGAAGGCACGCTGCCGGAAAACGCCTTGGCGCGGCGGCCCTCCTCTGAGCAGGCCCTCAAACCGTTGGCCGAACTCGTCGAGTTTGCTCCCTACTTGCCCCCACCAGAAGAGCCGCCCATCCTGGCCGTGCCTGTGGATTCTCTTGCTGCTAAGGAGCCGCCTTCCAAGCCAGCTTGGCCCCTGTTCGCCATTCTGCTGGGGTTGGCCGTCGTCATTGCCGGCGCTATCCTCGCCCTGCTTCGCAAACTTTTCCCCGTGTGAGCGTGGCGAAACCGTAGCCCGATCTCCGGGTTCGATCCTTGGAAACTACTCTCGCCTGGAATTCCCCCCTTGTAAGAGGAAGTAGAGAAGATGCGTATCACCATCCTAGGATCTCTCACATTAAGCATCTGTTTAGTCTCATTCATCGATGCCGCCGAGGTGCGTGAGCTGGCACAAAAACTCAAGGATGCCGACAGCGACGTGCGTCGCGCTGCTGCCAAGGAATTGGGCGAACTGGGCATCGAAGCCAAACCAGCCATTTCCAGTCTGATCACGGCGACTAAGGACAAGGATCTGTTTGTCCGACGTTTTTCCGCTCAGGCGCTGGGCAAAATCGGTCCCGACGCCAAAGAGGCGGTCCCCGCACTGACTCTGCTGCTCAACGACGACAAGAAAGAAGTGCAGCTGGCCGCAGTCGAAGCCCTGAGCAACATCGGTCCGGCAAGCATCGATGCCTTGACTGCCACGGTCAAGGATCCCAACCGCGACAGCACCATCCGCAAGAAAGCCGCCCAGGGACTGGCCAAGATCGGCCTACAGGCTCGCAAAGCCGTACCCGTCCTGACCGACGTCGTCACGGGCAAGATCCGCTCTCCCAAAGGCGGCAAAGGCAAAAACCTCGCTGATGATGACGTGCGCCTGGACGCGGCCATCGCTCTGGGAGCGGTGGCCAAGCCCGAGGACACGGCGGCGATCGAAGCGCTCAAATCGGTCAGCGAAGGCAAGCAGCGAAACAAGGCCTTGAAGAAAGCCGCCACCGATGCCCTGCGAAAGATCAACCAGTCTGACAAGAAAAAGAAGTGACTCTTCCTATCTTTGGGCTGTGGTTCTGTTCTTGTCACAGTGGGGCAAGAGGGTCGCCGATGCCTGGCTGAAGTGAAGCGAATCGCTCGCAGCCCTCGTTCTCGTCGCGCGGAGACGAGAACGTCTCTGTCGCGCCTCCCCCCACTGAGACAGAAGTATCTCAGCCACGCCTCCTTGCAGAGCAGAACCAAACAAGTACATGACTCGAAGATGGTCTACCCCAGAAGGAGTTAATCTCTTGCCGAGTTCGATCCTCTCAGCTTATGATCTACAGGACGCACACGTCTTCAAAACCGTTTAATTGTCTCTTTGTTAGCTTGCTTATCTCGAACGGTCATCTGTTGTAGGAGTGGACGAACCTGCTCTCAGGACGAGGAAGTTCTTCGCCAGCGACCAACCCGGAAGTGGTGCGTTGCCTCCAGCCCCCCTGGGGCATGCCTGCTTCCGGGCTTTTTTGCGCTCTTCCCGGTTGTCTGTCTGGCACTTACGATGATCCAGAGATTCCGCGATCCTCACTGCGTGAGTAGTGCCATGAGATCTCGTTGTGTTTCACTGTTGTTGCTCTTCGTTGCCATCGTGTCCGTCTCCGGGCAAACTGGGTGTGGCAAGCCTACCCTACCTTCGACTGATAGCGATCCCTTACCCGTCGAGGTCGCCCAGCCGTATGTCAAGGATGTGATCGACTTTCTGGAGTTCTCCGGTCGACTGGACGCGGTCTATTCGGTCGACGTCCGCGCTCGGGTCACTGGCTACGTCGTCGCCACCCCGTTCAAGGAAGGCGATCTGGTGAAAAAGGGCGACATTCTCTACAAAATCGATCCGCGACCATACAAGGCGAAGCTAGACGACGCTCTGGCCTATCTAGAACTGCAAAAGGCCAAGCTGAAACTGGCTCGCGCTGACAATATTCGTGCCAAAGTGGTGGCTCAGACTCCTGGTGCGATCAGCACGCAGGATCTGGACAAGTACCAGGCCGCCGAGGAGGAAGCTCGCGCTGGGGTCAAAAGTGCCGACGCCTCGACCGAGATTCACAAGCTCAACCTCGATTGGTGCAACGTGGAGTGTCCCATCGATGGTCGAGTTAGTCGGTACTACCTGACGCTGGGCAATCTGGTCAATCAAGATTCCACCTTGCTGACCACGGTCGTCTCAGAAGATCCCATCTACGCCTATGCCGATGCCGACGAACGCTCGTTGCTCAAGGTGCGTCGCGGCATCGAATCGGGACGCATCAAACCCGACACTAAGGGAGACATTCCCGTATTGATGGCGTTGGCCGACGAGGTTGGCTTTCCGCATAAGGGAACGTTGAACTTCGTCAACAACCGCATCGATCCATTGACCGGCACTATCACGATCCGCGCCGAGTTCAAAAATCCTCTGCTTAGGAATGATCCCAAGGGGAACCGTCGCTTGTTTGCCCCAGGGATGTTCGTCAAACTACGCATTCCTCTGGGAATTCCGCAAAAATCTGTTCTCATTGCCGAACGCTGTCTGGTCACCGATCAGGGGCTAAAGAATGTCTTTATCCTCGACAACGAGAATAAAGTGCAGTATCGCCGCGTCGAGTTGGGGCAGTTGCAGCCGGACGGATTGCGTGTCATCACGGACGGCCTCGACGGTACGGAGCGCGTCCTGCTAACCGGCCTACAGATGGTTCGCCCCAAAGACGTCGTCGATCCCAAAGAGGTGCCGATGCCGGTCTTACCGGTCTTCGACGGTCTCAGCGAAGACAAAGATAAGTTGAAGAGCAAAGAGAAAGAGTAGTCTCGTTTCGTGCGAAGGCGTTCTCTTTGTTACTAAGCTCGTTCCTCGCGAGGAGAGGTTGATCCTCGGCCATGATCTCTCACTTCTTCATCGATCGACCGATCTTCGCTTCGGTGTTGTCGATCGTTCTGGTCATCGCGGGCGTGGTGGCGATGATCTCGTTGCCGGTCACCCTCTATCCACCAATCGCTCCACCAACGATCCAGGTGTCGGTCACCTACCCCGGAGCCAGCGCGGAGGTCGTCGCCGAGACCGTGGCCGCTCCCATCGAGCAGCAGGTCAACGGCGTCGATGATATGATCTACATGTCGAGTACCTCGGACAACACCGGGTACTACAACCTGACCGTCACGTTCAAAGTCGGCACCAATCTCGACCTGGCTTTGGTCAACGTGCAGAACCGCGTCAACCTGGCCGTGCCCCAGTTGCCCCAGTCAGTGCAAAAGCAAGGATTGACGATCAAGAAAAAGACGCCGGACATTCTGCTCGTTATCAATTTCTACTCGCCGGATGGTAGATACGACGACATCTACCTATCCAACTACGCCATGATCCACGTCAAAGACGAGATCTTTCGGCTGGATGGCGTGTCGGACATCAACTTCCTGGGCCAACGTGACTATTCGATCCGAGGTTGGCTGGATCCGTTGAAGATGGCGGCGCGGAACATCTCGACGAGCGAAGTAGCCAATGCCATCAAGTCTCAAAACTTTGCCGTCGCCTCCGGAGCGTTAGGACAGCAACCGGCTCTGCTGGGACAGGCCTGGCAAATGCCCTTCGACGTCAGCGGACGACTCCGCACGCCAGAGGAGTTCGGCAATATCATCATCCGCAGCGAACCAGGCGGGGCCAAGCCTACCAAGGGCAGTAACGAGAACCCCTCGCCGGCGGCGGCTCTGGTCCGACTCCGCGACGTGGCCCGTGTCGAGTTCGGCGCGCTCCGCTATGACCAAACCGCCGGCATGGACGACAAGGTCTCCGTCGCCTTGGCGGTGTTTCAACTGCCCGGCTCCAACGCTCTTGATGTGGCTCACCGCATTCGCGAGAAGATGAAGGAGTTGGCCAAGAAGTTCCCCGAGG
Source organism: uncultured Gemmataceae bacterium (assembly GCA_937923405.1). Classification (GTDB taxonomy): domain Bacteria; phylum Planctomycetota; class Planctomycetia; order Gemmatales; family Gemmataceae; genus CALDUY01. The sequence continues at coordinate 167,164 of CALDUY010000017.1, read as the reverse complement.
GGCTGGAGTATGCCATCAACTACGACACCACCCCTTTTATCACCGACTCGATCACTGATGTCATCAAGACGCTGATTGATGCGATCCTCCTCGTGGCTCTGGTGGTGTTGATCTTTTTGCAAAACTGGCGTGCCACCCTGATTCCGCTGATTGCTGTCCCAGTCGCTATTGTCGGCACCTTCGCTGCCATGGCTGCTCTGGGCTTGTCGATCAACATGATCTCGCTGTTCGGCCTGGTGTTGGCCATCGGCATCGTCGTCGATGATGCTATCGTGGTCGTCGAAAATGTCGAACGCTGGCTCGAAGAGGGCTACGCGCCACGTGAGGCTGCTCGCAAGGCGATGGAAGAGGTGACCGGCCCTATAGTGGCGGTGGCTCTAGTCTTGTGTGCCGTCTTCGTCCCCTGTGCCTTCATCTCCGGCATTACCGGCCAGTTCTTCAGTCAGTTCGCCGTCACCATCGCCGTCTCAACCTTGCTTAGCGCGTTCAACTCGTTGACGTTGTCGCCAGCGCTGGCGGCTATTCTGCTGAAGCAACGCAAGCATGGACTTGATTGGATCACTTTTTCGATCTTTATTAGTATTGGAGCCTTCCTGCCGCTCTATCTCCGACTAGCTCACGGACTAGGATCGGGCCTGTCGTTGTGGCTGTTCCTACTGCTGACCCTTCCGATCGGAGCCGCGGTCAGTGCCGCGAGTTTCCTGGTGTTCAACCGTGTCTTTGATCTGGGCACTTGGCTGTACACCCACACCGTCGGTTGGGTGGTGCGGCTTAGCGTGGTTGTCCTGATCGGTTATGGCGGCTTGGTGTACCTGACCACCCACCTTGCTCAGGAGGTGCCCAAGGGGTTCATCCCCATTCAAGATCAGGGCTATCTGGTTATCAACGTCGTTCTGCCCGATTCGGCCAGCGTCCAGCGTACCGACGAATTGATGAAGAAGATCGACGCCATTGCTCGACGCACGCCTGGTGTGGCACACACCGTCTCAACAGCGGGCTACTCGTTTTTGCTCAGCGTCTTTGGCTCCAACTATGGCGGTATGTTTGTTGTTCTCGAACCGTTCGAGGAACGCAAGACGCTGGAGAAGAACGGCTTCATGATCATGTTCAAACTCCGCGAGCAACTCCGCAAGGAGATCCAAGACGCTGTCATCAGTGTCTTCCCCGCCCCGCCAGTCAAGGGATTGGGAACCGCCGGCGGATTCAAACTGATGGTCGAAGATCGCGGTGATCTCGGCCCGTTCGAGTTGCAAAAGTCCTGCGATGCCTTGATCGAAGAAGCCAAAAAGAACCCCGACATCGCTGGGTTGTTTACCATGTACTCGGCCCGATCGCCACAGATGTTCGCCGACATCGATCGCGCTAAGGCTCGTGCTTTGGGAGTCTCCATCGATCAGGTGAACGAGGCGTTGACCGCTTTCCTCGGTTCGCTGTACGTCAACAACATGAATGCTTTCGGGCGATTCTGGCAGGTAAACATTATGGCAGATCTGCAATATCGCAATCGCTTCGATCTGCTCAGCCTGATGAAGGTGCGAAACGTCCATGGCGACATGGTGCCGCTGTCGACGCTGATTGATCTGCGCGAGACGATCGGTCCAGGGATGGTGATGCGCTACAACCTCTACCGCGCCGCCGCCCTGAACGGCAATGCCAAGCCAGGAGCCAGTTCTGGCACAGTGATGGCAGCCGTCGACCCCCTCGCCGGTAAAGTCCTGCCTCGATCGATGACTATCGAGTGGACCGAGTTAAGCTATCTGGAACGGTTGGAAGCTAGCGACTGGAAAAACAAGCTCGTCTTCCCCTTGGCAGTGGTGTTGGTGTTCTTGGTGCTGGCGGCCCAGTATGAGTCGTGGACCTTGCCGTTGGCGGTGATTCTCGTGGTGCCGATGTGTATTCTCTCCTCACTGGCCGGCATCCACGCCGCCGGGGTCTACCTAGGCATCCCTCAGATGGATCTGAACATCTTCACGCAGATTGGCTTCGTGGTGCTTGTCGGGCTGGCCAGCAAAAATGCGATCCTTATTGTCGAGTTTGCCCGTCAACTTCAGTCTGAGGGCAAGCCGATCTATGAAGCCACGATCGAGGCCTGTCGGCTGCGGCTGCGACCGATTTTGATGACGTCGCTAGCATTCATCCTTGGCGTCGTGCCCTTGGTCATCGCCATCGGAGCCGGTGCCGAGATGCGTCGTGCCTTGGGCGTGGCGGTGTTCAGTGGTATGCTCGGCGTCACGCTCTTCGGAGTGTTTCTCACCCCGGTCTTCTTCTTCGTCATCCAGTGGATCTCAAGTCTCTCGTTGTTCCAGGCAACGCAGTGGCGAGTTCCGGGTACCGTGATCAAGTGGGGGCTAGCTGTGCTGGTGCCAGTGGCTCTCTACTGGCTGCAGGTCGAGGCTAGCTGGCCGATGTTGCCTAGCGGCACGTCGGAACGGCTCATCATCGGTATTCGCGTCATGGTGGCTGTCCTGCCAGTGTTACTACTGCCGCTGCTGCGTGGCTTGCTCAGCCTGTTCCGCCGTCCTCGCGAGCGTCGTCGCCCCGCCCCGCCTCGAACGCCCCAAGCAGAGTAGGAAGTCTTTCGGAGAGCGACGCAAAATCCGACGTACAACCGACGCAAAATCCGACCTTGCAGGCTACTGAAACAGAGTTACACAACAAGGAAAGGTTTGCCGGAAAAGCAAAAGTCGCAAAAGGTTAGGTAACCTCTTGCGACTCTGGGTAACTTCGTGTCGGTGTGCAAATTGGGCGCTACTGGATTCGAACCAGTGACTTCCACCGTGTGAGGATGGCACTCTAGCCGCTGAGTTAAGCGCCCGAGGCTCGACTCGTTGCCGAATCGAGCGAGAAGTGCAACTTAGTCATCCACCGACAACTTGTCAAGCCTTTGGCAGATTCGATGGCGTGTCCTCGAACTTGGGGGCCGAGGTCGTCATGCGCTGGGGCGGTCGTGGCTGTTCTAGCTGGGCCGCCGGCGCGGGACTGCTGCTCGCGGTGGTGTCGATCTCGTCCTCCAAACCGCGAATGCCACGCTTAAATTCGACAATGCCCTTGCCCAGATATCGCCCGACTTCGGGAAGTTTGCGACCAAACAACAGCACACCAATGATCAGGATGATGATCATTTCTTGGGTGCCGAAGCCGAATGCGAAGAGCGGTGTCATAGTTGTTTCCCTCGTTCTAAATGCCGATTCTACTCACCCTGGTCAGTGCCACTGCTGCACGGTCGACCAGTGCGTTCTAGTCGTTCTCTACCGAGCGTATCGCTGCGTCTAGGTATAGCGAACCGCGTCGGGTTCTCCAAGCAGCCCAATCGAATTTCGGATGCAAAGGGTCTCAGAATTAGGAGCGAGCCTGCCCATGCCGAAGATCGTCGGACCAATTGGGAGTGATCGAGAGAACGTGCTAGGAGGGGTCGGAACAACGACGCCCCGCGGAGAAGTTCAGTACACTGAACAACTAGATTGTACCTACCGACCCGGCCCGCTGACAATGGAAAAACTTACGAATCGCGCCAAAGTGAGCTTCCCTCCGCGCGATTCGTGCAACCTGTTTCATGCCGAGGAATCAAGCGGTGGCGGGAAAGGGATCCTTTTTTACCTCGGAAGTCTCGGGAGTGGGCTGCGGCATCAGAAAGGCCTGCAAGAGCAACAAACAGGCACCGACAACCAAACAGCAATCAGCGAGGTTAAATACGGGCCAGTCGAACCAATAGTGCCAGTGGAGAAAATCGCGCACCCCGTGGAAAACGATTCGGTCGTAGAAGTTGCCTAGGGTACCGCCGAGAATCAAGCCCAACGCCAGACACAACCAGAGATCGCTGGCGGTCGATTTTTGGAACGACCAAATGACGATGGCCACTGCCGCAAGCAGACTGATGACGGCGAAGATGTTGTTCGCTGCATACTTGTAGTTACTAAGAAAGCCAAATAGCGCGCCGTGGTTAACGTGGGGAACCACCTGTCCCTCGGCTTCCTTGAAGTCGACGCGGAGGAAAAAGCCGCGCTGCGCTTCACGTCCGGGGCCAAACAGTTCCGTCTCGGCAGGCACGACGGCGAGATAGCGGCTTTCCGGTTCAGTCTGAAACAGAGCAAAGGTGTGCGACTCGACCCCGCGTAGCCAGGAAAACACGCCATACTTGCTGCCCTGATCAGCGAGTAGCCCTACGAGGGCGAAACTCCACAGCCAAATCCGATAAGAACGATCCGTCATGGATTTTTCCTGCTTGTTACTGAAGCTTTCGGGCACAGTGGACACAATGGCGAGTGTAGGGCAGAGCCTGGAGCCGGGCCCGAGCGATGGCCGTCCCGCACTCTTCGCAGCGACCGAAGGTGCCCAACCGTAACCGTTCGAGCGCTTCGTCGATCTCTTCCAAGGTCTGCTCCTGGTTTTGCAGCAGACTAAGCGTAAACTCATGTTCATACGAGTCGGATCCCTGGTCGGCTAGATCCGCCGCTGGTGTTCGCTTGGCATTTTCTTGGCCGCGTATCGCTTCGTCGACCAGATGTGTCACGTCTCCAGTCAGGCGAAGTCGAAGCTGTTGTAGAGCGGCTTGGTATCGTTCCAGGTCGGCCTTGCTCATCGCCGTTCTCGAATTGCGCAGGAGAACTGTGTTTGTCATTACGACCCAAATCTCCACCATAGCTGGCTATATTCACAGCGTCAAGCAAACCGCTCTGGCTTACTTGGCTATACCCTTTTAGCGGGTCGGCAAACAAGACGAGATCTCTGGGCAATCTCCAACGATTAGAGTGATTTTACCTGTCCAGCCTAGATTCGCGGATCGGAGCGACCGAACACAGTCGTTGCCCGCGCCAGATCGCCTTGACGTGAACTTCGACTGAGGGAATAGTTGTTCGGCTTGCGAGGTGATCGAATATGGAAGCGAGCTTGGCCACCGTGTCCAGTCTATTTGGCCAGGCTTCCTAGGACGGGACGAACGTCGTGAGGCCGATCGTCGCCTACACCCGTCTCAAGATCGAGGTCCAGGCCGTGCGCAAACTACTTGGCATCAGCGTTCTCGCTCTATGCCTACTAATGGCCGGCTGCAAGAACTCCAGCAGTCGCGGGGGGTTGTTCTCGCGCACGTCGAGCAACAACGCTCCCGTCCCGTTCATGGGTACTCCAACCACCACTGCGAACAACGACCGAGCCACTGTTAGTGTTCCTAGCTCAACTCCGGATACCGGCGCGCTAGCCTCGAGCGGCCCCACGCGACGCGAAGGGGTGCTGGCTGGGCGAATTTTGGATCAGGAAAGCAAACTGCGTCCCGGAGCAGTCATCCAAGTGATCGATCTGGAGTCGAATCACGACGACGCTGCTCCGCTCTCGGTATTGGCCAACCGGGATGGTTACTTCGACATCAGCGGCCTGGAAGCCGGTCGTACCTACAAACTCGTCGCCCGAGTCAAAGAGGGCGAGCGAACGATGATCGGCTCAGCCCGGGTGGTGCCCCCCAACGTGCGAGTGGCCATCTGGTTGAACGAGGAAGTCACCGAACAAGAGGCTACTCCGACGCCGCGTTCGTCGGAACCGGCAGCCTCGATTGGTGCCCCGATCAAGATTCCAGCTTCCGGGATTACCAGCCCCGCGCCCAGCGGTGAGGCGCATCATCCCGTTCCGCCTCCGGTAACCACGACAGTTGATCCGTCGGCGATCGCCGATCGCGGCTCCACGGGCGAGTTTCATCGAGAAGCTCCACGGGTGAATGTGCCGACCACCCCTGGTCGGGAACACGTTCCCGAGAAGCCCAGCAACAACGTCATGCCACCGCCTCCGCCGCCGGACAGTTCGTCCGCCACGCCAGAAGAGGCCCCGCCGTCCGACACCGCCCGACGCGATCTTCCTGCCACCGCTACTCCGGTTCCTTCCTGTGTGCGTGTCGGTGGGCGGGTCGTTAATTTTGCCCTTTATGCTTCGACTGGTGAGGTGTACGAACTAGCCAAGGATCGCAAGGGCAAATTGGTACTCATCGATCTATGGCACACACGCTGCCGTCCGTGCATCGAGGGAATTCCTCATCTGAACAAGCTGCACACGAAGTATCATCGGCACGGGCTGGAGATTCTTGGCGTGGCCTACGAGAAGGGCACCCTGCAAGAGAAGCAGCAGGCTCTGGAAAAGGCTTTGCAACGACTGAATCTGACCTTCCAGTATCGCCTGCTATTCGGAGGTGGAGGCCCGGGCAAATGTCCGCTCGCCGAGCAACTCGAACAACACTATTATCCCACCATGATTCTGCTCGATGAAAATGGCAAGATTCTCTACCGTGCCGAGGGGATCGATCCTCAGACGATGTACGAGCTAGAAGCCACGATCTACGATCATCTGTTCCCGCGCCGGCGAGCCGGACGTTAGGGTTCCGGTGACAGATTGCTCCAGGAGGGAGTCAATGTCCTGGGAGGCGGTTCTCCGATATTTTCCCAACGAGCTACACCACGAAGAAGGGTTCCACCGCACCGTTGAGCCCCATCAACCCTACCGAGGACGGATGCTCGACTTGGGGTGTGGTGCCAACCACGAGATGGCCCGTTATCGTTGGGCCGAGCGCGAAGTCTGGGGCACTGACTTTCACGCCCACTCCCGCCTTCAGTATCCCGAGTGGTTTCGTCCACTTGGTCCTAATGGTGAGATCCCTTTCCCTAATCGCCACTTCGACATCGTCAGCTCAGTCATGGTGCTGGAACACGTCGTCGACCCGGTTCGCTTTCTTCGCGAGGTCGAACGAGTGCTGCGTCCCGGCGGCGTCTTCATCGGCCACACCGTCAGTGCTAAGCACTACGTCACCTGGATTCGTCGTGCGATTGGCCTGTTGCCGCACTCCTTCAACCAATTCCTGGTGCGAAAGTTATATGGGCGAGCCTATGAAGACACATTCCCAGCCCTGTATCGGATGAACACGGAAGAGAGCCTTCGGCGAGCCAGCCGAAGAGCGGGCCTGGTGCTGGAGCAGATTCGCCGTTATGCTTCGCCGAACTACTTCCACTTCTCGAAGTGGACGCAAGAGTTAGCCTTGCTGACCGACTGGCTTCTAGAGAAAATAGGTCCGGGATGGGGTAGACTCTATTTCACGGTGACACTGCGCAAACCGCGACCCGCGCGTCGCCGTCCACTCGCCGCTTGAAGCCTCGCTCAGTCCGTTGAGAACAGCTCGCGATTAGCCATCACCGTGTTCCACGGGCGGATTGTCCAGCGGACAAAGATGCCGGCCTGATGGAAGGGATCGGCCTGTAGGTACGCCTCGGCCTCTTCCGCGGTGTTGGCCTCGTAAACGATCAACGCGCCCCAGCCATCGGTGAACGGCCCCGACACGGCCAGTTTCCCTTCGTCGAGCAATCGACGGAGATACTGGCGATGCCGCGGACGCACCTCGTTGATGCGGGCCTCGTCGCAGATGTACTCGATGAGGGCGGCGAACTTCATGAGAGTTGCTCCACCTCTTCCGTCGTGCTGACGGTGCGGAGTAAGAGGGCGTGGCAGCCGAAAAACACGGCAGGAAAGATCAGATCGCTCATCAGCGTATTAAAGTAGAACGGCACGCCAGCAAGATAGCACTGGATCAGCCCGGCTAGGGAGCGCGGATAGGCGGGATTAGCCACCCACGAGCCAAAGTTGCTCACCACGAAAAACAGCAGACTGCCCAGGACAGAGGAACCGGCGATCTTGGCCGGAGCTAGTTCCTTTTGGCCCACCAAGCGGCCCGCCACGACGTACAACGCGAAGCCCAGATAGGTGAACGGCGTGCTACTGTCGATCGAGGAGTATCCCAGGGCACGCAAGGGCGGAATGAGCAGCAAATCGGCCACGAACATAGCCCCGATCGGCACGAAATAGGCCCACGAGGTACGCACCCGTGAGCCGATGAACAAGCCCAGGGCACCAACAGAGACGAGGTTCCAGCCGATTTCGCCGACGTTCAGATAACGTGGAATCAGTTTGTAGACCACGACCAGAACGGCCAGCAACGCTACATAGGCCAGTGTCAGGCGAGTTTCGCTCGTTTTCTGCATGTCATCTCCAACCTGCACGGAACAATAATCCCATCGTACCCAGAGATCCGGGGGACCGGCAAGGGTTGAAGCTAGTCAGAACGAGAGGAAAGTCGCGGCAGGTGGAATCCTCGCCAGCAGCCCTCATCAATTACTCGCGGCATGGACTGCGGCTAGCTCGGTGTTGAGCAGGTGGCTTGCGCGTGCCGTGCTGTAGAAGGTACAGGCGTAGACGCTGTAAGCGTGCTGATCGTGGGTGTGGATATAGCGGCCGAGCTTGCCCCACTTGCTTTCCAGAATCAGCGTGCCGTTTTCCCCACGACCACGAACCAGAGCCGTATGCGTCACTTCGCCAGAGTCATTGCGATAAACCGCGATGTCGCCCGGAGAGGGATTGGTCACCACGACATACTCATGTTCGCGGAGAATCTGGTCGACGTTGCTGCCACGGATCCACGCTTTACCTCCGGTGAAAACCCAGCCGTGACAGTTGTAGCGCGGATCCGGACCATCGGTCTGGATTAACTTCATCTCATATTTAGATTGGCGCAGATACCGCTCGGCTTCCTCTTCATCGGACATGCCATCCACCATCTGCCACAGAGGGATCACTGCTCCTTGATCGGTGAGAGAAACGTACTGCTCCAGGGGCTTCAGATCGGGCATGACTAGAGCAGCCATGTGGCGATCGGCTTCGCTCAGTTCCTGCTCCAGCTCGTGTTTGAGTGCCCAGACCTGCCAAGCGAGGATTCCTGCCCCGAAGGCCAGAATGGCCGCGGCCTGAATGGAAGGCTTCTCGGCCGATCGAACCAGTGCGTGAATCAACCGTCCCGGAATAGAGGTACGAAAAGCTGTCAGCACCAGAGCCAGCACGACCGTGAGCGAAACTGGAATGGCTGCCTCAATGGACCAGGTCAGGGCCAAGACGCCGGACATTATTCCCAGAGCCACTGCACTGAGCAGCGGCATCAACCAAGGACGTGCAGATGCGGTTCGACGACGAGCCGGGATTAGCAGGCAAAACGCGCCCAGCACCAACGCCGTCACCCCAACTCCCAGCCAGATGTATAGTGTCGTGAATGACGTTGGATCCAGCACGAAACTCTCTCCTGTGAGGGCGACGGTCCAGGGGAATACCACCAGCAAGTAGAGAGACTCTCTTCATCCTGGCACAGGTATCTATAGTTGTTGATTCATTAAACCGTCATGAGTGAGTCATGAGAAGAAAAGGAGAAAGCGACTATAACAGTGGAGAAAAATCAGCGAGGCGGCTTGCCGGACGCTTGACGCGGACACCTGGTTACACTACATTGAGAAGCTGAGGGGTGCCGATCTCCGGAACGAAACGCGCCACATTTCACCGCCGCCAGGCAGTGCCGGAGGGGCCAGACCAATTCCTAACTTGTAACCACCACGGCTCATGAGGGTACATTTATGGTGCGCTTGGCTCAAAGACGCCGATCCCAAGGGTTTACGCTAATCGAATTGTTGGTTGTCATTGCCATCATCGCCGTCCTGATCGGCCTGCTACTGCCTGCCGTTCAGAAAGTCCGCGAAGCAGCAGCTCGTCTAGAATCGCAGAACAACCTCAAGCAGATGGGCCTAGCGATCACCAACTATGCCACGCAGCGGAAGGGCAAACTACCACCGCTGTATCGGCTTGGTGCCATTGGGGCGACTCCGACGGAGACTTCGGTTTTCGTGGCTATCCTGCCCTATCTCGAACAAGAACAAGTATTCAAAAACCTCGGCGCTGGGGCAGGGCTATTTGGTCCTGGCGACTTGGCGGGTGGCTACCCCATGAAAGGTTTCCGTTCGCCGGTCGATGAAGGCTACGGCAATGGGTCGGTTAGTCTACCTACTACTCCAGCGGGAAGTTGGGGATTGACCAGTTACGCAGCGAACTTCCAGGTCTTCGGCGATCCGGTGACCAACGGTTTCACTGGTTCTCCCAACATGAGTTCCACGTTCACCGACGGCGCTTCCAGCACCATCCTTTTTGCCGAAAAGATCTCTCAGTGCATGAATCTGTTGGTCAACCCACCGACCGGACCTCATCCTCAATTGTGGGCCTGGACTCCACGATTGCATGCCGTCGAGGATGCTCCGATCATTGCACGAGCTCCGGCGATTGGTGGCGCAGCGAGATTCCAGTATCGTCCTCGATTGAATTCCGCCAATCTCAACGACCGTCCGGCTTGCTTTATTGCTCATGCCAGTTTCACGGGTGGTACCAATGTCTGTCTCGCCGATGGCAGCATTCAGATGATCGCTCCTGAAGTTGATCCTGGTGTCTGGTGGGCTTTGTTGACTCCCGCAGCCGGCGACATTGTCGGCGACTACTAATCTCGCCTATTGCCAGACTTCGGCAGAATGACATACTAAACACGGCGTGGAGATTCTCAGGAGTCTTCACGCCAACTTTGTTTTCCCTCCAGGAGCCTTAGCCATGTATTCATTCCCCTGGTTGAGGGGTTTGGCAGTTGCGTTCACCTGTCTGATCGCTTTGCCCCTCGTCGGTTGCGGAGAGTCGACGGGGTCGGTCTCTGGTGAGGTCAAACTCAAGGGTAATCCCGTGGCCAAAGGGCTGATTTCCTTCGCTCATCCTACCAGCAAGCGACGAGTAATCACTGGCCCGATCGCCGACGGCAAGTATTCCGTTGCCGGTGTTCCTGTAGGCACCTGCAAGATTTTCATTCAACCGTTCGGTGACTTTGAGCTGCCCAAAGACAAGGACGACAAGATCAAGGCGGACAAGGCTAAAGCCAAGCCCAAGGGAAAAGGCAAGGACGACGACACCATTCCCGCGAAGTACGCCGATCCGAAGACCTCCGGCCTGGAGTTCACCGTCACCGCAGGAGAAAATACCTATAACATCGAGTTAGAGTGAGTTGTTCGAGCGCTTCTCCAGATGGTGTGGTGGCGGGACGTGGGCTGAAGCCCACGGCTACCACCGCGCGGGCTGAAGCCCACGGCTACCAATCCCAACTGGTAGCCGCAGGCTTTAGCCTGCGGCTTGCGTCACACCCAACTGTTTGAAGAGTGAGGGAATCAGTTCACCCGGTCTGGAACCTGGCGATCGACGAGTAAATCGACGACTCCCGCCACGAGACGCAGCCAGAACCAGTCGGCGTCAGGACCGCCACGAGCCACGTCGCGGAACACATCGTCGCTCACCGTGCTTCGGTTGAGCCGAACTGCCGCTTGGTCGCGCAAGCGGGCCACGCGAGCAGCGAAGGCGAGATCTCGACGGAGCCATTCGTTGTGGATCGCCTCAAGCTGCGGCCAGCTGTTGTCGCTGCTGGTGGTGCCGCCGATCAGGATGTCCTCGCCCGCGCCGCCGGTGAGCGAGTCGGCTCCCAGTCCGCCCAGGAGCAAATCGCGGCCCGCTCCGCCGATCAGCATGTCGTTGCCAATTCCGCCCAGGAGGATGCTTCCGCCTCGGGAGCCGCGCAGGATGTCGTTGCCCGCACCGCCAGACAGATAGGCTCGCCCCCTGAAGGCGCTGGCATCGAGAACGTTGTTGCCCGCGCCGCCGGTCAGTCGGCCAAGTTCGACACTGGAGAACGTCAGTGTGCCGCCAGCACTGCTGCGGAGGGTGTTCGCGGTCAGCGTCCAGTTGACGTTGCCGCTGCCGCCGACGGAATCCACCCCCGCGCCGCCGTTGAACCGATAGGCTCCACCAGCCACGGGTAGCTTCAGCGAAGCGGCGTTGTGCAGCAGGCTGTCACTGCCCGTGCCGCCGTGGATGGTCATGAATTTCAGCCTCGCCGCGCTGAACCCGCCGTTGATCGTGACGCGGTTCGTGCCGTCGCCGAGGTTCATCACCAGTGTGGGGACATTGAAGAACGTCAGAGGCGCGAGGCCAGTTCCGCTGATCACGTTCTGACCGAGCATCGGTCGATCGATCGTGAAGTCGTCGTTGCCTGGTCCGGCCGTCAGTTCTAGGGAGGCTACGTTACTGATCTGCTGGGCCTCGACGCCGGTCAGTTGCACCGTCGTGCCGTGAATCGCCCAGGTGGTGGTCAGCCCTGGAATCACCACGGCCTTGCCGGTGCCGTCGCCGAGGAGGACGAAGCGATCGTCGCCGCCCTGCCCGGCCTGGAACTGGAGGCCGCCCGACAGCGTGAACGCGCCGCCGTGGGCATAATTCAGCGTCAGCGTTTCCGAGCCGTCGTCGCTCCCGGTCAGCACCAACGGGGTCGGATCGTTCAGCGAGCGAACGAGTAACACCTGCTGCGTCTGTGAATCGATCAGCTCGACGTTGTCACCGTTGCGCCGCAAGCCGACGGCGGAGCTTACGACCCGTGTCGTGGCGTCGGGCAGGCTCGGAGCCGCTTCGACGTTGCCGACGTTGTCCGTGGCGATGCTGTAGAAGCGGTAGGTGTTCCCCACGACCCCGGGATACAGCGCCGAGGTGGTTGAGACGTTCTCTTGCCACACCGTGAAACCCCCGCCATTGACGCTGACGAAGACGGTGTAGGTGTTGATCCCGGAATGGGCGTCGGAGCCGGCCCAGGAGACGAGGAAGTTGGACGCCAGCGACACCGCCGGTGCCGAGACCGTCGAACTCGGCGGCGTGCTGTCGATGGTGTTGGTGAAGATGTTGGTGTCGAGCGGGGCGTTGGTGTCGAAGACGATGCTCGCCTGCTGGTCGATGGTCGTGCCGGTGGTCAGGTTCGCCTTCGGGGCGACCTCGAACGTGACGTAGCCGCGGCCCCGGCTGGTGACGTCGTTGACGGGCAGGAAGCCGGCCAGCGCGTCCTCGGGGTACGTTCCCGTCACCGGGTCGAGCGAGCGGAAGATCCAAGTGACGAGGCCGGTGGCCGAGTCGAGCTTCATCTCGATGTCCACGTCCAGCGGGCTGCCGTCCTGGTTCTTGTAGTCCACCCGCGTGCGGTAGGCCTGGACGTTGTTCGGCACCTCGACGGTGAGCGAGCCGAAGTTGACCGGGCCGAAGGCGAACGTGGCCCAGTCGAGGTCGGGGTCGAGCTGGGTGGTGATGATCACGTCCTGGGCGGGGGCGCTGGCCTGCTCCGGGTCGTTCTCGAAGTTCACCTGGTAGGCGAACCGGCTGCCCAGGGCGACATACATCTCGTCGCCGACACCGGCCGGGCCGACGATGTCGTTGGGGTCGCACGGGCGAATGATCTTGGAAAAGTTCGGCGGCCCCTTGGGCTTCTTGCCGTTGGCCGGCTCGAACTCGTCGAGCAGCGCGTTCAAGACTGGGTCGGCAAGGCTGGCCCCGACGGAGAGGGCGAGGAACACGGGGTTTCCCGACAGCGAGGCCACCCCGAGACCGCCTGCGATCAGGTCTTTGAGGCCATGCGCCGGCTTGCCGCTCGTGAAGTTGTTGAAACTGTTGAGAAAACTGCTCCCGGCGGCGGCCGCCCCGGTCACGAAACTCACTTTTCCGAGGACCTTGGAAAGCCCCTTGGTGATGTGGCCGGCGTCCCCGATGGCATTCGCGAGATCCTTGCTCGGCTCGAAGTAGGCCATGCGGAACAGCGCCTCGCTTCGCCCGCCGTACACGTTTCCCGTAATTCCTGTGCCTAACGAGCCGAGCGTGTACAGCGTGTTGGTGACGGCGCTGGCCAGGTCGATGCACAGCCCGCTCGGGTCGGTCCCGACCGTCGGCATGTTGTTGACGAACCGGCGGAAGTTGTAGTCTAGCCCGGCCAGGCCGAGCGGGTCGTCCGACAGGAACTGCCCCGCCCGCGTGTCGTAGAACCGCGCCCGCATGTGGAACCGCCCGCCGCCCTCGTCGAGTACGCCGCCCTCGCCGTGGTACGTGAACGGGTTGTGCCGGGCCGACGCCAGCACCGTCGTCTCGCCGAACGGCAGGTAGCCGTAGCGGTTGACGTAGGTTCCCGCCGCCCCGGTAAGGCCGGCCGTCGAGCCCAGCGCGTCGAAGTCGTAGTACGCCGCCGAACCGGCCGTCACCTGGCTGACCAGCCCGTCGCCGTGGACGTAGTTCGTCCGCGTCGCGCCCTGGTACTCGCCAACGATGTTGCCCAGGCCGACGAGGTCGGTCAGGTACTCGGTGCGGACGCCGTTGCGGACGACGGCGGCGCGGTTCCCCAGCGCGTCGTACTCATACGTCGTCGTCCCCGTCGGGCCGACGACGCTGACCAGCTGGCCCTTGACGTTCCAGCCGTAGGAGGTCGTGCCCGTGTCGTCGGTGACGCGGGTCAGGTTGCCGTCGGCGTCGTACAGGTAGCTGGCCTGGCCGGCGACGGTGATCTGGTTCCGCTCGTTAGATTGATACGTCGTTGTGCCGAGCAGGCTGTCGAGGACCGACGTCCGGTTGCCGGCGGCGTCGTACTGATAGCGGATGGTCCGACCGCCGGGCAGCGTCACCTTGGTCAGTTGCCCCGAGGCGTCGTACTCGTAATCGGTCCGGCCGTCGCCGGTCGTCACGCTGTCACGCTGGCCGAGCCGATTGTAGGTGTAGTCGAACCGCGAGTTGACCGCCCCGCCGGGGGCGCGGTTGACGATGCTCCGCAGCTGGCCGGCCGCGTCGTAATCGTACTCGGTGATGGTGCCGTTGCCGTGCGTCTTGCTCAGCAGCCGGCCTGTGGCGTTGTAGGCGTAGGTCACGATGAGCGCGTTGCCGCCGTCTCGCAGCTCGCGGAGCCGGCCAGCGGCGTCGTAGGAATACTTCACGGTGAAGCCGTCCTGATCGACGCTCGTCTGCCGCCGCCCCACCGCGTCGAAGGTGAACGTCAGCGACCGGCCGCCGGGGTAAGTGATCTGGTCCAGCCGATCAGCGGCGTCGTAGCGGAGTGTGATCGTGCCGGACGCATCGGTCGCCGTCAGCAGGTTGCCGCGGGCGTCGTGGGTGAACTCCTGATGCGTGCCGTCGGCGAAGTCCAGCCGCCGGACCAGGCCGAGCGCGTTGTATTGAATCCGGGTCACCTGGCCGCTCCGGTTCACCGTCTCGGTCAGGTCGCCGAGCGGGTCGTAGGTGAACCGCTCCGTGCCCCCGCCGGGGTAGGTGATCGACCGGACGTTGCCTGCGGCGTCGTGTTCATACTGGACTCGGCCGCCCTGGGCGTCGCGGTACGCCTTCAGCTGGCCGTTCGCCGGATCGAGCGTCAGATCGACGCGCTGGCCAAGCTGGTTGATGTGGCCGGTCAGTATGCCGTTGGCGTCGTACGTGTAGACCGTCTCCCCGCCGTCGGCGGCCAGCAGCCGGGTGAGCCGGCGGTGCGTCCCGTAGTCGTACTCCGTCACCCGGCCGAGCGGGTCGCGGATCAACTCCGGCTGGAGGTGGTCGTTGTAATAGATTGTCACCGAAGCGGTGTTAGCGTCAGTGATCGTCAGGCCGAGGTAGTCGTCGTAGGCGAACGTCATCCGCCCGATGCCGCTGCCGCTCTGGGCGACGAGCCGGCCGGCCGCGTCGTACTCGTATTGGATCGTCGTGCCGTCGAGGTTGGTGATGCCCGTGACGGCGTACTTGCGGGCCGGCGTGGTGCCGGCGTCGTAGGTGTAGCTGGTGACGCCGTTGATCGTCTCGACGGTGGCGAGTTGGCCGTTGGCGTCGTAGGTATAGTTGGTGTGCCGGCCGGTGGAGTCGCTGACGCGGTCCATGCGGCCGTTGGCGTCGTAGCGAAACGTCAGCGAACCGCCGCCGGAGTGCGTCAGGCTGACCAACTTGCCGCCGGTGTACGCCGCCGTGATCCGGGTGCCGAGAGCGTCCTGAACGAACTTGAGCAGACCGTCCCCTCCATACACCGTCAGCGAGCCGTCGATCTCGGTCAGGTGGAAATCGCTGCCGACGCGGGTCAGCGTCCCCTTGTCGGCCGGCGACGAGAGATACGTCCCCAGCGCTGTCTTCGAGAACACCCGCTGGCCGCCGCCGGTCTCGATGGCGACGCTGCCGCTGGTGTTTTCGAGCAGCCGGCCGTCCCAGTTCGTCGCCCAGCCCCGGCCGAGCAGCCCCTGGCGGTAGCGGCCCGAGATGGTCTGGGCGAACTGGCGGCTGAACGTCAGCGGCAGGCCGCGCGTCGGTAGCGCCGCATCAATGGCGGTCAACGGCGTCAGGAATTGCGACGAGTTGTCGGCCAGTTGCAGCTCACCGACAAGTAGCCGGCTGACGTCGGCGGTGCGGATGCCGAGGTTGCTCAGGTAAGTTGCCCGGCCGGCCAGCCGGGCGTTGTACGAGCCGGCCGTCGATCCGACCCGCGCCAGGAAGTTCGCCCAGATCACGTCCCATGCCTCAGCGCTGGTGCCGGTCGGCCGGGCCGCGTTCTTGAAGTCCTCCCACGGGATGACGGCGTTGACGGAGGTCAGCTCTTCCAGCTGGACCGACACCGGGGCGTTCTGCACGAAAATGGTGACGCCGGCGCGGAAGCGTAGCTTGCTTGTCTGGCCCGGCCGCAGCACGCCGGCGGGGCCGTCCTCGGCGATCGCCAGGAACTCCATTTTGCCGACCGAGAAGCCAGCCTGCTCGACCAGCCGGAAGATCGCGTTGTCGGCCGTCAGCGCCAGCAGCGGGGCGTCGATGTCGTTGTCGCCGACGTTGGTGTACTCCAGCGTGACCAGCGCCTCGCGGTTGGAGCGGATGAACGCCGGGACGATCAGGTTCGTCTGGAGCTGCGGCTCGCTAGCGGGGACAATCTGGAACGCTGCGGGCAGGGTAGACGATCGGGCACCGTCGAGTGCCTGGACGTCGTAAGTGCCGACCGGCTGGCCGGTCAGGTTGAACACGGCGTAGACCCGCGTCGAGTCGATGAACTGGAGCGAAACCGGCGTCACGACGGTCGCCCCCCGGACCAGCCGGACGACGGTGTTTCGGGTGAAGTCGCTGCCGTCGAGCAGCATGGTGAACCGGCCGGAGTTGCCGCCCCGGTTGCGGTCGATGCGGTCCAGGGCGAAGCCCGGCAGCCGCGCCGTCAGCGTGAACCCCGCCGACGCCGCCGCCCCCTGCCGGCCGACGACCAGGATCGTGTACGTGCCGGCCTGGGTGAGCGGCACGACGGCCAGCTGGTCGGGCTGGAGGGCGCGGCTGGAAACGTCGAATTCCCACAGGCTGGGCAGCCCGGCACCGGGACGGCGGATGTACAGCTCCGTGCTGCCGTCGGTGCCGGCGCTGTCGAGGGCCAGCCGGAGGGTGCTGCCGGCCGGTACGGTGAGCTGGAAGTACCGCACGTCGTCCGGCCCGTCGAGCTGGCTGGCGAACGGCACGTCAAGCGTGAGCGTGGCCAGGGTCAGCGCGGTCGGCGAGGCGGTCGCCGCGAGGTTGTTGTCGCGGTTGGCGTCGTTGGCGATCTGTTTGCGGCGGTCGGCCTGGACGAGGAAGTAATAACTGCCCTGCGTCGCCGGCAGCGTCGCCACGGCGGTTCCGACGTAGGTGCCGTTCGCGGCCAGCGGCCCGGAGCGCGACACGGTGGTCAACAGGAGGTCGCCGGCGTCGAGGGTCTGGTCGGTGGAGAGGTAGACGGCGTCCTGCCAGCTCCCGGTGATGGCGTTCTGCCCGACGTTGCGGCCGACCCAGCGGACGAGGACGCGCTGGCCCGGCTGCAGGGCGGTCGGAGCGCTGACCGAATCGACGACCAGATCTGCCGGTGCCTGTCGCGCGCCGAAGTTCACACCGGTTACGGCCGTCGTATCGGTTGCCAGGGTTACCTGACGGAAGCCGTTGTTCCCCGTCGGCGTGGTCCGCTCGAAGCCGGTTAACATTACGAAGCCGACGGAGTACGTCCCGGCCGCAAGGTTCGTCAGCCGGTAGTCGCCGTTGGCGTCCGCCTGGACGTTTTGCTCCCCCCGGTCGAACCGGCCGTTGCCGTTGGCGTCGATGTACACGGTCCAATCTTGCAAGCCTACTTCGGAGCCGTTCTGTGTCCCGTTGGCGTCAAGATCGTGGAACACCCTCCCGCTGATGGTGCTGGAGCCTTGCAACGTGTAGACGAACAGATCGGCCCCGACGTTGCGATCACCATTGACGAGATTTCGGGCCGGAGAGTCGAAGAAGACCGTCGGCCCATTGCGGGCAAACAGGTAGGTGCCAGCATGACCATACTGGCCCACAGCCGCCCCCTGTTCCGAGGAGGCCATGCCGGTGTTGTTGTAACTCACCAGCGCGGTGCGTCCGGTCAGTAGATCGCGCAGGTACAGATCACTCTGGCTGCTCGGATTACCATCCACGAAACCGGGGACGAGATTGCTCGCCTGGCTGAGGAAAGCGACGTACCGGCCATCGGCGCTGATTCGGGTGCCGACGTTATAGAAGATCTCGGTAGTCGAATTTGAATTGCCACCAGCACTGCCATCGGGCAGCACGCTGACCAAGGTCGTCGTGGGGGTCGGACCAGAGAGGTCGCGGAGATACACTTGGTTGAACCCGCCAGTCACAGGCAGTCCGACCAGGTCGTTTCCATTGCTCTGGAAGACGATCTTCTGGCCATCGGCCGAGATGTCCGGGGCAAAACTATGTCCGTTGCTATCCCCTCCCGTCGTGGAGACGCTCACCAAGATCGTGGTGTTGGTCCACAGATCGCGGCGGAAGACTTTCAATCCTGTCGTGGCCGTGCTGACCAAATTCGACGCGGAACTGGTGAAGACGACGTAGCGACCATCGTCGCTGACCCGAACCCGACTGTTACCGTCCTCTGCGGAGCCAGCGTTCCCCGTGGTGTTCGGCGTCGTACTGACGCTCACTAAGGACAATGCGTCGGTGGCCACGTCGTAGGCATATACGTCGTCGTTATTGTTGGTGTCAGTCACTCCCGAGAGCAGGTTTGTCGCTCGACTGTTGAAGATCAGTTTGGTGCCATCGCGGCTGAACACGGGAGCAAGCGAATAGCTGTTGCCGCTGGTGGTCAGCGATTCCGACACATGGCTAACCAGTCGAGTCTGTCCCGTCACCATGTCGCGGACGAACAAATCGTACATGCCCCAGCCGTTGCCGTTCCCATCGACGAAGCCCTCCACCAGGTCCGTGCCCATGCTGAGGAAGGCAACGTAACGGCCATCACCAGAGATGCTGAGTCCGTCGCCGATCAGCGCGCCGGTCGAAGCGGTACCCGAGGCTGCGACACTGACCATCGTTGTTTTGTTCAAGACGCGATCCCGACGATAGAGTTGCCCGATGCCGCCATCGGGAATGGAGGCGTCGAGATTCTGGTTACCGTGGCCGAAGAAATAGACGTAACGGCCATCGTCACTGATCGCGGCCCGACCAAAAGTCCTTCCGGAATGGAGGCCCGAAGGTTTGGCCGAGACCATCTCGGTGACCCCAGTCACCCGATCGACGAGGTAAACATGCTCGGCGAACCAGGCGGTGTCGGTGATCGACGAGACCAAGTCGGTTTGGTTGCTGCTCCACACGGCATAGCGCCCGTCGGGCGTGATCGCCTCGAACGAGTTGACGCCGGCCTCCGAGAGGTTCTCGCGCGGAAACAGTGGAGTGCGGCGCGACGCCAAATCCGTAAATCCCGCCGTCACGTCCCGCACGAAAAGATCCTGCTGACGGTTGCCGTCGGTCACGCCGCCGACGAGGTCGGTGGCTTCGCTAACGAATGCGGCGACGAGCCGGCCGTCAGCCTGCGCCGGGTCGTTCAGCGCCGCCGGGTAGAGCGACTGCTTGTTGCCGCCGGTCGCGCCCGACGGGGTAACGCTGAGGTAGCGCGTTACGCCCAGTTCCACGTCGCGGACGAACACGTCGTAGGTGGCTGTGCCGTGGCCGTCGGTGACGCCGGCGACGAGGTCAGTGGCGTAGCTGGCGAACGAGACGTAGCGGCCGTCGGGCGTGACGGTCGGGGTGTCGAGGTTCCGGTGGCCGCCGACGTGGTGGTTGCCGCCGGCGGTGCCGGCCGCGTTGACGTTGACGAGCTTGATCGTGATGTCGTCGAGGTTGCCGAGGTCGGCCCGGTAAACGTTCAGGCTCGCGTTCGCGGCGACGATGTCACTGGCGACGTTGGTCCCGCCGGAGAGAAAGACGACGTACCGACCGTTCGGCGTGATGACCGGCAGGAACCCGCCGCCGCTGCTGGCGATTCGGCCGCGGCTGACGAGGTATGTGCGGCCCTGCCCGCCGTTGGCGAGGATGTCGCGGAGGAAGACGTTTTCGCCGTTGACGCCCTCGACGAGGTTGGTCG
Source organism: uncultured Gemmataceae bacterium (assembly GCA_937923405.1). Taxonomy (GTDB): domain Bacteria; phylum Planctomycetota; class Planctomycetia; order Gemmatales; family Gemmataceae; genus CALDUY01. The sequence goes on along the minus strand of CALDUY010000017.1, from coordinate 147,078 downwards.
CGCCGGAGTTGAACACGACGAACCGCCCGTCGCCGCTGATCGCCTGGCCGGTGAACGTGCCGGCGTGGGCGTTGGCGCTGGCCCCGGTCGGGTCGGCGGAGACGAGTGTCGTCGTGTTGTTGACCAGGTTGCGGACGTAGGTATCGGCGAGGCCGTTGTTGTCGAGCGGCACGAGGTCGGCGTTGCTGCTGAACACCACCGCGTTGCCGTTGGCGCTGATCACCGGATGGGTCGAAGCACCAGTCGCCTGGCCGCCGGCCTCGGTGAGGCTGACGCGGACCGTCGTCGGCGTGGCGTCGCGCCAGCGGCGGACGAAGACGTCGGACGCGTTGTTCGTGTCTCCGGGGACGAGGTTGTTGGCGTTGCTCATAAACGCGATCACGCTGCCGTCGGCGCTCATCGACGCCTCGTAGGTGCCGACGTTGCCGCCGGTGTTCGTCGTGCTGACGCTGATCAGCGTCGTGGTGTTCGTGGTCAAGTCGCGGACGAACAGGTCGGGGTGGCCGCCGCCGGTCAGGATCGCCTCGTCGGTGAGGTCGGTCGCCTCGCTGAAGAACATCACAAACCGTCCGTCGGCGCTGATCTTGGGGTTGAACGAGCCGAAATTGCCGCTCTTCGTGCCGGTCCGATCGACGCTGACGAGGGTGATCGCCCCGGTGCCCCGGTTGTAGACGAACACGTCCTCGACGTTGTTGAAGTCGTTCGGCACCAGGTTGTTAGCGTGACTGGTGAACGCCACCAGTTGGCCGTCGGCGGAGATCGACGGCTGCTCGGAAAACCACCGGCCCGACGCGCCATAAAACCCGGTATCGCCCCAGTAGGCCGGATCCTGATAAGTCAGCGGAGTGACGCTGGGTAGGGTACGGTCTTCGAGGCGTTCGAGCAGAGGAAAGCGACTATGCCGAAAGGATAAAGAGGTTTTATGGTTTCGAGGCTTGCGCGGTTGGGACATGGGATTGCTCTCTTTTCTGTTCCGGGTGGTGGTTCCGTAGGGTTATTGCGGTTTGGTGTCTTTCTCGATCTCACGGATTCGCGAGATTGCTTTCTGTTCAGCATCCAGAAAACGTTGTTGCAGCGACTTGCCCTTGGCGTTGGCTGCATGGCGCGCGAACTCAGCAGCGAGATGCTTCCAGGTCTCCGCGTAGCGATTGCTGCTGTATTCCTTCAGCAGCGTGTCGAGTTCGTCAGGGACACGGTCGGTTTCGTTGAGGTCAAGCAGCAAGTTGATGAGCTGGGCGCGCAACTGCGGGATCTGTTCGGGCGGCGCGAATCGCATCGTCTGTTCCCAGGCTTGCAACGCCTCCCGCTTGCGACCGGAGCCATCGTACAAGAGTGCCCGGGTGCCCTGGGTACGAAACAGGGCATCCCGATGAATGGGCGAATCGGGTTCACGACGCAGAGCCTGTTCGAGCATGGGCAGATTGCGTGAAAGATAATCCAATCCTGCATCGACCTTCCCCTCCGCCTGAAGATCGTAAGCGTGATTGATCCGCAGCACGGCCAAAGCGCGGAGCACGTCGTCGTCTGCCGGATTCTTGGTGTACAACCGTTCGAGCTCGGCTTCGGCCAGGTCATTTTCGCGGCGAAGTAACTCCCCCCGTTTCGACTGGCGGTAGGACGCGGCCAGATTGACCCGCGCCTTGGCTCGGGCCATTCGATAGGTATCGTTCTTCGGCTCCTCCTGAAGCAGTTCATCATACAGCTCGATCGCGCGCGGCAGACAGCGTTGGGCATCGGCGAAGCGGCCTAGTTGGACGTAAACTCCGCCTAGCGTGATCAGCACGTTAGCCAGCCCCGAGCGAGCTTCGTGCAATCCAGGGCGATCTCGTAGCAGTTCTTCCAGCAACGAAGCGGACTCTTGCAAGATCGAGGCGGACTGAGGCGTGAACCCGTGGACCAGTGCCCCCAGTGACAACAGCACGTCGGCTCGTAGTAAACGAATGCTGTCCTGCTCGGGATACTCGTCGAGCAATGCCTTCGTCAGTTGATCGGCGCGGAGTAGTGCCTCGTTGGCCTGTGCAGAGCGGCCCAGGGAATAGTGGACTTTGCCCATCTCCAAAATAGCCCAGGATATGTCCTCGCGGACTTGCAACGAATCTCCCCACTGCTGAGCGATTTGTTCAAAAAACGCCAGGGCATCCTCGACCTGCTCCCGCTTGAGCTGCTGGAGTCTCGGCACCTCGTTCCACCGCCGATCACGGGTGCGCTGGAGTATGTTTTTTAAAGTTTTACGAGCTTTTTTATAGTTTTCATCGGCCCGCTGTCCCTCGACGGTAGCCTGGGCCAAAGCTTGGCGTAGGCTTCGCTCGTATAGCCCTGCCACGACCAGCAGGATAGCCACGCCAACCATACTCCCCACAACCAGCACGGCGATTGCGGGCTTTTGCCGCGCCCACTTCCAGACGCGCTCCCCGATTCCATCTGGACGAGCTAGAATCGGCTGGCCCGTGAGCCAGCGCCGCAGATCGTCCGCCAGAGCTTCGGCGGAGGCGTACCGCCGAGCGGGATCCTTCTCCAGGCATTTCAAGGTGATCGCTTGCAGGCCGCGCGACACGCCAGGCTGCAACCTGCTCGGCGGAACCGGATCGAGCGATCGGGCCTGGTCCAACGTGTCCAGCGGCGATGCGCCCAGGAACGGGGGGCGACCAGTCAACGTTTCGTAGAGGATCGCGCCCAGGGCGTAGACGTCTGCCGCCGGTGACACTTTGCTTGGATCGATTTGCTCCGGAGCCATGTACGACGGTGTGCCGAGCAGTTCGCCCGGGCGGGTGTGCCCCTGGGGATCGTCTAGACGTCGGGCCAGGCCGAAATCCGTGACCTTCGGTATAGTCTCTCCGCCGAGTCCGTTGCTGGACAGCAGCACATTGGCGGGCTTCAAGTCACGGTGAATGACCCCGACGGCATGAGCTGCCGCCACGCCACGCGCGATCTGCTCGACCCAGTTGGCAGCAAGGCGCGGCGACAGCGGACCTTGCTTCAGCCGCTCCGCCAGTGTGCCGGCCGCGATATACTCCATGGCAAAGTACGGCACGCCGTCCCAATCTCCGATATCGTAGAGCGTCACCACGTTGGGATGCCCAACGCCGGAGATCAACTCGGCCTCACGCCGGAAGCGAGAACGGCGGAGCTGATCGAGACCGTCTCTCCGGGCTATCAACTTGACGGCTACCAGTCGCCCCAACTGCTCATGGCGGGCCAGATAGACAACGCCCATTCCACCGGAGCCAAGCAGACGCTCCACTCGGTAGGGACCAATATGCCCGGAAAGCTCCGTATGGGATTTCAGCGACCAGACTCGGCTCCAATCGATTGGAGTGTCTACTGCGGCTTCGAGAATCGGCGAACGCTGCCGCATTGTTGCGACGAGATCATCCTGGGGATTCAACGAGGAGGCACGCGCCGCACAGGCCTTACAGCCGGCCAGATGCTCCAGCAGCGCAGGTTCTCGTTCGTCGCCGATCCGCCCGAGGAGGAGTTGTTCCAGCTCGGCGTCATCGGGACACAAGTCGACTGGGTGCATGCTCGTGTTCCTGCGTCGCGACATTCGACGGTCGCTATCCAGGTCTATGCAGCCAGGCCGATGAGATTGTCGCGAAAATGGGAAACTTATTCTAGCAGGCCGTTCAGTTCCTGCCTCAAGCGTTTCAGCACGCGAGCCTTGGCCAGATGGACGGCATTGACGGTGATGCCGAGCTTGTCAGCCACCTCGGCGGGAGATCGCTCCTCGACGACATAGAGCCAGCACGCCTGCCAGGTGGTAGGCTCGAAGTCTACCTGCATCAGACGCAACGCTCGATCCACCAGGTACTGACGATATTCAGACTCTTCTATATCCTCGACATCGGCGGGAGCCTCACACCCCGAGTCCGACAAACTCGCGGGCACCGGCTGTCGAGCATGTGCCCGGCACTGCATGCGGTGCAGGTTCAACGTGACCGTCCATAGCCAGCCGCGAAATCGCCCGCCAGGTCGATAGTCGAAGCGCGGCAACTCTTCCAGTAGCCGAACCAGCACATCCTGCACCAGGTTATCCGCATCGGAGTGTTGCCTGCCCAGCTGCCGCGCCCAGTGATGCAACAGCGGCGTGTACAAATCGACAAACCGTTCCCAGGCTTCCCGATCTCCGGGTCGACGGAGTTTCTCCAACAGGCTGGCAGAAGTAGTGTTCATACGGTCCTAAGGTAAGGATTGTGCAAGCCGTCCGGATGGCGACGACGCCAACTTGATTCGATCTGAGATATTATGTACGAGACCGCCTGCGGGGTGAAGAGAACTCGATCGGAAACTCCTAAATCAGGATCTAGAATTCGCGACAAAAATCACTGAAATCTCTTGCTTCTCGGAGACGATAACGATATACTGATTCGACGGCATATCTGCCTGTTGAGTCCCTGTTACCATCTCGGTGTATGAGGCAACGGTAAGGTTTATTCCAATGTCGGCTGTACTTCGCACTCTATTGTCAGCTCTATTGGGGCTGATTCTGGGGCTGGGGTTAGCCACTCCGATTGTCGCCGAATCGGAGACGGAAACCGCCGTTTCGTTCCTCGCTGGGGATCGTTCCGCACGTCTGGAGGCGGCTTCGCCGCGTAGTCCGGCTCGCCTGCTTACAGACCGGGATTCTGCCTCGCTCTTCCCTTCGTTCGTTCCGAGTGCCGTGTCCCCTTACGCCTCGGTGCGAATCCATGTGGTCAACTGTTGTTGGCGCAAATGAGACCTCGCGGGAAGTCTCCCGCCATCACCCACCGCGTTGACGTCGAGTAACGTGGCACACCGAAGCGGTTTCGGTGTCGCCTCTGACTGGACACATGGATTTTACGATCTTTCACCTCGTAAAAGGGGAGATTAAGTGTCATGGCCAGAATGTATCCTCGCGCACGATATGGCGGTATTTTCTCCATCCTGCCCAACCCATTGACCAAGATCGATCTGTCGGAACTGACTCCCACCGAGCCGATCTCTCGTCCAGGCAACGAGCGGTCGCACGGGGCGGAGAATTCGGGCAACTCGCAGCAATCTCCGTTGGCTGAGGCGGGTGCCGATTAACTTCGCTGGACCCACAACCCCGTAGACGGAGGAAGTGGCCAGGCACACCCCGCTTCCTCCGTTCTGTTTTTGCGAGACGTTCCGTTCAGCGCAACAGATCGTGTTCCACTCGTTCGACCAGTTCGCGCACGCGAATGCGCCGCTCGCCTAGCGAGAGTTCGAGATTTTCGTCTAGCCAGGCTCGCACTTTCTTCTCGGCGGCAACCACGGTGCTATGATTGCGTCCCCCAAAGTGCTTGCCGATGTCGCTGTATGAGGCTGCCGTGTGCTTGCGAGCCAGGAACATCGCCACCATGCGCGGATGACTAACGGCCCAGGCCCGCGCCTGACTCTGAAGCGAACCGGGTTCGAGTCGCAGCACGGCACAGGTCGCTTGATCCACGTCGGTCAGTCGTACCACGCGGATAGCGTGCCGCAACAGATCGGTCAGCGCCTCGCGCACCAGGGCCACGTCGATGGGTCGGCCCGTGACCCGACTGTAATGCCGCACGCTCTGAATCGCGCCCTCCAGCTCGCGAACATTCCCGCGCAGCTGCTGGGCCAGAAACGTCAGCACCTCGTCGGGGAACAGCACTCCTTCGAGGCGGCGTGACTTGGCCCGGAGAATCGCCAAGCGCGTCTCGGCATCGGGCGGTTGCAAACTCCAGACCGCCCCACCCAGCAGGCGATCGACGAGTTCTGGCGTAAAGTCGTCAGCCAACCGAGGGTGACAATCGCACGTCACTACCAGTTGCCGACCATCGGCCAAGAGCGCGTCGAAGGTGTGCAGAAACTCTTCCTGAGTCGCCTTCTTCGTCGCCAGGAAGTGTAAATCGTCCAGCAATAGCACGTCACAATCGCGAAACTGTCGCCGGAAACTGCTCAACCGATCGTTGCGCATCGCCTGGAGAAAGCGATTGGTGAACTCCTCGCTAGTCAGATAGGTGACGCGCCAGTCGCCGTGTGCCTTGCGCAATTCCGCATAAATCCCCTCCAATAAGTGGGTCTTTCCAGTTCCCACCGGGCCATACAGCACCAACGGATTGGCCGACTCGCCTGGAGCCTCGACCACACACAGGGCCGAGGCATGAGCCACACGATTGCACGGTCCAACGACGAAGTCACTCAGTTTGTGCCAGCGTCGGCCGCGCTTCGCCGAGGTGGACGCTTGGCGCGGCGCGGTCGGCTCGGTTTTGGCCGCCTTCGGCTCGGGTAGCGGTAGCGGTTGTTCTAGTGCCGCTTGTTGTTCGCGTCGGGCCTGCTGAAACAGCTCCGGATCGATGACGAAGCGAACCGGCATCGGCTGACCGAACACTTCGGAGGCGGCCTCGCGGACCGCTTCGCCGAAGGTCCGGTTCAGCCATTCCTGAAAGTGACGGTTGGGCACCCCTACTTTCAGGCCGTCGTCAATCACTTCAAACCGAGTGTGTCGGGCGAACCAGAGTTCAAAGCGCGGCTCACCGATGCGCTGAGCAATGGCGTCGGCGAGGCCGGCCATGACGTCGCTAGCTTGGCGTATCACGAGATCTCTCCGGCGACCGGGTTGGGACGGCCGCTATCTATCTTCCCCAACTTCCGTGGGGGAAGGTTCAGGAGAGTGGCCCAGGCACGGGGTGGGATAACCTGTTTGGGCCGTGTCGCTCGGGGATACAACTCTTGCCGCGCCCTGCTTCCCTTGCCAGCGCGAAGCAGCAGAGCAGAGCAACTCCTCTGCTGGGCCACACGATACAATCGACGAGCCTGCTACAGCTTCGCACTGTTCCACAGTGCCAGCAGCACCCGACGACGGTCATAAACGCTAAAGCCGATCCGATTGTACAGCCTTACGGCAGGAACATTGCGAACATCCACACTCAGTACGACACGATCGGCTCTGGCTTGGCGAGCGGTTCGTAAGGCGTGCCACAACACGGCGCGGCCAATCCCCAGCCGTCGAGCTTCCGGCACCACGCCGAGATAGGCTACCTCCCATTCGCCCGGAGTTGGTTCGGCCAGCAACAGCACAGCCGCCGCTGTGCCGGATTGGCGGATCAGCCACCAGCGCGACGGATCAAACACGCCCTGGGCACGATGGCCTTGGATCACCTCGTCGATGCTACGCGAACCGTTCACCTCGGGACAGTCCAGCGACTGTTCATAACTGCGTGCCAGGGTTGTGTGAAATTCTTCGGGATGCTGTTCGTTGTAGGTTTCCAGCTGAAGAGTCTTGGGGAGCGCCGGATACTGGCCGAGCAGCCGACAACAGAGATAATTAAGGTCGGTAATATACTTAAAACCGTTCCGCAGCAGTGACTCAGCTAGAGAGACTTCCTCTTCCGCAAGCAAGCACTGTGCCAGGCGTGCCCCTTGTTGGCGTAACCAAGCACAGCCGGCGCGGATCAACTGATCTTCGAGAGCTACGTTGCCGTGCGCCGACGGCGGCCAGACGAGGCTTCCTCCGCCTGGCACAAGCTGACAGACGAAGACGCCGTGTGGCTCCCCCCTCTCCCCGCCGGGGAGAGGGGACGGGGGTGAGAGGCTGCACACCGATTCCCCCCTCTCCCCGCCGGGGAGAGGGGACGGGGGTGAGGGGCAAGCTGCAATCGAACCAACCGCTGACGGTGGAACCACCAGCACGCCGCGCAGGTCCAGGTCGCCACGTTGGGCCAGCTCGACTCCCTTGGTGACCCGATAGGCCCGTTCTGCCGGCGTCAGATGTCGAAACAGTAATTCCAACGCTCCGACCAACTCGTCGAGCCGGGCGGGGCGTGGTTCTAGCATCATTTCAGATCGACATTCTCCAGCTGAAACGGCACCTGCACGGTCGCCAATCGTCGGGCGGTGAACACTAACTTAGCCGGCTCGCCTTGTTGCGGATCATAGGTGGCGAGATACTCGTGCTTGTTGCCGACGCCGGTTCGCGGGCCGGGACGGATCGATGCCAGCAGAATGTTGCCTTTGTCGTCCTGCAGTGTCAGCCCCCAAGGAGTGTACCACTTGCGGTTGGCTCCGGGCATGACGGCGGGCAGTAGCACGGCTCCTCCCTGGGCGGCTGGTCGAGCATTCGCCGGACGTGCCTTGACCTCACCCAGCTGGTAGCTGGTCTCCACCACCACGCCGTTGGGAACGTCCAGTTCGATCGTCAGCGTCTTGGTGCCGTCTTTGGCGGTCGTGGCCTCGACGATGCGTAGCTCGCCGCTGGTTTTGCCGGTCACGCTCTTGCCAACGGAGTCGTAGGGCTTTTCCACAACCAACATCTCTTCCTTGGCCCCGAGTACCTGTGCCGAGACCGTGCCCTTGAGCCGCTTCAGTTGTTTCGCCGTCTTCTCGCCCTGCGTAAACTTGACGCCAGAATAGATACGCAGCCGATGATTGGTCGGTGGAACCCAGATGGCGGCCCCTTGCGGCCCAGCCCAGCCCGGCAGCATGATCCCGCCCCCGGGCAGCAGCATCAGGCCGCGCGTGCCTCCCTCCGAGGGAGCATCATGCGGCACTTGGCGTAGCTGTTGGTTTTGCTCGTCGATCGCCTCGTCCACCTGGATTGACAGGACGTTTTGTAGCATCATGTGCGGCTCGATGGCGATCTCCAACGGCACGCTCACTTCGCGCTCGGCGGTGGCAATCTGGAAGCGCTGACGGTCGGCGACACGCACGCGGACCGAGGTCGAGGTGTCGCTGGGTCGTTTGTCTTCGCCCGGTGTCAGGACAATCGGGCCTTCCACAGCGGCAAGCCCCTCGACCAGGGCCTGCTGAGCGATCGCTACGGCCATCTTGGGCGGAACTGGCTTAGGCGGCATTGCACCAGGCACGGCGGGCACCGGCTGTAGGGCGGTAACGGCCACCGCTACGCGCTTTTGCACTTCCTTGACCTCGGCCTGCTCCTTCTTCTCTTTGGCGTCTTTTGGGTCCGTGTTGGCCGGTGCGGGCTTGGCCGGCGCAGTGTCAGCGTTGGCCGGTGCGGCGGGGGGTTTGGGCGGTACGTCCTTAGCCTTCGGCGGCGCAGCAGCAGGCAGAGGCACAGGTGGAGGCAACGGCGGCAGAGGCGGGGCGACGGCCGGCGCTCGGATGGGCACGGCCACCGCTTTGGGGCCGACCGCGGGCAACGGTCGCATGATCGATTCCCCGACCTGATCGGCTTCCTGAAGTCCAGCGGCGGTGCAGAATTGTTTCAGCGCCTCCCAGAATGTGACTTTGCCGGTCTCCAATGTTACCTTTTTATCCTTCAGCTTCTCTTGAGGATCGACCAGTGCCAGTTCATAGCCACTCTTCTTACAGAAGTCCTTCAGGGCGTCTTTCAGCGGAGTGTCTTTGTAGGATAGTTCAATCAGCTTCGGCTTGAGAATCCCCTCGCTCTCGACGAGTCGGCCAATCTTGCTGGCCAGTTCCGCAGCGCGTTTTCGCACTTCGGCATCTTTGCTCTTGCTCGCTTTGAGCAAGGCCTCCAGTGCCGGACTGCCGATCTTCTCCAGCGCCTTGGTTGCCGCTTCGCGAGCGGCGAAGGAGTCGGCTCCCAACTGTTGGATCAACTTGTCAATCTTGTCGGCCTCGTCGGACACCGCTTGCGCTGAGGCGGTCACCAGCGCCAGGCCCATCAGAACCACGACTAGGGTACGCATTCGTCGAACCTCCAAAGGGGAGGAAGTGCATCCGCGAATAGGGACGCTTGAAGCGCGTTTTACTAACCGAGATCCTACACAAGCTCGCTGTGTCTGGGGAGGGCAGAGTCTGTGGTTGGGAGCTTTACTCGGGGGGCGTCGTGTCTTTGTCGAGGTGGACTTTTTCGATCCAGGTATGGACGGCGACAGCGGAGGGTAGGCCAATCGTCGGAGCGGCCAGAGCGATCACTTGTTCCAGCTCCGCGCGAGCCACGCCAGCGGCCAACGCTTTGCGGGCCGCCGAGCGAACCGCTCCTTCTCGCAGGGCACCGGCGGCGACGGCGAATTTGACCAACCGAATCGTTTTTTCGTCCAGAGGGCCTTCCTGGCCCCCCTCGGTGAGCAACTCCCACGCTGCACCGAGCTTGGGAAAGCGTTGAATAAATGTTTCGTAGGCTTGGGGAGGTCGTGGAGCAGCCATACAGGATCTCTTTTCTCCAAGATTAGGCGAGCCGGACTCCCAGCAGTATCCCCGACACGCCGCAATCACGTCAAGTCACGTCGAGCAGGGACCGCACAGTTCGAGCCAGCGTCGAGGGAGAGAACGGCTTTTGCAAAAAGGCGTCGGTTGCCTCATCCAGGCCGTGCCGCACGATCGCATCGTCGGTGTAGCCGCTCATATACAGCACTTTCAGCGACGGTTGCTGCTGGCGCAGTTGCTCGACCAATTGGCGACCGCTCATCTCGGGCATGACCACATCAGTGAGGAGCAACCGCACCTCATCCCGATGGCGGCGGAACAACTCCTGGGCGTGACGTCCATTGGCTGCTTCCAGAATCTTATAGCCGTGCGATTCCAAGACGACACGGGTGATACCGCGAACTCCGGGTTCGTCCTCGACGAGCAAGATCGTTTCGCTGCCACGTAACAGTCTCCCCTCGTGTTGGGAACCGCGTTTCTCTTCTGTGGCAGCCACGGGAAACATTATCTGGAAGCGTGTGCCCACTCCTACCTCGCTGGTGACGTCGATGTAGCCGTCGCTTTGCTTGACGATGCCGAATACAGTAGCCAACCCCAGTCCGGTGCCTTTGCCGACCTCTTTAGTGGTAAAGAACGGTTCAAAGATGCGATTCAGCACTTCTGGCGGCATGCCGCAACCTGTGTCACTAACTATCAGGGCGACATAAGAGCCAGGCTTCACGTCGTGGTATCGGCTCACCTGTTCCGACCTGATTTCCAGTCGGGTGGTTTCCATGGTCAACCGTCCGCCCTGCGGCATGGCATCGCGAGCGTTGACCGCCAGGTTGATGATGACCTGTTCCAGCTGACCGGGATCGACCCGAATCGAGGGGAGTTGCGGCGCGAGAATGGTCAACAACCGAATGTCCTCGCCGATCAGACGGCGCAGCATCTTTTCGATGTTGGCGACGATGGTATTAAGATCGACAATCCGCGGCGAGAGCATCTGTTTGCGGCTGAAGGCGAGTAGTTGCCGCGTCAGGTTCGCCGCCCGGTCTCCCGCGTCGCGAATCTCGGTCAGCATGCCGCGTAGCTCACTGGCAACCGGCAACATCGCCAGCACCATCTCGCTGTAGCCGTTGATGATCGTCAGTAGATTGTTGAAGTCGTGAGCCACTCCGCCGGCGAGCTGACCGATCGCTTCCATCTTTTGACTCTGGATCAGCTGAGATTCTAGCTGTTTGCGATCCGTCAAGTCGTTTATACTGCCGATCATGCGCACGGCTCGTCCGCTTTCCTCGCGGATGATGTAGCCGCGATCTAGAACAAAGGCATACTGGCCATTCTTCCGGCGGTAGCGGTACTCATCGGACCAGAAGAGCGCATCGCTTTGAATTGCTTGATAAATTTTGGTCACTACCCGTTCGTGATCCTCGGGATGAATGTGTTTCGTCCACGAGTCAATCGTTGGTTCAAGCTCGTTGCGATTGTAGCCGAACAGGGACTCATACCCTTCCCCCCACCAAAGCTCATTAGTAAGTAGGTTCCAGTCCCAGATGGCATCATGGGTGGCCCGTGACAGCAGACGAAAGCGTTCCTCGCTGACGCGCAGCGACTCTTGAATGTTTTTCTGCTCGGTGATCTCCTGAAAGGCTCCCTGCACCGCGCGGATCTGCCCGGTGGCGTCAAGCACGGCCTCGCCGATGGCCCGCACCCAGATCAACCGACCCTTAGCCGTGATAAACTCGCATTCCACGTCGAAGGGAGTGCCCTCCTCGACACAGCGAAAAAAAACCTTGCAGATAATTTCCTGATATTTCGGAGCGTAAAAGGAGATAGCTTTTTCGACGGTGGGAACGTAGCTAGAGTCGACCTCGTGGACCGCGCGGATCTCGTCAGACCAGGTCACCTTCAGCTCAGGAACCGTGACGCTCCAGCCGCCCACTTTACTTATCAGCGAGGCCATGCGCAGCAAGCCTTGTTTCTCGGCCAGCTGGTCGTAGGCTTGACGTATCTGCGTGACGTCCACGGCCAGTACCAACCGAGCCTGACGCCCCTGGAACGAAATCTCCTGCGAGGCGATCTCGACCCAGATAATCTCGCCATTCTTCAGGCGATGCCGCCAGGGTCTGTTTGTATATGTGCGGAAGCCAGAATTTTCCGCCAACGCTCGTCGCAGGGCGGGCACGTCCTCCTCGGGGCGAATGTCGGCAATGGTCATGGCCAGGAACTCTTCCCGCGAGTAGCCGTACCGCTCGACGGCCGTGTCGTTGACCGCCAGGAACCGCAGCGTCTCCGGATCGTAGATCCACATCGAATGCGGGTTGTGATCAAAGAGCAAGCGGAGCTGAGTCTCACTCTGGTGCAATTCAGAGAAGGCGTGTCGACGGTCGAAGAAGACTCGCAACATCTCGGCCAATGCTTCGACCAAGTTCTGTTCTTCTTGAAGAAACGGTCCGAGATCCGCGGGCGGTCGTGGCTCCAGATAGCAGACTCGCACCCGTCCCACGGTACCATTAGCAGTGGTGAACTCGCTGGTCAACTGCCAGGCCGTCTCGCGATCATTAGCCGTGGCCCGTTTGAAGTTCCCCAGGCAGACGCAGGCAGAGGTAATCTCGGGATATTGCATGCTGGGCGGCAGCAGAGCGACAAAGCGCTCCAGCACTTCTTCAACCGAGAGTTGCTCCTCTCGAAGCAACACGGCTGCAGCATGCAGCGCTTTTAGTTCCTTGACCCGCTCGCGAAGCTCGTGGATTAATCGCGCAAAGTCTGCTTCCCGTTGCGACGCTTCCGACATTCGCAGTCGAACTTGTTGCGTGTGGTAGCGATGAAGTTCCTGAATCAGTTGATTTAGATCCACTTCCGCCAGATCAGCGGCGACAACCGATCCCTCCTGGAGCAGTCGTTCAGCCAGCGTGTGCAGATCACTTGGCATGATGCATTTACATCACTGGGAGAGCTAGAATTCCTTCCGACTGGACTACAGTGCAAGTCGAGTGTGGTCACCAAACTACTCGCCAAACGGAATACAAGTCGGACAATAATTTTGTGAAAACTCAGATAAGATATTTCGCCTAGCCGAGGGTCGGAGAAGGAGAGCGCTGATGGGACGACAAAGCGGACGAGGAATGATCGTACTCGGGATTCTGGCATTCGGCCTGAGTGGGAGCGGCGCAGCGGAACCGGTCGTCGTTCGCGTTGGAACTGGAGCAGAGATCAAGCACCCCACTCAGACGCTGGAGCGGCTGGCGGAACTGGCCAAGGCTCAACCGAGTGCCAACGTGCGCGTCGTATTACAAGGCGGAGTGTATCGGCTGGATCGGCCACTGGTGCTAGAACGTCGCCACGTTCCGCCGCGTGGCAGTCTGACGTTCGCCGCCGCCGACGATCAGCGCGTGGTCCTCTCGGGCGGCAAAGCGATCACCGGCTGGAAGGTGGCCGCCGATGGCACTTGGTCGACGACTATTCCAGAGGTAGCAGAGAGGAAATGGGCTTTTCGCGAGTTGTTCGTCGGAGGGCAGCGACGACCACGGGCTCGCCATCCCAACGTCGGCTTCCATCGCATTGTTCAGGCTTTTGAGGACAAGCGAACCGGCTTCACCTTTAAGGCCGGCGACCTGCCGACGAACTGGACGGAGGGCGGCGAGCTGGTCTTCTTCCATGACTGGTCCACGTCGCGCATACCGGTCAAGCAGGTCGATCACGCCACGCAGCGGCTGACGGTCGCCTATCCGATTGGCAATCGGGCCGACCACTACAAGATCGATCATTTCGAGAAGCATCCGCGGTACTACGTCGAGAATCATCGGGCCTTTCTCGACGCTCCGGGGGAGTGGTTTCTCGATCCGCAAGGGGAGTTACTCTATCGACCGCTACCGGGAGAGAATCCAGAGAATGCGGAGGTGATAGCTCCGTTTTCGGAGGCCCTGCTGCTGGTGCGCGGCGACGACCGCGAACCGATCCGCCACGTCCACTTCCAGGGGTTGAGCTTCGAGCATTGTGCCTGGCAGCTGCCGGCGCGGGGCTATGCCGGTTCGCAGGCGACGGCCCACGAACAACGCGACGACAACCCCAGTCGAGGGCGGAACTTTGTCCCCGCGGCGTTGTGGTTCGAACGAGCTGAGGATTGCTCCGTGACGCGCTGTCGGATCGCCCATCTGGGCACGTCGGGGCTACAGTTCGGTAGTCACACGGTCCGCTGTCGGCTGGAAGATTCGATCGTCGAGGACATCTCCGGCAATGGCGTGAATCTGGGCGAGGACACCAGCCGGGCTGTCGGGGGCCAGCCGTGGTGGCGAGCTGCGCCGGAGCAGGCCGCCTCGGGGCATCAGGTGCGCTACAATCGTATCCAGCGCTGCGGCCAGCAGTTCTACGGAGCGGTCGCCCTGTGGGTCGGCCTGGCCCGGGACTGCCAGATCAGCCACAACGAAATCGCCCACCATCCTTATACCGGCATCTCGCTGGGTTGGATCTGGAATCCGACGCCCTCGCCAGCCGGCGGCCACCTCGTGCGACAGAATCATATTCACCACGTTATGCAGGTACTCAGTGATGGCGGAGGCATCTACACGTTGGGCCGACAGCCAGGGACAAAACTGATCGGTAATGTCATCCATGATGTGCCGGTCAACCTGGGCAGCGCCGAGTCCAACGGCATGTTCCTCGACGAGGGCAGCGACCAAATCGAAATCGCCGGCAACACCATCTACAATCTCGTCCGCTCGCCGCTGCGCTTCCACAAAGCGAAAAAGATGACCGTCCGCGAGAACACCCTCGTGGTGTCCGACGAAACGACGCCGCCCTTGCGATACAACAACACCAATCCTAAGACCATCGAACAGCTCGACAACCGAGTGATCGTGCAGGAGAAGTTCGTCGCCAAATCGGTCGAACTGCCGAAGACTGGCCCACGCCCAGCGAAGGCTCAGCGGTAGCTGAACCAAACCATGCTCAACACCAGCAGGGCACGAAGGCTCCAAGCGACGGTGCGGATCCAGTTGGTGACGACGAGACGCTGCTGCACGGCGGCATCGAAGCCGCGCGACAGCAGTTCGTGGCAGGGCACTTGGAGCCACGCCGTGGACAGCCAGATGACCAGGCCAAGGATCAGCCCCAGCACCAGTTGCCAGGTTGTCACGCCCACCGGACGCAGCCAGAAGAGCAGCACGCCCGTCATCGCTTCGAGGAGCATCGGCGGGGCGACGACCCAGGTCGTCAGCATGGTGTGGCGCTGCTCATAGGCGGAAAACTCCGTTGGGCCAACACCGGCAAACAGCGGATAATGCACCACCTGGACGAACCAGATGACGCCAGTCATGAACAGCGTCGCGGCTAGGTGAACCAACAGCAACAGACGCGCTTCGGACTCACTCATGCTCGGTTCACCGTGGCGGCGCTACATTCGCCGGACTCGATCAAACGACGAGTGACCTCATGGCGATAGTCGAACATGCGCTGAAGCTTGCGGCGGATAAACCAGCCGCCGAACAGTCGCCCAACCAGCCCCAAGGGCACGGCATACTCGACCTCATCGCGCAGGAGGGTACTGCCGTCGCCGGCATCGAGGCAGTGATGGCGATGATACCACCAGGCGAACGGCCCGGCTTCCTGGCGGTCGGCGAACAGATGGGGCGGGTCGTACTCCGTGTGCAACGCTACCCACTGCACCGACAAAGGGCCGACTCGTCCGGCGAGGACGACCTTACTGCCGGTCTTGATCGAACCGGGCGATTCGACGACTTGCATGTTCTCCCACGGCGGAATCAGCTGCTTCAGGGCAGCGGGGCTTTCGTGGAAGCCGAACACCACCTCGGGCGGAGCCTGGATGCGGCTCTCCTTGACGAACACCTCCAGTGACGACGAGTCGGGCCGCCGTAAGGTTTGGTGATACCGAGCCGCATCTAAAAGAATCAGGATAAATGGGATCCACCATATGAGGTCATTGGTCAGGATGGTCACGCCGAACTGTGGGGGAAAGATGCCCTGGACCATCGCGAAGGCGAAACCGATCGGGCCAAAGAGCTTGCCCAGCAAGCCGACCAGCACGATCGGCCAGTGAGTGCGCGGATCGGTTGCTGCGAGCAGGTAGCCGATGCCGTAGACCCCGACGATCATGCCGACGCATTGCCAGATCTGCGGATAATTGCTGCGTTCGATGCCGGCTAAGTCGAACAACAGATGCGGAAAAGCGATGGTCAAGCCGCCCCAGACGAGGTTGTAGACTCCCGCGGCGAGCAGCCACCAGACCGCCCAGAAGGGGGGATCGCTTGTCTTCGACTTGGGGAGCATGGAAGGACTCCAACAATCAGCAGGTACGGATTGACCCAAGGCCACCAGCGAGGCTCAGCACCTGTCTTGCAACCCCTTGCACTAGTAAGCTCGAGGTATGGGGATTTCCACCGATTGCGAGGAAACACGAAGTGAGAAAAAACATCAACTCCCCGCCAACAGGCCCGGCACAGGCAGGTTGGCGGGGAGCAGGATGACCTGTCCCTGAACGAAATCAAGCGCAGGTGAAGACGGTCTGGGCCTCTTGACGTTCCAGGTCCTTGCGGTTCATCTCATCGAGAATCACCGGGTGCCAGCTCGTCTCTCGGCGGTCATTCGGCACGTAGTGTTCGCGTGCCCAGCGACGTAGCTTCAGCTCCTCGATGAAATCGACCTCCGCCCCTACACTGGTCGGCATGACCTCTGACCCTTTCTAGTGTGTACGAATAAGGCTCCAGGTAAACGCACACTGGAGCGACTCCCTTGCCCAACGCAAGAGATTGGGTGTTTGAAGTATATCGACTCTCCGCCGTCTGACAAGAAAGCATCGTTGAAAATCCTAAGATTTCTCTTGACGCCCTGCTCCGTAAGATCAGCTCTGAATCCCCTGATCAGCAAAAAAGGCGTATTCAATAGGATCGCTGGAATTGACATCTACTCCCTTCCTCGAACCTTCATGCCAGGGCGTGCCATTCCCCCAGAAGATTCGTTCGAGCTTGTGGTTCAAGGAGTTGCATCGCGGCAGTGTGATAGAGTCGTGCTCGGCTCAGAAAGCGTTGCAACACCGCCCGGCGACCGGCTCGATAGTCCGGCTCGGAGAGCCAGGCGTACTCGCGCCGGATGGCCTCGGCGTAGGCCTGATATTTCGCTAGTGGTGCCGCGAGAATCGCCAGGTCGGCGTCGAGCAACACCTGACCGGTGAGATCGTCCGCCGTCGTCTCGTGCGATTGAGTGAGCCGAATCAGCCGAGCGACCTCGTCGCAATCCTTCTGCAAAACACCCAGTTTTCCCAGATTCCGCTGGGCCAGTTCCGCGCTGTGTGCCTCATTCTCTGACGAGCGCGTGTCGTAAATCGCATCGTGATAAAACGCGGCCAGGAGCACGGTGGCCGGCGGGGCGTCGAGCAGCTGTTGCACCGTTTGCAGCACCTCGGCGAGATGCTCCAGCGTGTGATAGTGTCGGTGTGGTTCGGCGTAACGACGAAGCAGTTCATCGAACACTTGCTCGCTGGCGGGAGTCGGCTCGACGAAGCAGCGGGTCCAGGCGCGGTGCAGGGTTGCCCGTCGATCTTCAGGTGATGACATGGCCGCGATACAGTTCAAAGGCGACGTCCCAGGCGGCCTGCTCACTGGGGCGGTCGGTAACGGCGCTGGCCAGTTCGGGGCCGTCGGCAGTTTGTCGCAGAGTTGCCTTCCAGCTGCCGTTCTCTCCCTTCTCGATGGAGATGAACGCCTCGCCCAAATTCGGACCGCTGACTTTGAACGACCGTCCGTTTCCGGCAGGTTCGAGTTTGCACTGCCGTTGCTTGAACCAGAAGGGGGTGATCGGTTCCATGCGTTCGAGCATCTCTTGGGCCAATAGGTTGACGTTGACCGTACATGTTCTCGAATAGCGATTCACCCGGTTTCAGGCGAGAGCCACTCCCACTCGGGCGAGCAACTGAACCGAGCAGCTGGCAGAGTAGCAGCGCGGCGCGGAAACGTGCCTGGATGCCGCGTCTGTAGAATATCGTGAAGCGGCCATGAAGGCCTTTGACCACCGCCAACGCGAGAAGGGGCTTCTGGAGGAGCAGAACCGATTACGAGCGTGCCTGACCTCGTCGCGTTCTGCTCCTGACAAGGGGTAGGTGATGCAAAGAAGTCGTGCTGGGTTTACCTTGATCGAGCTGCTCGTAGTCATTGCGATCATCGCCATCTTGATCGGTCTGTTGCTGCCTGCGGTCCAAAAGGTGCGCGAGGCGGCCGCGCGGTTGCAGTCGTCGAATCATCTCAAGCAACTCGGACTGGCGGCAGCCAACTATGAAGGCACCTTCGGGCATTATCCCAACAGTGGCGGTTTTGATTACTCGGTCTCTCCCGCTAATTCCTCGCCGTATACCACCAGCGTCAACGGCGTCACAGTGCCTACGCCGAACGCCTTCACGTTCATCCCCGGCTATGGCGAGTTCCGCCCGCGTTGGGGCGACGCGCTGAAGCAGGGCAAGTATCAGCTCGGTTCGACCTTTTTTTCGCTGCTGCCCTACGTCGAACAAGAGTCGCTGTTCCGCGATGGACTGTCGGCTTTTCGCACACCAGTGAAGACGTTCCACATGCCCATACGCCGCGAAGCCGTGGCTGTACCAACCCCCAGTATAGATCCAATATATCCGGGATGGAATTACTCCGATGCTGGGCTGGGGCCGTCGGCTCGCACGGATTATGCCGCCAACGACCAGGTGTTTCCTACCACCTATTCCGGCTGGGGACGTGTCCGCACCGTGACCAGTATCAGTGACGGTACGTCCAACACCATCTTCTTCGGCGAAAAGGCGCTGGCTCAGCGCGCCGTCACCGCCGGAGTGTGGCATTGGGACGAGCCGTATGTTATGGGTGGCACAGGCGGTGTCGGTCGCTGCGGCGATGAACTCTATTCCGACAGCCAGTTGAACGCCTTCCCAGAGCGTGCCTCGGGGACGGGCTGGAGCGAAGGCGGCGACAGCTGTGGCGGCGGTAACTGGGGAACGCCCAGTTCGGCGGCTGGCCCCCAGTTCGCTTTCGGCGATGGCAGTGTTCGCACGGTTCGCTACGGCACTGCCCCACTGATGGTGCGACGCATGATCCGGCCGGCGGATGGTGGCGTGATTCCGTTTGACTGAACCAGCGGGGAGAACCACACCATGAAACAGTTACAACCCGCGCTGCTCGGTCTGCTAATCGTGGGCCTGATTGGCTGTGGCGAAAAACCGCCGCCGCTGGTGCCCGTTACCGGCAAGGTCGTGATGCAGAATAAGCCGGTGACCGCCGGCAATATCTTTCTGCACCCGGACGCGGGCAACGACTATCAGAAGGACAAACCCAGCAGCCAACTGCAACTGGATGGCTCGTTCACCTTCAAAACCTTCCCGTTTGGCGAAGGCGTTCCGCCAGGCAAGTACAAGGTGACGCTCTCGCCGGAACTGGCCGGTCGGCTCAAAAAGCCGACCTACGGCGACCCGAGCAAAACGCCGTGGAGCCTGGAAGTCCCTTCGACCGGCCTGAAAGAGTATATTTTAGAGGTAAAATAGCTCTGAGTGGCGGCACGGCTTGATCGAGGACGGTTTCGCGCGGAGGAGTTCATGCTCGATGCCCCGGTTCGCAAGCTAATTGATCCTGCGCTGAACTGGCTGGCGTTCCGGTTGGTGCGGTTCGGCCTCGCGGCCAACACTGTGACCGTGGTCGGCTTCCTGCTTGGCATGGCGGGCTGTGCGGCCATCGTGGCTCAGTGGCACCTCGTCGCCCTGGGCTTGATCCTGCTTAACCGCCTCGCCGATGGGCTGGATGGTCCGATCGCTCGACAAACCGGCGCTACCGACGTGGGCGGCTTCCTCGACATCGTGCTGGACCTGATTTTCTACTCGGGCGTGCCGTTCGCCTTTGCCCTTAGTGACCGCAGCGTGACCCTGCCTGCTGCTTTTCTGATTTACAGCTTCGTCGGAACCGGCGGCTCGTTCCTGGCCTTCGCCGTCCTCGCCGCCAAGCGCGGCCTGACAACACGAGTCCACGGTCCTAAGGCGTTCTTCTATTCCGTGGGACTGATGGAAGGAACGGAAACCGTCGTCTTCTTCGTGCTATTCTGTCTGTGGCCGCGACACTTCGCCACGCTAGCCTGGGTGTTCGGCGGGCTGTGCTGGGTGACGACGGCCCTGCGTCTCGTCGCTGGTGTGCTGGCATTTCGCGATTCCCTGCAGGAGTCCAACCGACCATGAATCCGCTATCGGGTAGGCTGACTCGCCGAACCTTCCTCCGCTCTACCGTCGCGCTGTCCCTGGCCGGGGCGGTTGGCTGTAGCTCGCGGCGCAATGCCGTCGAAGAGCTGCGTGTCTTCTGCTATGCCGGCGGACACGAACGGCAGATGCGCGAGGTGTTTGTGCCTCTGTTTGAGCAACAAACTGGAGCGGTTTTATCGCTTTATCCTGGCTGGTGGGACGGCGTCCCGAAGCTCAAGGCGGCTCCGGAGAACAACCCGCCGTTCGATCTGATGGTCACTGATGCCACTCAGGGCTACCCAGCTGCTCGGGAAGGGCTGTTCGCCGCCCTCGACTTCTCGCGCATTCCCAATCATCGCCGACTCGCTCCCTCGACGCTGGACAACTGGATCTTCCGCGAACGGCACGGCCTACCCTATCCCGACTCGGTGATGACGTTGGCTTATCATCGTCAGCGTGTTCAGCGCGAACCCAGCCGCTGGGCCGATCTGCTTCACGATGATCTGTCGGGGCGAATCGGACTGTACAATGCCTTCTATCTGTCGCTGTATACGTTCGCGGCGATTCTGGCGGATCAGAACGGTCAACCGGGCACCGCTCACGAGTTGATCCGAACCCGTCTCGACGAGGTGTTGCGCTTTGCTCGACAGAATCGCGAGCGTGTGAAGTTGTGGTGGCCCACCTCGAATGACATGATCTTGTCACTGGTCAACGGCGAATGTACCGCCGGCAACATGCACAGTCCGGAGTACCTCACGGCGCTGCGCGAGAAGTCCGAGTTGGGAGCCGTCGTCCCTGAGGCGGACCGAGCCTTCGTCCAAGTGTTCTGGGCGATTCCCGCGGGCAGCCGGCATCAGGAGCTGGCCCATCGCGCCCTCGACTTGTTGTTTTCCGACGAGGTACAGTTAGGATTCGCGCGGCTCGGCTCAGCGACGGCGCTGCTTCCCGTCGCCCAGCAGATGGCCGCCGAGGATCCGTTCTGGAAACAACTGTATCCACACACCGAGGAGCAATTCCGCCATTTGCGATACTATCCCTATGAAATTTATGCCGAACACTGGGACCGCCTCGCCGACGAATGGGACCGCACCGTGCTACGGCCAGGATGAGCCGACCGTGACCGAAGTGCTTCGCGTCATCGAGGTGACGTTCGGCTATGGACGCGGCGAGGTGCTGCGGCAACTCTCGCTGAGCGTGGCCGAGGGCCAGTTCGTCACGCTGCTGGGGCCGTCGGGGTGCGGCAAGACGACGTTGCTGAATCTCATCGCCGGTACTCTGACACCTCGAAGCGGCTCGATTCACCTGCGTGGTCGAGACGTAACTGCTCTGCCGCCTGAGCGACGGAACCTCGGCATGGTCTATCAGCACTACGCGTTGTTTCCGCATCTGTCGGCGCGGCGGAACGTGGCGTTCGGTTTAGAGGTTCGCCGCGTGCCTCGAGCTGAGCGCGACCGCAAGGTTGAGGCGATGCTCGATCTGGTCGGCCTGACTGCGGCAGAGCGAGAGCGAAAGCCTGGCGAACTGTCTGGCGGCCAGCAACAGCGCGTCGCCCTGGCCCGAGCCTTGGTCTTCGCGCCGGAGCTGCTTCTTTTGGATGAACCCCTGGCCAACCTCGACCGCCATTTGCGCGACCAGTTGCGACAGGAGCTGCATCGGCTGCAACGCGAAACCAGGGTGGCCGCGATCCTCGTCACGCACGATCAAGAAGAGGCTCTGGTCATCTCCGATCTCCTGGGAGTGATGGCAGGGGGCCGTCTGCTGCAAGTGGGACCGCCCGCCGAGGTGTATCACCGGCCGCGCACCCCATTTGTCGCTCGCTTCCTGGGCGAGGCCAACCTGCTGCCGGGGCCGCTCCTGGGCGGTGAGCCGGGCCAACTCGTTCTGGTGCGTCCGGAAAGGTGCCTGCTGGGTTCGGCTGCCGAGTCGTGCCCCTGGTCGTGGGAAGGTCGGATCCGCACGCTGACCTTTCTGGGAGCGGACGTACTGGCGGAAGTGGCCGGTCCTGCCGAGTTGTCCCTGCGCGTCCGCGCGCGGGCACGAGATGCCCTGCGTCCCGGCGAACTGCTGCGTGTCGGCATCCCAGCAGACGCGATCTGGTACATCCCCGACGCCGATGAGGCCAACCCATGAATCGGTCCCCAACGCCCTATCTGCTGGCGACCCCAGCCGGTGTGTTGCTCGTCGGGCTACTCATCGGTCCACTGGTGCTGCTGCTGCGTGTCAGTCTATACGAACCGTCCGGCGGGCGTGGTTTCTTCGTGCCGCACACTTGGACGCTGACCAACTACGCGACTGTCACCGATGCCTACGGGCTGCGGTTGCTAGGCTTCACTGTGGCCTTCGCCGTCACTGTGGCAACGCTCTCGGTGGCGCTGGGCTATCCGTTGGCTCTGTTCGTGCGCGCGATGCGAAGCCCCTGGCAACAACTGGCCCTGGCTGGAGTGTTGCTGCCCAAGCTGGCCAGTTTGTTCGTCCTCCTCTTCGGCCTGCAGCAGCTGCTCGGCGAGGCCGGACCGCTACAGCAGTTTCTGCTTGCCACGGGAGTGATCGCGACACCGCTTCGCCTGGTGCGAAGTTGGTGGGGAGCCGTCGTCGCCGAGGTGGTGCTGATACTGCCCTACGTCGTGCTGGTGCTGGGGGTGCAGTTGGGCCGCATCGAGCCGACCTGGGAGGCGGCGGCGCGGGGGCTGGGGGCGTCGTCGCTACAGGTGTTCGCACGCCTGACGTTGCCGTTGTCGCTGCCGGGGCTGGCGCTGGCGGGTCAACTGGCCCTGATGTGGGGCATGGGCGCACTGCTGGGACCACTCTTACTGGGCGGCCCGGAACAAACCACGCTGTCGGTCGAGATCCACCGCCAGGCGTTCGAGTATGGCCGTTGGCCGAGGGCGGCGGCGCTGGCGGTGCTGCTGGCCGGTTCGGTCGGCCTGGTGGTATTCACGTTTCGATCCCTGTTCGGTTTGCTTCTTGGAAAGCACTAATGCTCCGTCGCGGATTGTGGCTCCTGGGTTGGATCGCGCTAGCAGCGCTGTCGGCTCCGCTGGGCTACGCCGTCTGGGTGTCGTTTTCGCCCGACTCGTTTCTGACGCCGCCGACGACGAACTGGTCGCCGCGTTGGTATATCGCTTTTGTCGCCGATCGACGCTGGACGTTCGCTCTGGTTCGTAGTCTGTTCGTGGGCTGCGGCTCCGCGCTGGTAGCGGTGCTGACTGGCACGCCGCTGGCACTGGCAGTGACACGATATCGGTTCGCCGGACGTGGGTTGCTCGCTGTCACCACGCTACTACCCGCTTGTGTGCCCGCCGCCGTGCTGGCGATGGGACTGTTACCATTGCTCTATCTGGCCGGCCTGTGGGGCAACGTACTGGGGCTAATACTGGCTCATGGTTTGCTGGGCTTGCCGGTGGTCTACCTGATCGTGCAAACTCAGCTGGAGCAGATGCCGCCGAACCTGGAGGCCGCCGCCCGAGGTCTAGGAGCCAGCCGTTGGCAAGCCACGGTTCGCGTGACGCTGCCGCTGCTGCGGCCAGCGATTCTGGCCGGTGCCGCTGCCGCTTTGGCCCTGTCGTTCAATGAGTCGATGCTGGCGATCTTTTTGGCTACGCCGACGACCGAGACGCTGCCGGCGGTGATCTGGCCGCAGTTGCGCTATGCTCCCTCTCCGCTGGTCGCTGTCGCCTCGTGTGTCAGTGTGGCTCTGGCCGCTGGCATGGTGTTGCTGCTCAGTCTGCTGGGAGTGAAACTCTGCTAACAAGATTTGTTAACGTTGGCTCGCTACAATGTAACAGTTCCTCGTGGTGTGGAGAGATTGTTAGTGGATCCGGCAGGTGCATTTCTGGAAGCGATTGTCGAAACCCCGGATGACCTGGGGCCTCGCTTGGTCTTCGCCGACTGGTTGGAGGATCACGGCGACAGCGATCGCGCCGAGTTTATCCGGTTGCAAATCGCCCGATCCCAGCTGCATCCCGCTGATGTCCGAGTCCGACCGATGCTGCGTCGCGAGGCGGAGCTGTTACAGCAACACGAACGAAGCTGGCTGGGGCCGTTAGCTCGCCTGGCTCAGCGTTGTCGCTTTCATCGCGGCTTTGTCGAGGAGGTGGTGATTGGTCTGTCACAGTTCCTGCTAGAAGGAGAAGAGCTGCTGCGTCTGGCTCCGGTACGACATCTCCATCTGCGCCAGGGGAACGACCTGCCGACTCTGCTACAGAACAACGCGGCAACGGCACATCGGCTGGCCCAACTGTTGCGTCCGATTCGCGTGCTGAACCTGAATTACAGCTATCTGTCCGAGGCAGCTGGGTTGGCTCTGCTTAATCTGCCCGAGTTGCCCCAACTAGAGGGGTTGCACCTGACACGTAATGCTCTAAGTGTGCCTGGCGTCGGCATCCTGGCTCAGTCGCCAGCCCTTACGTCACTGCGGTTGCTGGAGTTCAACCCCAGTTCCCCTTCCCGCGAGATTCTAGAGGTGTTGTTTCAGTCGCCGCACTTGCACAATCTGCAGGAACTATCCCTTAACGGAGTAAGTCAGGGCGATCGAGTAGCAGCTTTGCTTGCAGGCTCGCCCTTGTTGCCTCGGTTGCGTTGTCTGTCACTGTGCCATTCCGGCCTGACCGCCGACGGCCTGGCTTCGCTCATCCACCATCCCAGAGCGAATCATCTCGAATCTCTGGAGCTAAGTTTCAATCCGTTGACCTCGATCGGCGTTCGCGAACTGGCCCGCGGGCGTTACCTGAACAATCTGGCGTGGGTCAATCTCAGCCGCTGCAACGTGGGAAACGATGGAGTTGCTTTACTCGCTAAATCCGATCTGTTTTCTCAGTTGATCGGTGTCGATCTTAGCCTCAACCGTGTCAGCGACGAAGGAGCGCTGGCCCTGATTCACGCCCCCAAGGAGGCCTCGCTCGGAACGCTAGATCTGATCTACAATCCTCTGGGGGCTGGTGCCCGGGAAGCCTTGCGACAACGGTTTGGTCCCGAAGTATGCCTGTTTCAGCGGTGAGCGATGGAGCACGAACGCGGGTTTTTGCAGGCCATTCAGGAGTCGCCCGACGACGATTTGCACCGTCTGGCTTGGGCCGATTGGCTCGACGATCAGGGCGATGCATCGCGGGCGGCCTTTATTCGTGCCCAACTACAAGCTGCTCGACTGGCCCCAGGCGACCTCCAGCGCGATGCCCTGGAGGATGAGGTCGACGAACTACTGGCCGAGCATGAGCAAGACTGGGCCGGTCGCCTTGGACAGTTGGCCTTGGAATGGCGCTGGAAACGCGGCTGTATCGAGCATATCACCGTTTGGGCCGACACCCTGCTGACGCATGGGCAGGAACTTTTTGCTACTATGCCGATCCGCGAACTGCGGATTTTGGCCGATGCCGACGAGTTGCCCCGTCTGGCCGACTGGCCTCTGCTAGAACGTGTCGAGTCGCTCGAACTGACTCGGATTCGCGAAGAATCGTTATTTACTACACCGTATCTCCGCGATACCCCGATTCTCGCTCTGTTGTCGTCACGTTACCTCACCCGACTGACCGCGCTAGATCTGCGTGGCCAGGGAGTCGAGGGGCCAGCTCTGCAGGCGATCCTCGATCGAGGGTTGCTCGGCCAACTGCGCCGGTTGGAACTGGCGAACGCCAAAGCGGTCGGCGATCGCTTCATTCGCCAACTAGCGAATACCAACAGTTCGCTGCAAACACTGTCGCTGGCTAACACCAATCTGACGCCCTATGGGTTGCGCGCGCTGTTGCAGTCGCGCAAACATCCCCACCTACGCCAACTAGACGTGAACTTCGGCATGCTATTCCGCGGTGAGGTGACGGCCTCGACTCTACAATCGGAGCTGCTCTCCGTACCGTTGGCTCAGCAGTTGGAGACGCTTCATTTTGAGCGCGTGTCACTTACCGTGGAGGCCGTGGAAAACTTGCTGGAATCGCCCCTGGCTCAGCAGCTGACCGCGTTGGAGTTGAACGGCTGCTGGTATGGGGGAGAAATAGCCGCCACCTTGGCTGCCTCCCCGAACCTGGCCAATCTGCGCCGACTCATCATCCCCAGCAACGTGCTGCGGGATAAAGGAATCGTCGCTCTGGCTCGCTCGCCGCATTTGAGCAATCTGCTTGAGCTGGACGTCAGCCAGAATGGTATCGCCTCACCAGGGCTGCGTGCCCTGATGACTAGTACGCACCTGCAACGGTTGGAACGACTCAATCTGGCCATGAACTACATCGGGGTGCCGGGTTGCGAGTTACTGGCTCAGGGCGATCAACCACGGCGTCTGACAGCGTTGAATCTCGCCTCGACGAACCTCGATCCCAGAGCAATCGAGGGATTGCTGCACACGCCGGCTCTGTCTCGGCTTCGGGTGTTGTGGCTCAACGGCAACTTACTCGGAGACGAAGGTTTAGCTACGCTGGCCGCCTGTAGCCATCTGACCCGACTGCGACAACTGCATCTGGACTCTAACGAGGTCGATTCCCCTGGTGCCCAGGCCCTGCTGGAGTCGCCGAATCTGAAGCGGGTGAAGCAACTTAGTATGCGGAACGCCTACATCACCAGCAACGAGCGGGAGCAACTCCGCGCTCGCTTCGGAGCCGCTACCCAGTTCTGAATCAAACGAACACAGGCGGCGCATGTCCTTCCCCGGAAGAACCGCGACGCCTGGTCCGAGCTTCTGGAGGCCAGGTGTTCCCACTCCTCGCCTCCGCCGTGTCCCGGCTGCGTTTTACCCGAGCGATCTTCTCCTGACATTGTTGCACACAAGATTGATAGATCGCCGCAGCCGGGATTCGTGCCCCTCGTTCAAGAGGCAGCTTCCTGGTAGTTCTTCTCTGCCTTTCCCTGGCGGATTTATTCACCCGATTTTGGCAGGCAGATTGAATTCGCCAGTTTCTGCACTCCACCCACATTATGCCCCCGCGCACGCAAATAGCGCCCGAGTTACCCTGCTTTTCTCGTTTTCCTCATCGAAGAGTTTGTGCAAAATTCTGTTTCTGCCGAACTTATCGGCTACTGGACATTCTCCCCCTGGCAGGCTGCAACGAATGTATGGATAATGCCAGCAACACGAGGAGGTTCCCCCATGATGTTCCGCAATCTCGGCGCAGTCCTACGCTACCAAGCCCAACGACTAGGCGATCGGCCCGCGATCCGCTATCGTCGCTACGGCCTGTATTATGATTACAGTTGGCAGCGTTACTACACCGATGCCGCCGACGCCGCCGCTGCCCTCATCGCCGCTGGCATCCAACCCGGCGATCGCGTTGGCCTAGTGGGCGAGAACAGCCTCGATTGGCTCGTGGCCGACATGGCGATTCTGTTGGCCGGAGCTGTCAACGTTACGCCACATGCGCCGCTGACGGCCAAGCAGATTCACTTCCAACTACACGATGCCGGCGTTGTTTGGGCCATCACTTCGTCAAAGGAGCAGTTGGATAAACTCCGGACGATTCGCCGCGAACTACCCGACCTACGCGGTATAGTGGTCTTCGATCCCACCGCCGCCGGTGACGATGCACTGCCCTGGGAAGCGTTTCGCGCTCAGGGGCGACGCGCCCAATTAATCGACGAGTTGCTCCGCCGAGCCGAGTTGGTCGGTCCCGACGATCTCGCCACGATCATGTACACTTCCGGAACGACTGGTAATCCCAAGGGGGTGATGTTGACGCACGGCAATCTGCTCTCCAACGCTGCCGCCACCCTCGAATTTCAGAACTTCTCCCCAGGGGATCTGGTTCTCAGCTGGCTGCCGTACACCCACATTTACGCGCGCACCTGCGATCATTACACGTCGATGCTCGCCGGTGTGACCATGGCCCTGGCCGAGTCGCCGGACACCCTGGTCGAACGCCTGGCGGAAACCCAGCCGACCCACATGGCTAGTGTGCCGCGTTTCTACGAGAAGGTACTAGCCGCCGTCGCCTCGCCGGATCCAGCGGTGACGGCCAAACGGCTACGGCATGTCTTCGGCCCGCGCATCGACTGTATGTCGTCGGGCGGTGCCCCCCTACCGGTGCCCATCGCCGAGGCCTATCACGCCGCGGGACTGAAGCTGTTCCAAGGCTACGGACTCACCGAGACCTCACCGGTCATCTCGTTCAATTCCAAAACACACAACAAGATCGGCACAGTCGGCCGACCACTGCCCGGCGTCGAGATCAAGATCGCCGAGGATGGCGAACTACTGACCCGCGGTCCCCACGTCATGAAGGGCTACTGGAAGAATCCCCAGGCCACGGCTGAGGCCATTACTCCGGATGGCTGGCTACACACCGGCGATCTGGGCCACATCGATGCGGACGGCTTTCTGTCCATCACGGGACGCAAAAAAGAGATGATGGTTCTCTCGAATGGCAAGAAGATCTCGCCGACCAATCTCGAAGGGCTGCTCATCACCGATCCCTGCATTGATCAGGCCGTGGTCTGCGGCGAGGGCCGAAACTTCGTCACCGCGCTGTTGGTGCCACACTGGGGCAACCTCAAGGCCGAACTGAAACTCGACGGCGACCCCGAGACGCTGGCGAATCATCCTGCCGTGATCGACTTTCTTCAGAAACGCTGTCAGCAGGCGCTGGCCGATCTGTCGCACATGGAGCAAATCAAGAAGTTCGTTGTGCTGCCGCGGCCCTTCTCCGTCGAGGCGGAAGAACTGACCGTCAGCCTGAAACTCCGCCGTTCGGTGATTCAGGAGCACTACCGAGACAAACTCGAAAAGCTGTACCAAGGCGAGTAACAGGTATGTCACGGAGGGCTGACGCCCTCCGCTTGGAGACGAAGTTTCCGAGCGGAGGACGTCAGTCCTCCGTGTCTCACGATGTCTCACCGAGGGCGTCAGCCCTCCGCTTGGAGACCCCCTCCGCTAGGAGACCCCCTGTTCATCCGTGGGGCAGCTGGCTAGATCAGCAGTGTCCCTGGAATCGCCATTGCCGTCGAGGAGCGCATGCGTCATCGTCCCAGTTTCGAGGAGTTCGCCACCCTGGCCGAGGGGCACACGGTCGTTCCGGTCTATCGTCAGCTGATCGGCGACACGCTCACGCCAGTGTCGGCCTTTTGCAAGGTGCAAGAGGGCGAATGGGCGTTCCTCTTCGAGAGCGTGGTCGGTGGTGAACGCCTGGGCCGTTACAGCTTCGTCGGCGCGGGACCGTTTCTGCGTTTCCTCGCCTTTGGCAATCGGGTGCATCTTCAAAAGCCTCGGCCGGACTTACCGAGTGGCTGGACGACAGAAGAGTTCGACCATCCCGATCCGCTGCGGCTGCTGGAGGAGCTGTTGGCCCGCTATCGCGCGCCGTCGCTGCCAGGGTTGCCGCGTTTCACCGGCGGGGCGGTCGGCTACGCCGGCTACGACACGGTGCGCTACGTCGAACGGCTACCTAATCCACCGCCCGACGATCGCGGCCTGCCCGATCTGTGCTTCGCCTTCCACGATCGCATGGTGATCTTCGATCATCTGACAAAAACGATCGCTGTTGTAGCGAATGCTCATCTAGGCGGCGACGATCCGCGGACCAGCTATCAGGCCGCCTGTGCCCGGGTGGATCGGCTCGTCGAACGGCTGCATCAGAACGTCGCCGATCTGCAGCTGACCGACATCGAACCGCTGGGTGGCGTGACTCTGCCGTACACGTCGAACTTCACTAAGGAGGGCTACGAGGCAGCGGTCGAGAAGTGCAAGGAGTACATCCGGGCCGGCGACATTTTCCAGGTCGTGCTGTCGCAGCGCTTGCAGACCGAGACGCGGGCCAGACCGTTCGACATCTACCGCACCCTGCGCGTAGTGAATCCCAGTCCGTTTCTGTTCTTTCTCCGCGCGGGCAACCTGAGTCTGGTCGGTTCGTCGCCGGAGATCATGTGCCGCGTCGAGGGGGATCTCGTGACGATTCGACCGTTGGCGGGAACTCGTCGTCGCGGCAAAACCGAGGACGAGGACGCGCGGTTGGCCGACGAACTGCTCCACGATCCCAAGGAGCGAGCCGAGCATATCATGTTGGTCGATCTAGGTCGCAACGACGTGGGCCGAGTCGCTCGCTATGGCACTGTGACCCTGGAAGATGTACTGACCGTCGAACGCTACTCGCACGTCATGCATCTGTGCAGCACGGTCACGGGCCGACTAAAGCCGGGGATGTCGGCCTTCGATGCCCTGCGGTCATGCCTCCCGGCAGGCACACTGTCAGGCGCGCCGAAGGTACGCGCGATGGAGATCATCGACGAATTGGAGCCGTTTCGTCGTGGCCCCTACGGCGGAGCGGTCGGCTACATCGACTTCAGCGGCAACATGGACACCTGCATCGCCCTGAGAACCCTGGTGCTGAAAGGGCAGACAGCGTACCTTCAGGCTGGGGCCGGTATCGTCGCCGACAGCGTACCCACCAGTGAGTATGAGGAGACGATGAACAAGGCACTGGGACTGCTGCGCTCACTGGAGATGGCCGAGAAACAACTCTGAACGAATGAGTTTGTCGCCCCTCCGTGTGTTTGTGTGTCACAGAGGGCTGACGCCCTCCCATCTGTCCGAGCGGAGGAAGTAAGTCCTCCGTGTTTCGGGACATTAGTCCTCCGTGTGCGTCTCTCAGCTGGGCGGCATGCGCGGGTCGGACTTCAGTAGCGGATGTTGATCCTTGCGGCCATCGCAGAAGACGGCGACCCACTCAGCGAGGCGTTTGCCTAACAAGCGACAGGCCGCCTGAGTGCCTTCCTCGCGTGGCTCACGGGCAGCGACCGCACCGTAGTGCGCCGTCAGCATCTTGCTGGCGTAGTCGGTCACCCCAAAGACCAGGAAACCGAAATTCATCAGCACCAACAATAGCGACTGACAGGCCAACTCACTGCCGCCGCCCCAGCCGCCGGAGGAGGAAAAGACGGTACCGATCTTGCCGTCAATCTTCATCCAGTGCCCAGCCATCGTCTCGTCCCAGAAACGCTTCATCTTCCAAGAAAGCAGTCCCATGTTGGTCGGGCTGCCCAGAGCCAAGCCGTCGCACCAGAGAACATCGTCCGCTGTCGCCTGCTCGACGGAGCGCAGACGCACCTCGATGCCGGGAATCTGCTCCGCCCCCTGAGCGACGAAGTCTGCCATCTTGGCGGTGTTGCCGCTCGCCGAATCAAATAGCACCAGCACCTTGCCCATGCCTAGCGCCTCCAAATCAAGCAGTCTTTACCTTAAGCTGCATCTCACTGGCTAGGGTACGAGGCGGTCAACCTTCGGAGCAGGGCTACCTCTCCGCATTGGCAGCTTGCCTGTCTTGACCTGTTCGCCGAGTTGCACGTACACTTCATGGCCACGACGCAGGGAGGCGATTGGATGCACCCTCGACTTTCACTGATTGTTCCCACTCGCCAGCGACCGCGCGAGCTGGCCCAGTTTCTCGACTCGGTGACCGGCACCGTGGCTGATCCTCGCGCGGTTGAACTCGTTCTCGTCGTCGATGCCGACGATCCCACCAGCGCCGTTTCCCACCGGCAGCTGCAGCTGGTTCATGCCGTCGGCAGCCCAGGCCGGACCATGGGCCAGTTGAATCAAGCCGGCTTCCTCGCCTCTTCCGGCGACTATGTGATGTTGCTCAACGACGACGTGATCGTGCGCACCTCGGGCTGGGACGAGAAGCTGTTGAGCGTCGTCTCGCAGTATCCCGATGGCATCGTACTGGCCCACGTCAACGACACGCTGATGGGCGAACATCTCTGCACCTTCCCGCTGGTATCGCGGATCTATTGCCAACTCGCCGGCGGGATCTGTCCCGTGGACTACCATCGCTACCGCATCGACGATCACATTCAGGAGGTGTTCCAGCTGCTGGCGTTGGTCGGCGAGTCACGCACCGTGTACCTGCCGGAGATCGAGTTCGAACATACCAACGCCGTCGAGGTGGAACCGGGCGTGCGAGAGTACCACGCAGAGGCATCGATACTGGCTGTGGATGTGCCGATCTTTGAGCGTTTGTTTGCTCAGCGAAAACAGCTGGCATTGCGTCTCTTGCGCCATATCGAAGAACATCGACTGACCGAGCGGCTACGCAGCTACGAGGAGCGTATACTCAATATTGACGATCCAAAAACACTGCAAAAGCCGATTCCAGCGCGCTACCTACCGGCGCTAGCGCGGTTGTTGCGGTGCTATCGGCGCGGTGGACTGCGTGGCGTGGCTGAGGCTGCTCTGAAGCGGCTGCCTCTTCCCTCTTCTCGTGGAGTGCATCCATGAAGGCGACAATTTCTTCCCCTGGTTTTCTCCGTCGTCGGCTGGAAGGTTGGCGACTTCGCCATCAGCTGCCGTTCAACTTCTGGATTCACATGATCGGCATTCCGTTGGCCCTGATCGTCGCGCCATTGAGCTTGCTGGTGCTGGAGTGGCCCTGGGCGTTGGGGTTGTTTGTGAGCGGCTACTTGTTGCAGTGGCTGGGGCATCGGGCCGAGGGCAACGACCTGGGCGAATGGGCGGCGATCAAACGTTTGCTCGGGCTGCCCTATGTCGGCATCGCGCCGCAGTGGAACCCCGACGACCCAAGCCGACTTTAACTCCTTCGAGCCATTTCTCCAGTTTGACAGCTTTTAAGACCGGGTAGGCGGTTTTTTCGTTATACCCGTCAAAGTCTACTCAATCTGACGCGCGCCGATCGCCGATACTTACGAGGCATCAACGAAAGTCCGCGCATGGAGTATTTCGGGGGGGGTAGGCCTGCCCACCACTGCCCGCTTGGCGGTGCTGGCTGGTTCGAGCCAACGGGGAATCGTGTTATGCGCTGGAAACGACTGTGCGGAACGCTGGCGCTGCTAGCCCTGACCTTAACCTCGGGCTGCAAACAGCGCACGTTCATGACTGAGGCTGACTTCAACCGCACGACCACCACGGCTCTAGAACACATGGAGTTGCGGCAGGATCTCGGAGCCTACCCGCTGACTGAGCCGCACGGCGCGCCGCCGACGCTCAATGACCTGGATCGCCAGATCCGCTACATCTCGCTGGCCGAGTGTATTGCCATCGCTCTGGAACAAGGACGTGTCGGTCAGTTCAATATTCTCTTCCCGGGGGAAATCAACGACAACTTGGTCCAGTTCACCGGACGAGGTGTGACCGGTTCCGACGCCATCCGCGTGTTCGCCCTGGAACCGGCGCGAGCGGGAGCGGAAATCGAAGCCTCGCTCTCCAAGTTCGACGCCGTCTTCACGACCGGGTTGAACTGGCAGACCACCGACCAGCCGATCGGTACGCCGTTGCAGACCTTCCAGGCGGGGGCCTCCAACGTCAACTCGATCAATACTGAAGAAGCCACTGCGACGATGGGTATCCTGAAGCCCCTGGCCACCGGTGGTGTGGCTGGCATTACGTTCAATGTGCCCTACCAGTACACCAACCTGCCTGCCCGAGTGAATCCATCGTATCGCCCGCAGCTTCAGTTCCAGTTTGAGCAGCCGCTGTTGCAGGGCTTTGGTGTGGAGATCAACCAGTTGCGAGCCGCCCATCCGGGCAGCCTGCTCAATCCGGGGTTGCTGAACACTGCTCCGACAGGGGAAGGTATCCTCATCACCCGTCTGCGTTTCGATCAGTCGCGAGCCGAGTTCGAGCGGCAACTCAACCAGATGCTGTTCAACGTCGAAGTTGCCTACTGGAATCTTTACGGTAGCTACTGGAACCTCTACAGCCGCGAGCAGGGGTTGCGCTTCGCCTTCGAGGCCTTCAAGGTCAACAAGGCCAAGTATGAAGCCGGTCGAACCAACGCAGCGGACTTCTACCAGTCACGCGGTCAATACGAGCTATTCCGCGCTCAGCGTCTGCAAGCCCTCGATCAGGTGCTGGAGAACGAACGTAAGCTCCGAGCCTTGATGGGCATTCCGTTGGAAGACGGCACTCGCCTGATGCCGAGCGACTCGCCGACCCTGGCTCCGTACCAGCCCGACTGGAACACTGCGGTTGAGGAAGCGCTGCAAAAACGGCCTGAACTGTATATGGTGCGTCAGGAAATCAAAGCCAACCAGATGCGGCTGATCCTGGCCAAGAACTCGATCCTGCCCGATCTCCGTTTGACCGGTACCTACGACGTCAACAGCATCGGCAGCCGACTCGACGGAGCCGAGACGCCGCTCATCACTCGCGACGAGTTCACCGGCAATGTCACGGGAGCGCGAGATTCCAACGCGCTGCGAGCCTTAGCGGAAAATAACTATCACAACTGGGGCATCGGGCTGCGGATGGTGATGCCGCTGGGCTATCGCTTGGGCTACACGCAGATCCGGCAGGCTCAGCTGGAACTGGCCCGAAGCATGGAGATTCTCAAGGATCAGGAGCTGAAAGTCATCAGCTTCCTGGGCAACTACTACCGCCGGCTGAGTCTCAACTACGAACAGATCCGGGCCAATCGCGCCCAGCGAGAGGCGTTCGGCGAACAGCTACGCACGCGCCAGCAAGAGTACCTCGCGGGACGTGGTACGCTGGAAATCTTGCTGGAAGCGCAGCGGTTCTGGTCGGAAGCGTTGTCGCAGGAGTATCAGGCGATCGTGGCCTACAACAACGCTTTGGCCGGCTTCGAGTTCACCAAAGGAACGATTCAGCATCACGACAACGTCTACATCGCTGAGGGAGCCCTGCCGGAATGCGCCGCCGTGCGTGCGGTGGACCATCAGAAACAACGGACGGCGGCACTAGTGCTGCGCGAACGAGCCATGCCGACGCTGATCACGCCAACCGCCCCAGTGAATCTCCGGGGCAACAGCAAGGCACCGACTCTGCCCAGTGTGCTGGCCGCTCAGCCGCTCTTGAAAGACGCTCCCCCGTTGGATTCGACCGTCGATGCCCTGCGGTCGTCGAACCTGCCGGCCCCGGTCGAGATGAAACCGTCGGAACTGTTCCCACCCCCGGCCACGCCGAGCAAGTCGGAAGTACTGCCATTCCAGCCGACTCCGCTTCCAGAGGCGAGTTCGACGACCCCGACCACCGCGGGCATGCTGCCCACGTCGACGACGGCTCCGTTGCCCACGCCGAGCAACTTGGTCCTTCCGCCCACGTCTGGGTCAGGAGCGGCCAACGAACGATCAAGTGGACCAACGCTCGCACCGCCACCGCCGACCGTGCCACGCAAGCCGAGCAAACGCGGCCTCTCGGACTTTGGAACCGCCAGGCCAAACGACTGAGCAGCTCTAGAGCGCAGCTCAAAATGGTGTAGCGGCAACGAGGTAGGAAGCGCTTTCGCCTGCGCTCCGCTACACCATTTTGTAACGCGCACTAAGACGAACGGAGAGTGATTGGCTCTCCGTTTTGTCTTTTTGCCAAATGAGGCTCGGAAATGTCCGCAAAGGATCGTTCCGCCGTGGTGCTACTTTCGGGGGGACTGGATTCGGCCACGGTGCTAGCCCTGGCTCGGCAGCAGGGCTTCCGCTGCCACGCTCTGACTGTCGCCTACGGGCAGCGCCATGCCGTGGAGTTGCAAGCAGCTCGTCGAGTGGCCCAGGCCCTGGGAGCGGTCGAGCATCAACTCCTGCCGCTCGATCTACGAACCTTCGGCGGCTCGGCCCTGACTGCTGATCTAGAGGTGCCCCTGGACCGCGACGAAGCCCAGATGAGTTCATCGATCCCCATTACCTACGTTCCGGCTCGCAATACAATCTTTTTGGCGCTGGCCTTGGCCTATGCCGAGACGCGCGGAGCGTTCGATCTCTTCGTCGGGGTCAACGCCGTCGACTATTCCGGCTATCCCGACTGTCGCCCCGAGTTCTTGCAGGCCTTCGAGACCTTAGCGAACCTGGCGACGAAGGCCGGGGTTGAAGGCGGCCGCTTCCATGTTCACGCCCCGTTGGTACAGTGGAGCAAGGCTGAGATCATCCGCCAAGGCACCGCCCTGGGGGTAGATTACAGTCTGACGCACAGCTGCTACGCACCGTCGTCGGAAGGACTCGCCTGCGGTCGCTGTGACTCGTGCGTGATTCGCCGTAACGGCTTCCTCGCCGCCGGCGTCGCTGATCCGACCCGCTATGCCAGCCTCACTTCGTAAAGTCGGGCATGCGTCCTTCGACGACGTCGCGCTCCCACTCGTCTAGCAACGGCCAACCGATGGCGCAGGTACCGAAGTCAGCCATGTACTGATACTTCGTCAAGCGATCGATTGCCGCCTGAATGATGCGGTTGTCGCGGCGAAAGACGGGGCCATGACTGGGCAGCAAATATTCGCTGTCGTCCTCAAGGATGCGTTGCAGGGAGCGGAGAAAAGCGGGAATGTTCGAGCCGTGGTGAGCGTCGATGACGCCGACGCAGCTGTCTTTGTAGATATTATCACCACAAAACAGGAGATTGCCGAGCTTAAAACTCAGCTGTCCTTGCGTATGGCCCGGCGTGTGCCAGACCTGCAACTTTAGCTCGCCGACCTTGATGATCTCGCCGTCCTTGAGCTTGATATCCACCTTGCACCGCGGCATGGGCAGGTCGATGCCCTGGGCCTTGATGCGAGCGAAAGTCAGTTCGCCGTCGCCCGTAGCCAGTGCCTCGACGCTCTCGGGATGGGCGGCGATTTTGGTTCGCAGCATCTCGCGGGCACGTCCGATCCCCTGAACGTGGTCGGCATCGGCATGGGTGGCGATGAGCATCTTGCACTTGGACAAACTAAAATCCATGGCCCGAATCAGGTCGATGATCTCCTCGACGTGATCGAGATACCCAATGTCGATGAGCAGCCACTCGCTGCCGCCATCGATCAGGTAGACGTTCACTCCGAGTCGTCGTCGAGCCTGATAGTTCAACTCGATGACATGCGGAAACAGATACTTCCGCTCGAGCATTTCAGCGATTCCCGCGAACTAGATGGGGCCAACCTACAGGCATGATAGGTTTCTCCCAGGTGGATTCAAGGCGAGGCGTGCGTCGGTCGTTCAGCGTGACACGGCGAGTCCCTCGGCATAAGAGGGATACTGGGGCGTAACGCCAAGTTCCTGCTGCATGCGTCGATTAACGATGCGGCGATTGGTACGTTCCGAAGGTGGCGCGGGTTCCGGCGGAGGGACAAAGCGCGGCGGGGCAGCGCCGAGCAGCTCGGCGAGGCGGGTGTAGAACTCGCGTCGGCGAACCGGGCTGCCATCGCTAACGTTGTAAATGCCGCCGGGCTTGCCGCGCTCTAGAGCCGCCAGAATCGCCGTTACTCCGTCTTCGACGTGAATCAAGTTGAGCCACTTCTCCGGATCGATGGCCAAGAGTCGCCCCACTTGCAGATCCTTGGCTCGAATCAAGCGCCCTGGTCCGTAGATGCCGGCGAAACGTAGGACGATGGCATCGGGCCGCAACAACTGTAGGGTCTGTTCGGCTTCCAGCACGACCTGTCCCGATTCCTCGACCGGAGCGGTAACTGCGGATTCATCGACCTCCTCGCCGGCTGTCTGGCCATAGACGCTGGTGCTGGAGACGTGGACCAGGTTTGTCCTGGCCGGCAGGGCTTGCAGGACGTTGCGTAGCCCCTCGACGTAGACGCGGCGCATCGACGGGCCAGCCTGTCGATCAAACCCGACACAGTGAACAACGACGTCGGTTTGGGGTAGCAATCGTAGCGAGGGCGGATCGAGTACATCGCAGATGATGGGGGTAATGCCAAGGCGGGACAGTTCCGCGCCGCGCTCGCTGCCACGCGTGGTGCCGAACACGGCGACGCCCTGGGTGAGCCAGCGAGCGGCAAGACGGCGTCCCAGGTAGCCGCATCCTACGATCAATGCTTGCATCACGGAGTCTCTCAACTAAAGGCGGAAGGAATTAGCCGGAATCGTGCAGCGTGTCCACCAACGAGGCAGGAGAAGACTTTTGGGAACTGGAAGGACTTCTCGAACATCCAAAAGTTGGTTATCTTGGAAAGAACGCATGGAATAATCAAACTCGCGCAATCCGGATATAATTGTGAAAACGGTTTTAAGGACTTACCCGACCCAGTTTATGTCGGCGGCTCTTCTCGGAACAGAAGATCCCGTCACTAATTCTTTCTTATCAAGTACAGTTTCTCGTACAACGTAAAGAGAATTCTTCCATGAATTCGAGGAAGGACGCTTCCCATGTCTGTTGACTTGCAACGCCTTTGGAAATCCCTGGTGTCCTCCTTCCACTCGCGCTGCCGGGGGACCAAAATGCAACCCAAAAGCTACCGATTTCGTCCCAGCCTGACTCCGCTGGAAGAGCGCATCGTCCCCAACGTCACCATCCCTGAACGCGAACCGAACGACACCCAGGCCACTGCTCAGGTGGTGACCATTCCCCCAACGGGACGCTTGATCATCAACGGAGCGATCAGTACCGGCAACGATCAAGATTACTTCAAGTTCACCCTGACACAACGCACAGGCGTCTTTTTCGATCTGAAATCGCGTGAAACCAACCTCAGTACCACCCTCGATAGCATCCTGACGCTGTTCGATAACGGCGGCAATCAGCTCGACCAGAACGACAACGGCTACTCGTTCGACACCGGCTATCCGCTGGCCAGCAAGACTGTCTCAGCACAAACGGCCGATTCGGCTCTGTATCGCGACCTGGCACCGGGAACCTACTACATTCGTGTCGATTCCGTGGGCACGACTACTGGAAAGTACCAGCTGCACATTTACGGCGACACGGTGTACAACAATCAGATTCCCGTGTTCAATAGTCGGCCCGGGGCACCAGCCACGCTGTTTCTCGACTTCCGCGGCATCACCGCTTCGGGTGATGCCTGGAACAACGGCCAGCAGTACACCATTCCGCCCTTCGATCTGAATGGCAATGCCAACGAAATCACTCCCGGCGAGCGACTGTACATCTACAATCTCTGGCGCACTGTAGCCGAGGACTATAGCTCGTTCAACATCAACGTCACGACGCGCTACAACGGACCGTTCACGGACAAAGTCGCT
The DNA here is from genome assembly GCA_937923405.1 of uncultured Gemmataceae bacterium. Classification (GTDB taxonomy): domain Bacteria; phylum Planctomycetota; class Planctomycetia; order Gemmatales; family Gemmataceae; genus CALDUY01. Next base: position 107,978 of record CALDUY010000017.1, on the reverse strand, counting down.
TCTCGAGCGGTCATCGGTAACAGCGACGGTTCGCAGCTTGGCTTCGGTCAGGGCGTGCTAGGCGTGGCTATTCTCAATAGCTTCAACAGCGGCGGAACTTCGAACCAGAACTACTTCGTCTTCCTCAACAACCACGATCAGTCGCATGGCGGTGGCGTTTCAGGACGTCTTGTAGCCACGGCTTATGATGCCGGTAACACCACCACGCATGAGTTCGGGCACGCTCTAGGGTTGGGACACATCAACCAGTCTGGCGCGATCATGGGGGCCGTCAGTGAGGGCATCATTCGCTACATTTGGGCCAGAGGCACCAACGAAGACGGCAACTTCCAGGATGACATGGCCCTCATCAGCGGCCCGACGAACGGCTTCGGCTATCGCCCCGACGATCACCCCAACACGGTGGCCACGGCCCGTTCTCTGACGACCAATACGTCGATCTACCGCGTCAGTGGTGTCATCGAGCGGATCACCGACCGCGATGCCTTCCGCTTCTTCGTCCGGGGCAACGGACGCACCGTGATTCGCGTCAACGTCAGCGAGTACGTCGGCAACCTCGACGCTGTGCTGCGGGTCTACAATGCCGCTGGTCAAGAGATTGCCGCTACTCCGCAGAACAACAAATTTGGCGCGTCCCTAGTGCTGAATCTCACGGAAGGCAACTATGTGGCCGTGGTCTCTGGCACGGGTGCGGTCGGCTCGGCGGGCATGTACGATGTCATCATCAACGTGCCGCTGCCTCCCGGTAATGGCGGTGGTGGCGTGACGCCTCCTCCCAACATCATTCCCGGCGTCTTCATCCGCAACTACGACGACAACAACAACACCACGGATCGCGCTGCTTGGCTCGGCGTCGTGCAGCTGGGAACCCAAGTGCTTCCTGGTCTAGCCATCACTCGCACTCCCTTTGGGCTGCCCGACTACGACAATTACCACTTCCTGGCCCAGCGGCGCGGTCGGCTGCGCGTGACACAGACCATCACTTCAGGACAACCGCTGATGATGACCATGTGGAAGCGCATCGGCGACCAACTGATTCTCATCGGCCGCACGATTGCCCGACCCGGTCAAGCAGCAACCCTGGCCGCCAACGTTAACGCTGGCGACCACATTTACATCGGCATCCAAGGCGTGAATATCGGCCCCGGTCAGATGACTCAGGGACGCTACAATCTCCGGTTCACTCTGGTTTGATTTCCACGGTGTCTTGGTTGGGCCACGAGCTTCGGAGAAACCGTCCTACAGAAAACACGGCCTACCGCCCTTTCTCTGGCACGGTAGGCCGTGTCTCTTTTCTCTGCTCGAACAACACCTGGTTACTGGATCGGCAGTTCGTAGGTAATCACCCCCAACAGCCGACCTTCCTTTCCGCCGTGGCAGACGGCACACTGTTTCATCACCGAGGGCACCACGGTGGCCGCGCGGAGAACCGGTTTGCCGTCGTGGACCGTGACCTCCTCGTACCACGTTTCGCCGCTCTGCATCTTGGCGACGGCTTTCTTCTCGAAGTCGGTCTTGGCGACGTTTTCCTTCTTTTTGGGCTTGCCTGTGGCGTCGATCAGTCGCGAGCTGTGCCACCCTTTCTTGTGCATCGCCTCGAACACCTCCTTAGCCACGATCGCTGCCGGAGCTTCGGACTGGAGTTCGACGTAGTTCTTGGTGATGCTCACCACCGCCAGCTTGTAGGCATCGTCTAGCATCTTGACCTTCTCGCGGGTGCGATCGACAGCTTCCTTGGCCGGTCCCTTTTCCTCCGCCCCACTCGTGCTCACCACTGCCACCACTAACAGACCGATCATCGTTCGTCGCATCGACTCGACTCCTCAAAGAAGAAAACAGGATCCTGTTATCCTAAAATAGGGTAAGAACGACTTGATGTCCAGAGAGGAGCGACTTAGACCGGCAGTTGTTGCGACAGGCTGTCCAGCAGCGCTTCGACCAGCAGCACCAGTTGCACGCGGCGATCGATTTGTTCGTCGGCTTCCAGGCAGCGATCCAGCAGCGTCAGCAACCTTTCGGGCGTCTGTCGAGCCGCCAATTGATGTAACAACTGATGTTCGGCGGGGTCGGTCCGACGCGGCGTCCCTCCGCTAGCCACGACCAGAGCATCGTTGAGAAAATCGATCAGCAAGCGCAGCACCAGCGCGGCGCGGGTCCGCTGAGCCGACGACTCCTTGCCCGCTTCCTCGACGAAGGTCATCCAGGCTTTGCTCAGCTCGACGGAATCGCCGGGCTTACCGGTCAGCCCGGCGAGCAGCTTGGCCCGCATCTGCCACAAGTCGGGATCGGCCAGTTGCAGCGCAAGGCCAGGACTGCCTCGTCCCAAGCGAACCAGGCGTGGCACCTGCGCCGCCTCGACGCCCTGTTCGGCGAGCAGCTGGGCGACCAGGGCATCGGGCACCGGTGCGAAGCGAACCACCTGACAGCGTGAAACGATGGTGGCCAGCTGCCGTTCCGGGCTGCTTCCGATCAGGATCAACACGGAGCGCGGCGGCGGCTCTTCGAGCGTCTTGAGGAAGCAGTTGGCCGACTCCGCGTTCAGATCGTCTGCGTCATCGACGATCACGACTTTGCCGCGACCGCGTGCCGACTTCAGCGCGAAACTGTCGCAGACCGAGCGCATCAGCTCGATGGGGAATTCCAGCACGTCGGCAGGTCGGGCCACGTCGAGAAAGTCGGGATGCGACCCGGCGTCGAGCTGCACGCAAGAGGGGCATTCCTCGCAGGCTTGCAGAGAACCGGGCGGCTGTTCGCACAACAACGTCCGACCCAACTCGACGGCGAAGCGATGCTTGCCCACTCCCTGGGGACCGACAAACAGATAGGCATGCGCCAACCGTCCTCGCTCGACGACCCGACGAAACCCCTCGATCAGGGCCTCATGGCCGCGCACTCGTTGCCAGCTCATAGCAGCTTCTCCACCTGCGCGCGCAGCACGGCTTGCACTTCGTCGATACTGGGCCGAGCATCGATGACGACGATGTTGGGTCGCCGCCGAGCTTCGCTGAGGAAGCCCTCGCGAACGCGCTGCTGGTAGTCCAGCGGACGAGCCTCCAGGCGATCGGCAGGACGACCGCGACGCTGCCTCGCTTCTTCCACGGGCAGATCCAGCAGCAGCGTCAGATCGGGTTGGAGACCGCCGGTCGAGAGCTGGCCGACCTGCCAGAGTTGCTCGACATCAAGCTGGCCTGCATGGCCTTGATAAACGACATTCGCGAGAAGAAAACGATCAGAAACGACCAGCGAGCCGGCCTCCACCGCTGGACGGATGACTTCGGCGACGAGTTGTGCCCGACTGGCCATGAAGAGCAGGGCTTCGGTGGCCACAGCCAATTCGTGCCGACCCGACAGCAGAATCTGTCGCAGTTCCTGCCCCAGAGGAGTCCCTCCCGGATCGACACAGGCCACGACCGTATGGCCACGCTGCCGCAGCCAGTCGACCAGCAACCGATGCTGCGTCGATTTGCCGGTGCCATCGAGTCCATCTAGGGAGACAAACCGACCGCGCGTCATGCCTCCTCCGTCGCTTCGACGTAGCCGAGGATCTGGCCGGGCGACACGGTGTCACGCGGGTAGACGTGACGTTCGACTAGAATACCAGTCGCGGGGGAGGAGATCTCAACGCTGGCCCCGGGCAGTAGCACCTCGGCCAGGCGATCGCCTTCGTAGACCTGCTCGCCGGCTTCGACCACCCACAGGCCGAAGTGAACCGTACTGGCTCCCAGGTCTGGCAGTCGCACCGGCACACGCATCAGCGACCTCCTGGAGGTTGGTCGCCGACCTGCTGAGGCGAGATCGGAGCCACGGCAGTGTATGGCGAGGTCGCTTCACTCATTTCAGCATCTCGTCAGCGTGGTAGCTCGATCGAACAAACGGACCGGCGACGACTTTCTTGAAGCCCATCAAGCGAGCCTTGGCGGCCAGGTCGTCGAACTCCTCCGGTGAAACGAACCGGGCCACTGGCACATGCTTCAAAGTCGGAGCTAGATACTGCCCCAGTGTCAGCGTGTCGCACTGCACCGCACGTAGATCAGCCAGCACGTCGAACAGTTCATCGATGGTTTCGCCGATGCCGAGCATCAGTCCACTCTTGGTCACGCACTCCGGTTGCCGCTTTTTGACATGGGCCAACAGATCGAGACTGCGTTGATACGAGGCTCGCCCGCGAACCTTTTTGTACAACCGTGGCACGGTCTCCATGTTGTGGTTGTACACCTCGGGCCGCGCCGACAGCACCACGTCCACTGCGGACAGATCGCCGAGGAAGTCCGGTGTCAGCACTTCGATAGCGGCTCCGGTCCGTTGGCGCACGGCCAGGATGCACTGGCGGAAATGCTCGGCCCCACCGTCGGGCAGATCGTCGCGCGTCACCGAGGTGATGCAGACGTGCTTGAGCTTGAGCCGGTAGGCCGCCTCGGCCACGCGCTGGGGTTCGTCGGCTTGCAAAGGGGCGGGCGCTCCCTTCTCGACGGAGCAAAAACCACAAGGACGAGTGCAAATATCTCCCATGATCATGAACGTCGCCGTCCGTCGCGACCAGCACTCGGCCCGGTTGGGGCAGCGAGCTTCCTCACAGACTGTGACCAGACCCAATTCGTCGATTAGATGATGGGTGAAGAAGTTTTCATTGCCGACCGGCAGCGGTTTCTTCAACCAGTCCGGCAGTCGGCGTCCAGTGGGTCGTTCGGCAAGCGGCAATGCGATCATGTAGATCCTCCTCACCTTTTATTTTAGCGAGGCGGAAGCGGTGAAAACACGTCAACTGTGAGCAGGCACTCCTGATCTAGGCTTTTCGCCCGATGAAGATATAGTAAGGCGCTTTTAGACCGAGCATGTAGGGCACCCGACCAAAGCGTTCCTCCAGTTTCAGCGTCTCGAAGTGAGCCACAAGCCAGGGAAGATGGTCCGGCGAGGGAAAGACGTTGTCGAAGCCGAACCAGGTTGGCCAGAACCAGCGGGTCAGCGCCCAATGCTTGCGTCGCCCCTCGGCGGGCCACTTCCGCGACACATAGAAATCGACCACGCCCAGTACGCCGCCCGGCTTGAGCAGCTGGTAGGCTCGCTCCAGAGCGGCGAACCAATCGGGAATCATCGTCAGTGAATAGGAGAAGGTGATAGCATCAACGAGTCGGCCCGGGTCGTAGGTCGTGACGTCGGCCAGCGCCGTCGAGACGTTGCCCCAGCCGCGCTCCGCGATACGACGCTTGGCTGTCTCGATGAGCGACGGACAGAGATCGACAAGAGTCGCGCCGGCCAGGCGTGACAAGCGTTCGCCTAGGGCTTCGAGGTTGCTGCCGGTGCCGCCCCCCAGATCGAGCAGATAGCCCCCTTCCGGGATCGGTAATGCCTGCATCATCTCTTCGCGTCCGTGCAGCAGTCGTTTGCGGAAGTCATCGTAGCTGGCGGCCTGATGCCCATAGAACGACTCCAGCCGTTCTTGGTGCGTGCCGCCGCGAACGCGCTTGAACGTCAGAGAATAGAGCGTGCGAAGATCCGAACCGATGCTCATGTCTCAACTCGGTAGGTCGGTGATGTGGAAACTGCCGTAGGTGTGGACCCGATCGCGGGCGTGCAGCTCAGCGGCCAGCTGCCGATGATAGCGCAGCAGCGAGCCGAGTTCGACCGTTTGCCCGCGATAGGACACCCGTAGATGATCGAGGAAGTCGACCTTCAAGCCGGCACTGCGGAAGATGGCTCGTGCCCCGGGAGCAGCACTGGCTAGAATGGCATTCCATTCTTCGACCAGTCCCTGCGGGTGGGCGTGGCTCATCCAGTCCATGTGATCCAGCAACACGAAGCGCGTCAGGCCTGGCTCGGTCGAGCGGAGGAAGTTCGTTACCGTGTTGGTGTGAATCTTCAGACGGGGCAGAAGTGAACGAAGGCGATCGAAATTATCGCGTTTGAGATACTCCGGACAGGCCTCCTCAGTGTAGTGGCCCTGGAGGTAGACGCGCCAGAAGTAGTTGTCGCGGAAGGGCAGCTGGCACAGCACGGTTTCCAGCGAGTCGCGGATGAACTGAGCCACGCCCCCGGGATACTGCGTGATGATCTGATCGCGCTGGGGCCAGGGCACGCCCAGCAGCGTCAGCGTGAAGCTACGCGACAGGAAGAACTTCAAGAAACGCGTCCAGATGCGAGGCTTGACTTTTTCTTCGTAAATTGCACGTTGCTCTTCGATGGTCTGGGCGGCGAGCAGCTGCCGCATCGGTTCGCGCAGGCGATGCACCATCGTCAGGTTGGTCAGCACCAGCTTAGCGAGAAACCCCGAGGTGCCGCGATAGTAGAACGACTTGCGCCAGCCGCGCCCCAGGAAGAAGCCGATACGCTTGTCCCAGTAGGTGCGGGCGGTTGGCGAGAGATGCTCGCGGATGGCGTCGAAGTACATCTGGCGAGCCTGCGGGGTCTGGCCATTGCCGAACAGCTCGAAGAACGACTTGTAGTCCAGAGAAAGCAACGCTCCGCGTTTCAGCTCCAAAAGGGCGTTCTGGATGGGGTTGACGTCGACGGCGTTGACCTCGCCCGCGCCGGCGAGCAGGTAGTCCAGGGCGTTGCAGCCAGCACTGGTGATGACCATCAACCGATCGCTGGCCGACAACTGCAGGGCGACCCGATCCAGGGCCGGATCCTCCCAGCAAGTGTTGTAGATCAGATTGCGGTGATGGACAGCTTTGAAGATCCGATTATTCAGTTTTTGGCCGGTCGAGAGGCGGGTCATCCGGAGTTCCTTCGGAGTGAGGGTTTAGCTAATCAGCTGACCATTGCTTAGTTGGCCGGTCGGTTGAGGTAGAGGTAAACACGGTGGGCAGCCCCAGTCGACTGGAGGGCCTTGCTGAAGCATGCCGTCGATCAAAGCCTGGATGGCCGCCCGAAGTCGGATTGTCAAGGCATCGTTAGCTGTCAACGAACGAACGTCGATCGCCTCGCCGACGTGAACCGTCGCGCCCATCTCGCCCAAAGGCTTTTCGATCTCGTCGCTGGTAGTTTCTTCGATACGTTGGATGGTCTCGGCGATCCGTTCGGGGCTGGGATAGTCGCGGAGGTACTCCATCGAGTTGGCGTGCAGATTCTCCAGGAACAGAAGATCGTCGAGATCCTTTTTGATCGGCACATGCCGAGTCGGGTCGTGAGCCAACTCGTGCAGTTTACGGGTCAACTGTTGGCGAAGTCGACGGATGCGCTCCAGGGGCCACCCCTCGTGCGTTCTGCCCAAGTGCTGCCGCTCCAGTCGCTCCACCTGAGATAACGTAAGGTGTTTGATGCGCTCGTCGAGCGAACCGGATTGCGGTTGTCCGAGAAACTCGATCTCTTTTATCGCCATCAAGACAGTGCCGAGTTTCTCGATGCGATCCAGAACCGATAGCTGGCGTTGCGGCGACCAGCCGAGTCGCCGTTCCAGCTGCTCCAAGCGGCGCAGCACTTCGGGGGTGGGATCGCGCAGCAGCCAGTATTTGATGCCGACGGGATGAATGACGATGGGGCGAGTCGATTGCCGTGCCGCCTGCCGGGTGATGAGCGTCAGACCATCCTGGAGCGGGCCGACGCGGTCGTTCTGGCGGAACCAGGTGCCCTCGGGAAACAGCACGACAGGCCGTTCGGCCTTGGCCAGAATGGCGGCGGTGGCCTTGAGCGACTCGCGGTCGGCTCCTTCGCGCCAGATGCTGTAGCCGCCCAGCCGGTTCATTAACCAGCCCTGAATCTTGCCCTGGCGGAACAGATGATAGGAAGCAAGATAATACAGATAGGTTTTTGCCTGAGCGCCGAGCAAGCCCAGCACAGGGGGGTCAGCCCAGCGGCAGTGATTGGGAGCCAGCAGGATGCCAGCCTGTTGCTCCAGCGAGGCTCGCAAGCGATCCACGCCCTCGAAGTGCCAGCGCGTCACCCCCAGCTTACGGCGCAAATTGCGCACAACGTAGCCACGCGCCAAGCGACACCAGAGAGTGCCGCGAAACGGCGGGATGAAGCGGTACGGTTCGAGGAAATAACGCTCCAACGAACAGGGCCTCCTGAAAGCTCACTGGGGAAATACCCAGCGGCCATCTTCGCCGCGACTCAGGGGAATCACCGCCACCACCGCCGAGCGGTTCAGCGGTCCGTAAATGTGTGGAAACCGTTCCGTCGTCGTCGAGTCGGGAGTAGGCGGCTCGATCCGGAGTTCGGCCGTCAGACGGTCCGGCTCAATGTGCAGGGCCACCAAGTCAGCGGTGTCGGCATGAAAACGATTCGCCGCCCAGGCCAACTGCCGAGCAAACGAGCAGTGGATGAACCCCTCGTTCGTCAGCGACTCGGCCTGATAGTCCGCCTCCGCGGGCAACGCTTCCCAGCGCGTCCGCGAGACGAGATGATAGATTGGCTCCATATTGGATTCCGGCACCCAAGGCTGTCCTGGTGTCACGCGCTGGCCCAGGATTATTTCCCCCAGACGCGGTTGGTTCTAGTGTATCCGCCTGCTTCGACTCTGGGCAGACGGCCTGTGTGAAAATTGAGCGAAGGCGGTCCCAACTAGTTAGTCTGGCCGGGGTCGCGTCACCCCCTCAGCGCGGAGTTGCTCGATTTTTTGGCGGATGGCTGGCTGATCCGGATCGGTCTCCAGGCTACGCTCGTACAGTACCCAGGCGCGATCGGGTCGGTTGAGGCGTTGGTAAATCTCGGCCAGTTCGTTCATCGCCCGAGCGTTGCGCGGATCCAACTCCAGCGCTTGATGGAAGCGAGCGCGAGCGCTGTCCAGATCGCCGTCAAGAGCCAGCAGCCAGCCATCCTCGATGTAGGGTCCAGCCAGCCCCGGACTGCGGCGCAGCCAGTCCTGCACCAGTTTGCCTGCCTCCTGCCGTTTGCCCTGTTCCACCAGTCGGGTGAGGATAGCGTGTCGAGCCTCCAGATGATCGGGCCGATGCAACACTACGCGCTGAAAGAGCTGATCGGCGTCACCGCGCTTGCCCAGTTTCTCCTGACAGCGAGCCAGATTGTACATCAGATCCGGATCTTCGGGAGACAGCATCAGCGCGGCGCGGAACTGCTCGCTGGCCTCGGCATAGGCTCCGCGACGATAGAGATGCACGCCGTCTTGGGACAGCTCGCGTACCCGTTCCTGCGCCGACTGAGCACAGCCGCTGAGCAACCACATCAGAATGAGCCAAGTCAGTGGCCTCATGCACCACCTCCCAAGCAGCGCGGTATAGCGTGGCAAGGGGAGCTTCGTCTAGTCCAGAGAGTGCCACCTGCGAAAGCAAGAGACAGTGCTTCCGAACGGGGGGGACACCCTCCGTGCCTCGCGCGCATCCCAGCGCAGAGCGTCCGCCCTCCGAGTAAGCACGCTGGGCGAGGTGTCGGCTAGATTGCAGTCCGACTTGACTTCGTGCTGTCAGGACGTTATCCCCCGGTCCTTCCTTGCGCGAAAATTGTACACCGGTTCGGTAGGGACTGACCCATGCAGGCAATGGAATGCACTTGGCCATCTAGTAAGCGCGCCAAACCCTTGGCGGTGTTGGCGGCACTGGTGTTCAACGCGGTCGGTCTTGCCCAACTGCCTCCACCGACGCCGGGATCAGCACCGGCCGCCGGCACGGGATCGTCGGCACCGGCCGCCTCCGCGCCGCGTGTCATCGTCAGTGACATCATCATTCAGGGCAATCGTCATCTGTCGACCGAGTACATCAAAAACATGATGCGAACGCGGGTCGGCAAAGAGTATAACCCTGATGTCGTCCTCGAAGACGTGCGTAATCTGTACGCGACCAAACAGTTTGGCACGGTTTACTCGAACTATCAGGAAGACGGCCCCGGTCGTGTCAAGGTACTGATCCACATCAAAGACTACCCCAATCAGGTTCGCAGTGTCAGCTATCAAGGCAACGTTCACCTAAGCAACGACGAGCTGGCCGACATCACCGGGATACGCGTCGGCATGCCGTGCAACCCGATCTCCAACAAAATCGCCTGTCGCAAGATTGTGCAGCGCTACAACGAAGAGGGCCGACCTTATGCCCATTGCGAACTGCTCAAAGGCGGGAATTCGGACGATAACGAGGTGGTGTTCAGCATCACCGAAGGGCCGAAGGTGCGCATCTCCGACATCTCCTTCAAAGGCAATACCTTCGTCAGCGGCGCGGTGCTGAAGACGCATATTCAATCGTCGAGCAAGCTGCTGGGCTTGTTTGGCGGCACTTACAACGCGGCGCTGTTGGATCACGATCAGAACGAACTGCTGCGCTACTATCGATCGTTCGGCTACCATGATGTGCGCATCAGTCGCGAGCTGGTGCTGTCCAGCGATGGCCGAGAAGTCGAAGTGGTGTTCCACATCCGAGAAGGGGTGCGCTACAAGGTGGGCAATTCGCCAACCGTCGAGGGGGTCAAAAGTGTGCCGCGCGAAGCGTTGGAAGCCAACAACCGCATGAAGCAAGGGCAGTTCTACGATCAAAACACCATCGATGGCGACGTAGCCCGTATCCGCGACTACCTCGGCTCGCAGGGGCGAGAGACGCGCGTTTTCGCCGAGCCGGTCTTCGACAAAGAACGGCCTGGCATCGTGCAGGTGCGCTACAACGTCGAGGAGCGTCCACCGGCTCGTGTGGGACGTATCTACGTTATAGGCAACGAACGAACCCGGCAGAACGTCATTTTGCGTCAGGTGCCGCTCTATCCCGGTCAGGTGCTCTCGTTCCCGGCGATTCGCGAGGCGGAGCGGAACCTGGCCCGGCTCAACATCTTTGAAATGACGCCGGATGGCTCGGTGCGACCCACGGTCAGCGTGCTAGAAAATCCCCTAGATCCGGATAATCCCTATCGCGATATTCTCGTTTCTGTCCAGGAAGCGTCGACGGGTAGCCTGATGTTCGGCCTGGGCGTCAACTCGGATAGTGGCTTGACCGGCTCGATCGTGCTGAACGAACGTAACTTCGATCTGTTCAATTTTCCGACCAGTTTCGATGACCTGATCAACGGCACGGCGTTCCGTGGAGGCGGCCAGGAGTTCCGCCTCGAAGCGGTGCCCGGCACTCAGCTGCAGCGCTATGTTGTCAGCTTCCGCGAGCCGTTCCTGTTCGACTCGCCGTACAGTCTGCTCGTCTCGGGCTACTTCTTCCAGCGGTACTTTAACGAGTATTCTGAAGAACGGTTGGGCGGTCGGCTGACGATTGGCCGACGGGTCAGCGACTACTGGAGCATTCTGGGTACGGCCCGACTGGAGAACGTCAACGTCTACAACGTCAGTCCGTTCGCGCCGGCGGCATACACCAGCGTGGTGGGGGACAACTTGCTCGCTGGCTTCCGCCTCGGAGCCACTCGCGACAGCCGTGACTCGGTCATTCGTCCCACGGAAGGCTCGCTGTTCGATGTCGGTTTCGAGTATGTCACGGGAACGTTCAACTTCCCGTTGGTGAACGTGGATTTCTCCAAATACTGGACCGTGTATCAACGAGCCGACGGGTCGGGGCGGCATGTGCTGTCGATGCACAATCAGTTCGGTTGGGCCGGCACCGAGACGCCGGTCTTCGAGCGGTTCTTCGCGGGCGGCTTCCGCTCGCTGCGAGGCTTCCAGTTCCGCGGCGTCAGCCCCGAGGAGCCGGGCACCGATCCGCGTGTCGGTCAGTTCAAGGTAGGCGGCGACTTTCTGTTCCTCAACTCGCTGGAGTATCAGGTTCCCGTGCGAGCCAACGATCAGGTCAATCTCGTCGCCTTCGTCGACTCCGGTACGGTCTCCTCACGCATCGACGACTGGGGCACCTATCGCGTCTCGGCGGGCTTCGGAGTGCGGTTCGTCGTGCCGATGCTCGGTCCAGTGCCGATTGCTCTGGACTTCGGCTTCCCCATCGTCAGAGCGGACGGTGATCTGACCCAGGTGTTCAACTTCTTCATGGGTTGGAGCCGGTAATCGTCTCGGCAGGAGCGAGCAACTCTCCGGAGCGGTTCGGCCTAGGCGGAGGCGTGAACAGCTTGAACCAGGGCGGCATGTAGCTCGACATCTTTTGCCTTCGCGTCTGGCCGATGTGGACGCGGTCGAACGGTTCGAGACGAATATTCGTACTAAGATCTTGTTTGGTGACAATAGCCTGTAGATCGACGTGGAACACCTCAGGCGGTTTGCCCTCGGCAACATGGCCGCGCACAACGTGAATGTCATTGAGTTCGGCTCCCTCGCCGGGACCGCCGATTCGCTGGATCAGATCGAGAATCGTCTCTGGGCCGCGATACGCCACCACACGATGACGGTTGCCAACCTCGCCGAACAGGTAGATTTGCTGGCTGGCATACTGCTCGACGCGAACGCGCACGGCGGAGTAGGGTAGACGAAGGGCCAGGGCTATATCCCGCTGTAGCTGAAGCACGGTACGACCATCGACGGACATCAGTCGACCTACGTCGATGGTGCCGTCCAACCCCACGGGCCGCAGTCCGGAGAGATCAGGGCGTCCGTGAATGTCGATCCGCAGTACGTCGGGATAGCGAACCTGATAGTGGTATTCCAGATCACGAGCATGGGCGGCGGGGTTTTGATCAGCTAGCATCGCCTGGTGCAACTGCTGCTGGCGCGGCCCGGCACAGCCAGCCAGGAGCATGATTATCCCACACCAGACTCGACCCCGCCCTACCCGCATGAGTTGCCTATTTTCTCGCTCCTACAAGATTCTCTGAACTCCCGTTTCTGTCATCGGCGCGAAACCTTGTCGGTAGTGAGGAAAACGCGGGGCACTTCCTCGTTGGCCGTCTTTACCAAGAGGGTTGTCTGCCGCCGCGACCGGCGTAGCATGACGCTGGCGGAAAAACGACGTTCGCCCAGAATGTTCAGGAGATCACCAGTCATGGCGACGACCACGAAGCAAAAGACCCAGCCGACGGTTCAGGAAACGCGCCTGTTCATCGACGGCCAGTTCGTCGATCCGGTCGAGGGCGGTTCGTTCGAGACGTATAACCCGGCGACGGGAGAAGTGCTGGCCAAGGTGGCCGCAGCCAGCCCTGCCGACGTCGATCGTGCGGTCAAGGCAGCTCGGCAAGCGTTGGAGCGTGGCCCGTGGGCACGGATGGACGCCGCCGAGCGGGGCCGCTTGTTGTTCAAGCTGGCCGATCTCGTTGAGAAGCACGCCGAGGAGCTTGCTCAGCTGGAGACGCTCAATTGCGGCAAGACCATCCGCGACTCGCGCAGCGACATGCAGGGCGTCGTTAACACGCTGCGCTACTACGCCGGCTGGGCCGACAAGATCGAAGGCCGAACCGTGCCGGTTCGCGGCGAGTTTCTCAGCTACACCCTTCGCCAGCCGGTCGGTGTGGTCGGTCAGATTATCCCGTGGAACTTTCCCTTGCTGATGCTGGCCTGGAAGTGGGGTCCGGCTCTGGCCTGCGGCAATACCGTGGTCATGAAGCCTGCCGAGCAGACTCCGTTGACCGCCCTGCGCATGGCCCAGCTGGCCAACGAGGCCGGCTTCCCCAAGGGCGTCATCAACATCCTCAACGGACTGGGCGAAACCACCGGCCACGCCATCGTCGTTCATCCCGACGTGGATAAGATCGCCTTCACTGGCCACGTCGATACCGCCAAGATCATCCAGCGAAACGCTGCCGAGACTCTCAAGCGAATGACCTTCGAACTGGGCGGCAAATCTCCCAACGTCATCTTCGCCGACTGTGACCTGGAGCAAGCGGTCAACGGCGCGTTTCATGCGATCTATTTCCACGGCGGCCAATGCTGCACCGCTGGCAGCCGACTCTTCGTCGAGAAGAAGATTCATCAGGAATTCGTCGAACGTCTGGCCGAGAAGAGCAAGGAACGTCGCATTGGCGACCCGATGGACGAGAAGACCGAGCAAGGCCCACAGGTGTCGCAGGAGCAGATGGATAAGATCCTCAGCTACTGTGATCGCGGTCAGAAGGAAGGAGCCACGCTGATGACCGGCGGTGTGCGCCACGGCAAGAAGGGCTTCTTCGTCGAACCGACCGTCTTCGACAACGTGCGCGACGACATGGCCATTGCCAAGGACGAGATTTTCGGTCCCGTCGTCAGCGTGCTGCCGTTCCAGAGCTACGATGAAATGATCGGTCGAGCCAACAACACGATGTACGGCCTGGCAGCAGCGATCTGGACGAAGGATCTGGACAAGGCCCACCGCTATGCTCGCGACGTGAAGGCTGGCACCGTGTGGGTGAACTGCTACCACGTTGTCGATTGCACCACGCCGTTCGGCGGCTTCAAGATGTCCGGCCAGGGCCGTGAAAACGGTGAGGCTGCTCTGGAGCATTACACCGAAATCAAGACAGTGACGATCAAGTTGGGCTGAGCGACCGTTCGCTGAAGCGTCGCCGAGGCCGAGCCGTTCGCACAACGGTTCGGCCTCGGTTCTTGTTTCGCTCGCCGAGAAACTCCTTCTCAGTGAGACTTCGTCTGGTCACACCGACAGTTCCACGACGAGGCGTTCCGTGGCTCCAGGGGCCAGCACGCGCCAGCCTCCCTCGGCTCCGAGGTTGGCCGCGTTCGTCGTGCAGGTGTACGGCTCCAGGGCGAAGGCCTGACGATGCGGCGGCGTGAAGACCACTAGTTCGCGAAACACCGGCGAGCAGTACATCCGTAGCGAGCAGTTCTGGGCGGCGTGAATCGTGCCACGCTCGATCAGACCATCGGCTCGCGGGGTGCGACTCGGCAAAGTCGTCAGCACGTCATCAAGTTGCAGGTCGACGAAATTACGCGGAGAATTCAGATCGCGTTTTTTGTCAACTGATCGCCGCTCTCCGGTGGGGAGGTTGCCGTCCAGCACCCAGAACTCGCTCGCCGGGGCTTGGATCGTGCAGTTGGCGGCGTCGCTCGTGTCGAACGGCATGCAGAAGTAGGGATGATACCCCAACCCCCAGGGCAACGGCTTCGTGTCGGGGTTGTGAACCTCGGCCTCCAGTCGGAGTAGTCCATCGCCCAGACGCACCGTCAGACGCAACTGGTGATCGGCGGGCCAGCTGGCCAGACTCGCCGGCGCGTCGACCGAGCAGCGGAACTCCCCCGTCACCCAGGCGCTGGCCGTGTCTGCTCCGTAGTCGATCACGCGCCAGGGCTGCCGACAGGCGAAGCCGTGGATGGCGTGCAGCTTCGACGAGTCGGTCAACTCCAGTTGATACGTTCGGCCCTCGAAGTCGAACTTCCCACCGCGAATCCGATTGGGGAAGGGAAACAGCACTGGAATGCCGCTCCGCGTGGGGCGTCCCTCTTGAAACAGGGCCGGGTCGGCATACAGCAGGCTCAGGCGCTTGTGGTCGCGGACCGCCTCCCAGCGGAAACAGTTGAAGCCGAGTCCCGGCCAAACTTCCGCGATCGAACCGTGCCCATCTTCTAGCACGAACACAGTTGGATCGGACCGCGACTCTCCGGCAATCAGTCGCGTTCGGACGGTATAGGCCATAACCTCTCTCCGTTGTAAAATGGTCGGGGTCGCTCCAACTCACGAGTGGCCCCTCGACAAGAGCGCTGCTTGTTCGTGGACAACTCGCGGCCTCACTCTGAGCATACTGGGTAGCGAATCACTTGTCTCTCGGGGAGCCATTTATGCCCATCACGGTTAACTGTAAGTGCGGCAAATCGATGCAGGTGCGCGACGAGTGGGCCGGCCGCATGGGCAAGTGTCCTGCCTGCAAGCAGCCCGTGCAAGTGCCCAACCCAGAGGTGAACGACGAGGAAGAAGAAATCATCGCTGCGGAAGTCCTGGACGACGATCGGCCCTCGCGCGGCAGCAGCAAGTCGGCCAGCAAGGCCATACGCCGACGACAAGTTGAGGACGACGACATTGACGAGGTCATGGAGGTCGAGCCGGTCGAGGACGACGAAGAGCCTCCGCCGCGCAAGTCGCGCTCTCGGCCTAAGCTCGAACGTGACGACGACGACCGACCGCCACCACGACGTTACGCCGAGGACGACGAGGACGAGGACCGACCGCCACCACGACGCTACGCCGACGACGAGGATGACGACCGGCCGCCACGCGGCAAAAACGGGCGGCGAATCGTGAACAAGACCGAGGCGGAGAAACAGGGAGGCGGCTTCGGCAGCACCGACGCCGGCATCTGGGGCGGACTGTTGATGATGATTCTCGCTCTGGTCTGGTTCTTCGGCGCGTTGATCTACGCCGATCGCATCTACTTCTATCCCCCGGTGTTGTTCGTCCTAGGCCTGATCGCTTTTATCAAGGGGCTGATGAATCGATGAGCCAGGTTTTTCTCTCCTCACTCCTCTGGGGAAAGGCGACTAGTGATTCTCCCTCGTCCCTTTGGGGAGAGGAAATCCGATGTTCGCTCTCCCGGAGAACGAGAATCCGCAAACGAGACACGAGATTCTCAGAAGTATCTCTCTGTTTTGCCTCTTCGATTCAGGAGAATGCACGGCATGGCCGCCTCGAATGAATTGATCGTCAGTGTTTCCGGGATTCGTGGCATCGTCGGAGAGTCGCTGACACCGGAGATTGCCCTGGCGTTTGCCTCGGCTTTGGGCGTGCATGTCGATGGCGGCAGTGTCGTCGTCGGGCGCGATGGGCGCCCGTCCGGCAGCATGCTGCGTCACGCCGTGTTGGCGGGACTGGCCGCAGCTGGCTGCGAAATCCACGATGTCGGCGTGGCGGCAACGCCCACAGTCGGCCTGGCGGTGCGTACTCTGGGGGCACAGGGCGGCGTGCAGATCACCGCCAGCCACAATCCCGCGCCGTGGAATGGGCTGAAGTTGTTCGGTCCCGATGGTCGGGTGTTATCCGCTGCCGTCGGTGAGCAGGTGGCTCAGCGCTTCGCCCGACGAGAGACGCGCACGGTTCCGTACAACGAGTTGGGCAGCATCCGCTACTACCGTCAGGCCGAGGAAGTGCATGGCGATCATGTGCTGCAACTCGTCGATGGCGCGCGGATTCGAGCAGCCCGGCTGACGGCCTTTCTCGATGGCAACGGCGGGGCGGGCGGCCCCCTGGGCAAACGCCTGTTGCAATCGCTGGCCGTCGAGACCATCTGCGAGGGCTGCGACGCTGACGGCTTCTTTCGCCACGAACCCGAACCAACCGCCGAGAACCTACGTGACATCTGCCCGTTGGTACGCCAGCATGAGGCCGACATCGGCTTCGCACTCGATCCGGATTCGGACCGGCTAGCTCTGATCGACGAGACCGGCCGCTACATCGGCGAAGAGCTGACGCTGGCCTTGGCCGTACTCTTTCGCCTCCGTCATCAGCGCGGCCCAATCGTCATCAACATGTCCACCTCGCGCGTCGTCGAGGACATCGCCGCCCGATTCCATAGCCCTTGCCATCGCTCTGCCGTCGGTGAGGCCAACGTCGCCGATCGCATGAACCAGGTGGGGGCGATTCTCGGTGGCGAAGGCAACGGCGGCGTGATTGATCCCCGTGTCGGCTTGGTGCGTGATCCGTTCGTGGGCATGGCTATGGTGCTGAATCTGATGGCCGAGACCGGTCGCAAACTCAGCGAACTGGTCGCTGAGTTACCGACATATCACATCGTCAAAGACCGTTATTCAGTCGAGCGTGACCGCCTGCCCAAACTGTTCGAGGCTCTCTTGGCTCGCTGGCCCGAGGCGCGGGCCAACCCGCTGGATGGACTACGGCTCGACTGGGCCGATCGCTGGGTTCACGTTCGACCCAGCAACACCGAGCCGATCGTCCGCGTCATCGCCGAGGCTCCACGCGAAGAGACGGCCCGCGAACTGTGCCGGCAGGTGGGCGAGTTGCTGACCTGCTGAGTGAACCTCACGGCGAGGCTTGCAGCTCGTACAGCGACTCGTCGATCGAGACATCCACCCCCTGCCGCGGGATCGGCAGCCCCAACGACCAGAGGACGCCCTGCGTGACCAGTCGACGATACTCGGGATGCTTCCAGTGATCGTGGAAATGCAAGCCGGTGAAGCCGAACGCTCGACCACGGCGTTCGTCGGCCCAGGCGACGACGTGCTCCTCGCCGTCGATCTGGGCCGTGGCCACTGCCTGGGGCGCGGGATCGGCAAACTTTAACTGATAATAAAACTCTTCTTTGAGCAAAATAGGCTTCACGCCATTGGCAATCGGATGACGCGCCGGAGTCAGTTTCGTTTCGACGACTTTGTGCTTACGATCCGGTCCGCCGTGACAACCGCCGAACAACGTCACAAAATCGGGGATCGGTCCAGCTTCGCGTGTGCCCATCGCCCAGTGTAGGACGACTCGCCCGCCGCCGCGCTCGGCCAGTCGCTCGAACGCCGCTCGCCGAGCCTTGTTCTGACTGATCCACTTGGCCCCCTCGGCGAGGAACAGCACCACGCCATCGGCTCGATCGATCAATTCTGGTCCTTCGGGCCATTTGCCATCAGCGCGGATCGTGGTCACGTCGAGATCGGCGGCCTTCTCCAGACAAGCAGCGAGAATCTTCAGCCCGGCCATGTACTCATGAGTGCGCGGCGGATGGCCGTCGGCACTCTGGCCCAACAGCAGCAGTTTCTTGCGCGCTGCGGACCGCGCTTTGCCCGGTTGCCCCCAATGACGATCGGCAAAGTCGAGATAGATTTTCCAGTCGGCGCGGGTCATGGAATGCTCCCCGGGTCGGATGAAATAGCCGAGCTTTCCTGCGGACAAGACGCCGATTTCGGGTTTGTTGGGTGACTCCAGACCGCCAGCCTTGAGCAGCCGATAGACCGGTTCCGCCGCCTTGAGTACCTCGAACTGACCATCGGGGTTGGCCCAGGTATCCTTGACAGCGTTGGTGAACAACAACGGACGTGGAGCAACCAGCGCCGCCAAGCAGTGCTGATCGAACGGCAGATACTCGGGCCGACCACTGAACTTCTTGAAGTTAGCATTGAACCAGTGAGGGAAGGAGCTGTTGATCCGGGCGACCGACTCGCCGATCTTGCCGCGGCTCGGTGCCGTCCCGCCACATCCCGCCTGGTGGGGCACAGCCAGCCCGATGCGTTCGTCGAAGGCCGCCGCCACCAGCGCTGTCTTACCCAGGCGAGAGTGCCCAACAACGGCGATCCTTTTTGGATCTATATCGTCACGGGTCAGCAGATAATCGACGACGCGATGCAATCCCCAGGCCCAAAAGGCGATGGTGGCACACTTCTCGTCGGGGTCAAAGTAGGGACGCAGGCCGCCGCGCTGCTCCTTCACGTCTGGATCAAGCTCGCCGTTGTACAACGTGGCGATGGCATAACCCCTGGCGATTGCCTGATCGATGGCCCAAACTTCCTTGGCTTTGCCGCGTCCGGCCTCGGTGGCTCGGTTGTTCTTCACTCCTGCTCGATTGGGGTACATCCAAGTGTCGGGCAAGCGCACCTTGGGATCGTCGACCAGAGCGTGGTTTCCCTCGAAACTCAAGCCGAGGAACACCGGCGCGGGACCGGTCCGCTCGTTGGGCACAACCAGCAACAGATACACCGGCGGAGCCTTGTCGTCGTCACCGAAGCGAAGCTGAATTTCGCGCAAGGTGGCCTTGCCGTCGAAAGCTCGGGCGTCCTCGTGGATCACCTTGCCCCTGACCCGGCATGGAGCCGGTAGATAGCCGTACATGTAGTGCTGAAACAGTTGCTTTAGTTCGGGTCGGCGTTGTTTGTGCCATTGATCCGCAGTGCGAATCCGCGTGCCATCGAAGGCCACGAGCGGATCGGGAAAGTCGGGAATGGCGGGCAGTTTGTCAGGATCGGGTAGATCGTTGGCCATGAGAGAAAGCGATACCAGGGAGAGAAATAGGGGTTGCATGGCCCATCTCCAGGAGGGTGGCCCGCGAGTGGCGAGCAACAGGGCAGTCACTGAAGAGAGATTGTAGGAAAGTGCCGCTCCGCTCGGGAGGCTCTCGCCATAGCCCCCCTGCACGCTCTAAGAAGTGGGAGCGATCGCCGCTTTTTCTCCCCTCTCTCCGAGGGGGCGAGGGGAACTCAAGGTCACTACCTACCGACTGCTTAACTCTTAAATTACCTCTCCAGGCGGATCGGAGGCGACGTGCTACACTGAATCTCGAACCGAGGGCACAGGCATGACTGAGCAAGAAGCGTTCGAGGCCGCCATTCGAGAACATCCCGAAGACGACACGCCGCGACTGGTCTACGCGGACTGGCTCGATGAACACGGCGAGGAAGATCGGGCCAACTTCATTCGCGCTCAATGTGCGGGAGACCCAGAGGCAACGCAGCGCTATTCCGTGCAGATGCGGGAGTGGACTGGGCTGATTCCGACTTGGTGCGAAGGTTGGCGGTTTCATCGTGGCTTTATCGAAGAGATTCACGTTCACGTTCAGGCGTTTCTCGAACACGCCGAGACCCTGTTTCAGCTCGCGCCGATTCGCGCCGTGAAGCTACTGGGCGTCTATTCCGAGCATCTGACCAGTCTGGCTCGTCTGCCGCAGTTGGCTTCGCTGGCGGTACTGCTGGCCCGAGGAACTTACCGTCATCTGGCATTCTCTCGACTGTGTGCCTCGCCCTATCTGGGCCAACTGCGAGGGCTGGCCGTGGAAGACACGCCGATTGGCCGCAACGGTCTGTTGGCCCTGCTTAACTCCGAAGCGTTGGCCCAGCTGACTCACCTACACCTGGGAGCGACCGGCATCGGCATGGAAGGCGTCGAGATGCTGGCTCGTTCGCCGAACTCGCGCCATCTGATCGCCCTGGACCTGCGCGGCAACGGGCTGGAGCCTCGCGCCCTACACAGTCTGGATCGCTCGCCCTACCTGGGCAATCTCCGTCGTCTGGGGCTGTGGTACAACCGGCTGGGCGACGAAGGCATCCGCGAGTTGGTGCGTCTGCCGCTCTTACAGCGTCTGGAGCATCTCAGCCTGGGCAACAACCGACTGACGGCTCGCGGCTTGCAGTATCTGGCCGAAGCCCCCGCCTTGAGCCAGCTTCGCACCCTTTGGCTAGGCGTCGATCGCTACGGAGCGACCGGCATAGAAGCGATCGCCTTTTCCCCGCACCTGCACCCACAAGCTCAAGTCAGTTTCTGGCTCAACGACTATGCTCCCCAGGTGCGCCGGCGCATCGAGGAATACCTCGGTGAGCGGGTCAATTTCGACGATCCCGGTCTGACCTGGGAACGCGATCCCTCGGTCGGCTGGCCCTTGTGGCAGCCAAGCTCGTTTACCGACTAAATCGACTCGCCGACTCACTTCGGGACGGCAACCATCGTTACCTTGAACGCCGGTCCCGAGAATTCGACCTTGCCCGTTCGATGATCCATGACCAAGGTGTCGAACATCATCCCAGGCGGCGTGTTGGAATTGTCGTACCACAACTTGCCGTTGTGCTTGGCAATCGCCTGGGCGGTGTAGCGCATCTGAACCACCGAGCGGTTCGGGCCAGAGATCACCTGATGGCGAGCGGCAAACAGAACCATCGGCAGTTCCTCGAACTGCGAGACGATCATCTGTGTGTTCTCGACCGGGTTGTACCACTTGCGAGCGCCAGTGCGGCGATCGAAGCAGTAGACCATGCCGTTGACCGGAACGGAGCGTAGTCCCGAAGAGGGCTGGACGTTGGGCAGCACACCGCCGCCCTGCCAGCCTGGGACATTCGGCCCCGTAGGTCCATTGACAGCTAAAAACAGATAATCCGGATCCGAGATCAGGTAAACGGCCTGGGCTCCCTCCAGATGCTTGGGGTCAGCCAGTCGGGTGTTGAGAATCTCTTTGCCGGAGATCAGGTCCTGCACGCGAACGGTACCGTCCGGCTCGGCGACGCCAGCCAGATGCGCATTCTCCGAGGTCAGCTGAATCGTGCCCATGGGATAGGTCTGTTTCCAGACATCCTGTCCCTGCAGGATGTCGTATAGCCGAATCGTCAGCTGGTTCTTGGCATCGTTCTGAGCCGTCAGAATACGTCGGCCCAGCACACGCGTGCGATGGTGATAAACCTCGGAAAAGTCGCGCGTCCGCACACTAACGCCATCGTAGGCTCGGAAGACGCGAGTGCCCGAGGGTTGACCGTTTTCGCCCACATTGACCATGTAGATGTACTGTTCATCGCCGAAGACGTGGGAACGAGACGGCACATCGGTTCGGGTCCACAGCACGCGACCGGAGACGGGATCAATGGCCATCAACTGATCGCGCATTTGCAGGCAGACGACGCTACCCTGAAGCGGGCCGAACTCTCCGAGTCGCTGCGTCCAGCCATCAGAATAGACCAGGGTAATGCTGTTGTCGCGGGGATCATACGAGGGCGAAGGCGGAGCTGGAGCCGTCGTCGCTGAGCCGGGTAGACTCGACAGATTCTTCTCCCACAACACCCGCCCCTTGCCCAGCGGATCGATGCCATAGACCATGTGGCCTAGTTGCAGCACCACAAGATGGCCCAGGGACTGGAAGCCAAACTTCACTCGGTTGCTCTGTCCCAACTGAGCGTTGTTGTTCACAATCGAAGCAAACTGAGTTCGGGTCAACGACAAGCCCGGCTTCCACTTCTCTTCGCCGCTGGCCAGATCGACGAGCTTGAGTTGATGGCTCCAGTCCATCTGTAGAGCTAGCTTGTGCCGGGTGAAGAACGGCAACGGTTCTCCACTCAGATGGGCCAGTTGGAACAGCTGTCCGCTGCCGCTGCGATGGGAGTTATCCGGCAGACACTGAAGCTCGACCTTGCCTTTGATGGTGTAGCGTCCGGCCTGATCGAGATAGGGTAGGAAGCGTTTGTCCGTGGCCAGATCGTCCAGATACTCGACTCCGGACTTGCCCTCGATGGTCACGCGCGGATAGCGTTCGCCTAGGAGGCGATAGTAATAAGCGGCATCTTCGAGCAACCCCTTGCGCGTGTTCAGTCGGGCCAGAGCCTCGATGGCACGGGCGGCGATCTCGGGACGTTCGCTCTCGGTGCGGAGCAGACTGAGTTGTTGCTCAGCTTCGAGCAGAGACCCCACATCGTTGTCTTCCATGAGCCGTTCCGCCAGAGCCAGCCGCGCCTCTTTGCCCACGTCGAACAGCGAGCCGAACAGTGCTACGAACTTGCGCAGCTCGTCCAGTGAGACGGAGTTGGACTGTCGCAGTTGGTTCCAGCGTTGATTGATAAGATCCTCCAGGGCTTGCTTCTGGCGAGGATCCTGAGCGTTAGCGACCATAGCGGCGATGCGGCCCTGCGACCAAACATCTGGAGCCGCTCGCACCGATGGCTCGTCGATAACCTGGATCAGTTCGTCCGGCTTGGCTTCCAATCCCAATTCGAGATAGCGTTCAAAGGCCTCGACGAGTCGATTCTGACTCTCGCGACCTTTACCAACGAGGCAGAGGAAGTTGGCTCGACGGCGTCGGCTCTCGGCCTCGGCGAGCGACCGCTCCTGTCCGGTTTTGCCGGTCAGATCGATGCGGCAGATCTCCTCGTATTCGCGGAGGTACTCCTCGGCCTTGACGAAGTCGCGCTGGAAGTATTCGGTGAACGCCTCATACAGTTTGGCCCGAGCTTTGGTGCGGGTCGCTTCCTCGATCGTGTCGGCCTTCAACGCCTTGCGGAAGTCGTTGATAGCACCAGCGAGATCGCCTTTGTCCAGCAGATAGTCCCCACGGTCGGTCAAGGCGACGGGATCGTTGGGATTGTCGCGTACTAAACGATCCATCTCGGCGAGCTTGATTTCCAGCTGCGGATAGGCCACGACGTCGGTGTGCGTCTGGGAAAGGACCGTGCCTTCATAGAAGAGCAGGTTACCGGGGATTTCCTTCTTGCGAGATCGCGTATGGGCGTGAATGATTCCTCGATCGATGTTGATGGCGCAAATCTCAGGCTCGCGGGTGTGGACGGCCTCGCGAATGGGCAGGTAGTAGATGACCTCGTTGGAAGGACCAAGGACGCCGGCCGCTCCTTGACCAGAGGGAACGCCCGTCTCCAGCTCCCAGAGTTTTTCGCCCCGCACCAGACTGACGGCTCGGGTACGTTGACGCCCCACAATGATGACTTTGCCGTTATAGACCCCGCCGAGGTAGAGATCGTCCTGCTCACGAGGCAGCGACCACAGCCGAGTCCCATCACGCAGATTGACGCAATGCAATTCCGGAGCATCCGGAGCGGTAAAGACGACTTTTCCATCGGCCACCGCTGGAGCTGTCACCATCCATCCCGACTGCGTGGTAGCCCGGACGATGCGGCCATCGGGGAGACGGATCATGCCTGGCGGCACCGCGCCGCCGCGGATGATGACGCGGCCCCCGCCGAGGTTTATCGGCTGCTCGGTCTTGGAAGCATCCGAGCCATCGTCGCGCAGTCGATACGGATAGGCCCACAGCAGGCTGTTGGACAACAGGTCGACGCCAAAGACGGCTCCCGCGTTGGTCGGCACGATCAGGATGCCTTCGCCGTAGGCCAGATGACAGGCCTGGATGCGTCGCATTGGATCTTGAGACAATTTGAGATCCTTAGTGGCGGCGAGCGTCTGTAGAGCCATCACCCGACCTGTACTCGGCTCCAGCGTGGCCAGACGCAACTCTTGCTGCTTCTCGGTCAGCACGTAGAGCCGACCATTGAGCGACAACGGAGGGCCCAAGAAGTAAGTGTCGGCCATCGGGTCGTTCTGTTCGCGGCTGCCGAGTTCCCAAGCGAGCTTGCCTTCGCGGGTCAGATCGAACGCCTGGAGTTTGTTGAACTGAATGGCGTCGGAGACTTCCTTGCCGAAGTTGAGACCCCCCGCTGGCATACCAATACCTGGATTGAACATCATCTGCTGCTGTGGCGGAGGAACAGCAATGTCGTCGATGGCATAGACAAAGCGATTGTCGGCGGCGATGGTCGAGAGCGTCGAGTTCTCGAAGAGGATCTGCGGCCGCACCGAAGAGTTTTGGAAGTAGCCCAGCCACTGGTTGTAGGCGTTGATCTTATAGCTATCGCGGGTGCGCGAGTCCGCGCCGAGGACCGAATCGAGGCTCCAGTCCGACGCCGAGTCCCAGACCAGCTTGCCGTTCTTGAGATTAACGACATGAAGGCCCCAGTAACTCTTAAAAATGAGCAACGGCGTCTTCTTCTCGCCCTGGGACATGGTGGCGGTCACCGGCATGAAGGTGGTGAGCAGCGGCTGATTCAGCTGTTGCAGAGCCGTCTCAGACACCTTGATCTTCTCGCGGGTCTGCTCGGAGCGAACCATCGTGGCCTTCCAGGCTGGTTCGAGGAACGGCGTACCTCCCGGCAGCACGGCAGAGCGATTGGGTCGACCGCGGTAAATCGGCGAGTCGCTGGCCGACTGCTGCGAGATGCTGGCGACCATGCTATTGATCGACTCTTGCAACTCGGCCACGCTGCGCGACTGGTCGCGTAGCTTGATCTCGATACCGCGGCGATCCAGTTCACGGAACACCTCTTCCTTGGCTGCTCGATCGCCGGCCTGATGGAAGGCATAGGCGGCCTTGACCAGCGTGAGTGGCTTCAGTTCGCGAACGCCGCCCCGATTGATGAGCTGCTGATAGTAGCGAGCGGCGGCCTGATACTCGGAGCGATCGAGATGATACGTTGCCAGCCAGTTGGCGGCGTCGGCTCCCGCTTCGGTATAGAAGAACAGTGTCATGGCCTGAGCCATCTCGACGCGATCGTTGTTGATGCGCGCGCGCTTGACCATGTTGGCGGCTTTGTCGCCGAAGGTCGTCTCGTACATGTCGCGTCCCGGCTTGGGCATCGAGGCAATCAACCGAGCCGCCTCTTTCTTGACACTGACGTAGCCGGTCTGCTCCTCGCCGCCTGGCCCTTGACGAGTGACGGGAACGAAGACATCCTCGGGCCGCGCGATCAATGCTTGCAAGGTGTCACAGGCCCGCTTCCAGTCCTTCTCCTTGATGCGGTCCATCGCCGCTTCGATCTTCTCCTTCAGATCGTCATCCTTGGGAAGCGTGAGACTACCCAGATCGTAACCCGGTTTCTTGGGCGGTGTTCCCGGAGCCCCTGGCGCGCCCGGGGCCCCGGGACCGGCCACCGGCGGAACCGGCACAGCTCGTTGAGCCTGTAACGTGCCAACGACGACGATACTGGCAAGCGTGGTCGTCAGGGTCAGCCCAAAGATAGCTCGACGCGAACGGATCAACATTGGCGTGCTTCCCCTGCAAGGAGGATTATTTCCTTGGTGTTCCGGGCCAAGCGAACACCAGCTAAGAATTGTTGCACAGCGCGTGCGCGGTAGGCAAGCACAAATCCACTTTTCCTCACCGCGAGGCATCCCGCGGAATGACGAGACGGCCTGCGGAAGCTAACATCCATTGTGCCCCGTCGATCGCTTTGGGACTAAATTTGCCTGAAGATTCTTGCTCAGGGACAACGCTCGTTCCAAGCTCGACCGGCGAGATCCGCAGAGGTCGCCTTGCCGGATTCCTTTCTCTGGTTGTCGCTGCTTTTCTTGCCTTCGCATCCTCGCGCGAACTTGGGGTGTTTGCGTGACACAGAGGGCTGACGCCCTCCGCTCAGACAGAGGTCTTTCGCTCTCCGAGCCTACATAGGTTGACGTGATCCCGTTTGCGACCTAAGGTTGTCTAAATCCAATCCGCCCGCTGCGATACTCGTGACTTGGCAGCATGGTTGGGCATCCTGTGTATGCTTGCGATCGCCGACAGCATGTCCGCTACTCGTTGACGTCAGATGGATCTAATCCAGTGATGGCGACGATTGGTGTGATTCCGCGCGCAGCGATCCTTCACGACCTCAGTGCTGATGGCGTGGCCCTACTGACCGCCGATCCTCCGCCCGTTGGCAGTGTCATTCCCGTCTGGCTAGCGCTACCAGTCGGAGCACCGTCGCGCATGCTGTTACTACGGGTGATCTACAAATGCCCAACGGAAAACTCGCTCTATCGAGTCGGCTTAGCTTGTCTCGACGACGCCGGCCGCACCATTCTCCGCGACCTGCTCGCGGTCCTACCGCACTTTCCCTGACGCTACCTATCTAACTCGTCACCTATCCTGCCTGGTGCGCAGAATTTGAGCATTTGGTCAAATTTGACAAAATGCTTCGCAGGGTGACATGAACACGTTACACTAAGTAACAACAACTTGATCAGGCGACGAACCCTAGTCGGGGTTGAAATTGCGACATTATTTTCGTATATCCAGTGTGACGATTTAATTGTCGGTTGTCTTGCTCGTCAAGAGTCGCATCGTGAGCCTCCCGGCAGAGTATCCGGGTGGTAAGGTAGCAAACGCAAGTATTTCTGGCGGAGGGTCAAGCTTCTTCTCAAGTTAGAGCCGGCTCAGGGACGATAGAATTCTTGGGGGAAGGTTTGTCAAAAAATTCCGCCGCCCTAGCGTGGGAAGGGAGCCTATGGCGGACCACGGTCATCGCGGGCCTAGTCCAATTCGGCGGCTTTGGCCGCTGCTCGCGCCGGAGTATCGCGAGATCTGGCTACTCATCATCTATGCCACCGGTATAGGGATCTTATCCCTGGCCGTACCTATCGCCATCGACACGCTCGTCAGCAATGTGCAGGGTGGCAACGAATTGATGTTGCAGCCGGTTATTTTGCTGATGTTCATGCTGCTGTTCTGTCTGGGTCTGGCCGCCGGCATGCGAGCCATGTCCACCTATCTGGTCGAACTGATTCAGCGTCGCGTCTTTGTTCGAGTCACTGCTGAACTGGCTTATCGTTTGCCGCGTGTCTGTCAGGACGCCTTCGACCGGCATCACGGCCCTGAATTGGTGAACCGCTTCTTCGACGTACTCACCGTCCAGAAAGCCGGTGCCACGCTGCTGCTGGATGGCGTCACAATCGTGCTGCAAGCGATCATCGGGCTGATTCTGGTGTCACTGTGGCATCCATATCTGCTGGGGTACAACATCATTCTCCTGGTTTCGATGTCGTTTTTGATCTGGTTGTTGGGCTTCGGAGCGATCTCGGCCAAGATTCGTGAGTCATACGCCAAATACGCGGTGGCGAACTGGCTGGAAGAGATGGTTCGTCATCCGATCGCCTTCAAGCTGAGTACGGGTCGAGATTACGCCCTGGAGCGGGCCGACGACCTGACTCAGCACTACCTGGACATGCGGGTGAAGTCGTTCCGCGTACTGTTCCGCCAGATCACCTTCAGTCTTGTCTTGCAGGCCGTGACCAGCGCCGCGCTATTCGGATTGGGTGGCTGGCTGGTCATCATGAACGAGTTGTCGATCGGTCAGTTGGTCGCCGCCGAACTCATCGTCGGGGTGCTGGTTGGCTCGTTTATCAAACTGGGCAAGTCGCTGGAAAGCTGGTACGACCTGATGGCGGCTCTAGACAAGTTGGGCAACCTGATCGATCTGCCGCTGGAACGCTCGACCGGCGAGCCGATGGCTTATTTGGAACGTCCCCTGGCCGTCGAGATCCGCAAGGTTCGCTTCCATTACGAACATGCTCCGGAGGTGTTCGGGGGACTCAGTGCTAAGATCCGGCCCGGCGAACGAGTGGCCCTGATCGGCGGATCTGGTGCGGGCAAAAGCACTTTAATGGATCTCTTATTAGGCTTACGAACCCCTGATCATGGGCACGTCAGCCTGGATGGCATCGATATTCGCTCGCTAGATCTGCGCGATGTCCGCAGTCAGGTAGCGTCGGTGGCCGGCGCGGAGGCTTTCGATGGCACCGTGCTGGACAACATCCGCCTGGGCCGTGAAGACGTCACCATTCAGGATATTCAGAATGCTCTCGATGCCGTCGACTTGCTCGAACCAGTGATGGAACTACCCGAAGGGTTGAACACCCGCCTGGTCACGGGAGGTCCGCCGCTCTCCGGCGGTCAGACGCGGCGACTGATGCTAGCGCGAGCCATCGCCGGCAAGCCGCGGTTATTGTTGCTCGATGAAACTCTCGATGCGCTGGATGCGCCGATCCGCCAACGCCTCTTCCCGGTGTTGTTCGATCGACAGGCTCCTTGGACGCTGATTGTCGCCACGCGCGATCCGGAAATCATTGCCATGTGCGACCGCGCTCTCGACCTGAACCGCCCGAATACGGCTCTGGCTTCCACCAACAACCACCAGGACGACGACTAAGAAGGAGAGCCTTTATGGCAACGACCACGATTCCTGCTCCGGCTGCTCACGTCGCTGTTCGCGAGAAACCCAAGCACTCGACTCGGGGCGCGAAGTTGACCGCCTTGGATCAGGTTTGCACGCCGAAGCTGGCGCGCTGGCTCGGTCGCTTGATGCTGATCAGCTTTATCTCGTTCCCCTTCTTCTTCGCCTTTGCACCGTGGCAGCAATCGTTCCATGCCTACGCTGGAAGAGTCATCGCTCTGGATCCGACGGAACGGCAGCAGAACGTCGAAGCGCCGATCGATGGGCGAATCCTGTATTGGCACGTCCGCGAAGGTCAGGAAGTGAAGGCCGGCGACAAGATGGTGTCGATTCAGGATCCCGATCCAGAACTGCCGAAGCGCCTCAAAGAGCAGCGGGTCGCTATCCTGGAGCGGATCACCGCCGCCAACGACCGTATCACCTCGTTCGACAAGCAGATTGCCTCGTTGCAAGGCTCGCTGGTCAAGGCGTTGGAAGCGGGACGGAATCGGCTATCGATGAGTCGCGAACGCCTCAAAGCTGCCGAGCAGGCCGTTGTCGCTGCCGAAGCTCAGTACAAGTACGAGGCGATCAACTTCCGCATGGAACGCGACCTGCAAGCAGACGGCTTGACGTCGCGGCTGAACTACGAGTTGGCGGTTGCTCGTCGTCAGCGCACCGAAGCAGAACTAAATCGCTCGAAAAACTCGCTGAATGCGGCCAAGGACGAAGTCAACGCTTTAGAAGCCGATCTGGGCACCACCGAGAACAACATCAATGCCTTGATCGCCCAAGCACAAGCCTCGCGGCAATCGGCTCAAGCCGAACTGGCCAGCGCGCGGCGCGACTTGCAGGACATCGACATTCGCATCTCGCGGCAGGACACGCAGGAGGTGACCGCGCCGTGCGATGGGGTCGTCTTCCGTATCTTGGCCAACGCTCATCGGGGCGGGGCCTTGGTCAAAGCTGGCGAAACGCTGGCCATCATCACGCCCAAGATTCAGAAGCTGGAGGAGCGCAACGTCGAATTGTATCTCTCCGGCAACGACGCCCCGCAAGTGTTGCGGCTGATCCGCGATCGTCAGGCACGCGGCGATGAGGATCCGATTCCAGTTCGGGTCCAGTTCGAAGGATGGCCCGCCGTTCAGTTTGTCGGTTGGCCCTCGTTAGCTTGGGGCACGTTCGGCGGCAAGATCGTCTTCGTCGATCCGCATGATGACGGCAAGGGCCGCTTCCGCATCATCGTGGCCCCGGATGAAAACGACGATCCCTGGCCGGACGCCATCTCGCTGCGACAGGGAACCCGCGCTCAGGGCTGGGTGCTGCTGGACCGCGTGCCGTTGTGGTTCGAGCTTTGGCGACGGTTTAACGGCTTCCCGCCGGTGATGTCCACCAAGGACGATGACGGCGAACTGAAGCCCAAGGCCGGAAAGGTCAAGGTGCCGAAATGAGTTTGTCACGGAGGATCGCGGTCTGTCTGGCGTTGGGCTTGGCAGTCCACCAGGCCCAAAGTCAGGGAGTACCGCTTCCGCCGATTGTCGAGTCACCGGCTCCAACTCGGTTGCCGCCTCGTCCGAGTTCGCTCCAGCCGGTGGCCAGTTATCGTGCGGAGGACGACCCGTTGCCGCCGCCAGTGGTGCCCACCACGACGCCGATTCGCTCGGCAACGGGACAGCCGGTGGTGTCCTACCAGAAGCAGGACGACCTGTTGCCGCTGCCCAAGGAGAAACGCGACGAACTGCCGCCGCCCAGGGTGTTACCCAAGAACGACGAGCTACCGCCGCCCAAACCGCTACGCGAAGATCCTCTGTCGCCGTTGATCCCGCCTAAACTGGGGCAGCTGGGCACGCCGGGCGACAAAGTCGGCCAGCCAGTTGGTTGTCCGCCGTTATTGTTGCAGGATGTGTTGGCCTCTGTGGATCGGCATTATCCGCTTATCTACGCCGCCGAACAGGAGCGCAACATCGCCGCTGGGGCACGCCTCGCCACCCTGGGCGCGTTCGATCACAACCTGCGCTCGCAGAACTACATCGACGGCGGCACCTTTGCCAGCCAGCGTTACAACATGATCATGGAGCAGCTTACGCCCTTCCAGGGGATTTCTTACTACGCCGGCTATCGCGCTGGCTTGGGCAGCTTCCCCATCTACTATCAGGATCGCAAGACCGGAGACGGGGGCGAATTCCTCGCTGGGATCGTTTTTCCGCTGGCCAAGAATCGGGAAATCGACTCGGCCCGCGCCGCCCTGGCCAAGGCGACTATCGATCAGCAGCTGGTCGAGCCGACCATTCAGTTGCAGCGCATCGACATCGCTCGGGCCGCCTCGCTGGCTTACTGGATTTGGGTTGCCGCTGGTCAACGCTTGATGATCGCTCGTGACATTCTTCGCCTGGCCCAGGAGCGCGATCAACAACTGGCTCGCCGCATCGCTGCCGGCAATCTCGCCCAGATCGAACGCGAGGACAACAAGCGCATCATCATCGATCGCCAGGCACGGGTGGTGGTGGCTCAACGAGCCTTTCAGCAGGCGTCGATTCTGCTGTCGATCTATGTCCGCGATGAAAACGGCATCCAGCAGATTCCGAAGTTCGAGCAACTGCCGGCGTTTATTGAACCGCCTCAGCCTCCCGATGGCGAACAACGCCTGAAGGATCTGGAAGCGGCGATGGCCAACCGACCGGAGATTCAGCGTCTAGCGCTGCAACGAGAAAAGATCCGTGTGGACCTCGATCTGAACGAGAACCAGCTGATGCCGGGCGTGAACGTCGGCTTGGCCGGGGCACAGGATTTCGGTCAAACCAAGAAGGATCTCTACAAGACCTTCGGCCAGGTCAGCGTGCTGGTCGATGTGCCGATCGAACGCCGTCAGGCCCGAGGCCGCATCCTGGCCTTGCAGGCGGAAATGGCTCGTCTGCTGGCTCAGGAGCGGTTCGCCCGCGATCGCGTGCAGATGGAAGTACAAAACGCCCTCAATGGCCTGGACCGCGCCTACGATCTGCTCCAGCAGGGCCGCGACAACAAGGCCCAGAACGAATACCTCGCCGATGCCGAGCGACGGATGTTCGATGTGGGCAAAAGCGATCTCTTTAGGGTGAATATCCGTGAATTAAATGCCGCCGAGGCCCGAGTGCTGGAGATCGACGCCGCCGTCGAGTTCTACCGCTCGCTGGTGGAGTATCACGCTGCCGTTGGTCTCGATCCAACCCGGAATGCGGGCAAACGCTGAGCGGAGCGCCTCACGACACCGGAGCGGCTTTGTTGAGCAGTTTCATGAATTCGCGCATGAACGCTGCGTTGTCGTGCCAAGTTCGCGCCGTGACCAGATTGCCGGCTACCACGACTGGTTGATCGACATAGGTAGCCTCGGCCCCCTCGGCGTCGAACTGGCACTTGGCCACCGTCGTGACGGTGCGACCGCGAATCACCCCCGCGGCGGCCAGAATCTCGATGCCGTGGCAGACGCAGGCCACCGGTAGATCGCGGTAGAAGAACGAACGTACAATCCGCATCAAGTCCGGATCGTAGCGCAGGTACTCCGGAGCGCGCCCGCCGGAGATGACCAGCCCGTGATACTCCTCCGCGCGCACATCCTTGAAAGCGAGGTCGGCGTCGAGATGGTAGCCTGGCGTCTCGCGTGTGATGTCCCAGCCCTCGGGTCGTTCGTGCAGCACCAGAGCATACTTTCGCTTGGCCGGTGCTGTGACATGAACCGTATGGCCATCTTCACGGATCCGAAATAGCGGATAAAAAGTATCCAGCACCTCCGCCGCATCGCCAATCACCAGCAGCACTTTCCCCATCGCTGACGTTCTCCCGCTTGCTCTGGACGAATCCTGATCTCATCGGAGCTAGTATAGCTGTTGCAGCGAACGTGGCTCGCCAGGTTCAGTGCGGGCTACCTATAGATACAGATGTCCCTTTTCTCTCGCGGGAGCCTACGCATGCCAACCCGAGTATGGATTCTGATTCTGTCCGTGGCCACGGTCGCCCAAGCCGACCAGAGTTGGCCGCAGTTTCGCGGTCCCAAAGGCACCGGCCAGGTGGTCGGCCAACTACCTTCTCAGTGGAACATGGATAAGAACGTCGCCTGGAAAGTTGATCTTCCCGGTTATGGGTGGTCGTCGCCAGTGGTCCACGGCGACCGCGTCTTCATCAGCACCGCCGTCGCCGACAATCAACCCAAGATCGCCAGCTTCACCGAGGGCGTGCGCGACCTTCGCTCGATCATTCCCAACATCGGCAAAGCTCCTAACCAGGAGTATCGCTGGGAGCTGCTCTGCCTGGATCGCAAAACAGGCAAGACGCTATGGCGGCATGAGTGCGTCCGCCGCAAGCCCGACATTCCCACACATCCCTGCAACACTTACGCTACCGAGTCCCCCGCCACCGATGGCGAGCGCGTCTATGCCTGGTTCGGTCCCGTGGGCGTGGTCGTCGGTCTGACTGTGGAGGGCAAGGAGCTGTGGAAAAAGGATCTTGGCAGCGGGCCGATGTCCGCTGGATTCGGCACTGGTGCCTCGCCCGCCCTCGCTGATGGTCGGCTCTTTGTGCAGCGCGACAACGAGAAGAAGTCGTTGCTCGTCGCCTTCGACGGCAAAACCGGCGAGGAACTGTGGCGCGTCGATCGAGCCGGCAAGTCGTCGTGGAGTACCCCACTGATCTGGCGTAACAAGGTACGCACCGAGTTGATCGCCTGCGGCAGCGGCGGAGTCACGTCCTACGACCCGGCCACGGGAAAGGTGTTGTGGAAGCTAGGCGGCATGCCAGCCACCTTCACCGCTTCGCCGACCGCCGACGAGGAACGGCTGTACTTCGGCACCAGTTCGCCCACGACCACGGGCAACCTGCTGGCGGTCAACTCCGGCGCCGAGGGCGACATCACTTTGCCCAAGGATGAAACCTCCAGCCGGTACGTCGTCTGGTCCACTTCGGGCACCGGACCGGGCATGTGTTCTCCAGTCGTTCATGATGGACTGCTGTACTTCACGCCGACCGGCTTTCTCATCTGTCGCGATGCCAAAACCGGCGAGCAGATCTATCGTCAACGATTGCCCCAGGTCAAAACCATGGCCGCTTCGCCACTGGTCGTCGCTGGCAAATTGTTGCTGCTGGACGAAGACGGCAACGCCTTCATCGTCGCCACCGGACCGAAGTACGAACTGCTGGGCAAGCACAAAGTCGAGGGGTTGTTCTGGTCAACGCCCGCGGTGGCCGGTAACGAACTGTTCCTGCGCGGTTCAAATTGTCTCTACTGTATCCGCGAGTAACTGAGCGGCTCAGGTTGTAGAATAGCCAGGACCAGCCCGCCTTCGTCTACAACCCAGAGAGTCTCTCCGATGCTACCGCTACTGTTCTCCTTGCTCGCCGCCGCCGAGGTGCCAACTCCCCAGCTCGTCGAGGGCAAGTTCGGCACCGCTCTGAATGCCGCTGCTACTCCGCAGGCGTTCGGCGGCGACGAACGCTATCGCACTCCGCCGTTGACCGTCGAGTGTTGGGCCAAACTCAACAGTAAACGCGGCTTCAACGTCCTGGTATCCAGCGACCCCAAGAACTCCTCGCAGCACTGGGAGATCTACTCGTACTCCGGTAGCGGTCGCTTCGCCGCCTATCTGCCCGGCTATTCCCCGTCGGAGATCATCTCTAAAAAGGTAATTACGGATCGTCAATGGCATCATCTCGCCATGACCTTCGACGGCAAGATCGTGACGCTGTTCGTCGATGGTCGGCAAGTGCATCAGCAAGCCGTCAAGCCCAGCGTCGGTCTCAAGCCCGAGCCAGGCCCCCTCTCCATCGGCCAGGCCATCGACGGCAACCAGCACATCGGCTGTGACGGTGTCCTCGACGATGTTCGCTTGTCGCGAGTGGTGCGGACGATCAAGGGGGTGCCCACGGAGCCGCACCCCGTCGATGCCGACACCGTGGCAGTGTGGCGCTTCGATGGTTCGGACAAGATCCTCGCCGATCCGGCCTGGACGCCGCCTCCATCGACCACTGGCGAAGCCTGGGAGCGCGAGACCGATCCCGACTGGGTCGATGCCCGCTTGCGGCAGATGGACACCGGGCCGACCTTCAACGGCACCCTGGCCTATCCGCTGGGCAAGAGCAACCAGCTCGTCTACAAGGGCACGGCAATTCGACTCGGCGACAGGGGCGGTGCGATATTCGATCGCAGCCAACTTCGCTACACCGCGGCCTGGACGGGCGGCTACCTCCAGCACAGCGATCGTCGCTTCGGCCTGTTGAACACGCCCACCCCTGCGGGGAAGTTACTCTTGGCGTTACCAACCCCGTCGACGACCATACCACTGCCGCCCGATCAGGGCCGCTATCAGGGACTGTATTTGCACGGCGATCGGGTCGTCTTGTCGTACCGTCTCGGCAACGTCGAGGTGCTGGATTCTCCCTCACTGGAGAGCGTTTCGGGCAAGGAACTGTTTGTCCGCACGCTACAGATCGGCCCTGCCACCCGTTCGATCGAGTTGCCTTTGGGACAACCTCTTGGGGTGCAGACCGTGGCCGGTGCTGACCCTACGTCCCTGGTGCCACGTCGAAACGAGCAAAACGAAGAAGTACTGCTGCTGCGACCGTCGACCACCAGTCGGCGACTCCGCGTGGTCTACGGCTCGGTCGCACCGGGTGAGCGAGAAACGGTGTTAGCCGATCTAGAAAAGCGGATTTCTTTCCCCGAGCTGTCCCAATGGATCAAGCCTGGTTCGGCTCGCTGGGGCAAACCGCTGGTCACTCGCGGCCAACTCGCCAAGGACACTGCGCCGTATGTCGTGGACACACTTACCGTGCCGTATGTCAACCCCTACAAGGCGCTGATGTTCACCAGCGGACTGGACTTCCTGCCCGATGGCCGCATTGCCGTCTGCACGGCGCACGGCGACGTTTGGCTCGTCACCGCCGACGACAAGTTGGAGAAGGTCACCTGGCAACGCTTCGCCACCGGGTTGTATCATCCGCTGGGGCTGAAGGTGATCGACGGCAAGATCGTCGTGCTGGAGCGCGGTCAGCTCACTCGGCTGCACGACACCAACCACGACGGCGAAGCCGACTGGTACGAAAACCTCTGCCACGACTGGCACACCGGAGCCGGCGAGCATTCTTACGACTCGTGCCTGGAGACCGACTCGGCAGGGAACTTCTACTTCTTCAAGACGGGCGACACACATTTGCCCCACGGGGGGTGTCTAATGCGCGTCAGCAAAGATGGCCAGAAGGTCGAGGTCTACGCGACGGGCTTCCGCCATCCTGTCGGAATGGGGATCTCGCCCGACGACGTGGTTTCCGGTGCGGACCAGGAAGGCAACTGGATGCCGATGACCCGCGTCGATCTGTACAAGCGCGGCGGCTTCTATGGCGACATGCGGGCGCATCATCGGGCCACGCCGCCCAAGCTCTACGATGGTCCGCTGGTCTGGTTGCCCAAGGAGGTCGATAACTCCGCCGGAGGACAAGCCTGGGTGCCGCATGATCGCTTCGGTTTTCCCAAAGGCCAGATGCTGCACCTGTCGTATGGCCGCTGCACTCTGCATGCATTGCTGATACAAAAGATCGGAGATGTCGATCAAGCCGGCGCGGTCAACCTGGGCGTGAAGTTTCTCTCCGGGGCGATGCGAATGCGCTTCCATCCGACGAACGGGCATCTCTACGTCTGCGGGCTGCGCGGCTGGCAGACGGCGGCGACAGAGGATGGCTGTCTACAGCGCGTCCGCTACACCGGCCAACCGTTGCCCCTGCCCCTCGGTCTGACAGTCACCACGGCGGGCCTTCGTCTGGACTTCGACCAACCGTTGGACCCTTCAGCCGCTCAGACGACACGCTATCGCGTCGAACAGTGGAACTATCGCTGGACGGAGAACTACGGCTCGAAGCGCTACTCGGTGAAGGATCCCAACCGTGTCGGTCAAGACACTTTAGAGATCGATCAAATCACTTTCTCGAAGGATGGTAAGAGTGTACTGCTGCACGTAAAGGGTCTGGCTCCCGTCATGCAAATGCGGATCAGCTACGACGTGCAATCGGTCGGCGGCCAGCGACTCACCGGCGCGGTGCATAACACCATCCACCGCGTTGCCGACGAATCTCGATAAACCTGTCTCGACGATTAACCGTGAAGCGAACCGCCGGCTAAAGCCTGCGGCTAGCTGCCCATCCGTATCGGTAGGCGCAGGCTTTAGCCCGCGCGCCGCTACACCATGTTGTAACGCGCACTAACCGCGCGGTCGAACGACACTGTGTTGTATAACATGGCCACGGGGTACCGCGTCAGATCAGGAGTGGTGTCGTGCGTTATCAGCTATCGTTGATCCTTTTTGTCGTGGTTACTTCCGTCTTCGCGCAGGGGACCGCCGAGGATTACGCACGGGCGGCTAAACTGTCCCGACTGACCCGCGACAAGGTCTTTCGCCACAAAATTGAGCCGAACTGGTTCGACGGCAACAAACGTTTTTGGTACCGCGTCGATCTGGCCGATAAGGCGCGCGAGTTCGTCTTGGTCGAGGTCGAAGCAGGCCGACGCGAATTGGCCTTCGATCACGCCAAGTTGGCCGAGGCGTTGAGCCGTGCCACCGACCGCAAAGTGCGAGCCACGCATCTACCGCTGGAGGATCTCCGCTTCCGCGACGAGGCGAAATTCGTCACCTTTCAGGCGCTGGGCAAACAGTGGCGTTACGAACGAGCGACCAGCACGCTCACCGAACAGAAGCCCGCCGAGGACAAGCAATCCATCGCGGCCCTGCAACGCAAGCAACCTCCAAAAGGCAAAGGCTTCTCCACCATCTCCCCCGACGGCAAATGGCGCGTCAGCTTCCGAGATCATAATGTTTACTTACACGATCTTAAAAATG
Organism: uncultured Gemmataceae bacterium; assembly: GCA_937923405.1. Taxonomy (GTDB): domain Bacteria; phylum Planctomycetota; class Planctomycetia; order Gemmatales; family Gemmataceae; genus CALDUY01. Next base: position 70,235 of record CALDUY010000017.1, on the reverse strand, counting down.
ACAAAGAGAGGCAGCTCACTAAAGACGGCCGCGCCGACGATGCCTTCGGCGGACGGGTCTACTGGTCACCCAATTCCAAGAAGTTCGTCGTGATGAAGACCAAGCCGGGGCAGAATCGGCAGATTTATCTCATCGAGTCGTCGCCCCGCGATCAGCTCCAGCCGAAGCTGCATACGCTGAGCTACGCCAAACCGGGCGACGTCGTTGCCGTCAGCAAGCCACACCTGTTCGACGTGGAAACGAACAAGCATCTCCCGATCAAGGACGACCTGTTCGCCCAGCCCTATTCGATCGATCGGCTGCGCTGGGAGCGAGACTCCTCGCGCTTCACCTTCACCTACAACCAGCGTGGGCATCAGGTGCTACGGGTCATCGCAGTTGATGCCTCGACGGGGAAACCGTCGGCAATCGTTGATGAACAGTCGAAGACTTTCATTGATTATGCCCATAAACAGTGTCTCTATTGGCTAGATTCAGCCGGCGAGTTGATCTGGATGTCCGAACGCGACGGTTGGAACCATCTGTATCGCTACGACGCCAAGACCGGCCAGGTGAAGAATCAGATCACCAAGGGAGAATGGATCGTGCGCGGCGTGGATCGGGTGGACGAGAAGGCCCGGCAGATCTGGTTCCGCTGCGCGGGGGTGCATCCCAGCCAGGATCCCTACTACATCCACTTCGCCCGCATCAACTTCGATGGTACGGGTCTGACGCTGTTGACCGAGGGCGATGGCACCCATGATATCACCTACTCACCAGATCGCGAATATCTGATTGACGCCTACTCGCGTGTCGACATGCCTCCGGTCAGCGAGCTACGTCGGGTCCGGGACGGCAAACTCGTCTGCAAGCTCGAAGCAGGCGACATGAGCGAACTGTTGAAAACGGGCTGGAAGCCACCCGAGCGGTTCGTCGCCAAGGGACGCGATGGCCAGACCGACATCTACGGCGTGATCCATCGCCCCATGCAGCTGGATCCAAACCGCAAGTATCCGATCATCGAGTACATCTACGCCGGGCCGCAGGGGTCGTTTGTCCCCAAGGGATTCCGTCCGTACTACAGCCAGCAGGCCCTGGCCGAGCTGGGCTTCATTGTGGTGCAAATCGATGGCATGGGAACGTCAAACCGTTCCAAGGCGTTCCACGATGTGTGCTGGAAGAACCTGGGCGATAGCGGCTTCCCCGATCGCATTCTGTGGATCAAGGAGGCGGCGAATAAATACCCCTACATGGATCTGACAAGGGTGGGAATCTACGGCGGCTCCGCGGGGGGACAAAGCTCGACCGCCGCGGTCTTTAATCATGGCGACTTCTACAAGGTCGCCGTCAGCGATTGCGGCTGCCACGACAATCGCGTGGACAAGATGTGGTGGAACGAGCTGTGGATGGGCTATCCGATTGGGCCGCACTATGCCGAGCAGGCCAACGCCACCAATGCCCATAAGTTCAATGGCAAACTACTGCTGGTCGTCGGCGAACTGGATCGCAACGTGGATCCGGCCAGCACCATGCAAGTGGTCAACGCGCTGGTCCGCGCGAACAAAGATTTCGACCTGCTCGTCATCCCCGGAGCCGGCCACGGCGCGGCAGAATCGCCCTACGGTCAACGTCGGCGTCAAGACTTCTTCGTTCGCCACCTGCTCGGCGTTGAACCACGACAACCCGCGGCGGCTAAATGAACCACGGAGCCTGAACCGCCCAGCGGAGTCTCGGATCGGAACGACTGAAACATCGGGGATTGATCATTAGCAATCCCCGTAAGTCTTTATGATTCACTAAACGAATCAAAATACTTACGAGGATTGTACCCGAATGGCAAGGCTCAATGGAATCAGAGCGACTAATAGGAAATAATCGAAGTAAACCTGAGACCTTGATACGAATTGATTGGGATGTTCTACTTCGTTATGGGATTTGGATAGGTTCTCCACCATCATGAGTAACCATGCCCCAATAAATGGATGGATCCACGCCCGGCGCAACCGTTCGGACACCACCATCAAACATTCCAATGAGCATACCACTACTATGTGGAGTTTGAGCCAGCTTGGGATTGCAATCCAACAAACTTGGCTTCACTTGAAATGTAAGTCCCGCCTCTGAACCTCTGGCTACTGGAGGATCACCACTCGTAATTGGATAAACATCTGGAGGGTAATATGTACCGAACATCGTTAACAGTGGACTAGGTTCTGCAAACGTGGCTCGATGTACGTATAAAATTGGAGATGGTGGAATGTCAATAATATTCGGCTGTGAGTCGTACCAACTAAATTGGGTATTATCACAACCCCAAGCATAGTGTTCTGCAAATGCAATAGTATTTGATAAGCCATCCGGAAAACTACTGTCTAGTCGGCATTTTTTCTGTTTCAATGCGAACGCATTAGCACCATAGCTGGCCAAATTATTTCCTGGATATCCAAAATCAACCGTTGGATCAGCTGGACTCAAATACATTCGAACTGTATGGGCACTCGTATAAGACCCAGTTTCAATGCATTGACGATAAAAATTTCCTTCCTCCACATAAGGTAACATATCAAACATTATAGACCTGCCGGCTACTCCATCGAGCGGAGGAAGATATCCTTGCTTTTCTGAATAATGGTGTAGAGCTAAGACACATTGCCGTATATTTATTATTCATGCTCTGGATTCGTAATGCGCTTGCTCGAACTTTTGAGACAGCGGGAATGAGCAATCCAATAAGGACAGCTATAATCGCTATTACTACCATGAGTTCAAGAAGAGTCATACCAGAACGGGTTTGTTTCATATATCACCTTAATGCACAATCATGATTATTCTTTCGGAAAGAGATCTAGCAACCTGTTACAATACAAGCGGCTATCCGAACAGTTGACGGTTGTTCAGAATCGCCGAAAGTTCGATCTCCTCAACCCGAGAGGAATAGTAAGGAGTCGAACTTTCGGCGCGGATCATCCATCCCTTTACAAATAGACTCTAGAGTGTGAAGTACGACTCGATGTTTCAACCTGAGAAAATCTGATTACCATAAGTCTAATACTGACGGTCGGTCAACTTCTCTTATCTTCAACCACCGAGTCCTCCCAGTGATTAATTAACAGTGTAGACAGTAGTAATATCAGGTGGTGTATATGTGTGTTGCTGATTGGCAGCATCTTTATATATAAAACTTGGCTCTATGTGGGCCATAGTTGCTTGCTGCGACTAGTAGGTCAGCTTGCCATGTTTTCGCTGGAGCTGCTCCTTTTGTGGCCATCTTACTTGTAGTTTGTTTGAACAGGATTCGACTTGTTGAGTTCTGTTTCAAAAGTAATCGCTACATATTCTTCATTGGCTGCTAGATCCCATGTTCCACTTCCTCGTAGTGTGTTTTTCGCTCCGCCCGGATTGGGAGTGACGGTGGTCACGATTGTTGGATTCGCCACCGCTAATGGGACAATTGTGAGCATAAAACCAATAGCTACCATCATCCGAATCTTCCACATCATCTCGCTGTTCTCCTCATAGATTTGTGAAACGAACATCGTTTTTAAAGATGTCGATAGAAGCTAAAATTTTCGCTCTCCAAGATTTGTGGTTCGATATTCCTACCATTTAACTATCGTAGTTATTTGGTAGATTTGGTAGATTTGGTAGATTTGGTTTATCATGATCGCGATCCTCTGTCAAGTATTTTTTTGGTTTTGAAGGTTTTTTATGACGTTGCACTTTGATGGCTCGGAAGTTGTGGACGCGACTGTCATACTTTTTCCCATTTGAGGATTGTCATGTTCATCCGTCGTATCTGCGCATACCAGGTCGATCTCCCTTTGCATGAGGGCAGCTACAAATGGTCCGGGGGCAAGTCGGTCACGACGTTCGATAGCACGATCGTTCAGATTGACACGGACGGCGATGTCACGGGATTTGGCGAGGTCTGTCCGCTGGGGCCGTTCTATCTGCCCGCCTACGCCAACGGTGTGAGGGCCGGACTCGCTGAACTTGGGCCGCATCTTCTGGGTGAGGATCCACGCGACCTGGGCAAGCTCAATCGTCGCATGGATGCCGCTCTTAAAGGTCACGCTTACGTCAAGTCCGCGATCGACGTCGCCTGCTGGGATATTCTCGGCAAGTGCGCCGGGTTGCCAGTTTGCACCCTGTTGGGCGGGCGGTACGGCGAAGACTTTGTTCTCTATCGAGCCATCTCCCAGGAAGCACCCGAGACGATGGCAGCGCGCGTGGCGGGCTATCGCGCCGAGGGGTATCGGCGCTTTCAGCTCAAGGTGGGCGGCGATCCGCTGGAGGATATCGCACGCATCCGCGCCGTGGCAGCGGAGCTACAGCCTGGCGACCGCCTCATCGCCGACGCCAATACCGGCTGGCTGCCACATGACGCGATGCGAGTGGTCCGCGCCGTGCGCGACATCGATGTCTACATCGAACAGCCGTGCCTCAGCTACGAGGAGTGCCTGTCGATTCGTCGGCATACCGATCATCCGTTCGTGCTGGACGAGGTGATCGATTCCATCGACATGCTGTTGCGTGGACGTGCCGACCTGGCGATGGACGTGGTGAACTTGAAGATCAGCAAGCTCGGCGGATTGACCAGGACCAAGCAGGCGCGCGATCTGTGCGTGTCGCTGGGCATCGCCATGACGCTGGAGGATTCCTGGGGCGGCGACATCGTGACGGCAGCGATTGCTCATCTAGCTCAGTCGACCCCGCCAGAGTTTCTCTTCACTGCCACGGATTTCAATAGTTATGTGACGGTGAGCCTCGCCGAAGGGGCACCGCGCCGCGTGAACGGCCGAATGGCGGCGTCGACCGCGCCGGGCCTGGGCATCACACCCCGCATGGACGTGCTGGGCAAGCCGGTCGTGGTCGTCGAGTAACTGGAAAGACATGATCGCGCTAGAAGTGCTGTACGAGGACAACCACTGTCTGGCGCTGAACAAGCCAGCAGGGCTGTTGACACAAGGGGTTCCGCCTGGCGTGCCGACGCTGGAGGCGCAGGCGCGCGACTATCTCAAGCAGAAATACCACAAAACCGGTCGCGTTTATCTGGGAATCCCCCATCGACTGGATCGACCGGTATCGGGCGTCGTGTTGTTCGCGCGCAGCAGCAAGGCAGCGGCTCGCCTGGCCGAGCAGTTCCGCGAACGGCAAGTGACGAAGGTGTACTGGGCCTTGGTCGAACGTGACGGGCAAGGAGAACCGCCCCCCAGCGAGGGGATCTGGGAGGATTGGTTGCTCAAGCGTGCTGAGGAAGCACGAAGCGAAGTGGTTCCCGCCCACACTCCGGCCGCGCGCCAGGCTCGACTCCGCTTTCGACGCCTGGCCTGCTTCGACGAGTCGGCGTTGCTGGAGGTGTATCCCGAAACCGGACGGATGCACCAGATCCGGGTGCAGGCGGCGTCGCGTGGCTGGCCGGTTCGTGGTGACGTGTTGTACGGGGCGAAGCTGCCGTTCGGCCCGGACGCCGAGTTGCCGCGCGATCGTCTCATCGCTCTGCATGGCCGGTCGCTGACGTTTCTGCATCCGATCCGCTACGAGCCAATCACCGTGACCGCGAGCGTCTCCGACCACTGGGCCGGCTGGACCTTGTAGCGAGCGCGAGTGAGGTCGCCGAGTCTTGCTTGGGGTCTTACACTAGTCTGCAACTGCCTGGGGCTCACGCCTGATCCGATCCTGTAACAAGGGAGATTCGCACATGACTGGGACAACTCGTCGAGGTTTTCTCCAAAGCAGTGCCGCGCTGGGTGTCGGCTTCTTCGCTGGCTTTGGTTCGGCGCAAGAGCGCAAAGAGCGTTCACAGAACGAACAGCTGGCCATTGCCTGTGTGGGAGTGGGTGGCAAAGGTAGCAGCGACACCGACCATGCCGGAGTAGTCGGCGAGGTGGTCGCGCTGTGCGACATTGATGAGAACCATCTCAACCGCAAGGCGGAACGCTTTGCCAAGGCCGAGAAGTTCTTCGACTTCCGTGAGATGCTGACCAAGCTAGGCGACAAGATCGATGCCGTCGTCGTCAGCACGGCGGACCACACGCACGCGCCGGCAGCAGCGATGGCCATCCGCATGGGCAAGCACGTCTACTGCCAGAAGCCGCTCGTCCACACCGTCCACGAAGCGCGTGTGTTACGACAGCTAGCGCGCGAGTTCAAGGTCTGCACCCAGATGGGCAACCAGGGAACGGCCGGCGATGCCTTTCGTACCTCGGTGGACATGCTGCAGTCCGGCGTGCTCGGTGCGGTGCGGGAAGTCCATGTCTGGACCAATCGTCCGGTCTGGCCGCAAGCTCCCAAGGTAACGAAACGACCCGACCCCGAACCGTGTCCCAAGCACGTTCACTGGGATTTGTTCCTGGGGCCGGCTCCCGAACGTCCCTATGCCAAGGGCTATCATCCGTTCAACTGGCGCGGCTGGTGGGACTGGGGCACCGGTGCTCTGGGCGACATGGCCTGCCACACTGCCAACATGCCCTATATGGGCCTGAACCTCGGCCTGCCGACCTCGATTGAAGCAGAATCCGAACCGCTCAATGAGGAAACCTATCCCGGCTGGGCCAAGGTGGTCTACGAATTTCCCGCCCGAGGCGAATTGCCGCCCGTCCGTTTGATTTGGTACGAAGGCCGCAAAGACGGCAAGCGTGTCCTGCCCGACATCTCCTTGTTGCAGGGCACGGCGAAGAACTTCTCCGACTCCGGCTCGCTGCTGATCGGCGAAAATGCCACCATCTACTCGCCAGATGATTACGGGGGGACTCGCCAGTTGATCGGACCGGGAGCCAAAGATCTCAAGAAGTTCGAGAACAAGCTGCCGCGCCGCAAGAGTCGTGACATCGACTTGGAGATGAAGAAAGAGTGGGTCGAGGCGATCCGCAGCAACAACTACAAACATGCCCTGTCGAACTTTGACTATGCAGCGATGCTGACCGAGGCGATCCTGCTGGGCAACGTGGCCATTCGCGCCGGCAAAAAGCTGACCTACGACGGCAACGAGGGCCGCTTCGCTGAGGCCGACGCTAACAAACTGTTGCACAAGCAGTATCGTGCCGGCTGGAAGCTGTAAACTCCGTTCTGTCCGCGCTTACCTCCGAGTCTGCTCTCTTGTTCGGGAGAGCAGACTCGGCCCCCTGCTTGTCTTGCCACTGCTTGGATTCCTCTCGACAGCGGAGACCGGGAATTTCACAATAGAGTCTGGCAAGGAAGCCCACTTCGCCGATTTCGTGACCTAGATTAGTGGTATCGACCACGCGACTCGGCGGGCGAATGATCTGGAAAGGATGACTCGTGACCAAGCGGTTGGTGTTTGACGTCGCTAAATATATTCTCGCCGTAGCCCTGTTGGTCTGGGTAGTTCGAGCCAACTGGGCTCCCGAGCCGACCAAAGCCATCGCCACGCTGGGAGCCAGCACCGTAGGTCTGTCGGCTTCGCCGCTGCCCGCCGCGCCGCTCCTCGCCGCTGCCTCGGCCCTCCCGGACCGTATCGAGGCCAAAGGATTGGGCTACGTCTGGCAGCACCACGTCGTCGAACGCCAGCCGATCCAGTATGGCTATCTGCTGTTAGGGGCAGTGGTTTATGCGCTGGCCATCTTCATCACCTTATTCCGCTGGTTGTTGCTGGTCCGTGCCCTCGATCTGACGCTGAGCTTCGCCGACGCCATGCGATATGGCCTATTAGGGATCTTCTTTAACACATTTTTGCCCGGCTCGGTGGGCGGCGACATCGTCAAGGCCGCGGCCCTGGCCCGGACGCAGAACCGCCGCACCGCTGCCGTCGCCACCGTCCTGATGGACCGCCTCATCGCTTTGTGGGCGCTGGTCTGGTTCGTGGCAATTCTGGGCAGCAGCTTCTGGGCGTGCGGGTTGCTCTCTGGACCGACTGCCACCGTCGCCTCGACGATCACGCTGTTGGCGCTGGGCATCGTGGCGGCCAGTCTGAGCCTCTGGCTGGTCCTGGGCTTGTTGCCGGACCGTCGCGCCGAACGCTTTGCTCAGCGACTCAGCCGCCTTCCGCTTGCTGGTCGTGCCCTGGGGGAATTGTGGCGTGCGGTCTGGATGTATCGGCAAAGACAGAAGAGCGTGGCGGTGGTGATGGGGCTGACTTGGGTGGGCCAGGTCGGCTTTGTGCTGGCGTTCTACTGCTGTGCCTGTGCCTTGTGGACGCCAGGGTTGGGACCGATTCCTTCGCTGACGCAGCATTTTCTGCTGGTGCCGATTGGAGTGACCATGCAGGCTCTGATTCCCACCCCAGGTGGAGCAGGGGGCGGCGAGTGGGGCTTCGGCGCGTTGTACGTTCTCTTCCGCGCCACCGAAGCGAATGGTGTGCTGGCCTCGCTGGTTCAGCGGATCCTCAGCTGGATTCTGGGGCTGGCGGGCTATGGGATTGCGCTGTGGCTGGCGCTGGCTGCTCGTCGAGAACGTCTCCCTGTGCCAACAACGCTGTCTGCCTGTAGCAGCGACTGCGTCGCGCGCCATGGTTGGTTGAGTGTGCTGGCTCTTTTGATTCGGTAGCCACCCCGCTAGAATAGGTTGCGTAGTTGATTTTCCTTTCTGTCCCGAGCGAGGGACGTTGCCATGCGGTTCGATTTTTACGGCCTATCGTTTGAGACTCCCCGAGTTGTGTTTCATCTGTGGTCGCCATGGCGAGCTACCAATTTGGAGCATCGTCTGTTTGAAGCGATGCGACAGTTGCCACGCACCGAATTCGAGGACGGTCCTGATGAACGGCGAGTGACCATTCTCGATCCGAAAACGTGCCGAATCGCGCTGCAAGCCGTCTCTCGGGTGCTCAAGGGCTGGCAGGAGGATGCCGAGGCCGGCAGTGAAAAACGCACCTGGCGCTGGCTGATCGAAGGGGACACCGACGATGCCGGCTATGACCATAACGGCGAAGCAGCCTCTCTGTGGGGATTCCTTCGCCTGGGGCTGGAACGGGGCGGGGTCGGCGAGATGGAGAAAACCGAGGACATTGACCTCGATGGGTTTGGATTGGAAATCACCGGCGAAGTGGTGAAATTCTCCTGATGGCCCTGCCATGAGTGATCCCCCGCAAGCCGAATCGTTCCGCTTCCGTCGAGAAGAACATCTGCGACGGCCCGAGGACTTTCGTCGTGTCTACGAGCGGCGGCGGTCGGTCAGCGATCACTGGCTCATCATCTATGGGCTGGAGAACGGTTTGCCACACTGTCGCATCGGGTTGTCGGTGTCGCGCAAAGTCGGCTCGGCGGTACAGCGTAACCGCCTACGGCGGCTCTATCGTGAGGCGTTCCGGCTCAGTCGTGCCCAGCTTCCCATAGGTCTCGATCTAGTGCTGATTCCGCGCCGCTGTGAAGAACCGACGCTGGAACAGGTCCGCCAATCATTAAAGCAACTGGTCCCTGCCGTGGCGCGAAAGCTGGCCCAGCATCCCCCCGCACTGTCCCAGCCCCAGGAGCCGCCGACATGATCGGTCGTGTCTGGACTCCGATCGGCTGGACCTTGTCACTGCTGTTGATCGCCGCGGTGCGCACCTATCAGTTCTGTATCAGGCCGATTTTGCCTCCGCTTTGTCGCTTTGAGCCGAGCTGTAGCGAATACATGATCGGAGCCATTCAGAAGCATGGCCCCATTCGCGGAGCAGTTCGGGGCATCTGGCGCATCTGTCGCTGTCATCCCTGGAGCGCGGGCGGCTGGGATCCGCCATGACTGTTCACATGCCGCCGCCGATCCGCATCTCACGAACGACCCGCTGCACTTTGGTCATCGCTGCAGTGGTTTTGTTGACGTCCTTAGCGACCGCTGCCGCCCGTAGCTCCTTGGCCGCTTTGCCCAGGTCGGCGCTGGTAGTCTTGATCGTGTCCTGATGACGTAACGGCACATCGTCGGCCTTGACTAGATAGAGCGCCACCTGCTCCAGTCCTGAGGCAGCCTCTTCGAGCGTGTCCCAGTTGTCGCGGTAGAAGGCTTCGTTGGCCGAACTGGCTAGCGCACGAGCCCGTTCGAGTAGTTGGCCGTAGGGTAGTATTTGCACCTTCTCTGGTAACGGAGCGGGCGGAGCAATAGGGCGCGAATCCGGACCGCCCTGACAAGAGGCCAGGACGAGCAACAACGCTGCGCAAATCACGTTCCTCATCTTCGTCGCACCTCCTGTTGATGGAGGATGCCCTTCAGGGGCCTTTCAGCGCTGGGTTGTCCGAGTAGGTTCGCGGTCCGTAGGATTTATCGGCCTGCGGCAACGCGAGGCGATCGCGTTCGCGCTCTTTCTGTTCGCGGATCGATAAGCGCGGGTCGTCGATCGGATCCACGATGCAGGCACGTTGGGCCGGTCCGACCACTCCCTGACAACCAGCCAGACAACACCAGCCGGCAAGCAAGAGTCGTCGCATTAGCTCCCCTCCGCGAGCGCCCAGGATCATTATCGACTTTCATTCTACAACGTCCAGCAGTCGCAGGCGCGCGGTCGAGCCGAAGTTGTCGCTCCAAAGCCGACAACCCAGGCAAAGCTGAAGCGTTGCGCCTCATCTGGCAGGGGCCTACCAGCGACGCATTCGGCACAGTTATTCTATTTAGCGAGAACGATGAAATCGGCCAAGGGCTTGCTCGGCGGCTTGTCGCCCTGAGCGTACTGGATGGTCACCGTCGCGACCTTGCCTCCAGTGCGCTTGGCAGCTCGATCCGGTATGCCAAAGCCGTGCTCGATGTGGCCGCTGCCCGCCAACACCACCAATCGACGGAGCTTGCGCTCCTGCTGGAAGCGAGCGGCACTATCGGCCATGTACTCGTCCCAAGCGGTCATCACCTGGTAGAACTGCTCTTTGGCCTGCGGAGTCATTTCGCCGTGGCCGTGCATCGAACCCAGTTGGTCGAACCAATGATCGCGGTGCGCCTTGACCTGGAAATCGATCGGCCCCAATAGTTTCTTGTCCTCGTCGCTGAGTTTGTCGTAGCCGCTCTTGCGCAAGCGAGCGCGCAACTCGTCGGAGAGGTTCAACGCCGCCAATGGGATCTGATTGCGGCGACAGAACTCGACGATGGGACGATACAAGGCCCAGTCGTAGCCCCAGCGTTTCTTGTATTCGGTGTCTTCGAGAAACGTTTCCTCGTTGATCGCGCCGGCGAGGTAGCGATCGAGAATCTTCTGAAAGGGCCGTTGGAACATCTCCATGCCGACGCCGAGCCGTTCGTCCCGGGCGAACAGTCCCTTGAGGATCATCAGCTGAACCTGATGATGCAACTCACTATCGTGCGACTCCCCGACACAAATGAGGTCTACACCCATTAAGCGATCTAAAAACTCGCCAAAAGTGAGAAACTTCTTTTCTTGGGTGGAATAGACCGTCAAGCGTGGCGGACCTTCGAGCTGGTCGAGCAGCTCGCGATAACCAGCTTCATGCTTAGCGACGACTTCCCAGACACGCTTGTCGCGGAGCAGGATGCCGTGCTTGCCGCCCGCCTCGTCGGTGAGGAGCCACTCCGTCGTGGTGGCAGTGAGTGGCCGCTTTTTAGGATATTCTGTAGCTCGTAAATCGCACAAAGCGGAAAAGAATCGCTTCGCCTGGTCGGCCTGGTCAAAGACAACCACCCAGCGCGAGCCGTGTTCGTCCTCGACTCGGCGATCGCCCCGCCAGCCCGACGCAGCGGAGACCGACCGTGCCCGGGTCATCTCGGCGGCGTGCAACAGCTGGATCAGCCCGAACTCGCCCACCTGCTTGCCCGGTCCCAGTTGCATCGGAGTGAGGCGTTCGTTGGGATGCAGGATGGTCGCCGTCGAAGTCGGCGTGAAGCGATAGCGCGAATCGACGGCTTTCCAGCCACCTTTCTTCTTGATCTCGGCCACGAAGCGGGTGCCGACTCCATACAGAAACGCTCGTTGTAGGTTCTTCGCCTTGGTCAGATCCGTCAGTAGCATCTTCTCGACGTGGGGCTGCTCTTTTTTCAGCAGTTCGATCATGGTCAACTGAGCGTCGCCCTCGATCAAGGCGGCCAGGGCTAGCTCTCGGTCGCTGTCGAAGGTATTCGCGTGCAGCTTGGATAGCCCGAAGTGCTGATCCTGCAGAGCGTGAACCATCTCATGGATCAGCACGCCTTTCTGGTAGTTGTCTTTGATGTCGTCGTAGAGAAAGATGGTCTTCTGTTTGGGATCGTAGTAAGCCTGGACGCCTTCGGCCCCCTCGGCAGGGCGAGCGATCACCTTGGCGACGACCGGAGACTTGAACTTCAGTTCGCGGACTTGTTCGATCTGCTTTTCCAACTCGCGCAGCTGCCGTTCGATCTGGGTCTGCCGATCCACCGAAGGATCCTGGGCCAGTCCCAGCGACCCCACCAGACCCAACACGAGCCATCCCCCCACGATGCGCAGCATGAGTTCACCTGACGTCAAGGCTCCCGGGCGCTAATACTCTCAGCTAGTATAGGGAACCCGACGCAGAGAATGCTCGCTCAGCGATGGTTGCTCCACAACTCGTAGCCGAAGCCCTGCTCGAAGGCGACGAAGAAGAGCGTACCGCCCATGTCCACCAGCGACGAAGGCCAGGTCGGACGAACTCCGGGATAGAGCGTCGAGAACGATTTAGTGCCAGCGGCGGTGCCGTCCGACGTCCACACCTCGACGCCGCGGCCCGATGTCCAGGCGGTGAACCACAAGGCCCCGCCACTGACGACGATTGCCTCGGGAGAACTGGAAGCCGTGCCCGGTTGAATGTCGATCACCAAGCGCGTTCCCGCTGTGGTGCCATCGGTTCGCCACAACTCGATACCGGTTGAACTCTGGGTAGCGGCGAAGTAGACCACGCCGTTGAAAACGGTGAACTGAGTCGGCGAGCTAGAGCCAAGGCCCGGCATGAGGTCCAGCAGCATGCGTGTGCCGGCGGCGGTGCCATCCGACACCCACGGCTCGTTGCCAGTAATCATGTCGTTGGCCGAGAAGTACACTCGCGAGCCGACCGCCACCAACCCTGTGGGCGAACTGCTGTCGATGCCCGGCGCGATGTCGCGCACTAGCATGGTGCCGGCGCTGGTGCCGTTGCTCTTCCACAACTCCTGACCGTGGGTCGGCGTATAGGCACTGAAGAAGAGCGTGCCGTTGGCGTTGACCATGCCGGAGATGAACGACGAACTCCGCCCCGGATTGATGTCGCGCACTAACACCGTACCCGCTGCCGTGCCGTTGGTGAGAAACAGTTCCGAACCGGTGTCGCTTCTGGCTCCGACAAAGGCGAGGTTACTGCCAAACGAGGTGAGCTGATCCGGGGCGCTGCTGCCTGGGCCGGGAATCAGATCGACTACCATGACGGTGCCGGCCTCGGTGCCATCGCTCTTCCACAATTCGACGCCATTCTCGGGCGTGTAGGCCGTGAAGTACAGCGTGCCGTTGTGGTTGGTCAGCTTGCTGGGCCAACTCGACGCCGTGCCTGGGTTGATGTCCTTGACGCGACGGGTGCCAGCCGCTGTGCCGTCGCTCCGCCACAGTTCGACTCCACCGGACGGATCCTGCGCCGTGAAGTACAGGATGCCGTTGACGTTAGTCAGGTTGCGCGGCAGAGAGCCGCCCGGTCCCGGCATGATGTCGCGAACCAGCACCGTACCTGCCGCCGTCCCATCTGTCTTGAACAACTCTTCGCCGGTGCTGGGAGTGGTGGCGACGAAGTACAACGTCTTGCCGATGGCCAGCAGCTGGGTCGGGGCACTATTGCCTGGACCGGGAACTAGATCGATCACCCGTCCCGCACTGCCGCCGATCGTCACCGTGGTGCGATAGTCGCGACCGCCACCATCCTTGTCCTCGATACGTCCCCGCACCGTATAGGTGCCCGGCGCGTTGAAGGTAAAGGTTCGGCTGGAACTGGTGCTGTTGGCCACCTCGCCGGCATCGGTGAACGTGCCGTTGTTGTTGAAGTCGAAGCTGTAACGGAAGCCGGCGGCCCGATCCACCGGAGAAGCATCGGTGGCGTCCAGGAACGAGAAGGTGATCGGTCGGCCCACGGCATAGGTGCCACTGCTGACGAAGCGAGCCGTCGGTGCTTCGTTACGAACAATAATGCTCACCGTCTGGGTGGCACTGGCTCCCATCGGATCGGTGATGCGCACCTGAACCGAGGTGCTTTGTGACGGGCCATCGGTCGGCGACCAGGTGAACACGCCTGTGTCGGGATCGATCCGCGCGCCAGAAGGCACGTTGCCCACCAGCGAGTAGGTCAACTTCTGCCCGACGTCCGGATCACTGCCGACCGCCCGGAAGGTCAAGGTCGCGCCTTCAGCAACATACTGGGTCGGAATTGTCGCCAAAGTGGGTGGGTTGTTCGTCGAGGCTACCTGGATCGTCACCAGCTCAGATCGCAGTTCGCGATTGGTTCGAGCATCGATCCCGCGCACCTGGAGTGTGTGCCGACCTCCCGCCAGTTTCGAGGTGTCGATCTGAAAGGTGAACGGAGCGAGGTTGTCGCTGCCGAAATAGTGTCCGTTGACGTAGAGATCGATTCGGCCCAGCACGCCATCGATTATCCCAGCGCCGCCAACCGTGATGGTGCCGCGCACTGTGTCGTTGTTCTGCACTCCCGTGACCCACACCTTGCCTGAGCCATCGCTGCCGTGCAGGTCGAGGTTGTGCTTGAAGGTATCCAGATCGGCGATGTAGCGCCACCAGTTGGCCAGTCGCCCATCCGCCGCCTGACCGGCGAAGTTCGGCAACCGATCGAACCACCAATTGAGATATTCCCGGCGCGGGTCGGCTCCGGACGGCGACCATTCGGTGGCCTGAACCGAGGTTTTGGTACCACTCAACGCGGGATACCTCTCCCAGTCGTAGGCGGTACTCTGCACAGCGGTGCGATTGTTGTAGTCGCCGCCCCAGCGACCATTGACCGGCGTGTCTGCCGTGCCGACCCCACCCTGTCCAGGCGAATCCTTGTGTAACCGAGTGAACTGTCTCCAGGCGTTGTTGCCCTCGCTGGCCAACGGTCGGTAGATGTGGGCCAGCGTCGCCTCGACCCGATGCCCAAAGACCAGCAGCCCCTCGCCGACCGACCGGGCATAGTTCAGGCCCATGATGGGAAAGGCTCGTTCGCCGGCTGCCTGGGCTGGGCCGCGCATGTAGTACGCTCCCTGACCGGCCATGACCACTTCATACAGTCCCGATCCCGGTGGCCCGACGATCCAGACTTCGTCGATCTCGCCACGATCCACGCGGGTCGCGAGGTTGTGTTCGCGCAAGAACCGTTGGTAGTCGAACGGAGCAGTGTGATACTTTCCGCTAGTGTGGGCCGAGACGTAGCTGGTGTCGGTGTATTGGAAGCCATCCGTGAAATAGGCATGTTGATCGACGGCGCGCGTTTCGACGATCTGCGGGCGATAGGCTCCCCCACTGGCGGCGGTCACGTCCTGAATCATCTGTCGGGCCAGCTCTCGGCCATCCATCCAGCCGTAGATCTCGCGTAGTCGTTTATTGCCCTGAGCTTCAATGATGGGATCGAAGACATAGAGCAACACTCGTGGGGAGGCAACAGCACCGGTGGCGTTGGCGACCGTGGCAGAGCTGGAAACCGTCGGCGTGGGATTGGTTCGCGTGAAGCTCATGCCATCGTAGTAGATCGTGAAGCCGGCTCCGTGGGTTTCCTGACGGATCTCCAGGCCGGTCACCTGAGCGAGGTTCGGCGAGCCGGTCACTGCCCGCGTCCAGAAGGCATCGCCGCTGAGCGAGACATGGTGTTTATCCCAGCCCTGCCGGAGAAAGGCTCCCTGATTCCTGGGCGTGTAACGGTAGGTGCCGCTGGTCGTGGTCAGCACGATGACCGGCTGAGCTCCCTTGAAGCCTGCCGAGTTGGTGTTGATCGAATAGGTCCAGAACTCGAACTGCGCGAACGACGTCAGGTTCCACGGTTGGGCACCGGCCTGCAAACGGATGCCGGTTGCCGCTGCCGACTGCGTGTCGAACCGCAGCGAACGATTCCCGACCATGACGAAGGTCGAGTCATCGCGGATAGTAGCCGATCGACCATCGTCGGCGAAGGTGGTCCATCTCACCGCGTTACCTTCGGATAGCTCCGCCGGCGGCACGACCGAGAGCAGAGCGCGTGTCTCCAGCGTTTCCAGCCGCGGTCGGAACACGTTGGCACGGTGAGTTGGCTTCATGCCCGTCATCTCCGAGA
The DNA here is from genome assembly GCA_937923405.1 of uncultured Gemmataceae bacterium. GTDB lineage: Bacteria > Planctomycetota > Planctomycetia > Gemmatales > Gemmataceae > CALDUY01. The sequence goes on along the minus strand of CALDUY010000017.1, from coordinate 54,141 downwards.
GGATGACAAAACCCCAGGAATGCGGCGTGATAGCGAGGTCAGAAAGCCGCGTCAAGGCTGGAATCGATTAAAAATTGACTTTTTTGTGGAGATCTGGACAAACTGGAAAAGTTCATACCTCGGGACTACGACACCAGGGGTAACCGGAACGAGCCAAACTGCTGCTTATTCTACCCAACTTCGTCTTTTTGCTTGATTCCGACCGTGACGGTATTTATTCTGAGGGAAGATCCGTTCCAGATGAGTTCAGGGCCTGTTCGGGTTCCTGTGTGAATGGTTGTTCCGCTCTCCCATCGCCGCCCAGTATCGGCTCGGGCTGGTTTGTTGCCCACCACTCCGTTTCCAGGATTCAAGGTGTTCTCTCATGGCCAAGTCGCGTGGTGACTTTACTGATCTCCTTGTTAAGAAGGCGATTCTCAGCCCCGATCAACTCGAAGAAGCTCGCGGCGTCGCCGCTCAGACCGGAGCCAAGCTCGCCGACGCCCTTGTCAAACTCGGTTACGCTTCCAACGAGCAGGTCATTAGTGCCATCGCCGAGTTCAACGGCATTCAGTTTATCGATCTAACCGACGTGACGATTCCGCCTGCCGTCGTCGAACTCGTGCCTGAATCCGTCGCGCGGGAAAACGTCGTACTGCCGCTCGCTCAGGAAGGACCGGTTCTCAAGATCATCCTCTCCGATCCCAGCGATGTCGCCACGATGGAAAAGCTCCAGTTCATCCTGAACAAACAGATCACTCCCGTTCTCGCTCCCAAAGAGCAGATCATTGAGGCGATCAACCGCCACTATGGCCAGTCAGAAACGGAATCGGTCGACTCGATGCTCGCCGAGTTCACCGATACTGCTATCGACTTCACCGAAACGGAAGCAACGGCGGCCGGCGGTGACACCGGCGACAACGACGCCCCAGTTATCAAACTGGTTAATCTGATCATCCACGAAGCAGTTCAGCTGCGCGCCAGCGACATCCACATCGAACCGTTCGCCGACCGCATTCGCATTCGCTACCGCATCGATGGCGTGTGTGTCGAACGGGACAGTCCGCCACGCCGACTGTTGGCCCCTATCAACAGTCGTATCAAGATCATGTCGAACATCGACATCGCCGAGAAGCGTCGTCCTCAGGACGGCCGCATCAAGATGAACCTGCACGGCAAGCACTACGATTTGCGTGTCAGCTTTTTGCCGTCAACCAACGGTCAGTCGTGCGTCATGCGCATTCTCGATCGCGGCAATATCCAGGTTTCGATCAAGGATCTCGGTTTCGCCGAGGACGACTACAACCGCTTCCAACAGATAATTAAACGGCCCAACGGCATTTTCCTGGTCACCGGACCGACTGGCTCGGGTAAAACGACGACGTTGTACGCAGCATTAAACGAACTGAATCGCCCCGACCGAAAGATCATCACCGCCGAGGATCCCGTCGAGTATTATCTGCCCGGGGTGAATCAGGTGGAGGTGAAACACCAGATCGGGCTGGATTTCGCCCGCATCATTCGCGCGATGTTGCGACAAGCCCCAAACATCATCCTCGTCGGCGAGATCCGCGACCACGAGACGGCGGAAATCGCCATTCAGGCTTCGTTGACCGGCCACTTGGTGTTCAGCACGTTGCACACCAACGACGCGCCCAGTGCCATTACTCGACTGGTGGACATCGGTGTACAGCCATTCCTCGTTGCTTCCTCGGTCATCGCGATCATGGCTCAGCGTCTGGTGCGCGTGGTCTGCCCCAAGTGCAAGGCTCCGGATCAGCCGGCGGCTCACGAGATCAAGGCGGCAGGACTAACCCCGGAACGGCTGAAGACGGCGACGTTCATGCGCGGCACCGGATGTAGTCACTGCAACCACACCGGCTACCGAGGTCGGCTCGGCATCTTCGAGTTGCTCAAGATGACCGGAGTCATGCGCGAGATGACCTTCAAACGCGAACCGACGCAGAACATCCGACGCCAGGCTCGCCTGATGGGCATGCGTACACTGCTAGAAGACGGAGTCAACAAGGCCGTGCGCGGCATCACCACCCTAGAAGAGGTGCTGAGCACCTGCCATCACGAGTCTGCGCTGTAAGTGGCCAGCGACATCAAAACCGGTCCCTATCGTTTGTTTATGGTAAGGAGGATCTCGATTCCAACAGGACACTTGGTTTTTGGCACACTTAGATGAAGCGCATTGTTCTGTTTTGTGACAATCCGCCCGATCGGTAGCGGATTTGAGCTGCCAACCGATAGCGGAATGGAGGGACGATTGGTGATTCGCTCGCTAACCGATGAAATTTTCTCATGATTTCTCATAACTGGAATTGATCGTGGCCAGAGGTAGGGGATAATGCGGATGAGGCAGGTCACCGTTCCTGTTCGCGCCTCGACCATTGGGTCTGCTCTTCGCCCAGCGACGCCTCCGGGTCTCGGATGTGTCGTCCCCTCGCCGCCCTGGCATGGCTGTTTTTGCTTCCCGAGTCCCCTGGTCCGGATCGCGGAGCGTGGCTGATTTTCTCGCTCGATGAGGAGGTCCCGTGGCTGGTACTGCCCAAACGCCTCAAATGGAAAAGCTCTTGAGCACGGTGATCCAGCTCAAGGCCAGTGATCTGCACATCACGGTCGGACAACCGCCGGTGATTCGGCACCAAGGTCGGATGCGTAAGCTCGACGCCAAGGTGCTAGACAACGACGATACTGTAGCGCTGATGAAGAGCATCACGCCGGATCGCTGTCAGCAAGAGTTGCAGGAAGTCGGTGGGGCTGACTTCGCCATTGAATACACCGACGGGGTACGCTTCCGCTGCGCCATCTTCAAGCAGCGCGGCAACGTCGGCATGGTGTTGCGGCGAATCCCCAACCAGTTTTTGACCTTCGAGCAGATCGGTATGCCCGAAGCGATCAAACGACTGATTACTCGACCGCGCGGCCTACTGTTAGTCACCGGACCGACCGGCTCCGGCAAGACCACTAGTCTGGCCAGCATGATGAACTTCATCAACGAGAACTATGACAAGCACATGATCACCCTGGAGGATCCGATCGAGTATTACCACAAACACAAGAAATCCACGATCAACCAGCGCGAAATTGGCGTCGACTGTCCTTCGTTTAAGGAGGGCATTCGCCGTGCCTTGCGTATGGATCCGGACATCATCCTCGTCGGCGAAATGCGTGACCTGGAAACGATTCACGCGGCCATCGAAGCCGCCGAAACCGGTCACATCGTTTTCGGCACGCTGCACACCAACGGGGCCGCCAGCACCATCAACCGAATTATCGACGTCTTCCCCAAGGAACAACAGGATCAGATCCGTACCCAGCTGTCGGTAGCGCTGATCGGCGTACTCTCGCAGGCCCTGATGCCGCGTAAACCCGAGGGCATGATCGCCGCCTACGAGATGATGGTTACCACGCCGGCTATCGCCAACCTGATCCGCGAGAACAAGACCTACCGCATCGACTCCAGCATCCAGACCGGACGCAAACACGGCATGTTCCTACTGGACGAGCATCTATTCCGATTGTGGAAGGATCAGCTGGTGGACAAGGAAGAGTGCCTGATGCGGGCGGCCAAGCCGGCTGAGTTGGCGGCCAAGATGGCGGCCTATGAACACGGACAATACGAGGAAGACGAGGATTTCGACGATGACATGGAAGACGAGGATTTCGACGATGACGACGACGATGATCGTCCACCGCCGCGTCGTCGCACTAACATTCGTCGCTGAGGCATCGGGAACTTCACCACCAAAAGGCAGAAAGTGCATGTATGGCAACACCAAACGATCCGGCACCGAAGAAACCGACGCCGCAGCAGATCACGCCGAAGCCGGCCCAGCCGGGGCAGAAGCCGGCGGCAGCGGCTCCGCAGAAACCAGTGGCAGGCCAAGCCAAGCCCGCTTCGCCAGTGACCCCGGCCAAGCCAGGAACCGCGCCGGCCAAATCCGCTGCGGCACCGACCAAACCCGGAGGACCCGCTCCGGCCAAGCCCGCTGTCGTCAAGAAGCCCGTCGCGGGTAAACGGGACAGCGGCGGACGACGCAAAATTGGTCAGGTTCTCATCGATTTAGGCTTTATCGATGAGGATCAACTCTGGGAGATTCTCGAAGAGGCCAAGAACACCGGCCAGCAGACCGGCCAGGTTGCCGTCGGTCGCGGCCTGATTAATGAGGATCAACTGCTGCAGGCCTTGGCCGAGCAGAACAATCTCAAGGTCGTCAACCTGTCCGAGGTCAAGCCGACTCCTGAAGCCCTACAACTCGTCCCTGAGACGATGGCCAGTGTCTACAAGGTCTTGCCCCTCAGCTTCAAGGATAAGGTTCTCACCGTGGCCATTGGAGATCCGAATAATCTCCCAGCCATGGACGACCTGCGCAACTTACTCAACATCAACGAGGTGGTCGCTCAGCTCGCCTCGCAGCAGCAGATCAACGAGTTGCTTGGTCGTGTCTACCAGGGCAAGGAAGAGAGCATCCTTGATCTGATCACCGAGATCGAGAACACCTCCTCTCTGGGCAAACGCAAAGCTCAGGAGACCTCCATCGATCTGGAATCGATGATGGAAATGGCCGAGGCGGCTCCGGTTCGCAAGCTCATCAACATGGTGTTCTTGCTCGGCATCCGCGACAAAGCGTCGGACATCCACTTTGAGCCGTTCGAGGATGAGTACAAGATCCGCATGCGTTGCGATGGCGTACTCTACGAAATGGTGCCGCCCCCTCGCCATCTCGCCACGGCTATCGCCAGCCGTATCAAGGTCATGTCGAACCTCGACATCGCCGAACGCCGCCTGCCCCAGGACGGTCGTATCGAACTGAACCTAGGCGGCAACCAGGTCGATCTTCGCGTCAGCGTCTTGCCGACAATGTTCGGTGAAAGCGTCGTTGTCCGTGTGCTGGATCGTACCGTGGTCTCGCTCGATCTGAACAAGATCGGCATGAATCCGACGATGCTGGCCCAGTTCCGCGAGGTGATTCACAAGCCTAATGGCATCGTTCTGGTGACCGGCCCCACCGGCGCGGGCAAAACCACTACGTTGTACTCAGCGTTGAATGAACTCAACGTCATCACCGACAAGATCATCACCACTGAGGATCCCGTCGAGTACGACATCGACGGCATCATTCAGTGTCCGATCAACCATGAGATCGGCCTGACGTTCGCCTCGGCTTTGCGGGCGATTCTGCGTCAGGATCCCGACAAGATTCTGGTCGGCGAGATTCGCGATCTGGAAACAGCACAAATCGCGGTGCAGGCCGCCCTCACGGGGCACATCGTCTTTAGCACGCTGCACACCAACGACGCCCCCAGCACCATCACCCGTCTGCGCGACATGGGGCTGGAGCCGTTCCTCATCACCGCCACCGTCGAGGCGGTGCTAGCTCAGCGACTGGTTCGCCGTATCTGCGTCGACTGTCGCACTGAGTTCGAGCCTTCTGCCGAGATGCTGATGGAGCTGAACCTGACGCCAGCGGAGGTGCGCGGCAAGAAGTTCTACTACGGTCGCGGCTGTGATCGCTGCAACAACACCGGCCACAAAGGCCGCATGGGTCTGTACGAGTTGCTCATCGTCAACGACGACATTCGCGATCTGATTTCGCGTGGGGTGTCGGTCGACGAGATGCGTCAGAAGTGCATCGAGGCCGGCATGGTCACGCTGCGTGAATCCGGCCTGGAGGCGATCTATCAGGGACTGACCACCATCGAAGAAGTGGTTCGCGAAACGGTGCTGGAGGATAGTTAATCCTGCGGTTGGTACTGGGACAGACGACCGCGAAGCGAGATTAGTCAGTGAGGGGACCAAGCGATGCCGACCTTCAAATACGAAGCGATGGACACCAGCGGTAGCGAGGTGAAAGACTCCGTCGAGGCCGCTAACGAAGAAGAAGCGCAGCAAAAAATTCGCCAGATGGGCTACTTCGCGACCAAAATCACGGAGGTCCAGTCGGGCAAGGGCAAAAAGAAGAACAAGCAAGGCAAACGCAAAAAGGGCCAGGTCTTCACCCTCGGTGGGGTCTCGTCGAAGCACCTTTGCACGTTCACCCGGCAGTTCTCGACGCTGCAAGACGCCGGCCTACCGGTGCTGCGGTCGCTACGCATCCTCGAAGGGCAGATGAAGCCGGGACCGCTCAAAAACGCTCTCATCGACGTGGTCGACGATGTCGAATCGGGCAGCACGCTGTCTGAGGCGTTTGCCAAGCATCCCAAGTGCTTTGATCGTCTCTACGTCAACATGGTCAAGGCGGGCGAGGCCGGCGGTGCCCTGGAAGTCATTCTGAAACGTCTGGCCGACTTCAAGGAGAAGTCGCAATCGCTGAAGCGACGCATCACTGGGGCTATGGTCTATCCCGTGGTCGTCATTCTCGTCGCGGTGGCGATCCTGACGTTCATTATGATCTACATCATTCCGAAGTTCGAGAAGATCTTCAAAGACTTCCAGATGGAACTGCCGGACATGACCAAAGCCCTGATGGCCACCTCGCGGTGGTTCGTCGAGTACTGGTACATTCTGCCGCTGTTCCCCCTCAGTTTCTGGTTGCTCATCAAGCTGATTCGTCTGAGTAAAACCGGAAACTATGCCGTCGATCGGGTCTATCTGTGGATACCCGTGGTCGGGCCATTGATCGAAAAAACGGTGGTGGCTCGTACCATGCGAACCCTGGGTACCCTTGTCGCCTCGGGGGTGCCGATCCTCGAAGCGTTGTCGATCGTGCGTGAAACCTCGACAAACGCGGTCTTTGAACGCATGTATCAGCGCGTCTACGAATCGATCCGCGAAGGCGATACCATCGCCCAGCCGCTCAAGGAGAGCCGCCTCGTCGACGACATGGTGGTGAACATGATCGACGTCGGCGAGGAGACCGGCGATCTGGACACCATGCTGTACAAAATCGCCGACGTTTACGACGAAGAAGTCAACGTCATGGTCGAGAGCTTAATCAGCTTGCTGGAACCGTTGATGATCGTGTTCCTGGGTCTGGTGATCGGCTCGATCGTGATCGCCTTGTTCTTACCGCTGATCAAACTACTGGAAGGGTTGAGCAAGTAGGACGAGCAAGGGGGGCGGAAAGCCCCCCAGTTCGCCCCCCCCCGGCCAACGAACTGAGGATGACCGCCATGCTCCTGATCGGAAGACCGGCCCGGCGAGCCGGATATACCTTCGTGGAATTGTTGATGGTGATTGCCATCATCGCCGTCCTGGCCGCGCTGCTGCTGGGCGGAGTCCAAAAGGTGTTGGCCCTACAGGCCCGCACCGAGGCCATGTCCGAAATCACCAAGATGGCCGCTGCTCTGGAGCAGGCCAAGGCCGCTTATGACCACATTGACTACCTGCCCAGTCGTCTAGTGCTACATAGCAATGTTGCCGTTTATCGTGATGAGAACGCTGCCCCGGAGGTGAAACGGACAGCTCAAGTCTTCCGCAAGATGTTCGGTCGCCGCTTCCTCAGCAACGGCACGGCGGTCAACTGGGGAGTCCCTGACGGCACGGTACTGTCCGGCTCAGAGTGCCTGGTCTTCTACCTGGGCGGCATGCCGGGCAGCGGTCGCATGGACGGGTTCTCCACCGATCCAGTGAATCCCACCAAACCAGGCGGCGAACGCAAAGGACCGTTCTACGAGTTTCGCTGGACTCGCTTGGTGCCTGGACCGCATGGCCGACCGCATTACCTGGATCCCTGGGGCACGCCCTATGCCTACTTCGGGCCGAACTGGGCCAACGCCTATGATCCGACGCACGCCCAGACCTTCACCACCAAAAACGGCACTAGCACGGTGGCACCCTACGGCGGGGGGAGCAATTGGATCAACCCCAAATCGTTCCAGATCATCTCCGCGGGACGCAACCTGGTCTTCGGACCAGGCGGAACGTCCTGGGATCCCAGCACCGGCTACGGTGAGTTGAATCCCGGTGGAGACGATCTGGCCAACTTCAGCAGCATCGAACTGAGCGATCCGCAACAGTAACGGGAGGAGCCGATTCATGCTACGACGACCTGTGGAAACTCGGCGGCGCGGCTTCACCCTCGCTGAGATGCTGATGGCGGTGGCCATCATCCTGATTCTGGTTGCCATCGGAGCTTTCGCCGTGCTGCGGCTACGCGATACAGGACCGTATCAGGCTACCACTGCCAACATGAACAAGATCAAGCAAGCGCTGGACACGCAGTGGAAGGCTGTCGTCGATAAGGCCCGCAATGAACCGCTCCCCAGTGGCTTCCCCGGGGACAAGGCCGATCCAGCAACGCGGCGAATGTACATCAATGCTCGGCTGCGACAGTCGTTTCCGACCACCTTCGCCGAGGCCACCACTTCTCCTGGAGGTGGAGTTGCTCCCTGGGGCAGTTATGTCAAACACCTCGCCGGTGCCCCGGCAGCCAGTCCCGATCAGCAGAACGCCATCTGTCTGCTGATGATCCTGGAGCGCGGCCCCAACGGCGGGGAAGTGACCCAGGACCGACTCGGTCCTTCTGGCGCGCTGCCAGTAGCTGGCCCGCTGTACGGCTGCGTCGATGCCTGGGGCCATCCCTTGCAATTCCGCCGTCTGCAAGATGCCCAAGGGAACTACACCGGCTTCGAGATTCGTTCGCTCGGCGCGGACGCCAAGCCCGGCACCGACGATGACATCAGCAGCAACAAGGATCTCTAAAGAGGGAATTCCAGTCATGCACGTTCCCAAGATGCGACGAACTGGTCTGACCCTGGTCGAGTTACTTGTGGTCATCGGAGTGCTGGCGTTTCTGCTGACGCTGACCGCGTTGTATTTCCCTCGCTACCAGGAGCGCGAGTTGGTCAGCCGCGGCGCGGATTCGTTGCAGGGTTGGCTGTTGATCGCCAAGCAGCAGGCCATGCGTGACGGCTTGCCCACCGGGCTGCGACTCTACATCGAAACCGATCCAGAACGATTAGAGAACGTCAAGCCACCCAGCGACAACACCCATCGTTACGTTCGCCGTTTGCGCTATGTGCAGCAACCCGACGATGTGGCCCAGGGGAATTATGTCGGCTACTTTCCCGCGGGAGGCGGCAGCGGCCCGGTCGCTCTCTTTAGCCTGCCCGTGGGAGTGGCGTTCGGCTCGCCTCGTCTGCCCGTACTCCCTGGCGATTACCTGGTGCTGTACGGCGTGGGTTCGGTGCATCGCATCGCTCAAGTCCAACCCGATCGACTCGTGTTGGATCCTGGCACGGGGCCGTTGCTCGGCGAGGGGCGTCAGACGGGATTTACGATCCCTCCTTACGACCCCAGCCGACCGGTCAACTATCGCATCATTCGCCAACCGGTGCCGCTCGACGGCGAACAGGAACTGACCCTGCCGGACAATATCTTCATCGACCTGTTCCACTGCCGCGGGCTGACTCTGGTGTCCGCGCCGGAACGGCAAGCCAATGGCAGCTACGCTTGGCTGAGCTGTTTTGAGATTCTGTTTTCGCCGGCGGGCAGTCTGATCGGGCGCGGCACGGGCAGCGGCCAGGCGATCTTCTGGCTACGCGATGCCACCCTGGACAACAGCACGGACATCCTCGGGGGCTATGCTCGGCTGATTACCGTTCAGCCGCGCTCCGGCTTCATCGCGGCGCATCCGGTGTCGTCGAAACCGGGCGACCCCTACGAGTTCACCCGAGACGGCAAATCCTCGGGCATGTGAGAGGAGCGGCACCATGCGGATTCAAACGCGACCATCACGACCGGGTATCTCGCTCTTGGAAGTGCTGACCGCCATCTTCATCATGGGCGTTGGCATGCTGGCGCTGTTGACCCTGTTTCCGCTGGGCGCGCTGAGCATGGCACGAGCGGTGCGTGACGATCGGGCCGCCCACATCGCCGCCAACGCCGCTAGCCTGGCCGTCGCCTTCGACTTGCGCAATGACCCTCATCTGAATCGTCCCCCCGATCCCACCAACCCTGCGGATAAGGGGGAAGGCTTCGAGCATGTCGACTTCAGGGTGACCAATAACACGCTGCCCAGCAACCCGGTGTTTGTCGATCCGTATTATGCTCGATTGGCGAGCGCCAGACCGCTCGGCGAAGTCCCCGGACAGACGCCCGGCATTCTTCGCATCGCTCCAACCTATGTTCGCAACCCGGACAATACAGTCAATTATCCGGCACTGACCGCTCGCTGGTTCACCTTTCAGGACGAGATCACCTTCGACACGCTCGGCGGAGCTAAAGGTTGGCCCACTGGCGTCGAACGCCCGGGTACCTACACCATCGCCTATCTGGTGCGTCGACCTCGACAGGACACTCGCGAACTGGTGGTTCTGACCGTGGTCGTGTTCGCCTCGCGGAACACCGACTTCTTTGAACGCGAGCAAACCATCTGGAACGGTTCCCTCATGGGCACGGCAGGACAGCCGCAGCTGTCGCTGAACTGGCAGGGGCCTGGCGTGATTAACAGCAGCGGCGAGAAGCCAGATTTTCGCAAAGGAGTATGGATTCTGGACACCTCGCGACTTCCACTAAATGCAGCCACGAACGTGGTGAACGGCCACTTCTACCGCGTCGAGTCGGTGATGGAGTTGGGCAATCAATTCCAGGTGGAACTGGATCGTCCGTTGAAGGCCGATGTCAACTGCATCGTGGTTCTGTCGAACGTGATTTCGGTCGTCGAACGCGGCACCGCCTGGCTGCCGTGAGTCCGTGGGAATTCTGTTTGGTGCGAGGATTCTGTTTGGTGCGAGGATTTTGTTTGGTGCGAGGATTCTGTTTGGTCGAAGGGGGTATTTTTCCGGTTCCCCTCTCCCCACTGGGGAGAGGGGTTAGGGGTGAGGGGGAAAGCTCGTGCGACATGATCCAACCACCATTCGTCAGGCTCGAACACTCCGCAAAGACATGACCCCTGCGGAGAGGATTTTGTGGCGCGCTCTACGAGGAAAACGCTTTGCTGGATTTCGATTTCGTCGACAGCATCCGATTGATCCATTTATCGTTGACTTCTATTGCCCTGCTTGTCAGCTGATTGTGGAACTAGATGGGGAAACACATCTGGGACGCGAAGCACAGGATTTGTCGAGAACGCTGTGGTTACAGAGGCGCGGCAATCGCGTATTGCAATTCTGGAATACCGAGGTGTTCGAGGAATTTGAGGCGGTTCTAGAAGTGATCTATGACGCTTGTCGGAGTCCCCTCACCCCTGCCCCCTCTCCCCGAGGGGGAGAGGGGGAACAGAACACCGATAGTCCCCTCACCCCTGACTGTCGGAGTCCTCTCACCCCTGACCCCTCTCCCCCTCGGGGAGAGGGGTGGAAGAGCAGAAGGTCTTTCCCCGCGAGGATAAGTGGGAGGGAAGCAAATCCGGTTCCCCTCTCCCCACTGGGGAGAGGGGTTAGGGGTGAGGGGGAAAACACCCTAGGTGAACAACCACAGTGAAATCGAACAGAGTACAGAACGGCGGAGAGAGTTCATGATTAGTCAACCGAAGAATCGATTAGGCCGGCGCGGCTTCACCATGGTGGAACTGCTCGTGGCCATGGCCTTGATCGTGTTCATCATGTACATCCTCGCCGAGGCGTTCTCCGCCTCCGCGAAGACGTTCCGCGATCTGAAGGCGATCGGCGACCTCAACGCTCAGCTACGCTCGACGACGTCGCTGTTACGCCGCTATCTGGCCGCCGACCACTTCGAGGGCCGCAAACGGCTCAGCGACTATGACTTCTGGAAAGACGGCCCGCCCAAGCAGGGCTTCTTCCGCATCTGGCAGGACGACGGCGGCTTCCTTGAAGGCCCCGACCTGGACGGCAACCCCTGCTACCGGACGACAACGCATCACCTGCATTTCACGGTGCGGTTCCGTGGCAACCAGCGCGGCGACTTCTTTTCGGCGACGCTCCCCGGTGGTTCGCCCTTGTTGACCTCGCCTCGCCTCGGACCGCGTGACAGCCGCTTCGAGGACAGCCCCGATCAGTACCACTCGCAATGGGCGGAAGTGGCCATCTTCTTGCAGCCCAGCGGCGAGACTACGGAAGACCCGGACAGGCCAGGTGGCATACCTCTGCCTCTGCATACGCTGTATCTGCGGCAGTGTCTGTTGGTGCCCAGCCATGAAGAAGTCGTAGCAGGAGGCCCCGCTCCGCCGATCAGCGCCTTCAACGACTATGCGGAGATCAGCGTCACCCGCGATCCGCCCAACACGCGCGATAACAACGCGACGATGCACTTCAATAGCCCTGAAGACGTGACCATGCCGATTCGCCGGTTCGGCTCCCAATACTGGGTGCCGGCTCCAGGCAGTGGGCACGCGCCGAACCTGCCGACATTAGCCGGGGCACGCTCGCCAGGTTTGCAGCGCGTCTACCGCGAAAATAACGTCAACACCCCCTTGCCGCCCTATCCGGCCCTCGGCGGGTTCAACGCTGGCAACGACATTCTTCTAACCGACGTGATCTCCTTCGACGTGCGCGTGCTGTTGGATCCCGCCGCCTACACTGGAGGACGACGCGAGGAGTTCATCAGCCTGCACGATCCGTTGATGGGCAAATACTGGATGCAGGAGAACAATCCTGTGCGTCCGTCGAACAGCGATCTGGCCAAGATTCAGCCGGTCAACAGCGTTCGCGTCTTCGATACCTGGTCGTCGCGCAAGGATGACTTCTACGACTACAGCGGTTGGGCCAGTCGCGACACCGACCAGACGATTCCGATGTACCACAATGACGCCAGTGTGGATCCCAATCCGATTCGCATTCGCGCCATTCAGATCACCCTCCGCATCTGGGACAGTCGGACAAAGCAGTCACGACAGGTTAGCGTGATTCAGGATATGTAGCGTCTGCAAAATCGTTAATCCCCCTGTTCGGGCTGTTTAGCTCGAACCTGGCTCGAAATCGATTCCCGGCCTCCCGTGGCCGACTGTTGGAGACAACGTTCGATGATGCTGTACTTGTCCTCTACTGGTCAACGCTCGCGACGCGGCATGATCCTGCTGGTCGTGCTGGCGCTGTTGACGCTGTTCGCCATCGTCGGCATTTCCTTCGTGTTCGTGGCCAACTCGCAGGAAAGCTCGGCCCGTATCGCCCGCGAGAGCGAGACGGAGTTCCGGCCGCGCATCGACCCGGAAGCGGCCTTCGCCTTCGTCATGGGCCAGCTTCTCTACGATTGCAACGACCATGACTCCGGCATCTATTCGGCGCTACGCGGTCATTCCCTAGCTCGCAACATGTACGGTTGGGACGCGACCAACAATGGGACTCTGCAGGATCGCCCGTTCACCGGCGTCGGTCGTCTCAGCTTCTCTCATCCCAGCGGCCCGAACCAATTCGGGGTCAACGACATTAAGCTGATGAACTACACCTTCTTCGGCGGACATCCGATTCGCGATCCGGAACGAGTGCCGCTTCAGTATCGCAGCACCCCGACCCAAGGCCTTGACCCCAACAATCAGCCCTATGTGCCGATGGGCGCGATTCCGTATACCTATCCCGATCACAACAATTTCTTCCTCGCCCACATCGACGCCGTCACCGGACAGATCCTCGTACCGTCGTTCCATCGGGAGTATCTCTTCGGTCGACTGGATCTGCCAGTCACGGGCGGTAATCCGTTCGTGGATCACAATCCCAACTGGACCAATGCTCTGGGCAAATACTACACGTTGCGACCGACGCGAAGTGTTCATCCCAACTTTCCGATGCCGCTCGATCGCAACGGCGACGTGAAAAATCTCGACGGCGCGCCTGGCGGCGCGGACAGCATCTGGATCGATATCAACGCTCCGGTGATGCAGACCCCCGACGGACGCAAGTACAAGATGCTCGTCGCGCCGTTGATTCTCGAGTTGGATAGCCGGCTGAACCTCAACGTGGTCGGAAACCTGATGGGCGGCACAGTGCCCAACCAGGAGCATCGCAGCAATCAGGGCTGGGGACCGTGGGAGATCAATCCTAGCAAGGTGCTGAACTCGTCCGCCGATCCCCATGAATGGCGGAAGCTGTTTTACGGCACGACGCAAAGCAGTCAGGCACGCATTCCAGGCCGCTACGACACCAACAATGATCCCCCGACGGGGGGCAATCCGGATCGTCGTCGTGTTCCGCTTGGCGCACCGATCAGCGGGGGTGATGGCGTTCGTGGTTGGTCGCAGGTCGATTACAACGGGGCCAAGGACGATACCAACCGTGCCGTCTCCGAAAAGTATGGTTTGCCGACCGCACCCAGCGCCTCGTCCTACTTCGGCTTCCCCGACTTCGCCACCAGCAACAGCTACGGCAGCGGCAACACTGGCTCGATTAACGAGAACACCGACCATGCCCGCATCTACTGGCCATACCATCCCCGAGCCGCCCAGGCTCCCGACAAGGGCAACAATCGCGCCTTCCCCTTGAAGGATCTGGTGTACCTGCTCCGCTACAACGGGACCGGCAGTTCGATGCTCGGCTCGGACGTGGCTCGGCTGTTGCAAAACAATTTGTTGGAACACCCCACCGATGACGCCCCGACCAAGGCGATCAAGACGCGGCGGCGGAACCTGCTGACTCTGCTCAGCGCTGATCTGGATCGACCCGGAGCCACTCCCTACGTCTGGGATTCCTATGACGACAATAGCCGTTATCAACTCAATCCGCCGGCGATGAATCAGATTCGCTTCACGCTGACTGGCAACCGCGCGATCCCCTTTCCGGATCCGTTTAATCTGCGAACCCCACCAGTCGGCAGCGAGTTCGACGGCAGCTGGCGCAATACGTTGGCGGCACTGAACGTGCGCAACACCACTCCGGCCAGCGATGGCAACGTATATGGCCCGCCGCTGTTGCCCACCCGACAACGCCTGCATCTGCTCCGCGATCTCTATCCCTACCCGGTGCCGCAAAACGGCTTCGATCGCATCAACCTCAGTGACCAGACACGCCGTAATCGACGAGGCCAGGACGATCCCAACGGCTTGACTCCCGCCGAGGAGTTGCAGCGCGCCATCAACGATCGCCAGCGCTTCGCCGAGGATTTGTTCAACATCCTGCGTCAGGCCACCGGCGCGGGCGAAGGCGATCCCAACACGCACGCCAAACGAGTCTACGACACCTACGGAGCCGACTCCCCCGAGTATCGCGCTCTGCGTGCCCTGGCCCAAATCGCCGTCAACATCGTCGACTATCTCGACAACGATGACATCATCACCTCGTTCCAGTGGACCAATTTCACGCCCAACATGGGCGATCCCATCCGCGAGTACGTCCACGGCTTCGAGCTGCCGCGTCTGGTCATCAACGAGACCTACGTCCAGTTCGACAACGCCAAGGACTCGATCGACATGAATGACAAGAAGGTCAAGGCGGATGGTAAGTACAACGTCAATGTCTGGGCCGAACTGATGAATCCCCTGCCCGACGATTCCAACGTCTATGTCGCGCGTCGGGTGGCTCCGTTTGACGGCTACAACGACACCTTCGCGCGACTGGAAGCCAGCGATGGCAACCCGATCTATCGGCTGTTATTGGTCGATCCGCTGTACGTCGACGCTGACGCCGCCGAACCGACCCTGAACACGCCGACGCACCTGCGCGATCCCGCCAACGTGACGGGAGATCCCAACTGGAAAAGTACCGATCCCGCCACCGCGCCGGTACGGAAAAAGGTCGAGAAATGGGGCGTCGCTGCCGATCCCAAGGTGGTCGAGCCGGCCCCGGCAGCTAACCGCTTCGAGGATGTCACCAAGACCAACAAAGGGTTCTACGTCGTCGGTCCGGAGGTCGAATATCTCGACGACGGCAACGCCGCCCACATTAGCGATCCGAAATTTGACAAAACCATTCTCGTTCCGGAGATGACCTACGAAGTGGATCCGCGCGCGGCTCCTTATCAGGGCAAAGACAACGACTTCAAACCGCAACCCACCTTGGTACTGCAGCGACTGGCCAATCCGACCCTACCCTTGCAGGAGAATCCAGCTCAGCCGTTGTACAACCCCTGGATTACCATCGACTTTGTCGAACACAAACCCAACATGGTCAACGATGGCCGCTACTACGATCTCGATGGCGAACGCATGCCGATCGACATGAAAGAGCGCTACACCGTGGTGCGTCGTCAGCCGTTCGCCGCCGACCTGTCCCAACGGCGCCCCTTCGAGATCATGGAAGCCAACATGGACGATGTGCCGAAAAACTCGTTCTTCCGGCAGAACTCGGAGCTGAAGACCAAAGCCCAGCTCGATGGTGCCAATCAGGACACCATGCTGCAGCTGCCGTTCGATTGGCTGGTGCATCTCGACCGCAAGCCCAACAGCCCAGCGGAGCTGATGCACGTCGCCGGGGGCGCTCCGCATCTGGTGCTTCAGGACTTCGTCCAGCCTGACGGCATGAATCCACCGCGGAAGCATCAGCACACCGTGCCCTGGGAGGTGTCGAACAGTCGGCTGTACCGCTTCTTCGAGTTCGTCACGGTTCCGCCCTATGGTACGGGCCAGACCCCTGTGCAGATGGATCGCATCCTGGGCAAGTTGAATCTCAACATGATGTGGAACCGTGACGTCTTCCGGGCCGTCTGCGACGCCCAGGGCGGCAACGTCTTCACCGACACCGAGGTGGATACCCTCTTTGAAGCCTTGGTGAAGTCACGAACGCCCCACGCAACGGATCAAGACGCTCCGGGAGATTTCTTCCTGAATAATCCGACGGCTTTGCGTCCGACCGACGCGAACCTGTATGCCGCGATCGACGCTAACCTGCGATCGGCACTGGGCAACTGGCCGGCTACGCCGCAACCGTCTGACCTGGATCGGCCGTTCTGGAGCCTGGCCAAGGGGCACGGGTCAAGCAACAACCTCTTCGCGGGCCGTGTTGATGACAGCGGACTGAACGACACCATCCTGCGTGGTGGGCGTTTCGACCTGCCCGCTCCGGCTCATCCCTATCAGAAGAAAGAGTTGCTGCGCAAGATCTTCAACCATCTGACGACGCGGAGCAACGTCTACGCGGTCTGGCTGACGATCGGCTTTTTCGAGGTGGAAAACGACACCACTCGTCCCGTCCAACTCGGAGCCGAGATGGGCAAAGCGGAGAATCGCCATATCCGTTATCGCATGTTCGCCATCGTCGACCGTACCAACCTCCGTGCTTTTGAGACGATCTGTAGCGGGTTCAACAAAGAGAGTGTTCTCGGACAAAACTCGAACTGGAGACTTGGCGATCCAGTACGGGTCGAACTCAGCGGAGCGTCGGGCCAGACCATCGACATCACCGATGCACGCACAGGGCGAACCTGGCACGTCCGGGCCGGCACCGTCTTGACCTACGAGCCGAACACCGACAATGAGGAGACGGTGACCCTATTCGAGCATACGATGAACGGCCAAACCTTCCTGGCCGCTCGCTTCCAACGCGAGCATCCCGTAGGTTGTCGAGTGATCTGCCGCGGCAATCCTGGGCCGATGTCACGCTACAATCCGCGCGATGATGTCGAGGTTGTGCCGTTCTTCATGCTGATCGATTGACCCGCGCAGCAAGCCTGAGCGGAGGATGTTACGCTCTCCGAGCAGAGGGCGTAAGTCCTCCGTGTATTGCCAACTGCTACAATGGGAACAAAATAGGCTCGATACATGCTCGGCCTGTCTGCCCAAGTAGCATGAAAGGACAGTCGCTGAGCGGTTCTCGATGAAAGCGAGTGTCCGATGTCTGCAGAAGTAATTCGACTCGAAGAAGCGCGTGAGGGGAAAGCTCCCTGGAAGAAATGGGGGCCGTACCTCAGCGAGCGGCAGTGGGGAACGGTTCGGGAAGACTACAGCGACAACGGTGACGCTTGGAACTACTTCAGTCACGATCAGGCCCGCTCTCGTGCCTACCGCTGGGGTGAAGACGGCCTGGCGGGTATCAGTGACGACAAACAGCGGCTGTGCTTCGCTCTGGCGTTATGGAACGGTCAAGATGCCATCCTCAAAGAGCGGCTATTCGGGCTGACCAACAGTGAGGGCAACCACGGCGAAGATGTCAAAGAGTACTATTTCTATCTGGATAGCACTCCGACTCATTCGTACATGAAATATCTCTATAAGTATCCGCAAAAGGCGTTTCCCTACGCCGACCTGATCGAGATCA
Organism: uncultured Gemmataceae bacterium; assembly: GCA_937923405.1. Lineage (GTDB taxonomy): Bacteria > Planctomycetota > Planctomycetia > Gemmatales > Gemmataceae > CALDUY01. Next base: position 36,132 of record CALDUY010000017.1, on the reverse strand, counting down.
ATCATCGCCGCAGCAAAACTGAGCCAGAGTATGAGTTAATCGATACGGGCATCTTCGCCGAGAATCGCTACTTCGATGTCTTTGTCGAATACGCCAAGGACACTGCCGAGGAGTTGCTCATACGAATCACGGCCTACAACCGAGGTCCGGAGCCGGCCGAACTACATCTGTTACCCACCCTGTGGTTCCGCAATCAGTGGTCCTGGTACGACGGCGTCGAAAAGCCGCGCCTGCAGGAGCATCAGGGAACAATCCAGGCTCATGCAGCGGATCTAGGAGACTATACCCTCGTTGTGGAAGGCGAACCGTCTCTGCTGTTTACCGAGAACGAGACGAATAGGCAACGGCTGTTCGGCGTGCCCAATCATCCGCCGTTCGTCAAGGACGGCATCAACAACTATGTGATCCACGGTCAGACCGACGCAGTCAATCCGGAGCGTCACGGCACCAAGGCGGCGGCACATTATCACTTTACACTTGCTGCGGGGCAAAGCCAGACCGTGCGACTGCGGCTGAGTAACGGCAATTCGACAAGGGCTTTTGGCGAGGAATTCGACCGCATTCTGGAGGGGCGGCAACGGGAGGCCGACGAGTTCTATGCCAGCATCACTCCTGCGAAGCTAAGCGAAGATTCCGCGCGGGTGTTTCGTCAGGCGCTAGCGGGCATGATGTGGACTAAACAGTTTTACTATTACGACGTGAACAAATGGCTTGAAGAACGAGGGAGTGATCCGTTCAATCCGCTCCGCAAGCCCGCGCCGCGCAACGACTATTGGCACCACATGTACAACGGCGACATCATCTCCATGCCGGACAAATGGGAGTATCCCTGGTACGCCGCCTGGGATCTCGCCTTCCATGTCATCGCTTTGACGCTGGTCGATTCGGACTTCGGCAAGGAGCAACTGAAGCTGATGCTGCGCGAGCGCTACATGCATCCCAACGGGCAGATCCCAGCCTACGAGTGGAATTTCGGCGACGTCAATCCGCCGGTGCATGCTTGGGCTACCATCTTTACCTACCGCCTGGAGAAAGCGCAGCGCGGCGAAGGCGATCTGGAATGGCTCAAAAGCTGCTTCCAAAAACTACTGTTGAACTTCACCTGGTGGGTCAATCGCAAAGATCGCTCGGGCCGAAACGTCTTCGAGGGCGGCTTTTTGGGGCTAGACAATATTGGTGTGTTTGATCGCAGCGCCCCGTTGCCAACCGGCGGGTATCTCGAACAGGCGGACGGCACAGCCTGGATGACACTGTTCTGTCAGAACATGCTGGAGATCGCCTCGGAACTGGCTCTGTACGACGCCGGCTATGCCGAGATGGCTCTGAAGTTCTGCGAGCACTACTTGTGGATCGCCTCGGCCATGTCGCACCTATGTGGCGAAACCGGCATGTGGGACGAGGAAGACGGCTTCTTCTATGATGTGCTACGCCATCCGGATGGCAGCGCCCAGCGTCTCAAGGTGCGCTCGACGGTTGGCCTGCTGCCGTTCTGCGCCGCCACGATCTACGACGGCAAGTTAATCCAACTCTACCCCGAGATTACCGATCGGTTTCGCCGTTTCGTCGAAGCGCGGCCTGAGTTAGTCGCCAACATCCATGATCCCCGCAAGCCAGGGGTCGGGGGTCGGTTCCTCAGTTCGATACTTGACGAAGGTAAACTCCGCCGCGTGCTAGAGAAATTGCTCGACGAGAACGAATTTCTCAGCCCGTATGGCATTCGCTCGCTGTCGCGCTATCACCAGGCCAATCCCTACATACTGCAGCTCGGTGGTCAGGAATATCGGGTCAGCTACCTTCCTGCCGAATCCGATTCTGGGATGTTCGGCGGCAATTCCAACTGGCGCGGCCCGATCTGGATGCCGATCAACGCCCTCATCATTCGCGCCCTGCTGGCTTACTACAGCTATTATGGCGACGAGTTCACGATTGAATGTCCGACCGGCTCGGGAAATCGGATGAACTTGTACCAGGTCGCCGAGGAAATTGGCCGACGTCTGGAAACGATCTTCCTACGCGACGAGTCAGGCCGCCGGCCAGTCTTCGGCGACGATCCGACCTTCCAGAACGACGAACACTGGCGCGACTGCATCCTGTTCTACGAATACTTCCACGGTGATAACGGCGCTGGTCTCGGCGCGAGTCATCAGACCGGCTGGACCAGTGTGATCGCGCGCATCCAACACGTTTTTGCGTCGGTCACTGCGGAAGAAGTGTTAGCCGAGGGTAAAAAAGCCTACGCTCGGGCGGTTCAGGAAGAAGCAGTGGCCGCTACGTCGTAGCACCAAATGCGTTCTACAAACACCACGACCCCGGAGAGGACGAAATCTCTTCCGGGGTCGTGGTGAATTATGCAAGCAGCGGAGATCAGCCGCCCTTAGTGGCTTTCTCGATCTGCTCTTTGGTCACTTTTAGATCCACCTTGACGCTGTCGTTGTCCGAGACAATCTTGATGGCCTCGATAATGTCGACGACCACCTTGGGCACTTCGTCGCCAGCCGCTTGCCCTAACGCCTTGAGCGATTCTAGCCGCTGCTTCAACTGAGCCGCTGCCTTGGCATCGCTGGTGTTGCCACGCATGCTCACATCGACCTCGTTGGTCACGGTGATCGACGCCGTCACCGTCTGCAGCTTAGCGATGGACTCGCCCGCGCCGGGGATGGCGGCCAACCCCTGCTTGATCTCGTCGGTGATGACCATGACCATCGTCATGCTCTCCTTACCGGAGAAGCGGCTCAAGGCCGTCTGCATCTGCTTGTTCATGGTGGCGTCGCGCTTGCCGGCGCTTTTGATCGCGTCAACGGTCGAGTCTTTGCTCTCAGTCAGCACCAAGGTATTCTTATCGACGAAGGCGGCGAACAGATTCTGATCGGAAACCGGAATCTCAAAGAGATTGGTCGCGCCTTCCTTGCTGATCTTAATCTCGCGGTGATTCTTCTCGATGACGCTCTGGACCTTGGCCGGATCGAACCGCCCCTTGATGACCACACGCATCTTGGCATCGGCGGGATTGGAACCGGACACCGACGCTAGAATGCTGTCCACGTCCTTAGTCACGTCCAGGCCGGCGGCGTTGAGCAGCGTCTTGACCTGCTCCTCGCTGTTAATCAAGTCCTTGATCATGTCCACGCCTTGGCCCTTCATCAGCTCAGAGCCAAGCATTTGCTTGATGTTGAACTTGACGACCACCTCGGCATTGCTGAGCAGCCACTTGGCATCGTCGTTCGTGGCCGGCTTCGCCGCTGGGGTGGTGTCGGCCAGCGCCGCCATCGTCCACAGAGCCAGGCCCAAAAGTCCGGCGGAGAATCTTCGCGTTTGAAGCATGAGTTTTCCTATCTGTCTAGTAGTAATTAAGCGATCCGACTTCCGATCGTCGTCTCGCCTGCCATCAGTTCGTGAACCCCCGTGGTTCACTGCTCCTGTCGAAAGAAGTCTTCTAACACGTCCTGAGTCAATCTCCCGGAGATCGACACCACTCGCCCTCGGTTGGTGATTTTGATGGACTTGACCACGTCGAGCACCAGGGTCAGTTCCCTGCGTTCGTCGCCCAACAGCGACAGGCCGACCAGCGCCGACTTCAAGAGCTTGTCCAGCGTCTTTTGCATCCGCGCTGCCGAGTCACTGTCTGAATTGGCCAGCAACAGTTCGAGTTTGACATCCTCCTGCACCGTCACTCCGCCGCCTAGCGCCTCGACCGAGCCGAACGCTTCGGTGAGAAACTGTGGCAACAGCTCATTATCGGCCTGGGCCAACGATTTGCCAAACAGAGCCACCGAAATGCTCTGTCGAGGATTGATTTTCTCCAGAACAGCCGCCACCTCTTTGTTCTTCAGGTTGGGCTTAGCCCGTCCAGCCTGCTGCCGCATGGCATCGACGATGTAGTCCTTGCCCGGAGAAACCAGCAGAGTTTTGTTGCTAGGCAAAGCGACGAACAACGGCGTGTCGGGCTGCTGGGGAATCGCCACTTCCCAGATGGTCGCTTTGGTGTTCGCCGCGATTTTGACGGCATGGAGTTTCAGCGCGTCGCTGTTGGTGCGTGCCGCCTCCTTGCCCTTGGCTTCGAACTTGGCCTGATCGAACGTCCCCTGAACAATAATCAAGCCCCGATCTGTCTCCAGCGATCGTGGGCTGACAATGGTGATACGATCGATGTCTTTGAAAGGATCGACACCAACCTCCTTGAGGATCGACTGCACCGTTTCGCCGCCGGCCTCGACGAGCATCTCCTTCAACGGAACGAGCAATTGCTTCTGAAACAGAGGAGAATCGACGATTTGTCGCACGTTGATCGAGAGGTAGTTTTCGGTATCTTCGGGAAGATAGGGATCGAGATCGGCCGCGCGCAGCGGCATCAGGCTGGCTAATGCCAGAACCAGAACGGCCGCGATTCGGGGCGTGTGCATGAGCGCCATCCTTTCGAGAGACTCAGAAATGGTACTCCAGCTGGAGTGAGAAAGTTTCAGCTAACGAACTCGGGCGATCAGACATTTCAAGTAGTGCGACTCTAGACAGGCGACCGACACGGGATGATCCGCTGACGGGCCGCGTCGCTGGAGCAACTGCACCTCTCGCCGTCCTTCGCTGGCCACCTGGGCCAAGAGTTGCTCCAGCATATCCAAGGTAATCAGTCCAGAGCAACAACAGCTTGCCAAGATGCCGTCCGGCTCCAGCAAGCGCAGGGCCAGCGATTGCAAGCGCCGATAGCCGCGGAGGGCCTCGTCCAGGGCGCTCTTTCTCCGAGCAAACTTGGGCGGATCGAGTACGATCAGCCCGAACGTCTCGCCTCGCTGCACGCGTTGATCCAGATCATCGAACACGTCGGCTTTGTGGAACTGCACCTGCGACAGCTCGTTGAGCCGAGCATTCTCCCGAGCCAAGGTCAGAGCAGCCTCGGATCCATCCACGCCGATGACCTCGGCAGCTCCGGCGCGGGCCGCGTGCAGGGCGAACCCTCCGGAGTAACAGAACGCATCTAGCACGCGCCGACCAGCGGCCAGCCTAGCCACTTCCTGACGATTGTCGCGCTGATCGAGGTAGTAGCCCGTCTTCTGCCCCTCGGCAAGATTGACCTGGAAACGCAGTCCGTTCTCGACGAGAACGATCGGCCCCTGAGGTGATTCGCCGCGCAACCGACCATCTTGCAATGAAATCCCTTCCAGCTGACCGATGCCGCGCTCCGTTCGCAGATAGACGCCACGAGGTCGAAGCAGTTCGTCGAGCAACTCGGCGAGCATCTCCCGACGCTGCCCCAGTCCCAGCGCGGTAAATTGCAAAACCAGCCAATCGGCATAGCGATCGACGGTCAGGCCAGACAGGCCGTCGCCCTCGCTGAAGACCAGGCGACACCCGCCTTGGGGATGCATCAGGTTTAGCAGCTCGCGCAGACGAATCGCCGCCTGGAGCCGGTCGCGGAAGAAGTCGCGATCCAACGGTTGTCCCTCGGTCCAGCTGTAGAGACGCACGCGGATCTTGGACTGGCTATTGTACAGTCCCCGAGCAATGAACTGGCCGGTGTGCGAAACGAGATCCACTTCGTCGCCATCGGCAGGATCGCCCTCGACGTCGGCGACGGCCCCAGCGAAGACCCAGGGATGCCGGCCATGAAACGGCCTGGCGCGTTTGGGATGCAGTACGACGCGCATGATGTCCCCTGGTCACTCGGGTTGCTTTTGCATTTCTTCGATGTAGGCCAACGTGCGATCGAGGTCGCCCTGATGCTGACGGACACGCAGCAGCGAGCGAATCCGATGCAACAGAGCCGCCTTAGCAATCGGTTTGGCGAGAAAGTCGTCGGCTCCGGCCTCGACGGCCTTTTCGATGTCGCTGGGTTTGTCCAGCGCGGTGACCATGAGGATGGCAATAGAGCGAGTTTTCGGGTCACTTTTGAGGATTTTACACACCTCGAAGCCGCTCAGCTTGGGCATCATGATGTCGAGCAAGATCAAATCCGGGGACCACTCGGCGACCTGCTTAAGGGCCTTTTCGCCATTGCCGGCGATGCGTAGCTCATAAGCTTCGTCGGCAAGATACGCTTCCAGCAACTCGGCATTCTCCGGCGTATCATCGACAATCAAGATCCGTGGCGCGCGTGAACTGTCCATCGCAGCTCCTCTGACTTGGGGGCCTGGTGTGTAACCGCCAGTGTTAGCGTGTTCGCTTATGCCCGCGCGGTTTCTCAACGGCAGCGATGTCACGATTGTATCGCGATCGCTTTTCCCTTGACACTTCAGACACGGTGTCTTAAATTCCAACTGCGGGGTGACTACAGTTCCTGATGATTCACTGTTGATGAACGAGCACCGATGGCCGCCAACCTGCCTCGTGTGGACGTGACCGATGCGGAGTTGGCCGTTCTCCAAGCCCTGTGGGAGAACGGTGCGTCGACGATCCGACAGTTGGTCGAGCTGCTCTATCCCGAGGGCAAAGCCTCGCAGTACGGCACGGTGCAAAAGCTGCTAGAACGGCTGCAAGCCAAGGGCTGCGTGATTCGGGATCGCACACCCTGGCCGCATGTCTTTCACAGCACTATCCAGCGCGACACACTGATCGGCTGGCATCTGCGTCAGACGGCGGAGAAGCTCTGCGGCGGGTCGATGACGCCGCTTCTGCTGCATTTGCTACAACTGGATCAGTTTAGTGCCGAGGAACGTCGAGAATTAAGCTCCTTTTTAGAGCGATTGAGTCCTAAAGGAGAAACACCGCGAATCCAATCGGGTTCCTGAACCGAGGAGTACACTTCTCGTGGTCCACTCGTAAGGGAGCGAATCGAGCGTGGGCGGTTTGGTGGAACTAGGTCTGTCCAATGCCCTGGTGGCTGTGGTGTTGGCGGGAGCAGCGCTGCTGATGGGTCGTTTCAGCCGACATCCTGCGCTGGTGCATCTGCTGTGGCTGCTGGTGTTGGTCAAGCTAGTGACGCCGCCGTTGTTCCGTCTGCCGGTGCCCTACTTGTCCACGACGAAACGAGCAGCTGCCTCAGCCCCACCCGAGCGGACGATCGAGCTGCCGCAAGGGGAAGAGGTTCGCGTGGTGCCGCCCGCGCCGCCGGTGGCCTCGCCACGGGAATCGGCTCTGGCTCGGGTCGAGGATATGATGGTGGACACCATGGGAGTGCCAGCCCCAGCAGCGTTGTCGCCCGCCGCGCCGATGGCTCCGGACATGGTGCCGGCGGTGCTCCCGATGGCTCCGATGCCCCCAGTCCGCGCGGCAGAGCCAGTGCCCCCGCCGCCTCCAGAGACGCACAAACCAACGGACCCCACGACGGCAGATCTACCTCTTCGCCGGACTGGCTGGACGTTGTCTTGGCTTGATCTGGTCGGCCTGATCTGGCTGGCGGGGTCAGTCGCCTACCTGTTGATTTTGGGCTGGCGGATCGTCCAGTTTCAGCGACAGCTGTGTCGGGCTAAGCCAGCAGTCGTGGAACTGCAGCTCGAAGCGGCCTCGGCAGCGCGTACTCTGGGGTTGCGACGAGTTCCCGAGGTGCTGTTGGTCCCCGGCGCGGTGCCGCCCCTTCTCTGGACCGTTGGCCGCCGTCCTCGGTTGTACTTCCCCGAGGGGCTGCTGCCGCGTCTGGAAGCCCACGAGCGTGCCACTTTGTTGGCTCACGAGTTGGCCCATCTGGTGCGTCGCGATCATTGGGTGCGGTACTTCGAGGTGGTCGTCTCGGCATTGTACTGGTGGTATCCGCTGGTCTGGCTGGCTCGGCAAAAGCTGCACGCCGCCGAGGAGGAATGCTGCGATGCTTGGGTGGTCACAGCGCTGCCTGGCCAAGGCCCCACCTATGCCGGCGCGCTGTTGGAAACGGTCGACTATCTGGCGGAGCAGCCGGCCCTGCTACCGCCCACAGCGTCGGGGTTCGGCAAGATGCACCACCTGAAACGACGGCTGACGCAGATCATTCACGGCTCGCCGCGACCTAGCCTGACCTGGGCGGCAAAGGCGTTGCTGGTCGGCCTGCTCTTGGTGCTGCCACTAACACCGCTGCCCGCGCGAGCCACGCCGGATGTGGAGCCAGAACTGCCCTCCTCCGCCGCGGAACTTTCTCCGCAAAAGCCGATAAAAACGCTCGTTCAAGTCATCAAACGAGAGCCGCTGGAAGAGCCGGACCGTTACGGCAACTCCAGCCGCGAGCTAGGCGGTGGGCCGACGGCGGGCCAGGTCTGGGCCTGCGCGGTCTCTCCCGACGGGCGGACGCTAGCCGTCGCCCAGGGCGGGGCTGGCGACAGCGAAGGCGCCCTGACGTTGTTCTCACTGCCCGACGGCGCGGAGCGCGTCACGCTGATCACGCCACGCCCCATCCGCTGCGTCGCCTTTTCCGCCGACGGCAGATACCTGGCGACGGGCGGGTTCGACCGTGCTATCTCCCTGCGAGAGCCGACTACAGGCAAGATCCTGCGCAATTTTCTCGGACATAGTGAAGCGGTGAACTCCGTGGTATTCTCGCCCGATGGGCAAACACTGTACTCCGCCAGCGAGGATCGCACGATCCGGCGGTGGAACCTGGCCACGAGCAAGAGTACCGCCACGCTCCGGGGACACACCGACGCGGTGTTGCACCTCGCTGTTTCTGCCGATGGCAAGACACTGCTCTCAACGAGCAAAGACACGACGGCGCGGGTCTGGAGTCTGCCGGACGGGAAAGAACGATTCGTCCTGCGTGGGCACACCCACGAGGTGGAAACCTGTGCCTTTTCGCCGGACGGTCGAACGTTGGTGACGGCGGGGCTGGATAACGCGGTCAAACTGTGGGAGGTCGAGCGGGGTGAACCGTTGCTGGATTTGTTGGGCCATACCGATGGTGTGACTAGCGCGGTCTACCTAGCTGACGGCAAAACGCTGGCCACGACGGGCCGGGATCGCACCGTGCGTCTGTGGAACACCGAAACCGGCGCGGTCCTGATGACGCTGAACACGCAACACGGCGAGCGTGTCCAGGGGTTGGCTCGTTCACCAGATGGAGCGACGCTGGTGACCGGCAGTTGGGATCGCACCATCAAGCTGTGGGACAGCTTCAGCTGGCAGGAGCGAGCGACGCTGTCGGCTAAACGCTACCGTATGGAGCAACAATATCCGCTATTATCCGTGGCCGTCTCACCGGATGGCCAATGGCTGGCGGTCTCCGGCGAGGAGCGGACGATCCAGCTACTCAGTGCCAGTGACGGCGGCTTGCAACGCTTGCTCCAGGAACATCAAGACGTGGTCGCCAAGGTAGCGTTTTCGCCCGATAGCAAGACGTTGGCCAGCGCCAGCTTCGATGGCCAGGTCATCCTCTGGGACGTAGCGTCGGGGCAACGTCGACGCACACTCTCCGGACATCAAGGATGGGTATTCTCCGTCACTTGGTCGCCCGATGGACGGACACTGGCCTCGACGGGGTACGACAAGACGGTTCGCCTGTGGGACGCGGCGACGGGGCAGCCACTGGCCACGTTAGAACGGCATCGCGGCGGAGTGCGAGCGGCGGCGTTCTCACCGGATGGCCAGCGCCTGGCCAGCGCTGGAGCCGACAAGACCATCCGCGTTTGGGAACTGACTCGGCATGAGGTCGTGCTAACACTCCGCGGCCACGACGACGCCATTCGCGAGCTGGCTTACTCGCCGGACGGCCAGCGACTCGCCTCGTGCAGTGACGATCAAACCATCCGCCTATGGAGCGCGACGGAAGAGCGCGAGCTGGCCATGATTCCAACGGGCGGCCTGCCGCGCGGCCTGGCTTTTTCGCCGGGCGGACTGCATCTCGCCGTGATCGATCAACAGCCGCGCTTGCACCTGTTGGCCGGCACCAATCTCGCGGTCCGCATGCAGATCGCCGCCAACACGCCGGAACCGCCGACCTGTCTGTGCTTCAGTCCCGACGCCCAGCGGATCTACGTCGGCAGTCTCGATGGCAAGGTACGCTACTGGCCGGGAGTGACGATTCCGCGTCCGCCCTTGCGAACCTACCCTCTGGGTGAGCAAGGAACCTGGTTCGCGCAGTACTCGCCGGATGGCCGCTGGCTCGCTCTGGGGGGCAAAAATAAAGTATTGCAGATCCGCGATGTGCAGTTTGGTCGGCTGCTCGACTCTTTGCTGGAGACCCCCTCGGCGGTATCAGCCACAGCGGTTTCTCCCGATGGCAAGACGTTGGCCTGTGCTGGGCTGGATCGCACCGTGCGCCTGTACGAGTTGGCGTCGCGCCGCTTGCTCGACTCGCTCCGCGGACCGCGCGACCGGATCTGGAGCCTGGCGTTCTCGCCGGACGGCAAGTCGCTCGCTGCCGCCTCGGGTTCGATGGAGAATCCGGAGGATCCCGGTCAAGTGCTAGTCTGGGAATTGACCACAAAGAAGGAGTTACACGATCTGGTTGGGATTGAATCGACGGCCTACAGCGTCGCCTGGTCGCCTCGGGGTGATCGGTTAGCGGTCGGACTGAACGAGGGTGTGGCCAAGCTATTCGACGCGGCCACGGGTCAGCTACTGCATGACCTGAAGGCTCAGGCCAACGGCGTGCGCAGCGTGTGCTTTTCGCCGGATGGTCGGCACCTGGCTACGGGGGGATTCAATGATGCCACATTGCGGATCTGGAATATAGACACTGAGGCTGTCGTAGCTGCCGTGCCAGCCTGCAAGAGCGGCGTGCAGGCCGTGACCTGGTCCCGCGATGGCGGCACGTTGGCGGCGGTTGGTGCCGTTCGCGGCACCGAATCCGGCGAGATTTGGCTGTGGGCGATCGAGAACCCCGACGGCCAGCCACGCTTTCGCCCAAAGTTCCAGCTCAAGGGCCACCCGCGCGGCGGACGGAGTTGTGCCTTCTCGCCGGATGGCCGACGACTCGCCTCGTGTGGTGGTCAGCCGCAGAGTCCAGGCGACACCATCGTTTGGGACGTGGCCAGTGGCGAAGCGTTGCTTCACCTGCACGGCCATCGTCACGGCTGCGAAAGCGTGGCGTTCAGCGGTGACGGCCAGACGCTCATCACTGCTGGAGGCTCGGCGGCCACTGTGGGTGAGGTCTGCCTGTGGCGATTGGGGGATGGGTCCGGTTGGCAGGTCAAGGATGCCCATGCCGCCCCGCTCACCTGTGCCGCCTGGTCGCCCGATGGCAAAATGCTGGCCACGGGCAGCGCCGACCGCTCGATCAAGCTGTGGGAGACCGCCACCGGACAGCTGCTGCATACCTTCGAGACTGCCCACGAACAGACGGTGCTGGCCGTTGCCTTCCGCCCCGATGGCACGCTGTTGGCCAGCGCGTCGGACGATGAAACGGTCAAGCTCTGGGACCTGGCGACGAAGAGACAAATAGCTGAGCTGGCCCAGCATCCAGCCCCGGTTCAGGCGCTGGTCTTTTCGCCGGACGGCAAGTACCTGGCCACGGGCAGCGGCTACGTCACCAAGGACGACCCCACTGGTGCGGTCCGGATCTTTGAAGTCGACACCGGCAAGGAACGCATGGAGGCGGAATGGCTCGATCTAGGCGTTCGCGGGTTGGCATTCTCGCCTGACGGCAAGGAGTTGGCCGCGGCGTCGCTGGGCGAGGATAGCGTGCGGATTTACGACTTCGCCAGTGGCAAATTGCTACGTCGGCTGCGTGGCCCGCGGGATGCCCGGCTCACCTTGTTCACCCAGGAAGGGAAAAAGCTGCTCGTCGCCCTGGACGGACCCAACGGAACCGGTCCGGCGAGCATACAACTATGGGACTGGCAAACTGGTAGTGAACGCGGCCTGATGGCGGGCCATGCCCGAGCGATTCTCGGCATAAGTTTGCATCGCGAGGGACGCTACCTGGCCACGGCGAGCAGCGATGGCACGGTGAAGGTTTGGGATCTCCAGGCGACCGCCTCGAACCCCACCGGGCGACCGATTCGTCAGATGCCATGAGACGAAAGGGCGAAAATTACTATTTTTCAGAGTCGAAAAAAGCTAGATGAACAGTTCGAGAGGCAAAACACTATCTGCTGCAGTAGGGTCTACTGGAGGACGGCTCGGATGAGAACGAAGTTGTTGCTGATCGCGCTGGTGCTGACGGGAACGCTGCAGGGAGCGGCTCCGTTGGCCCGTACTGCGCGGGGGGGCCACTCTGCCGACGAGGTGCGACGAGTCGCCGCACTGATCGATGAGCAAATTGCCGCCGGCTGGCAACGGGCCGCGGTCAGTCCCGCCGAGTTGGCCGACGACGCCACCTTCTTACGTCGGGCTTCGCTGGACATCGTCGGTAAGATTCCGCCCGTTCACGACGTGCGCCGGTTTCTCGCCGATCGTTCGCCGGAGAAACGACTCCGGGCCATCGAGCAGTTGCTGGAATCGCCGAGCTATGCCAACCACTTCACCGCGATCTGGCTGGAACTGTTGCTCCCCGAGGCTCAGGCCGACTTCCAGAAACGCTACCTGCTCATCAGCATGCATCGCTGGTTGCGAAAGAATTTCGCCGAGAATCAGCCCTATGACAAGATGGTTCGCGAGTTGTTGACACTGCCGATGACGTCGAACAACGGTCGCGGGCAGTACTTCAACATCTATGACGAGAACGGACCGATCTCGCCGATGGGCTACTACATGGCCAAGCAGGGCAAGCCGGAAGATCTGGCGGCCAGTGTCGGTCGCACCTTCTTGGGCGTGCGTCTGGAGTGTGCCCAGTGTCACGATCACCCGTTCGGCAAATGGACGCGCGAGGAGTTCTGGAGCCAGGCCGCCTTCTTTGCCGGACTTAAAGGACCGCAAAATGAGAATTTCTTCGCCCAGCCGCTCAATGAGGTTTCCGATCGTCGCGAGCTGTTGATTCCCAACACTGAGCGAGTCGCGCAGGCTCGCTTCCTCGATGGCAAACAGCCAAAATGGCGCTTCAAAGTCGGTGCTCGCTCCACTCTGGCGGAGTGGATGACTGCCCGCGATAACCCCTTCTTCGCTCGGGCCATTGTCAACCGCATGTGGGAGCATTTCTTCGGCGTGGGCATCGTTGATCCGGTCGATGATCTGGTCGACTCCAACCCGCCCAGTCATCCGGAACTGCTCGACTTGCTGGCCCAAGAATTTGTGGCCCACGACTACGACCTGAAGTTCCTGATCCGGGCCATCACCGCTTCGCGCGCCTATCAGCTATCGAGCGTGCAGTCGGGGCCGGAGGTCGATCCACGGTTGTTCGCTCGACGAGCCATGAAGGGACTGACGGCCAACCAACTGTTCGACAGCCTGTGCATGGCCACGGGACATCGCGACCTGACGAGTTTGATGCAACGGTACGTCAACTTCGGCTCGACCACGCCGCGTAGTCGCTTCCAGGAGCTGTTCGCCGAGCAGGAACGCAAGATCGAGTATCACTCGTCGATCCCGCAGGCGTTGACGATGATGAACCATCAGCTGATCGCCGATCAAACCCATCCGGATCGGGGCGAAGTGCTAGGCGCGATTGTCGCTTCAGACTTCATGTCCAATTCGGGCAAGATCGAGGCGCTGTTCCTGGCGGCCCTATCGCGCAAGCCCACTGCCGCCGAGGCGGATCGCTTCTTGAAGTACGTCGAACGAGGCGGAGCCACCGGCAACCAGAAACAAGCGCTGGCCGACGTGTTCTGGGCCTTACTCAACAGCAGCGAATTCAAGTTCAACCATTGAGCCAACCTTCAGCGAAAAGGAATCCTCTGTCATGACTACTCCTCGATTGTCGCGTCGCGATTGGCTGAAACTCGCCTCGGCGGGTGTGGTGAGCTACTCGATGGCTCCCTGGTTTTCGCAACTGGCCGACGCCGCTGCTCCCAATCCTAAGCGGAAGCGTGCCTGCATCCTGTTGTGGATGAATGGCGGCGCGTCGCAGCTGGAAACGTTCGACTGCAAACCGGGCCATCGCAACGGAGGTCCGATCAAAGAAATCGCCACCAGCGTACCAGGTCTGAAGATCAGTGAGTTTCTGCCCAAACTGGCCCAGCAGATGCACCATTTGACGGTCATTCGTTCGATGGCGACCAAAGAAGGCGATCACACTCGCGCCGCCTACCATCTGCGGACGGGCTATTTACCGACTGGCTCGATCCAGTATCCGACGCTGGGTTCACTGGTGGCCAAGGAGTTGGGCAACGAAGAGGCCGCCCTGCCGAACTTCGTCAGCATCGCGGCGGCTCCGTTTCTTAGCCCAGGGGTGTATTCTTCCGGATTTTTAGGACCGGAATACTCGCCGTTGATGATCGGCAACCAGGGCTACTGGTTCGGCAACACGGGCAACTATGCCAACATGCTCAAGGTGCAGGATCTGTTGCCGCCCAAGGAGATCGCCGAGACGCAGGTAGCCGCCCGATTGGAGTTGGTCAAACAGATGCAGGGCGAATTCGCTGCTCGCCGACCCGGCATGAGCTCGGCCAGTCAACAGGCGGCCTACCAGCGGGCCGTGCGGTTGATGCGCACTGCCGCCAGCAAGGCCTTCGATCTGGACGAGGAAAAGGATTCCCTCCGCGATGCCTATGGGCGGAACCTGTTCGGCCAGGGCTGTCTGTTGGCTCGTCGGCTGATCGAACGCGGCGTACCGTTCGTCGAAGTGACCCATTCCGGATCGAATAATGTCGGTATTGGCTGGGACACCCACGAGAACAACTTCGAGCAGGTGCGGCAGAACTGCGCCACGCTCGATCCGGCCTGGGCCACCCTCCTGACTGACCTGAAAGAGCGTGGCTTGCTCGACACCACCACGATCATCTGGATGGGCGAATTCGGTCGCACGCCGATCATCAACTCCCAGCGCGGCCGCGATCACTACCCCAACGCCTGGACCACGGTCATTGGCGGAGGCGGCGTCAAGGGCGGTTTGCAGTATGGCAAGACTAGCCGCGACGGCTCCAAAGTCGAAGAGAATCCGGTCAACGTGCAGAACTTCATCGCCACCGTCGTGCAGGCTCTGGGTATCGACCACACCAAGCAGAACATGTCCAACGTGGGCCGACCCATTCGCATCGCCGACGCTGGCAGTAAGCCGATTCAGGAGGTGCTGGCGTGAAGGCGCTGCTAACCACGGTGAGCGCGGCCCTGTGCCTGACGCTCACCGTCGCCGCCGTTGCTCCTACGCCGCGCCACGCCCCGGCTCGGCCCGAGGAGCAGCTCGACTATCTCTATCTGGCCAGCGATCAGCCGGTCTTGCTGCGCTTTCACCTGCTCTTCGGCGATCGGCCCTATACCGCGCTATGGTCAGACTACATGGACAAGCTGTTCGCCTGGTTCGACAAAAACGGTGACGGCAGTCTCGATGCCATCGAGGTGGCCGCTCTGCCCGCGCCACAGTCGTTGTTCAGTCAGCTACAAGGGTCGATTAGCGCGCCTAGTTCGCGGATCAATTTCAACCAACTAGACACCGACCGAGATGGACGCATCTCGCCGGCAGAGTTCAAAAACTACTACCGGGCCAACGTGCGGCCCTTGCAGTTCTCCACTGACAATTCGCCGGCCAGCTTCGCCGATCAGGTCAATCAGGCTCTGTACCAACGGCTCGATCGGAACAAAGATGGCCGACTCAGCGAGGAGGAGTTGAGCCAGCTGCCGAAACTGTTGGCCATGCTGGATGAGAACGAGGACGAACTGTTGTCCACCACGGAAATCAGCCCGACTCAGAGCGGTGCCTCTTACGCGGAATCTCAAACACCCCCTATGTTGGGTAGTACTTCAGCCCCGACCTCGTCACAAGGACTGATCGAACTCCCAGCAAGCGAGGCTGGCAAACGCTACGCCAACACCATTTTGTCCCACTATGATCGGAATCGTGACGGCAAGCTCTCGAGAAAAGAGATCGGCTTTAGCGCTCAACTGTTCGACCAGCTGGACAAGAACAAGGACGAGCAACTGGACACGACGGAGTTGGCCGCCTGGTTCGAGCGCCAGCCGGACCTGGTCTTTCGTCTCCGCGTGGGACCCCTGGGTGCCGTCGCGGGCGTGCTGGACCGCATCCAACTCCCCAAGAAGCTTCTCAGCTCGACCTCTCGCGTGGAGTTGCTGGCAAGCAGCTCGAATCCGTCGCCGTTGGCCGACCGGGTTCAGCGCATCGACTCGGAGAATGTTCAGTTCCAGCTCGGCGACACGCGCGTTCAATTGCAGAGCATCGCTGGGCAAACGGCCAGCACCCTCCAGCGAGTGAGAGACTTTTTCCAACGCTTGTACGATGTACTGGAAGGGGAAAAGGGCTACGTCGCTAAGGAGCAGGAGAAGGACAGTCGCCAGCAACCGTTTCTGTTTCAGATCTTTGCCCAGGCCGATAAGAACTCGGACGGCAAACTGACCCGCGAGGAGTTGACTGCCTGGTTAGATCTGTTGGGTGAGGGCAACGCGGCCCACGTTCGCCTACAGGTCAGCGATCTGGGACGCGGTCTGTTCGCCGTGCTGGACAGCGACGCCAGCGGCAGCCTGTCGCTGCGGGAACTGCGCTCGGCTTGGGCACGGGTCCAGCCATACACCAAGTCGAACCAAGGTGTAGCAGTCTCCGACCTGCCGCGCACCTTGAAACTTGTTGCCGGCCAGGGGAACTTCCTCGCTCAGCAGGCGTTGGTCCGCTTCGGCGCGGCTCCGCCGCCGCCCGTCTCCGACCGTCCGGCTCCACTGTGGTTCCGCAAGATGGATCGCAACCGAGACAACGACATTTCCCCTCGCGAATGGCTAGGTACTGAGGAAGAATTCCGCCGCCTCGACACCGACGGCGACGGCCTGATCAGTCTGGAGGAAGCACGAAAGTTCGACGAGCAACAGAAATCGGTCAAACGCTGAGTCGTTCTCTGGACCGATGCGGTAGAATAACGATCCCTGGCAGGTTCTCCTGTCTGGAATTGTTTGCTTTTCCACTGGGCCGATCTGATGTCTCACCGCTGGCCGAAAGTCTTTCGCGATCCGATTCACAATCTCATCGCTTTCGACGATTCTCCCTGCGATCGCTTGCTGCTGGCTCTGATCAACACTCGCGAGATGCAACGGCTGCGGCGCATCAAGCAGATGGGCACAACCGAACTGGTCTTCCCCGGAGCGAACCACAGTCGCTTCGCCCACTCCCTGGGGGTGCTGCACACGGCACGGCTATTTCTCGATCAATTCGACCGCGCCGCCGGGACCGCCCTACCTGCCGATCAGCGGATGATGCTACTCTGTGCGGCGTTGTTGCACGACGTTGGCCACGGTCCCTTCTCCCACGCTTTCGAGCTAGTCACTGGCCAAGCACATGAGTTGTTTACCCGAGCCATCGTGTTGGACGACGCCACTGAAGTGCATCAGTGCTTGCGGGCCATCGATCCTCGCCTGCCGGAATTGGTGGTGCAGATCCTCGACAACCAACCAGGGCCGCTGCCGCCCTATCTGTTGCCAGTCGTCTCGGGGCAACTCGACGCCGACCGTTGCGACTATCTACTCCGCGATAGCCACGCCACCGGCACCAACTACGGCGACTTCGACCTGGCCTGGATGATCGCCCAGCTGCGACCCGATCCAGATGGTCAACGATTCTATCTGACGCCCAAGGGACTCTCGGCAGTCGAGACCTATCTGTTCGCCCGCTTCCACATGTACCGCACAGTCTACTTCCACAAGACTTCCCGTGCCGCCGAGGTCATGCTCAAACTGCTGTTCACCCGACTGAAGGAACTACTCCAAGAGGGCCGACAACTCGACTCGATCTCGTCACAGGTACTGCAAGCGTTCGTTCGACCGATTCAGCTGTCGCGCTATCTCGACTTCGACGATCACACCGTAACCGAGCTGCTGAAGAGTTGTTCGTGCGAGGACGACGCCACCCTCGAACGGCTAGCGGGGGGGCTGTTGCATCGCCGACTGTACAAAGCGATCGATCTGAATGGCCGCATTCCGCCGGAGAATGGTTTCACCCGAGAGTTGCTCGCCCGCGGCATCGATCCACGCTACAGCTTCGTCGAAGACTCGGCCACCGACACGCCATATGATCCGTATCGACCGGATGAGAGCAAACCGTCGCGGCAAATCTGGGTCGAATCGCCAACGGGCCAGATCGTCGAGGTGAGTCAACTGTCCGATGCGCTGTTACAGCTAGGCCGACCTTACACAATGGTGCGCTACTACGTTCCCGCCGAATGCCGCGCCGAAGCACTGCGACTGCTGACCCCAGGAATATCGCTGCATTCTCACTAGCCCTGAAGCAGAACGCAGGCTGAAGCCTGCGACTACCGTGCCTGCCTGAGGGTAGCCGCGGGCTTTAGCCCGCGCTTCTCGCGCGCAGGCTGAAGCCTGCGACTACCAGCCCGCGATTGCCGCTACATCCTCTTGAGCAGCGTTCGAACTTCCTGGATTCTTGATTGGAGTTCACTCGTCAAATTTCCGAAGCAGCGGCGCAACGCGGAGATGGCGGAAGCTCAGATCGGTGGTGGGATCGTGCCCCTGAATGCTGAGGGCTCCTGCCGCGGCGCGGTAGCCGGTCCGAGCGTTGTCGCTGGCGGGGCGGTGGTCGGTCCAGTCCACCACCTGTAGGCCGTTCACGAACGTCGCGAAGTGCCGCCCCCGAGCGACGACGGTCATAGTGAACCACTCACGATCTTTGGCGATCCCTTTTCTCGCTGGAATACGTCGATAGATCGCTCCGGTGCCATAATCCACCGCGCTGGACAGCACCTCTTTCTTACCCAGCAGTTTGTTGGTCTGGGGATCATAGTCGTCGACCTGGTACTTCTGGGTCGGCTTGTCGGTGAACTGGTTGCGGATCTGCGCCTCGTAGCCCTGCTGGTACTTGCCGGGTTGACAGCGGAAGAACAGACCGCTGTTGAGATGCGTGCCATTACTGATGCAGTCTAGCTGGAGAACGAAGTCGCCGAACTGCTTCTCGGTCTGTAGATCGCCTGGGCCGTTCTTGACGTTCAGCCACCCCTCTTTAGTGACACTCCAGGTAGATTTCTCCTGCTTGGGGTTGCCCTGAAACACCTTCCAGCCGGTCAGATCCTTGCCGTTGAAGAGCGGCTCCATCTTGGTTGGTCTGGCGCGGACGTTGCGAAGCATTAACGTCGATCCTGCGGGCACCAAAAACCGCATCGGTGGCCGCGCTCTGCCGAGTACCGCGCCGTCGACGGACTGGCTGGTGAACTTACCCTGGTTCTCTTTAAGCAGAGACGCGCCGCCACCGTCCTCCGTGAAGAGGGGGCCAAAGAGCAACAGACGCGGCGGCTTTTCCCCGCGCCAGTCCGTCTCAAGATGGACAGCCATCGAACGCGGTAGCCAAACCGTGGGCTCGGCGTGTGTCTCCTTAGTGCCGCCCAGAATCAGTACACCGTTTTCGACCTTGGCCTCGCCGTCGATCTTCCAGCCGAACGTCGTCTCGCCATCGAAGAGTAGTAGCCAACCTTCGGCGATCTCTTTTGATGTCAATGTGTTGGGGGCGCGCGTGTCGGCGGCGTGGATCAGCCAGGTCAACGTCAGCGACAGACCTAGCGTGAGCAGACGGATCATCAGTGAGCGTCTCCCGTGAGTTTGGCAGTGATGCGATCCCAGGCATCGTTGATAACTTTCTCAGCGGCTCCGCGAATCAGACCGCTCGGCACCATCTTCAGCAGGCCGCCCAGACTTTTGACCTCGGCGGTCCAGTGGACCCGCGTCCCCTGTTCCAGCGGCGTCAGCGCCAGTGTCGCCTCGACCTCGCTGGAGCTACCGATTCCTTTGCTCGATAGCTGCACTCGGGCGTTTGGCTCGGTGCGGTCGAGCATCCGCAGCGTCACGTCCAGTGTGCCGCGTACAAAGGCGAATCCCGGACGCAGCACCAACTCGGCGTGATCGTCGGTCACGGTTTTGACCGTCTCGACATCGGGAATGCAGCCGATGAGAAACGGCACGTTGGTTAGCACGGCGAACAGTTCGGAGATGGGTTTGGCGAAGTCGCGGTCTCCCTCGAAGCGGTTCATCGGCAAAGTCTCCTTCAGGCGATCGATTCACCGTGCCATGCGCGGAGCAGGCCAGCCGCCTTGTGCAGCGTCTCGTGATACTCCGCCTCGGGGTCGGAGTCGGCCACCAGGCCGCTGCCCACAGGGAATTGTACCCAGCCGCCCGCCAAGGTGAACGTGCGGATCAGAATGCTCAGGTCCATCGAGCCATCGAAGCCGATGTAGCCCAAACTGCCGCAGTACGGACCACGAACGACCGGCTCCAGTTCGGCGATGAGCTGCATGGCGCGTACCTTGGGTGCGCCGGTGATCGAACCGCCGGGAAAGGCGGCGCGGAGCAGATCGATCGGTCCCAGCGAGGGACGCAGTTGACCGCGCACCTCGGAAACGAGGTGATGTACGGTCGCGTAACTCTCTAATTCACACACCGATTCCACCCGCACCGACCCGAACGAGCAGACCCGTCCCAGATCATTTCGCAGCAGATCGACGATCATGACATTCTCGGCTCGATCCTTGGGCGAAGCGAGCAGTTGCTCGGCGTGTCGGCGGTCCTCCTCCGGCGAGCAGCCGCGCGGTCGGGTGCCCTTGATCGGTCGGGCCGACACTGTGCCCTGGCGCACCTGGACAAACCGTTCGGGCGAAGCACTGACCACGGCCATGCCGCCCAGATCGAAGAAGCCGGCGAACGGCGCGGGGTTGCACGTTCGCAGCCGATGATATAATTCCAACGGCGCTGCCGACCACGGCGCCAGCAACCGTTGGGCGAGGTTGATCTGGAAGCAATCGCCGGCATGGACGTACTCGATGCCGCATGCGATCGCCTCAATGAAGCCTCGTCGTGTGAAGCTACTGCCGACTCCGGGCACTGACTCCAGTGGATGAAAGGCTTGCGGCGACACCGTCCAGGCAGCCTGGCGAGGCAGGGGGGGCAGGGGACGCGACAACAACTGACGCACACGCCGCAGCCGCTGCCGGGCACGTCGGATCGGCTCCGCGTCGGGCAGCCCCGTCGAGATGACCCAGGCGCGATGCTGGGCGTGATCGAAAGCGATGACCCAATCGTAAAACCCCACGGCCAGATCGGGCACCTCGAATTCATCGATGGCGGGACGTGGCAACCGTTCGAGGTGCTGTCCCAGTTCGTAGCTGAAAAGCCCGGCCGCGCCGCCCTGGAATGGGGGCAGGTCCGGCAGCGTCGGTTGGCGAAAACGGTCGAGCCAACCGGCCAACACGTCGAACGGGTTGGCTTCATAGGTGATGCCCACACCGCTGGAGATTCCTTCGCTGACGAAGCGGCCGCGTGCGTCCAGCCAGGCGAAGGGGTCGGCCGTGACGAACGAGTAGCGGCCCAGCACGGTTCCGGGAGTGGCGCTGTCGAGTACGAGCAAGTGCGGCTGATCGGCCAAGCCACGCGCGACCATCCACGGAGTCGGAGCCGGTGTCAACTCTTCGACCAGGGGAAGCGTTCGAGGATGCAACGTTGCCGATGCCATAGACGTCTCATTTTCAGGGGGCCAACACTACATCATAGATATGCGGGCGTTCTCCGTCGCTTGAAGTGACCGAATCGACCGCGGCTCGACGCGGGGAATCATTGGTCGCAAGCTCGCAAGTTCTGTACCTTGTTGCAGTAGGCGCGCGTACTCGTTGTGATCTAGCATACCATGCCG
Source organism: uncultured Gemmataceae bacterium (assembly GCA_937923405.1). Lineage (GTDB taxonomy): Bacteria > Planctomycetota > Planctomycetia > Gemmatales > Gemmataceae > CALDUY01. Next base: position 14,648 of record CALDUY010000017.1, on the reverse strand, counting down.
GAATCGGGAAACTACTACGCGGTCGTGGAGATGCAGTGATGTCGGCTCCCTGGATCGTGCGACACGGAGCGATGCGGTTTCTGGGCGAGTTCGACCCTGAGCAAAGCGTTTATGCGCGCGGCGACGAAGTGATCGTTCGCACGGAGCGCGGCCAGGAGATCGGTACCGTGCTCTGCCCGACCAGCAGTCGCGCGATGGAGCTGCTCAGCGAGCCAACCCGCGGACGAATTCTTCGCAAGATGAATGATCGTGATCGCCAGGAACGGGCACGCCTGAAACAACTCGAACAGCAGGAGATGGAAACCTGCGAACGATTCGTGCAACGGCTGAAGTTGCAGATGGAACTCGTCGATGTCGAGCATCTCTTCGGTGGGGAACGGATCATCTTCTATTTCCTCGCCGAGAAACGGGTCGATTTCCGTGAGTTGGTCAAGGAGCTGGCTCGGGAATATCAGACGCGCATCGAGATGCGACAAATTGGCGTTCGCGACGAGGCCAAGCTGCTGGCGGACTATGGCGACTGCGGCAAGCCGGTCTGCTGCAACACGCACATGACCACGATGCCACCCGTGTCAATGCGGATGGCCAAGATCCAGAAATCTACCCTCGATCCGTCGAAAATCTCGGGGCGTTGCGGGCGGCTGAAATGCTGTCTCCGCTTTGAGCAGGACGTGTACGAGGAGCATCAGGCGTCACTGCCAGCTCCAGGAACGCGCGTGGTCACGACCAAAGGACCGGGCCGGGTGCTGGCTCAAGAGATTCTCGCTCGCAAGTTGCTGGTCGAGTTCGAGGATGGCCGACGTCTGCCGATTCCCGCTGACGAGATACTCACCCAGCTAGGACGATAATCAACTATTTAGGATCGCTTTTATGTATCATCCCAAAATTGATGAGGTGCTTCGCCGAGATCCGCGCTATCCCATCGAGGCGTACGAGTTTGTCTATAGCGCCCTGGCTCACACACAGGAGTTGTTGCGGCAGAGTGGCAAGACCGACTTCCGAGAAGATACCCACCTCACGGGGCAACAACTTCTCATGGGGATTCGCGACCTGGCCTTGCGTGAATTCGGCCTGATGGCTCGAACTGTCTTTCGGCTGTGGAACATCAACCGCACCGATGATTTCGGCGAAATCGTCTACAACCTCATCGAGGCCGAACTGATGAGCAAAAACGACTCGGACTCCAAAGACGACTTTCACGCCGTCTACGATCTCGACGAGGCGCTACGCCGCAATTTCCGTATCGAACTTCCCTGCGAGGCCATGGACGACGCATGACCGCTACTCAAGGCCGATTTGTCGTGGTGCTGGCCGTATATCTGGCCTGGTTAAGTTATCTGAGCTGGCAGGTCTGGAAACGTCCGGTGACCGACACAGGCTTACCGCTCGTCGTTTCGCGACCACAGATTCTGACTTCTCAGATCGATATTATTGCTCGCATTGAGGATCCCGAGCAGCCCGTGACCGTCGAGGAGGTGCTGTATCCTGCTGAGACGTCGTTGCAGCCAGGCGAGCGAATCTCGGTGGCGTTTCTGAGCGAGTGCCGACCGATCCTTCCTCGGGTGGACATGGTGGCTCCGGCGGACTATTCCGGACCTGGACGGTATTTGTTGCCCTTGCGTCAGGCGGCTCCGGGGAAGTACGAAGTGGCGGTGATTCCGTTTTCTCCTGGATTTCGCACCGCTCTGGTGTCCAAATCGGTCGCGCCAGGGACCGCAGTCATGACCGCGACGGGAACTACGGGGCGGATCCTGCCCAGCACAGACGGCAAACCGGCTCCTATGGATGGCGTGCGAGTTCAGCTCATTTCCGGATCGGAAAAGGAGTTTTATCTGGGCGAATTGCATCACTTGGCCGCGCGCATCTATCCAGCGACTCGGGAGGTACTGGCCCAGTATCACCAAATCGGCAAAGAAGACTAACGGAGAGCCTGTGTCGCCGTACTCTTGGCTGATAGACCGAAGCCAACGAGTCAGGCCAGAGCGTCGGTCAGCACTTCGCCACCGGGCACCAGATGGAACGGGCGACCGATGCGATCTTGCAGCACGGTCTCTGGATCGATGCCCAGTAAGTAGTACGTCGTCGCGAGGATGTCCTTGGGCGAGATAGGTCGTTCAACCACGTCGGAGGCAATGCGGTCGGTCTTGCCCAGGACGCGGCCTCGAGCGATGCCGCCGCCGGCCAACCAGGCACTGTAGGCCCGCGACCAATGATCGCGTCCGCCGCCGTTGACGTTCTGCAGCAACGGCGTGCGGCCATGTTCGCTGACACAGACCACTAGGGTTTCGTCCAGCAGACCGCGCTCGTCGAGATCGGTGAGCAGACCGGCCACGGCGCGATCGTAGCCGGGACACAGTTCGTTCTTCATGCGCGGATAATGTTCCCAGTGCGTGTCCCAGGCGCTGCCGGCCAGACCGTACTCATCCCAGAAGACGCTGACGAAGCGAGAGCCAGCCTCGATCAATCGTCGTGCTGTCAGGCAACTCTGGCCGAACAACGTCAGACCATAGCGTTCGCGGAGAGGACGCGGCTCGCGCTCCACGTCCAGCGCTTGACGTACCTTGGCCGAGTTGACCAGATCCAAGGCTCGGGCACGGTGACGATCGAAGCTTTTGTCGGCTTCACTGCGCGACAGATGCCGCCGTGAACGATCCAGCTGTTGCATCAGCGAACGTCGAGCGTCGAGACGATCTAGGGTGATCCCGTTGGTGTCGTGGTCGCCCGTGGTGATGGCGAAGCGGCAGGCGGGATCGATGCCCATGTAGGGTTCGGCGACTTCGAGTTTGGTCTGGCCCAGGGTTTTGGTGGTTTTAACGGTGGCGCGGCCCTGGAAGGCGGTCCAGATCGGATTGTAGGCACTGCCGAGAAAGGCGGCATATGGTCCAGCGCGATGCACTTCGCCGCTTCGCTGCGTCGAAAAGGGAAACGGTAAGGCGAGGTTGCCAGGCACGGGTCGTTTCAGGCCCGATTGCTGATCGAGGAACTCCACCACCGAGCCGATGAACGGATAATGCCGCGGGTCGCGGGGAGCCAGTTCCATCGCCACGTCGATCTGAGGCACGCCAGTCAGGGCGAAAGCGGCTCCATGAATCGGGTAGGGATGTGTAACCGAGCGCAGCACCGTGGTCAAGTGCATGACGCGGGAGGAATGCGGCAACAGCTCGCCGACCTTCAGCCCTGGCAGGGACGAGGGGATGCAGCCCAACTCGCCGCGGACCTCGACGGGAGCAGCCGGTTTGGGGTCGTAGGTTTCGAGCTGGCTGGGCGAGCCATAGAGAAACAGCAGGATGCACGACTTGGCTCGCCCAAAGCCGTGCCTGGATTGGTGGGGAGTCGTGGCAGCCTGGGTCTGTTGCAGACGGAAGAAGTCAGGCAGTGTCAGACCGCACAAGCCGAGTCCGCCAACGCGGAGTGCTTCACGGCGCGTCCAACCGTCACAGAGTTTTTGAGCAGAACCCAGGATGCGTAGCATGAGGCCAGCCCTCGGTCGGCCGGTGGGGGTGGGAAGGAACAGTGTTATTCTAGTCCATACTCCCGGTAGAACGCAACCAGATAATTCCACCGCTCAAACCACTCTAACCGAACGCGACCACAAGGCCAAATCTTTCCGAGCATCGTTTGGATGCATTCGCCATAGTCGGACCCATCGACAGACTTTTACTCGATCGTTCGTCAAGCTAGAGAAGTTGATCGGGCAACAAGGAAGCTACAGCATGCGCACGAAGGGGAGCGCGGCAGTGCCGACAGTGGCGATCAGAAGCTGGGAAATGGTACGCACGACTAGGGCGAGAAGTCGAAATTCAAGGTGTTGGAGGACAGAGCGACCAAGGACTGGGTTGCTCCTTGTCTGACCAAGGGCCTCCGGCACGCCACCCGTATACACCCGGGAGCAGATGCACCCCACAGGTCAGGGAGGACGTTTCCGATGCGGAAGTTATGGCTGAAGAGTGTGGCCCTGTCACTGGGCTTGTTGGTGACAGGCGCGCGGGGCCAGGAGCAGATCGCTCGTTCGTCTCCGGGACCGATTGCGTCTCCGGGCAGGCCGATCGCGATCGCGACAAGCAACGCGGCACCGACAACGTCGAAGCCAGTGGCCACCATCGATAAACCGATTGCGATCGCGACGACGGCGACCCGCGACCCGAACGTACAACAGACAAGTTTCACCCCGGCGCGACCACCGTTGCGACCGGTCTTTCGAGGCAGTGCGCCGGACTTGACGCCGCATCAGCCAATGCCGATGGGACCGGAGATGGGAGCGTCGGCAATGCCTGCTGCCGGCTTGCACAACTGGAGCACCAAAAGCAATGTGGTCGCTACCACCACCTCGCGAAGTGCTCAGGATACGGTTTCGGCGGCTCCCCCCCCGCCGCGAACTGGGGCCGAGACCTTGCTAGTGCCGCCCACACCGGCCACGTCGCCAATGCCCGGAGTTCCTGGGACGGCGACGATGAACGGCCCCGGTCCGATCATGCCACCCACGATGAATCAGCCTGGACCAGCGGGGATTGCCCCTGCTCCCGGAACAGGGCCGACTCCAGAAGGGCCGTTTCCTGTCCCCGGCGTGATTGCTGGACCTGGCGTCGTCACTAGTCCCGGAGTGATCGTTGGCGACACTGGTACCTGTTGCCCCGCGCCAGTGTGTGGGCCAGTCTGCTGCGGCGACAGCTGGAATTTCGGCGGTTGCGGCAAAGGCGGCCGTCGCGGCGGCTGGGGATGCGATGGCTGTTGCGATGGGCCACGTCTGCTCATCGACACCGAGTTCTTGCTCTGGTGGATGGCCGGGGACAATACTCCGCCTTTGGTCGTACAGGGACCAGGTGGCCTGAATCAGAACAACTACGCCAACGTGCTGAACACTCAGGGGCAAGTGGTCTCCGGCGGCTTACGCAAAGCGGACAATGTCCGGCCCGGTGGGCGACTGTCGATGGTCTACTGGTTCACCGATCGGCAGTGCTGGGGCATCGATGCCAGCGGCTTCTTCCTGGGCAACGCCGATGATTCGTTCTACGACAGTGGCTTCAACAGCGGCCTGGTAACCAGCGTCGCGCGTGGGCCAGTGTTGAATGCGTTGCTGAACGATGCCATTTCCTTTGAAGAGGTCTCGGGACCGGCGCTGAACGGCCAAGTCACCGTGAGCCGACAGAGCAATCTTTGGGGCGCAGACGTTAACCTGCGTCGCAACCTCTGGTGCTGTGACAACTTCCGCGGCGATTTCCTCGTCGGTGCTCGCATCCTGGGCTTGGATGAGAATCTTAGCATCACCGAGAATCTGATCGTCGCCAATGCCGCCGCCAATCGCTTTGGCGCACCCAACGGCACGCCGATTATGGTCAATGACAGCTTCGTCACGCAAAATCGCTTCTATGGGCCTCAGTTCGGCGTCGATGGCGAGTATCGCTTCGGCAACTTCTCGTTGGGCTTCCGCGGCAAGTTGGCGATGGGGGTGACGCAGCAGATGTTGCAGATCCGCGGTCTGACCGAGGTGGGCGGCGTGACGCTGACCAACAGCGCAACCGGTGGCACCGGCGGCCTGCTGGCCCAGACCGGCACGAACATCGGCAACTACCGCAAGGACATGTTCGGCGTCATTCCCGAAGTCGGCCTGACGCTCGGCTACAACATCTTCGACTGGTGGCGGATCACAGCTGGCTACAACTTCTTGTACTGGAACAGTGTAGTCCGACCCGGCGAGCAGATTGATCGTCGCGTCAATCCGGCCTTCTTCCCCGGCGCAGTCGGTGGCCCCAACGGCAATTTGCCGGCGGGCGTCAACCCCGGCGATGGCCCGAAAGTGCCCGCCAAGCTCTTCTCCTCGTCCGATCTGTACATTCACGGGGTGACGTTCGGCATGGAGTTCCGCTACTAATTCCGACTCTAAGGAAGAAGGGTTGAGAGTTGCACTCGGCCCTTCTTCCCTGGGCGTTACACTTTGGCCAGTTGCTACATCCTCAGCTACGAGTCTCAGCTGACAGGCGAGGAAGAATGAGATCGATGATTCGCTGAGTTCCTGTTGTCGATGAAGGCAAAGGAAGGATTCCCCCAAGGTCGCGGTCAGCCTGCGCGGAAGTGGTTCGCTGTCTGCATCAGCAGCGCAACGAAGCGTAAGCTACCCTCTTAATCTCACCAGGAAGCAGAACCCATGTTTGACTCTCTGACCGGCCGCAACAAACCCGGTGGCTTTCTCTCCGCGACGCGGAGAATCTACTGCACCCAGCTGGAGAAACTCGAAGAGCGTGACGTTCCCGCCGTCATCTCCGGGTTCGTGTATCACGATGCCAACGGCAACGGCATTCGTGATGCTAACGAAGTCGGCATCGCTAACAGCACTATTCAGCTGTTCGATCAGAACACCAATCGCCTGATCGCGACCACTGTGACCGATGCTTCGGGCCGTTACGAGTTCACCCGAAACGGCGGCGTGACTCCCGCTCCCTCGTCGCGGACCTACGAATTGGACTTTGAACAGGTGCGGACCAACGTCACTCGCAGCGGTACGCTGCCGATGTTCGACGCCTCGTTGGGTACGTTGACGTCGGTGCAGATCATTGCCGAAGGCGTGCTGAATAGTCACGTCGTGGTCGAAAACCTGGAATCGACCTCGTCGGAGATGTCCGCTCATCTCAAAGGAGCGATCCGCTACAACGTCAACGGCCGCACTATCATGGCGACCACGACGCGGGAACTGTCCGCGTCGGTCGGTGCCTTCGATGGCACTCCGGATCTGATGGGCACGTCGGCGCATGATTTCGGCATCACGCAGATGGCTGGCTCGTTCCAAACCGTAACATTAACCAACCCCTCGGATCTGGCCGCGTTCATCGGCAACGGCACGGTGAACGTTTCCCAGTCCGCGAACATGGAATCCTGTGCCTGCGGCACGGGCAACCTGTTGGCGATGATCCGCAGCATGACTCAAGGCAAGGTCAAGCTGGTCTACAACTACCAGCCGAGCAATGATCTGGGACCAGGCACCTATCGCATCGTGCAGTCGACCCAACCAGCCGGCTACCTAGATGGGTACGAAACACGCGGCAATGTCAGCAAACTGCCGGGCACCAACCGTACCGATTTCATCGTGGTCAATGTGGTGAATCGCGGCGACGTGGTCAGTAACAACAACTTCGGCGAGGTTCGACCGAGTATCATTTCTGGCCACGTCTACCACGACGTGAATCGTTCGGGGTCGTTGGATGCTGGCGACGTTCGCTTGCCCGGTGTTCTCATCACCCTGACCGGGGTGGACATCTTCGGCCAGCAGGTAACACGAACCACAACAACGAACACCAACGGGTTCTATGTGTTTGGCAATCTCGTCGCGGGCGACTACACCATCCGCGAGACGCAACCAGTCGGTTATCAGCAGGGCACGAATACCCCAGGCAGTGCTGGCGGCACGGTGAACGGCGACAGCATCAGTCTGCGACTGGAGCAGGCGGTAAACTCGATTAACAACAACTTCGGCGAGATCCTGGCCACCACTCCGCCAAACCCACCGTCGACGATCATCACCGGCGGCAAGGGGAACTTCTTCTACACCGTGGGATTCGGTAATAGCTGGAACTGGTAGGCTCTCGCCTTGCTTGGTCGAGAGATCAACTTCAGACGAGCCGCTCTCGCCGGGGAGAGAAAAACCTCCTTCCTGGCGAACGTGGCTCGTTGGCTTTACACCTCACGGACGAGCGCGGCTTAGAGGCTCAATAATGCTTCGGCATCGTCGCGCTGCGGATCCAAGCGGTGTACCACAGATCCATCGTGAACTGTGCGCCCTCACGACAGCGGCCCAGGATGAAGGCTCGGCTCTCTTTGGTGGGCTTATCGAAGGCTCCCTCTTTGTCCAGTTCATAGCATTTCTCCACCAGGGTATGGGAATCCTTGAGCCGCTGCAGGACGTATTCCCAGACGTTGTCGATCTTGCGCGCTTTCAACCCACGGGAGATCTCCTCGGCGAGGAGGTTGTTTTTCTCGGGAAAGGCATCAATCTTAGCGTGGATGCCCTGTTGCGGCTTGGTCTTTTCTCCTGCGATGACGCGGCCATCGTAGTCACGGGTGGTGTGCAGCGGCATGACGCAATCACCGGTCAGGTGAGCCAGCACTCCCGCGTAGACCAGGCACTTGGCCTGAATGGCTGGATCCTTGGGATCGGCGCGGTAATCGTAGAAGGCCACGCTGAGCCGATCGTAGTTCTCCATGATCGCATAAGGGAGAAAACCGACCTTATCGGGTTCTTTTTTGAGTTTCTGCAGCAACGCGATCGCCTTCCAACGATCGGCGGGTAATTCGTGGCCCTCGTAATCTTCCAGGTCGAGATAATGATCGGGCGATTCCGCGGCTCGGAGATGCTTGCATGAAGGATTTTTCCAGCGATCGGGATCGCCAGCCAGATGGCCCAGCTGCTTGGCCGCTGCCCGGAAGAACAGCGGCATGTCGTCCGGTAGTCCGACCACTGCCGCTTCGGCGACGTTGGCGTGACCGATCACCCACCAAGCGCGAGTCAGTCCCGCCAGTGCCAGGATCGCCACCACGACCAGTCCTGCCCCCCTGAGCATGCTTTACGCTCCTTAACGGATCGAAATAGTAAAAGTTACTCGATTTCTCTGGTTATTCTACGAGGTCGCGAACGTTCTGCCGGAAATGAACCAAGGAGGCCAGCCTAGCAGGCCGACCTCCTTGGAGGCAAAAGGGCAATCAGGTTAGCGCTGAGCCACGCTGCGCACTTTGTCCATCGTGCGAGCGTACCATTCCGCATGGCTCATCGGAGTCACCGCGGAGACGGGGCCGCAGGGAGCTGCTGGAGCGTCACAGACCGGTTCGCAAATCGGCACACAGCGCGGCACCTTGATGCATACCGTGTATGCCTCCCAGTCACAGACGACTTCCGGCACCTGCTTGACGCACTCTTCCGGCACCATTCGGCAGTGGACGACCGGCGTCCTGCAGGTTCGGTACTCGGTGACATAGCGGCAGTAGTACTCCTTGCGAACGCAGGTCCGTTCCTCGGGCACCATGCGGCAGATGGTCTGCGGAACGTAGACAACCTTGCACTCTGGCACCATTGTCACCTTCTGCCGAGTTTCCATGCGGCAATGCTCTTGGCGAACCATGTGGCAGGTCGTCCAGCAGATCTTCCGCGTCTTCACCTCCGGCACGCAGATGACCTTCTGGCGCGGCACCATGCGGCAGTGCTGCTTGGTCACGATGTGGCAGGTGGTGTAGGGAATTTGCCGACATTTCGTCTCCGGCACCAGGATGATCTTCTGCCGAGTTTCCATCCGGCAATGGTCTTTACGAACCATGTGGCAGGTGGTGTAGGGAATGTGTCGGACCTTCGTCTCAGGAACGCAGTAGGTCTTCTGGCAGGTGATCATCCGGCAGTGCTGCTTGGTCACGATGTGACAGGTAGTGTACGGCACGCAGCGGGTCTTCACCTCGGGAATCATCGTGCAGTGCTGCTTGGTGATGTAGCCCGTGTGATGCTTGACCTCGTAGCGGCAGGTCGTGTAGGGCACCTGCTTCATGACTGTGTACGGCACCATCTTGCAGACGGTGTAGGGCACGGTGTCGACCTTCTCACGCGGCACATAGTCGCACACTTTGACGGTGCGCTTCTCCACATGCGGCACCCAGACCTTTTTCGTCACCCATTGGCCGGGGCACTGCACTGGGACACTCAGGCACGCGCCAGGGCAACAGTATGTTTGGCAAGTGCAGGGGTCGAAGTGCCAGGTGTCCGGCTGTTTGACGACTTTGCACACCACGGGACCGGGGATGTACTCCTGCTCGCACTTCCATGAACCCGACTCGACGCAGACTTCTACGTCACGATAGACCGGCTCCAGGTAGCAGCTCTTCACCGTGTGGAAGCGTTGCTCGTACTCCGGTCGATAGCAGGTGATCGGCACGCACTTGACATGCTGCTCATAGATCGGATGTACGGTCTGGTAGCAGTACGGCACCTGATACGTCTGCACATGCGGTTTGTGGACGACGTACTGTTCGGTGCGAACATGCTGTTGATAGACCGGATGATGCGTCGTGTAATACTGCGGCACCTGGTAGGTTTGGGTGTAGTAGCGCGGCACCGTGTAGCACTCCGTGCGAACGTGCTGCTTGTAGACCGGGTGGAACGTGCTCCAGTAGACCGGCACTTGGTAGCACTGAGTCACTGGCTTGCACACGGTGTAGTACTCCGTGCGAACATGCTGCTTGTAGACCGGGTGATGCGTGCAGTAGTACTCCGGCACATAATAGGTCTGGGTGTAGTAGCGCGGCACGGTGTAGCACTCGGTCCGTTCGTGGTTTTTGTAGACGGGGTGATAGGTACACCAACGAACCGGCACTTGATAATACTGCGTGACCGGTTTGTGAACGGTGTAACATTCGGTCCGTTCGTGGTTCTGATAGACGGGGTGATAGGTACACCAACGAACCGGCACCTGGTAGCACTCGGTGACCGGGCGATAGCTGACCTGTGTGACCGGCTTCTGAATCGTGTCGTAGACCGGCTTCATGACGCAGTACTTGTGGACCACGTCTCGTTCGCAGGGGATGGCACGGGTCACGGGGTAGCAATCCTCACGATAGGACTGCTCGTAGACCGGGCGGTAGGTGGTATAGCGGCACTCGCGCATCACCGTGCGGTACACAGGGCGATAGCACACCTGATGATGGTCTTCCAGAATCGTCTGGTAGCAGACGCGATAGCGAACAGCGGGGGGGCAGCACTGCTCAGGCTGGGGGCAATCCAGGTGATAACGGCCCACGCCGCAGTGCGCTGCCGACGCCGGGGAAGCTCCTGCTGCCCAGACTAGCAGGGCTAGGACCGGAGCATACGCGACAACTCGCCTCATTACTCTGTCTCCTCGTCAACGCGGCGCAACTGCCCACCAACCAAATGCCGTGGCTGGGGCATCGTCGCTAGCTAGGCAAAATGTGCCCGATAAGTTCGATTTGGTAAACTCGAAGCGTGGCAAAAAAGGCGAAGTCTGCCGCGACTTGTTGGACTGACTCGACTTTCACGATTTCTCTGAGCGATCGCTTGTGTCAGTGCCTTATTCACTATCGATTTCTCTGCTGCAATTCGCCTAATCTCTCTCGATAAAGTCGCTACACTCCGCGAAACCACTCTTGCCGGGAAGCGGCTCAGTGGGTAGAAGTCTCGCCCTCGACAGCATTCAAAACCTGACGAACGCGGCTTGGAACCCATCCCATGCCACGGAGGCTACCCTGGCTCTTGCTCGCCTGGTTGACCACCTGCTTAGGCGGATTGGCTCAGCTTGCGCCAATCGATCTCTCGCGGGAACCGGTGGTGCCGCCGTTGGCGTTGCTCGAACCCGAGACTGGGCCAACCAGTTTGAATAGTTCGGGCCCTCGCATTCGCTTGTTTCGCATCCAGCCGGGCTTTCTCAGCGAACTACGCTGGTTGGAAATGGATGAGCCGCCGCCCGATGACCTCGAGCCGGACGTCGACTGGCTAGCGTTGTCCATCGGTTCGGATAACCCCTACTTTGAGATGCGGCAACGCGGCGATCCGGGGGGAGTTGGTTTTGCTCGAGTGCATACGCAGGTGCAAATCTGGGAATCGGAACGAACCGCCTGTTCCCTGGGATTGCAAGCGTTCACGCCGCTGGGGCGCGAAAGCGACGGACTGGCCGACCGTGATGGGCCGACTGTACTCTCGCCCGCTCTGGCGTTGTATCACCTTTTAGAAGATGGTCGGGCCGTGCAGGCGTACATTGGCAAGAACGTACCGTTGATGAACTCTAGTGCGCAGCCACTCCGCCGACTGTTGCAGTGTGGGGTTGCGGTACAGCAGCCGCTTTTCAGCCTCGAAACCGATCCATTAAGTGGATTATATGTCTCGTTGGGGGCGCTGGGGCTGTTGCAGCGCGAACGAATGCGTGGGGTGGAGGTGTTGCCCGGTCTGCACTGGCAGCCGGATTCGACCTGGTGGTTGTCGGCGGGTTACGTCTTACCGTTGGGCGCGATTCGTCGCGAGATGATTCCAGGTTGGCAGGTAACTTGTTCCTGGCAGTATTGATACGCCAGTCTCCGCGACCCGCGGAAGAGATCGCGGAGGACCGGCAGGATTAGGCCTCTTCTCTGTCGATGGCCCCGTCCACACGTTCACTCGCCAAACGCCGAATCGGTCGGACAGCAATTGTCGCCGAAGTGAAACGAGTTCTCCACACAGTGAACTCTTGCCCCGGGTTGGGGCTGGGGTATAGTTGGGTACAACCAACTCCGCCTGTGGGGAGATCTGTTATGATTAAACGTGGCCAGTGCCGTTGCGGCGCGATCATTCATTTTCGTCCGACGCCGCGCGGCTACAAGACCCGTTGTTCGGTGTGTCAATCGATCGTTCGCTTGCGAGTCGAGGCAGCGACTGTCGAACCGCCAGCAGTTGTCCAGCCCAAACCAGAAAGCCCTACGCCGCCGCCAGTCTCGACGATTCCGCCACTGGCTCCGCACGCCGAAGCCCAGACGAAGCCGATCAGCTCCACACCGCCGCCGGTCTCGACGATTCCGCCACTGGCTCTGCGAGCCGAAGTGCCGCCTCCTGTTGCTCCACGGCCACCGACCGTTGCCCCGTTGCCGTCCGAACCGAAAGCCATAGAAGAACCGCCACAGGATGGAATTCCCTTTTGGGTTTGGACGCTGATTGGTTTGGCGATCATGACGGCGGCAGTTGCTGGGGTTGTTTTGTGGGAGTGGGGTACATGAGCAGACTTGCGGGCAAGCGAATTCTGATCACTGGCGGCGGTAGCGGCATTGGCTTGGCCACGGCTCGACAATGCCTGGCCGAGGGTGCGAAGGTGGCGATCACTGGCCGTACCGAGGCGAAGCTCCGCGAGGCCGCTGCTGGTACTCAGATGCTCTACCTCGCCGCCGATCTGGGGCAGGCTGACCAGGCCAAGCGAATGATCGACACCCTCGTTGGGCAACTCGGTGGCATCGACGTACTAGTCAACAACGCCGGCCTGAATATTAAGGACCGACAGTTTGCCCAGCTGACGCCGGAATCGTGGCGACAACTGTTGGCCGGCAATCTCGACGCTGCCTTCCACTGCATGCTCGCTGTTCTGCCCTATATGAGACAGCAAAAGGGCGGTTTGATTATCAACGTCAACTCGATCTCCGGCAAGCGGGCCAATCCACTGGGCGGTACGGCCTATAACGCGGCGAAGTTCGGGCTGCGTGGTCTGTCGATGAGCGTCGGGGCCGAGGAGCGCGTCAACGGCATTCGCGTGACGGGTATCTATCCTGGTGAGGTCAACACGCCGATTCTCGACAATCGCCCTGAACCGGTCAGCGACGAACGCCGCCAAGCCATGCTTCAGCCGGACGACGTGGCTGCCGCCGTGGTCTTCGTCGCCTCCCTGCCGCCGCACGTTGCCATTCCCGAACTAGTCATCACGCCCGCGAATGCGATGTATGTCTGAGCGAACCAGCGTGGACCTCTCCGCAGGTGCAATCTACTGGGCATGCCACCCGCCAGAGAAGTCCACGAGAAACGGTTGATCCCTCGGGCCACACCAGCACGCCAACTAAAAGAGTTTTTGGAGCGCTGCTCCAAATGGGGTAGCGGCAACGAGGGATGAAGCGCTTTCGCAGGCGGAAACTTGTTGTCGCAGGCTTTAGCCTGCGGCTAGCTGCTAATCCGTATCCGGTAGTCGCAGGCTTTCGCCTGCGAGCCGCTACACCATGTTGTAACGCGCACTAATTTTACCGCTGCATCCTACTGCGGCGTCAACCTGCACGCAAGAACCACCAGGGTTGCTGAGTCGTCTCCAGTTTCGAGGAGGGAAAAAGGAGGCGGTTCCCGCCGCAAGGGGTTGGGCGTACAAGAGCAGAGACCCAATCCACTCGTCCGCCCCTGGAGAAGGCGTTGAGGCTGGACCGGCTGCTGTTGATCCTGACATTGGCATACCGGCTGTTAGTGGGAAGCTGCTCTCCTGGCTGCTACCATCCACATCCTCGTCAAACTGGGGACGACTTAGGCTGAAACAATCTTGACCAGAACACGTCTCTTGAGTGGACTATTATTAATTCTGATCTGAACCGCACGGGACGCTCTGCTGAGAGCGCGTCCCGCGATACGTTTACGAGAGTACACTTCCGCACTCACTTCTGGTACCCACCCGTGTCGATCGTGACGTGGGCGTCATCCGCGACCTACACCTACTAGCACCCGACACCGAGTTTGCTAGCCTCGTTCTCGACGCAGCCAAGCGTCACCCGTCCTCCTTCGGGCTGTCACACGACAACGAGGGGCGCACTATCGTGCGCGATGGCCGAACCGTTGTTCTCACCGCGCTTCAATGCGGCCACGGATTTATATCCGTGGAAATATGCTTATGCACAGGCAACCGGAAATGTTAAGCAAGTGCTTCAATGCGGCCACGGATTTATATCCGTGGAAATTGTATGTATGAATGAATGAGATGAGTTTTGTGTTTGGCGCTTCAATGCGGCCACGGATTTATCTCCGTGGAAATACCCGCGTCTAGCATCCAGTCTCGCAGCGCCAGCTGCGCCCTTCAATGCGGCCACGGATTTATATCCGTGGAAATACGACCTGGTCCGGACCAGGTTCGACGTCCTCATTGCGCTTCAATGCGGCCACGGATTTATATCCGTGGAAATGT
>CALDUY010000016.1 GCA_937923405.1 uncultured Gemmataceae bacterium | reverse complement strand
CGGAGAGAGGGGAAACCACTTCACCCCTCTCCCCATTGGGAGGAGAAAGGAACCTCGGTTTAGAGCGCTTTTCCAAATGGTGTAGCGGCAACGAGGGATGAAGCGCGTTCGCAGGTGGAAACTTGCCTTCGCAGGCTAAAGCCTGCGGCTACCTGGCTGCGGCTGCCTGCGGCTACCATTAAAAACGCAGGCTGAACCCTGCGGCTACCATTAAAAACCGGTAGGCGCAGGCTTTCGCCCGCGATCCGCTACCCCATGTTGTAACGCGTACTAACTAGAGTTTTCGTGCTAAGTCAAGTATCGTACAAAATACAGAGAAAAGCGATCGCAATATGGGCATCAGGGAAAGTTTTCTTCTGAGTAGAAGTCTCTGTTGGTGTCCTCACTGTCGAGTCTGTTGAGTGCATTTTTATTAAAGGTGAGTTTTTTGCTTTTTCCTTGAAAGACACACATCTTGTTGATATTTATATGACGACTTCCATTTTTTATTTAGCGGTTATTTAAAAGATCAGCAGCCAACTAGCTGTTTCTTCCGTTCCGCAGCTTCATTTCATCGTTTTGTGAGGTGATGTTATGCTTCATCAGGGTCTTTCGCGTCTTAGAGATCACCGTGGTTTCACCTTGATCGAGCTGTTGGTGGTTATTGCCATCATCGCCATCTTGATCGGATTGCTTCTGCCAGCTGTGCAGAAAGTACGCGAGGCGGCAGCCCGCATGCAGTGCCAGAATAACCTCAAACAAATTGGGTTAGCCATGCACAATCACAACGACACCACGGGTTTCCTGCCGAGTGGTGGGCAGCATTGGTCGATGGCTCCAACTTATGGAACCCCTGTAGTTGGAGTGGCCCCTAATCCAAGCGTTCCAGCTGCCACACCGGTAGACGTGACGGAACAGCGAGCAGGCTGGCTTTTCCAACTGTTGCCCTTCATTGAACAAGATAACGTTTACAAAGGTGGCGGTCAGCCAACGCTTGGTGGTCAAATGAGCCAAGCTCGTGCTACTCTGATCAAGACCTATTTTTGTCCCTCGCGACGTGCTCCGACGGCGTGGACTCAGGCCACCTCCTGGTACATTCCCCAATCCGGGTTTCCCTTTGTCGGCGTCCATGCCCAAACTGATTATGCCGGTTCGATCGGGCCCAACTCTGCCGATTTTGGTGTTATTGTGCGAACGTTCAATCATGACCGAGGCGACAGCGTACCCGGCACCCGGCGGCGACAACCGATTCGTATTCAGGATATGGTGGATGGTACTTCAGTGACCTTAGTAGCCGGCGACAAGAAAGTGATCCGCGGGGTTAGCGGTTTCCGAACGGACGATAACGAAGGCTATTCTGCGGGTTGGGATCATGATGTTCTTCGACGGACTGATCTAGCCCCTCTGCCGGACGATGGTACCGATGGAGGAGGGCGTTTTGGAGGTCTGCACCCTGGCGGCTTTAATGCTCTTCTTGGTGATGGCTCGGTACGTTTGATTAATTTCAGGATCTCTTGTTGTGATGCCAATACAACCTTCTGGCGACTTGGACATCGCAGCGACGGAGGCGTGCTTGGGAACGATTGGTAGTCCGCGATTGCTGGTGTAGCTGAAAGTAAGCTAATCGGAAGTGGCGGCTCGGTACTTCTCAGTAACGGGCCGCTTTTTGGTTACGCCTGAAAAATATGGCCCACC
Source organism: uncultured Gemmataceae bacterium (assembly GCA_937923405.1). Classification (GTDB taxonomy): domain Bacteria; phylum Planctomycetota; class Planctomycetia; order Gemmatales; family Gemmataceae; genus CALDUY01. The sequence goes on along the minus strand of CALDUY010000016.1, from coordinate 46,316 downwards.
CAAGCAAGACTCTGCAAAATTTAGATCTGAATTATCTCTGTTTCTCCCAGAGAGAGGAGCTGTTGCTACCATGACCAAAGCAACTGTGATTTTGAAGCATTATTTAGTTCTCGGTATTTGCTTTAGTTTACTGCCGATGATCGGCTGTTCCAGTAAGTCGCAGGTAGCCGAAGGACGGACCAAGCCCCGCGGACGGATCCTGGAAAATGGCCTACCGATCAAAGTCGATACCTCTAAACTGCCCCCAGGGGATCCCGGGTTACAAGTCACCTTCATCAGAATCGGCAGTGTGGACGCAGGTGCCGAATATGAGGCGACGATCACTGATGCTGCTAATTGCTCTTTTGAACTGATTGGTACCGACGGTAAAGGAATTCCGCCAGGCGAATATCGGGTAGCGGTTACCTTAGCTCCTCATGGCAGTCCAGACTTGCTCAAAGGCCAATTCAGTCGAGAAAAATCCAAGATTCAAATTGAAGTTAAACCTGGTGAGGATGTCGTGATCGACGTCGCCAAGTACAAGTAATGAGCGAGGATCGCTAGAGTGTGCTGATAAGTAAAGAGAACTATTTGAATCGCAAATCTCTGTTTGTCAGCGATAATTAAGATAAAATTACTCTTCAAATATGCTTTTTGGCACCATGTTTGAGGAGTGGTTAGAGATTTATAGTACGCGTTACAACATGGGGTAGCGGAGCGCAGGCGAAAGCCTGCGACTACCGATTCGGATGGCCAGCTAGCCGCAGGCTTTAGCCTGCGAACGCGCTTCATCCCTCGTTGCCGCTACACCATTTGGAAAAGCGCTCTAGGTGATTGCTTGTTAGACGAATCCGCTTAGAGCCTTTCGTGGCAGGCTGGGTTTTTTTAGGTCTGATTCACCAACTCCTTGGGAGACAACGTTTCCTCTCCGCAGTTGCAGTTGAGACGTGCAACGAGGCATCCAGGCAGACAGAGCGAGGTCGCTCAGGAAATCTCGTCTGTTCGATCTTGCCTTCGGATAGTCTGCAGCACTTGTTGGGCGATTTGTGGGTTCTCGAACTGAGCGGAAACCAGACCGCGTGAGGGCGAATACCTTCGCAGTCGCACCGGCAGTTTGGCCGTCAATAACGTACCTGTCACCGATCCCAAAATCGCGCCGACAAGAAAACCGAAGCTGGTGCCCAACCATAGCGCGTCATCGCGCCAGTCGCCCAACCAGGCCGCCAGTACCAAACCAAGCGCTACGCCGAACAACATGCCGATACCCAGACCAAGAAAGCCGCCTCGCCGCTGTCGTGCTTCAATAAGCTCCTTGCACGGTGTACAAACGGGGATCGGAACCTCGATGCCGCGTACCCCGCCCAGGAAAATGCCCACCACCCAGTCGACACGCGGCGTGACTCGCAACGTGAGGGTGTCGTCGCGCGGCCCGGCACAACGGGAACAACACTGAGGTAATCGCAGTCGCGTCAAGGGCAAGGTGATCCACCCAGCGGTATCCGTCATGATTGAAGGTTCTGACTCAGGAAGCGGTTCCGCGTCGAAAGGCGGCTTCTCCCGCGGCGGCTGAGAGCCGAGCCGATGGCCCAGCACCAACAGTAATTCACCGATGTCCAGCGAGTTGATCTCGTAGCGACCCGGCAGAACGACTTCGTCATGACCGCTAAACCGCCACTGTGGCCCAGTAACAGCCCGGCCCCAAGCGAGCACTACGCCGGAACGTTGTTGGCGGACATAGGGCACCATCTTGCGATCGATCGGCAAGGTCAACCCCGCATGCGGACTGTCCGAGTCAGGCACGAAGGGGCGTCCCTCGACGTGGAATAACGCCCACGGGGCCCAGATCACCGTGTCGAAATAGATCACCTCGACTCCCTCGGGATGCAGCACCAACTCATGCCCGCGCATCATCAGCGACCAACCGGCCCAGACGGCAGCACCGAGGAGTAATCCGACGCCCATCGCTAATTCCTCGCCGACGATGGCTCCGCGAATTCCACAAGAGAGTAGCAGCAAAACTCCCGGTACGGCGAACAGAATTGCCAGTCCATACATGCGGCGTGGGCCGAACGCTAACGGTGCTTCGCTCAGGTAGGCATGCGGATCTTCGAGCAATTCGTCGAGATCGGGAAGCACGCGCTCCAGCGATTGTCCCCCGGGTAGCATACTCATGGGTCGTCCTCGCCAGTTGCTGTGTCGCGGATAGGGTGCTACTAGTCAATATAATAAACTCGATGACACGCGATCGCTATTTTGCAACCTGTGGCCGGGGCATCGAGCCGATCCTGGCCGACGAACTCCGGCAGCTTGGGGCCAGCGACGTGACCCCTGGACGCGGAGGAGTCCTGTTCTCCGGCGATCAGACGACACTTTACCGCGCCAATCTCTGGTTGCGTACGGCGGTGCGTGTGCTGCGTCCCTTGTTGGAAGGCCCGGTACGTTCGCCGGATGAACTGTACGACCTGGTTCAGTCGATTGACTGGACCGAATGGTTGACCCCACGCCACACACTGGCGGTCGATTGCAACGTCCGCGACTCGGCAATCACACATTCGCAGTATGCCGCCCGTCGCGTCAAAGATGCTATCTGCGACCAATTCGTGGCCCGCTGTGGAGCGCGACCGAGCGTCGATCCCGAAGAACCGATGCTCGGCTTCAACCTGCACATCTACCGGAACCACGCGACGTTGAGTCTGGATAGTTCGGGGATGTCGCTGCACAAGCGAGGGTATCGTCCGATCCAGACTCGGGCACCGCTGAACGAGGCACTGGCCGCCGCCATCATTTTGCGAACAGGCTGGAGAGGAGAAACCGCTTTTGTCGATCCGTTGTGTGGCTCAGGTACGTTTCCTATCGAGGCTGCCTGGCTGGCCCTTCGTCGACCTCCTGGACTGACCCGCAAGCGATTCGGCTTCATGGGCTGGATGGATTACGACGTCGAACAGTGGACGGAGTTACGCGATGAAGCGCGACGCGGAGTTGGTCGCACTCTATCTGCGCCGATCAGCGGTTCGGACGTCCGCGGTGACGCTATTGCCTTTGCCATCAACAATGCCAAAGCAGCCGGTATTGGACATCTGCTTCGCTTTCACAAATGCGACTTACGCGACCTACAATTGTCGCATTTGTCCTCAGGTGTACTTGTCTGTAACCCGCCTTACGGCGAACGAATTGGCGACGAGAAGTCATTGGTGGGTTTGTATCGGTTACTCGGCGAGGTATTCCGCCAGCGTGCTCAGGGCTGGACGCTGTGGGTCTTCACTGGCAATGCGCGACTGGCAAGGGAAATCAGACTGGAGCCTGCCGAGGAAGTGCCGCTGTTCAACGGCAAGATTCCCTGTCGACTACTGAAGTTCGAGCAGGTGTAACAAGTTAGCCGGGCTGGCTACTTTTCGCAGGCTAAAGCCTGCGGCTACCGGGCCGTCCTCCAAACCGGTAGTCGCAGGCTTTAGCTTGCGATCGGCTACCCCCTTTCGCAGAGCGTTCGGTTAGAGTCGCGATCAACGACCTCCAGCCCCCGGTCCTCCGATACCGGTGCCTGTTTCCGCTGACTTATGCGGCTTCTTGGTGTCCTCGATACGTTGGCGAATCTTCTTAACCCGTTCGACACGCTCGGGATCGTTGTAATCCCGTCCGCCTTCCAGAAGCATGAGCCGGCCATCGGGTCGGAGAATCAGCGCCTGAGGACTACTGACATCATCGACCAGTTTCGGCTCCGCTGGTTCGTCTTCGGAGTGACTGACCGCACGCCGATAGCCGATTCGGGAGGGAGTGAAATCGACCAGCAGGGCCTCACGCGGCGTGTTGCCCTCGGGATCGAAGCCGAAGTAAAGCGGAATGCCTGGCTTGCGTCCCGTGGTATTCACGTCGGAGGCGATGGTAAACGACTCGCGAGCAAACTGCCAGACCGGCACTTCGACTCGCTCGGTGCTGCCGATGTACTCGCCCTTCCAGGCCGGGAACCGCTCAGCCATCGTCCACTCGCCGAACAACAATGTTTGGTTGCCACGAATGCGCACGGTCTCCAGCCAACGATGCGCCTGCAACCAGATTTGCTGGTTCGGCATCAGGGCCATGTGTTGATACGGCCCACGATAACGACGGTTGTTGTTTTCCTTTTCTTCGTAGACCGCTTGATCGACCGCGTAGAAATGCATCTCCGGATCGACCTGAACTCGAATGGACACTTTCTCTGGATCGGTCCAGGGAGAAACGAGTTCTTTGTCAGTGCTGTAAGCAGGTGAGGCCACATCGCGACGATCCTTGTTAGGATTGGCCATCCGCACTTGCAGACGATACTCGTAGGTTTTGCCTGGCTCGACAGTGACATCAATCAGACGGACCAGACAATACTCCGGCAATTCGGCTGGCTGAGAAGGATCATTCATGCCCATCCCAGGAATACCTGGAGTGCCAGGAGTACCAGGAACCCCTGGAGTGCCAGGAGGACTCATGGACCCACCCAGCCCAGGAGGGCCGCCAGTTCCTCGATTGCCGCCCGGACGTGGACCGACCATGCCGGCCATGGCACCACCGACACCCCCCATAGGAGTGGTACTGGATGATGCGCTGGAACGAGTGGAGAAGACGTCGTCATCATCGGTGCGGAACTGATCCGGGGGAGCAGCCACGACAGCGACGTTCTTGCCCTTGATGTCGTCGAGAGTCTTTTGAATCAGCTTCAACTCTTTTTCGGGCTTGGGATACTCATCATCGGGATCGGTCGATGGACGCCGCCCCGCCATCGCGCCACCTCCACCAAGGCCAGGAGCCGGCATCGCCCCGCGAGCGCCGCCGGTATCGGCACTACCGGTATCATCACCACCAGGCGGAGTACCACTAAATCCCCCACGCCCACCACCAGCCATCATTCCGGTTCCGCTGCCGCTGGTCGCCCCTGTTCCGAGATTGCCCTCACGGAATTGCATCAGCCGAGGCATGACCAGCCCATCGTAAATGACCGCGGTGAACTCGGGATCTTCCGGCTCTTCTCGCTTGCCCGTGAGCATCCGATAGGGGTTGTAGCTGGCATTGAGATTGAGATCGCGCCATTCGCCTAACGGTTTGCCATCTGGACCAAGCTCCTTGCGCGGCAAGCCGTTGCCGTCCAGTTCGCGACGTTGAGCGCGAACGCCGAGAAAGCGGAACGACGGGCGTGCCACTCGATCAGGACCCGTCTCAACCGACATTTCCGAGAGAACCTCATCCGTGGAGCGGAGCCCAAGCTTGTCTCGGAACTCCTCAACCTGGCGTTTGAAGGGAAAGGCTCCAGCAATAATGGCCATGCGGACCGGGCGAACCTGTTCGGCCAAGGTGTGCCCAGCAATGCGTTTCTCCAGCTGATTCAAAGGAATCAGCACAACAGGGCGATCCTTTTTCTCTCCTTCAAGACCGGCAAGTTGCCCGGGGACCCCCAAGCCACTAGCCCCCCCTGTGTCGGGTGAACCGCCTCCCAAACCAGGCATCCCGCCGCCTAGACCAGGCATTCCACCCCCCAGACCGGGCATTCCGCCGCCCCGACCGCCACCGCCGAGCAATCCGCCCAATCCCGAGCTGCTTCCTGAGCCGCCTTTCAGCGCGTAAATCTGACCGCGATCGTCGAAGATATACGACTGAATGCGCATCGGTTTGTACTTAGCCACTGCTTCCTCAATGGCAAACACTTTCGGAACTCGTCGCCCTAGAGATCCTCCTGTCTCTGAGGTTACGAGAGCGGCAATGACATGCTCCGAAGCGTTGATTGAACTACGATCCAACTCCTTGATCTTCTCGTCGGCATTGGGAGGAGGCAAATCCTCGGGCCGTGTTGGCTTGTTGTTGGGATCATTCAGGGCGAAGTTCACCCGCTGAGTGATCTCATCAAGCTCTTTGGCCTTAGTCGCGGGACTGCCACTAAAGAAGCCCCGTTCAGACCGGAACAGACTCAGAAAGAGCAGCAATAATGTGATACCACCGGCCACACCCAGGCCGATTCGTTCGCCATATTTCAGCAAGAACTCTTTCGGATCGACGTTGAGTTTCGCTTTGGCCATATTCGTGTCACCTCATAGGCGGAGTATGGATCAACAGCGGGATGTCTCCCGTGGGAAGTTGATTAGTCGTTCAGGGCGAAGTCGTGGTTGGAGTCTCGCCCGCTGCTTCAGCCTTGGGCGGTTTAGGCGGGAAACGATTGTAGAGCGTAGCGATGCCGTAGATCGATAACTCGACCAAATGAGCAGTATCCTGGTAGGCGACCGTGGTAGCCGACCCCGTCGGGCCAGCTAGTCCGCCACCTTCGCCCATTCCGCCGAACCCGCCCAACCCCAGGCCAGGGGGCATCGACGGACGGTTGGGGAAGCCGCCGTAGCCTCCCATGCCATACATGCCGCTACCGCCTCCCATCCGCGCGCTGCCGCGACCAAGTTCGTCATCACTGCCGGTATAGCCTCCCCCCATTGGCGGAGCAGCGGCACCACCAGCACCGCCCATGCGGCCGCCGCCATATCCGCCGGCGATTCCTCCCCCGCCTGGTCCCAGAGCCTCGGCCCCAGAAACGCCTCGCTTAGCATCTGGGGCATGAACCATCAGTACCTGCGTGATCTGAATCCGCAGACGCGAGTTGGCCACGGCAGCTAGCACGTCATGGATATGCGACTGTTCAACGATCAGACGCATGGCTATGGGAAGATGACGGCACTGCGGCGTCACCTGAATGTAGCGATCGCGATTGATTTGATTAACGCGAGTGGCATTAGTGGGAGCCACGGCCCCTCCCATTCCGGGAGGCCCTCCCATGCCCGGCCCAGGCGCTGGTCCCATTGGGCTATCACTAGAACCAGTACTCGACGTATCGGTAGCGGCTGCTTCTCCCTCAGGCTCAGGATCGAGGTTTTTCAGCACCTCGTTCATCTTCAGTTGTGTCGTCACCGTGCGATGGGATTGCAGCCCCAACTCCAATCGATCGATACGGCGAATGGGAGCATTTTCCCAGGCCAGGATCTGCATGACCTCAAACGGCTTGGTCACGTCAACCGGGGTGGTGCGATACTTTTTGCCCAGCGGGGCTGAGCTGCCACCCGGTAGCGGCTCCCCAGCAATGTCTAACGGAGCGCGGCTACGACCAAAGTTCTGCGTCAGCAGGAACGGCAACCCTTTGTTCGTCTTGGGATGAGCCAGCACCAGAGTTCGTCCCGTAGGACTGACGTTCTTGATCGTGCTACGATCACTGACCAAGTACGATCGCCCCGTCTCGTCTCGTTCAAAGAGGAGCGTCAATTCCCAGTTAGCGTTGCGGAAGACTTTCTTGCCCACAATGCCTTCGGGCAGTTTCTCGGCAGCCGTCTGGGGCGGAGTGACATCCTTCAGCACTGCCATCGAGTCCATCGCTTCACGGATCATGAAGAGCATCTCACGGCGAACCCAGAAATCCTCCTGGGCCAACCAGATTTCCTCCCGGGTCGGAGGTCGGCTTCGGTCCCACTGCTGCATTGGGAAGATGGCATAGAAACCGCCGAGATACTCAGCCGGTTCGTTGTACGTCGTCAATACGGGAAACTGTGACGGATACCAGTCCTTAGCGAAGGCGCTGCGATTGTTATAGTCTTCCGTGATGTTCGGACTGCCATCTCGCTGCAACGGAGCAAAGTAGTCATCGAAGTACTTCGGCTTAGCACTCTCAGGCATGTCCGCAGGCCAGAAGTACATGTCCTTCTGAATGTCCCAGGCTTCCCTCCAGATGACGTCTTTATGCTTTTTGAACCGTTCGCCATGCTTGTTCCAGGGAATCTGGTAAGCGACGGTCTTTGGACCTTTCTGCTGAGCCGAGGAGACCTTTCCCTTGGCCTCTTCCCAGGCTTTCTTCTTGGCATCGGTAGCGTTGACCTTGACCATGACCACCGCCAGGATCCACAGCAAGGCAAACACACCAAGACCGATCCAGAATTGGTGTTTTTTCAGCGCTTCCGCGTCAAACCCTTTTTTCGCCATGACTATCTCGAACCTCTCGCGGAGTAAGCGGGATAAATGTTCCAATTAAACCCGATTCGTCAAATCGCTCACGGGGTCGTTGTTGTGCTGGTTTCGCCACGGAGCGCGTCCGAAGGCGTATCCTCTTTCCAGATGAACAGGATGATGAATTCTGTTCGCTCGTGGACGGGACCTTTGCGAGGAGTAACCGTGGGTGGTCCAACGCCAGCGCCGCCAGGCATCGGAGTTCCAAGACCTCCACGACCACTGCCGGTCGGAGGACGACTGCTGGCTGCTGCCGCTGCTCCGCCACCTCCCCCCGCGGCCGCACCAGCGGCAGAGGGCATACGGCCAACTCCACCGCCACCGATCCCGCCAAGGCGGCCACCACCACCCCGAGCTTCATCGCTGGAACCGCCGCCCGGTATGCCGCCACCCGCCATGCCGCCGCCACCGCCACCGCCACGGCTACTGATGTTGATCCAATCGCCGCGACTCGGACCAGCAGTTGCTCCCCCGCTACTTTCATCACTACTACCGCCGGGACCAGGCATGCCGCCCATCGCTCCACCGCCGCTCATCATGCTGGCATACCCAGCGGCGGCACCTCCCCCCGTTGGACTGCCTCCTCCGAGCAGATTATCCAATACTCCAGCGCCGATGATCTCAAACCCCGAGGAGGAATCGATCGGCTTGGACCGCGAGTCGTACAACAGAACATGACTGACTCGACCAATTACAGGATCTTTGGGCGGCTCCTTCTTCGCGGCTTCACCGCCTTCACCAGCCGCTTCGGGCATTCCCGCATCGCCTTCAGGCTTGGCGGCATTAGCACCCGGCATCGGTGCGGCAGCTCCGCCTGGCATCGGCGTAGCCGCTCCGGGCATTGGGGTTCCGGCATCGTCTTTCTTTGCTTCCGGTGGAATGCCCAGCCGAGCAATATTCGTCAACAGCGCGTCACGAACGAAACGATCTTTCTCCCGATGGAACGTGTAGCCGGCAATTTCGACGATCCAGCCAGCGCCTTCGGGGAGCTTCTTGTCATAATGTTCTAGCGGCCGCACATCACCTCGTTCCCGCTCTCGCAGGGCGGTTTTCCAGAACGTCGGCAGATCGTCGCAGTAGCGGCAATCGATCGACTCGATAGAAAACTGCACCAAATCGTCGATACCCGGCGGCATGGGATCGACTTCGATTTGTTGCTGGTTTTCGTCGTTGAGGGCCAGTGGTTTGAAGCCATCGCGAACACGGCGAGCATATTCTTTGTAGGCTTCCTGACCGCTCATCGCGCCAGGCCGACGCGGGCGTTCGAGGAAATACCGAGTGAAGGTTTTGTCATCCGGAGAAAGGTAGCCATCCGGTGGAAGATTTTTGCCATCCGGTTTGGGGACGACTTCGCTGATGAAGCGATACAGCCGCATCCAGTTCAAGCGTTCGCCCTGACCTGCCACGATCGACTTGACGGCTTCTTCTTCTTGTTTGGCGTCGGCTTTGGCTTTCTCGAAGTCGCTCTCCATCTTGGCGGCAGCCGAAGCCGCATTGTTCGCCTTGGAGATCGAGTCTTCGACGATCTTGGCCGCGTAGGGACGAGGAGTCAGGTAGAGATCACCCAGGGCCATGCCGCCCAAGCCCAACAAGAGCACCGCCGCCGCCGCCACCGCCCAGGGCTTCTTGGAGCGGATCAACCGTTCGAGTCGGATTTCGCTAGGCAACAGGTTGGTGACAAGCTTGGCCTGTTGTAACCCTTGCAAGCACAGACCATAGGCCACGCCGAAGCTGAGGATGTTTTCGTTGAAGATCGGCGAACTGGTGACCGCGTCGCCGCCAATTCGAGACATCTTGTCGAGCTTGCGAACTTCCAGCTGCAACTTCTCGCTGAGGAAGCGCTGTAAGCCCGGCAGTCGGAAGGCATTGCCCAGGCCGATCATGTACTCAATTTGAGCGTCGCGATGCGTGTTCGTGAAGTATCCCAGGGAACGTTGGACCTCGCCGACGAAGTCGTTCAAGACCGGTTTAAGTGCGGCGAGGATCTTCTTCAGTTCCGCTGCTCCAGACTTAGTCGCGTTCCGCTTCAGATGCTCGGCCTTGGCAAAGGTGAGTTTCAGTTCCTTGGTCAAGGCTCGGGTGAAGTGATTACCGCCCAGCGGAATCGGTCGTTGCCAGATGATCTTGCCCCCATCGGTGATGACGAGGTTGCTGGAATCGGTGCCAAGATCCAAGGCGACGACAGCGGGCTGTTTGCTCTCCGGAGGTGGAGAGTTAGCGTCCTTCCCTAGCAAGTCGTAGGAGACAAAGTTACATAGCGACAGAGGAGCCATCTGGATGACATGCACCTCGACGCCGACATCCTTAAAGTGCTGGAGGTACTTGTTCACCATATCGCGTTTCATGGCGAACAGACCGATTTCAGTCTCTAAAGCGAACCCGTCCACGACATTGCTGGCCCCAAGTCGCTGGTAGTCCCAAACGACCTCATCGAGGTTAAACGGAATTTGCTGCTTAGCCTCGAATTTGACGATGTCGGCGATTTTCTTCTCTTCTACCGGAGGCAGCTTAACGAAGCGAGCCAACCCGCTCTGTCCGGGAACGGCGATGGCCACGATGTCGCCTTTGAGCGAATTACGCGAGAGGAATTGTTCCAATGCTTCGCGGGTGAGTTGGTCCGGATCGGCATCCGGCTGGGAAAGGATTTTGGGATATTCCACATAGTCGAAGGCGGTCGCCTGTAGCTGACCGTCGATGTCCTGAAGCCGGAGTGCCTTCAGAGCACACTGCCCCAGATCGATGCCCCAAACGCCAGGGGTTGGTTTCATGGAAGCAATCTCCTCGACCGGGAGACGTTGCTGGAAAGGAACAAAGCAACGTCGGCCGACATGGACGTTTTGCAAGTAGAACTAGTACTGGCCCACCAAGCGACGGTTGATTCTCAGCGCGGAAGGCCACATCAGGTATAACCCACAACGGCGCGACACGTTGGCGCTGACGAACAAGACGCAAAACACGGCACCAGTTGTAGGATTGGTTATAAGCGCCAGAAGGTGGAGGAACCAGAGTACTCGTGGGTCAACCAGTATGAGAAGAAATGAACCGACGGGAGTTCCAACCGGTCGTTGGAACCCCCATCTGCTAGGCTAGCTAACCGCCTGGAAAACTTACAGAGCGTCGCGTTTCTCCTCAACGATGGTGCGAATCCGTTCGGCGAGCAGAGCGATGTCAAACGGTTTCTTGAACGCTTCGCTGAAGCCATATTCGCTGAGACCTTCCGGCGATGGTTCATCTTCGGAGGCCAGTGCGAAAATCACCGTTTCCTTGTAGGCTTCGTTGCGACGCAGCGTGGACGCGATCTGTAGTGCTTCGCTGCGTCCCATCGCGTGATCAATAATGATCGTGTCGGGATGAAAGCTCGACGCCAGTGTGCCGGCTTCAAAGCCCGAGTGAGCAATTTCATATTTGAAATCGTCGTCTTCGGGGAGCAGTTCCTTGAGTCGCTCGATGAAAAGCGGCTCGGCTCCGACGATGAGAATTTTGTGCCAACCTTCCGCCTCCAGGCCGCCCAACGGCATCCCGTTTTCTTTGAGGAAGCGAATGAGCTGATCACGAGGAATCCGGCGGTCCTGGCTACCAGGGATGCGATAGCCCCGGAGCTTGCCGGAATCGAACCATTTGCTGACCGTCCGCGGTGCGACCTGGCAAATTTTCGCAACCTGGCCGGTCGTGAAGACCTGTTTCTTCATGAGCAAGCACTCCATTCCGTGCGTGGCTTGGCTGAGTCTTTACTACTCGACTGGCCAGACGCGGGGGCCAGCCGACAGTAGTGTCCCGCCCGCCCGTGGTCGCCTTCGCCCGGTTCACAGTTCCATTCGCACTGAGACCGTCGAACCGAGCGCACGCTCCCTGTCCGCGCCAGGCGGGAACTGGCGCAGAGCAGCAGTGCTGACTCGCGACGGGCGGGGACATCCAGGTAGGTGTCGCGTGTCGGGCACCACATCGGGAGTAGGGCCGACCACTGGGTCAGACAGAGTGAAGCCGTCTAGGGCCAGGAAGGTCTTCGCTTTGGGGAAGGAGGACCAAGCCAGACCCCGTCGGGGCTTTGAGGGTGGGTTTATCTACCGCCTCGGCTAGATTCATTGATCGGCACGCCAATCCCCCAGGATGAGGAAATGCCCTCGACGTGGAGAGGTTCTGCCGATTCACCTTCCTATGCCCGTTTCGCTCCTTGCCCGGATTCTCGTTTTCACGAGTCCAACAAGGAGTGAAGTTAGAACACCGATGCCATGAAGTGGTTGTTTCTGAGCAGTCGTGTGCGTCGTGCCTCGTGTTCCGTTGCTATTCTACTCAATAAATCAAGCCCAATTCCGACTTTTCTCTCTCAGTGCTTTCTAGGAACTTCCTTGCTCTGCCCACTTGGCCCCAAGTACGATAATTTCTCATTCGCTAAGCTCTCGTCTATTTCGCTCTGTTCCGGCTTCGAGGTGGTCGTGCCGTGAATCTTCGCATCGGCTTGAGAAAATGGCACCGCTGGGGCGCGATCGTGATTGCCGCTCCGTTTTTGCTGGTCATCGTGACTGGGTTATTACTGCAGGTCAAGAAGCAGTGGTCTTGGGTACAGCCTCCTACCAAACGTGGCGTGGGTAAATACCCGACCGTGTCGTTTGACACGATTCTCCAGGCAGCCCAACAGATTGAGCAGGCCCAGATCGATTCCTGGCAAGACATTGAGCGGCTCGACGTTCGTCCCGAGCGTGGCATCGTCAAGGTACGCTCCCGGAATGACTGGGAAGTGCAGATCGACATCCAGACGGGAGAGGTTCTACAAAGTGCCTATCGACGCTCGGACCTGATCGAAGCGCTACATGACGGCTCGTGGTTCCACGAACAGGCCAAGCTCTGGATCTTTCTGCCGTCCGGAGTGGTCGTGCTGACTTTGTGGATTACTGGCATCTATTTGTTTTTCCTCCCCGAATGGGTCAAGTGGAAACGCAAAGGGCCTGCAGCCGTCACGGCCAACACGAAGTAACCACGCCTCCAGGAGATCTGCCCCCATGATGCGCCGTCTCGCAGTAATGCTGGCCTGCCTGCTGGTCCTCGGTGGAACTGCTTGGCTGACCGGCCAAGGCCAAAATGAAGCAACTGACGACTGGACTGAGGTCATGGCAGGAGTCTGGCGTTCTCCAGGTCAGCCAACCGGCTATGCCTTGGTGGTCGGCGATCGCGCCTGGCTCATCGATGCGCCAACTATTCCAAAGATAAAAGGGGTCGATCAAGTAGAGAAAGTGTTGCTCACCCATCATCATCGAGACAGCCTAGCCGCCGTGCCCCTACTGACTGCTAACGTGTTTGCGCCGAAGGCATCAGCGGCGTATCTGGACCCCAAGCTAGTTGCTCGCTATTGGCGGGAAGCGATTCCACTACGCAACTCACGAACGGCATATCTGGTCATCGCCAAAGGGCTGCCCACCATCGTTTGCTCACTAAGCGATGGACAGACGTTGACATTCGGCGACTGGCGCATTGAGGTGATAGCCACTCCAGGACACAGCCCCGACCACGTAGCCTATCTGGCGGAGAACACAAAAGATAAAAAGAAGCTCCTTTTTGTCGGTGATGCGTTGGCCCGTCGGGGCAAGTTGTGGTCGCCCTACACCACCGACTGGGATCATTGGACCGACGCGGGACTGCGACCTGCCGCGGAGTCGCTGCGGAAACTAGCGAAGCTCGAGGCCGATCTCGTGCTACCCGCGCGTGGGCCGGTTATTGATCGTGACATCGCCCAAACCTGCCGCTTCACGGCCGAACTTATCGACGAAAATGCCTTTCTCCGCAGCTACGAACGCTACACCCGAGACCGCCTGAAGAATCCGCCGAAGTACCGCTTCCTCGCTCCGGAACAAGCCGGCTCCAACGGATCGCTGCCTTGGTCGCGTCTGTCGAAAAATCTTTGGCTGACCGGCAACACCTATGTGCTACGCTCCAAGGAGGGCCCCTGTCTCGTCGTCGATCCGTGGGATCCACACAGCGAAAAACAGATCCCTAAACTCCAAAAGGACGAGCAACTCGGGCGCGTCGAAGTCGTGCTGTGTAGTCATGCCCATTTCGATCATTACGACGGAACGTATGTCTTGCTTCAGCGCGACAAGCCCGAAGTGTGGACGCTAGACGAAGTGGCCAGACCGCTTGCCGATCCGTTTCGCCTGCGTGCCCCGTTTCTCGATGCTCGTCCGCTGCCTATCGCCAAACGATTGCGCGACGGCGAGACCGTCCGCTGGCGCGAGTATGAGCTGAAGTTTCATTTTCTCCCTGGGCAGTCGCTTTTCACGATGGGAGTCGAGACGACGATCGACGGCAAACGCTGCTTATTCACGGCGGATAATTTCTTCCATCACGACCTGTACAGTGGCACGGGAGGTTGGATGGGATTGAACCGCTCGGGACCGACCTTGTACGAGCAGAGCGCCCGTAAGGTGCTAGCCCTCGCTCCAGACTGGATCCTCGCCGAGCATGGCAGCGCCATGGAATTCAACGCCGAGGATTTTCAACGCCGCATCACATGGGCCCAAGTCAGTGGAAAAGTGGCCGATGATCTGAGTGGCAGCGGCGATCACCGCCACGATTGGAACCCGCATCATGTTCGCATCGAGCCGATCTTGCTCCGTGGCCAACCCGGCGGAAGCGTCTCGGCGGAATTGGTCGTCGAAAACCTACTTAAGCGATCGCGTAAACTATCTATCCAGCTCGACGGGCATGAACCTACTTGGTCTGTTGTGGTCGCGCCTGGAAAGACGCATCGCCAACCCATCCGCCTGCCACTCAGCAATAAGTTGACGACAGGCCGGCACGTCTTCACGTTTACTGCTCGTGAGGTACAGGCTGTCGAACCCAGCGATACTTTTCTGATCGTTGACGTGGCGGAGAAGAGCAACAAATAGAACACGGCCTTCGTACACGGATCGCCACGGATCACAACATGGAGAAGAGCAACAAGCATCAGCACCCCGGAAAGCATCCGGCCCCTTCTCCCCACTGAGGAGAAGGGAACAAACTCCTCCGACCGCTCTCACTGTGTAATAATCCTACCCGGACTCCTTCGCCGAGCATGTCTTTCCGTGTGAATCCGTGTTCCTCGATCCGTGTACGCAGTCCGTGTTCTATTTTTTATCGTTCGTTCTAACAGTTTACCGTGCGGGACGTTCCCGGATGTCGTTCAATGTCTGCCGAATGCGGCCCTGAATGCGCTCCAGAGCTTGCGACACCGCGGTGCGGTCTGGCCGACCCTGCTGCTCCAGTCGCGCTCCCTGGTCAAAGTCTTCGACTGCGCCACGTTTGCCCTGAGCTAAGCGTGAGAGTCCAAGATAATAGAAGTACCGAGCATCGGTGCTGTCGTTCTCGATGGCAGCCAGCATCTCTTTTTCGGCTTCGGCGTACTTACGAGCAAAGAACAAATTCAACCCTGCGGCATAGTGCTTCTCGGCTTGCAAAGGCTCGGGAGTCGCCTTACTGTCGGGACGACTCAGCCCTGGGTGGTTGTTCATCAACTCCGATAACGTGAGCGCTTGCTGTGGCGGCAATAATCCCTTTTCTTTCAGTCCACCGATGTACGTCTGCAAGGCTCGGGTGTGCAAGCCCTTGACGGCGAGAGCCTGAGCGCGAACATCGAACGGCACCTTGTCGCCAAGGGCAAGAATCTGATCGGCTAGCAGTTCCGCTTCGCTGACGGCATCGCTGCCGGCACCTTGCAGCGTCGTTGCCATCAGCAATCCGGTGAGGTGTACCGGCAACATGCCCAAGCGTGTCGCCGGAGGCAACGGTCGCGTCGAGGCCGGCTCGCTCTGTCGCCGCAGCAACACCCGAGCCAGAGCAATGCGATAGCGACTGCCAATCTCATCGTTCTTGTTGTGCGCGGCAACAGCAGCTCGATACTGTTTCTCCGCCTGATCCAGCCGACCGAGACGCTCTTCAAGCTGACCGACGAGATAGGCCGACTCTGCTGAACCGTCGCGAGCCGCATCCTGGCGAAGTTGGGTCACTAGCGGATCGTTGGCGTCGAGTTTCTCCTTGGCAAGCAACAGATCCAAAGTCATGCGGGCACGATGAACGTACAACTCAGCCTTCGGCTCAGGCAGGCGGTCGATCCCTCGATTCAGCAGAGCCAAAGCGTCAGGACGCTTCCCAGCGGCTTCCAACTCGGCCACTTGCTGGATCAACGTAGCGACAGGATTTTTCACTTCTCGGAGAGCTTGTGTCGCTAGTTTGGCTTCGAGAGCGTTCGCCTTGGCCAAAGCTGGAGCCGCCTTTTCCAGCAAAGCGGCCGCTTCGACGTATTTCTCTTCATTGCGCAGAGCTAGCCCTTGTACGAGCATCGCCCGGGCGCGATCGGATTCTGAAGCCTTGGCGTCGGAGAACACGAGCTGGGCGTCTCGCCTTGCTGGGGTCAAGATTGCCGAGTCAGCGCGTGCTTGTTCGAGCAGTGGAATCCAGTAGGTCAGCATCTTGGTCGGCTCCCAGCGCTGAGCCAAGGTTTCCTGAGTGGACTTCAGATCCCGTTCGAGTTGGCGCAAGGTTCCCATCGGATCGTTTAACTTGGCCAGACGGGCGGCCTCGCCGATGTCACGAAGTAGTGCTTTTTTGCTTGTTTTCAGATCTTTAAACTCACTTCCAGCGGTCTTGGCCACGTCCCGCAGAGCGGTAAGTGTGGCCTCGGCTTCACTTTTACTTCGTGTCAAGTCAGCCTGGGTTGTTTTCAGCGTCTCCTGCGTTTTGCGAAGGTCGGCAGTCAGCGACTTGAGCGACTCGTTGAGAGTGGTCAGCTCCTTCTGTTGCTCCGTCGTCTGCTTCTGCAAGTTCGCCAGCTGTGTCTCTACTGTCTTGCGTTCGCTCTCGATATGCTTGACCAAATCGTCCAAGGTAGCTGGTGGTTTCTCTTTGACCAATCGTGCCGCCACATCCTTGAGCATGGCAGCGCGGGCAGCTTCGTCGGCTCGGGCCAACAGCGCGTTGATCTGTGGCGGTCGGGTCATCGGATCGGCAGTCAGATAGTTGGGATTGCTTAGCCCTGCCTGAAGTTGGAAGTGGGTTTTGAGCAAATCGCAACTCTTGAGAAAGATCTCTTCACGCGGATCGCTAAGCGGATTTTGCTGCTTTTTGGGGAGCAAATAGCGGCGTTGATCGTGGAGGGCCCGGGCGGCGTCGAGTTGTTTGATCGCCTCGTCATACTGTCCGGCTTTGGCAGCTACCAGCGCTTTCCAAAAGGCGAAACCCGCCTCGAGAGGAAGCGGCTTGGTTGCGGCCTGTCCTTCGCCACCTTCGGGCATCGGCTGGAAGGCGGTCAGCAGCAGGGCCACGGTTCGCGGATCTAATCCAGGCGGCAGCCAACGCCCGACCTTGCTGGACAGATCCAAGAGTTGCAAAGCGGCATTGAAGCGCTGCTGTTGCCCTTGCAGTTTCGCGCCCGCTTCATAGTCGGCCCGCGCGCGAGCCAGATCGCCGAGTAGTTCGTAAATCTGTCCGCGCAGCGCTAGAGCGTCGGCCACGTCTTGCGGGTTAGGAGAAGCCAGGGCCTTTTCCAGATCTTGCAGCGCCTGGCGGACTTCCTCGACATCTCCACGCAGAGCGGCCCGAGGATCGGCTCCTCGCACGGATTTGAGATGATTCAACCAGCGAAACTCGGCGCGAGCTACCAGCTGATCATGTTTGTTCTCGTCGACACGCTCCAGATCAGCCGGTTCGACTTTATCGAAGTTACCCGAGCGAATGTGTTCGAGCGTCTGTTCAAATGTAGCCGCCTTAGCTGTGGGAGCAACTGGCTGTTGCACCGCTGATGGCGGCGGACCTTTAGCAGCCGGCCCAGTGGAAACGCCCGGTATCAAGTCCATCTGGACTGCGCCGAACATGGCAGCAGCTCCAGCGAGCAGTCCCGCCAGACCGCTGCCTACCGCCGCGAAGACCGGCCTGCGGGGCTTGACGGGAGCGTCGCCGCTTGGGAGTTTCTGTTTGCTCTTTTTGCTCTTGGGTTCGTCGCCAACGACTGGTGCGACTTGGGCAGCTGCTTCTGTTAGGTCGATCTCTTCATCCGCATCGGCCACCGTTTTCGCCGCTGCCCGACGCACTGGAACTGGCTGGGAATCTTCGATCTGTTCGAGATCGAGGTCGGTCTCTTTGTCTTCCAGAACCTCTCCCAGATCGATCGGTTCATCCAAATAGGGGATCGGCGTCTTTTTGCCCGCTGCTTTCTTGGCGGCTTCTTCTTCCTCGGAAACGTCGAACACCGGGATCGAGTGCATCGACCCAAGATCGACGGACGAGGATTCGTCGCCGGCACTCACCTCGGACAGGAAGTCGTCTTCTTCCGGTTCCTCCTTCATCGGCGACTGCTTGGACTTGAGCAAATCGACACCGGATTCAAGATTCTCGGCGATCAGATCGCGGAGAGATCCGGAAGCGCCGGGACCGCTTTCGGTGTGGTCGAGCAGCATCTGGTCTTCGAAGCTGACGCTCGACCCAGTATGTCCCGTGGCGACCTCCTCGATGCCCCCTAAGTTGACGTCCGATTGGCCGACTCGCGGTTGTTCTGACGATTCGTCGATCAGGTCTTCGTCACCTAGTTCGACAAATTCATCCGCTTGTTGCTCCATCGAAGCGGAGCTACCAAGAATGAGAGCATCATCGGCCAAATCAATTTCTTCGTCTTCGTAGCGTTCCTCAACCAGTGCCGCATCCTGCAAATCAATCGCCTTCAGTTCGATCGGCTCGCCGGGACCAGACAGACTCGCTGAATCGCCCACGTTTGCCTGTTGGGCATCCACATCGATGACGGCAGAACTGCTCAAGTCGATCGAGGAGTCGCTATCTCTTTGCTCAACCTTGCCGACCCCAGCAGAAACCGGTTTGGTCAAATCGACAACATCATTAACTTCCTCTAAGGACGGCTCAACTGGATCGGATGCAGCTGGCGAACCTGGTTGGGCCTCAACCAAGGAAGCCCATTCAATGACCGAGATCCCGCTCATTTCCTCTTCGTTCAATTCGCTGAAATCGATGGCCGAGTCCGAATCCAGGTCGGACTTATTCGGTTCGGGCAACGACTCCTCAGCGCGATGCTGAGAGGGAGTCACGTCGTCTTCGGGATGGTGTGCCATGACTGTTCTGCTTCAGAGGGTGGAGAAAATCGCCCTTCGGGACCGAGTATCCCAGATGATTGTTGCTATTGCTCTATTCTTCCCGGATTGCCTCGTCAGGGCAATTACTTTCTTCCCTAGCCAGGCGAGGAGTTGGCGAATCGTCGGCACGATCGTTACGCTCGGTGCGGACGGTCCCAGCTGAAACGAGGATTCCGGCTGTGCGTTCTGGGGCGACCTGGGAGAGCCGGCATAGATGGGGATTTGATGTAGCCGAGGGGGGTTGATCCCCGATCGTACAATCGTGTGGGAAAGGTAGGCGAGCCTTTGGCCCCAGGGGAGATTGGAATGAGCGGATTTACTGAGAACCGGGAATCCGAGGCATCGGAACAGTTGGGGATACCGGCACGCATGATGACCTGGCACGGCAGTCGGGCTATGTTGCCCCTGGTGAGTCGCATCGCAGAAGATGTCACGAAGGAACATGGTCGGCTGATCGAATTACGGACCGAGTTATCACAGCTGGAGCAGCACCGTCGAGAGTTGCCCTGGTCGTTGCGTGCTCGTCGCTACCAACTCGAAGATGAGATTGCGGCCACGGAAAAAAACTACCGGGCCGTGGTCGCTGAGTTGGAATTACTGGGTGTCGCCCTGCTCGAAGCGGAAACCGGTCTAGTTGGCTTTCCGACCCTAGTAAACCAGCGTCGGGCGTACTTCTCCTGGCGACCCGGAGAGGAAACGCTGTTGTTCTGGAACTATGCGTCGGATCGAATTCGCCGCCCTGTGCCCCAAGACTGGACCGAACTGCCGCGTGAGGTTCGTCCCAAACGCAGCAAGACTCGAAAGAAGTAGTAGGTTGCTGTCAGTCCGATCGAGACTCCGCTGCCTGGCCGCATGTAGCGGAGTCTCGATCGTTTATTCCACTATTCCACTTCTGACTCTGCTCTTGTGCGGCAAGCACAGAAAGGGTATTCCGGGCGAGGTCGGCAAGGTGTGCCGGGAGGGTGGTCATGCGTGTACTCATCAACGGGTTGGCGGCGGCTGGAACACGAACCGGGATCGGTCATTACACCGGCGAGTTGGTCCGTAGTCTGCGTCAACTCGTCGGCGAGTCCATGATCGACTTTTTCCACCCCAATTGGATGAGTCGAGCCAAAAAATGGCTTATCGGCATGCGGCGATGCCTGGAAAAACCTTCCGACCCGACCTCGAGGGTTCCTGGTTGGAAGGCAAGTCTGGTCGATGGCGTCCGTCGAACAGGGCTGGCCTTCTATCAGTGGCGATTCCGGGCCCGGGCCCGTGGCGGCGAGTACCAGCTTTATCACGAACCCAGTTTTCTTCCCATCGACTGCGACTTGCCGACCGTGGTCACCATTCCCGATCTCTCGGTGATGCTGTATCCGCAATGGCACCCAGTAGACCGAGTGGCCACGCATCAACGTGAATTTCTACGCGGGATCGCGCGTGCCGAGCATGTCATCGCCATCTCCGATTTTGCCCGGATGGAGATCATTCGTCAGTTGGGACTTCCCGCTGACCGAGTAACACGCACTTACATGGGGGTTCGCTCGGGATTACGTCCGCTGCCGTCGGACGCGGTCCAGGCTCGATTGCGGCAACTGGAACTACCTCCGACGTATTTGCTACATGTTGGCACCATCGAGCCACGGAAGAACGTCAAGATGCTGTTGCAAGCCTACTGTGCCCTGCCGTCGTCACTGCGTCAGCGATTTCCGCTGATACTGGTCGGTGGTTGGGGTTGGAACTCCGCCGAGGTGCATGCTTATCTGCAAGAAGACGCCCGCCATCGCGGGGTGCGGTATGTCGGCTATCTCGCGGAAGCTGACCTTGCCTACCTTTACAACGGTGCGCGTGCCTTGGTCTTCCCCTCGTTGTACGAAGGGTTCGGCTTGCCTCCCGTGGAGATGTTCGCCTGCGGTGGAGCAGTGCTTGCTTCGACCGCCGGAGCCGTTGCCGAAACTGCTGGTCATAAAGCTCACCTGCTTCATCCGGAAGATGTTGTTGGCTGGCGAGACGCGATGGAGCGGGTTTGCACCGATGAAGAGTGGTGGCAATCGCTGCGTCGGCATGCTACGGATGCCGCTCGTCCATTTACCTGGGAGCGCTGTGCCAGCGACACCTTGCGAGTCTACGAGGCTGTTCTGGGACAATCTCAAATGCCAGCGCGGCGAGCGGCCTGATCGCTCAACGCAGTTCCTGGAGTCGTGCTTTGCGGATCAACAATGGCGAACTATCGCGACTCAAATGCTGGAAGCCAATGTGCCCTTTGCGAGGCCGGTCCTTGAGCGGCGAAGCCTCTGTGCCATCATGCCGCTTGGCCGTCTTCTCCTGTTTACTCAGATCGGCGTCTTGGATCAGTTCTCCATTGAGCATCACCTTCAGATGAGAACCTCGCAGTTCAATGCGAACGTGATTCCATTCGGTCGGTTTGTAGACCTGCTTCGTCGGAGCTAATGAACGGTAAATCGCTCCTGTGAGTTCATCGTCTTTGGCGTTGGTGTTGTAGCGAAGATCGGCAATCTGAAGTTCCAATCCCTCGAAGGCCGGATCTCCTTTCTTCGGGGCACGAAGGGCCACACCGCTATTGCCCAGTTTCTCCAGTTTAATCTCAAATTCGAGGATAAAATCGTCGTACTGTTTCTCACTAATCAACCAGCTGCCGCGTGTTTTGCCGGAAGTGAGTACGCCCTCGCGAACCGACCAGACGGCATCTTTTGGTCCGGGCTGGGAAAGATCATTCCAGGCCGAGACGCTCCATCCCTTGGGTGGGCCTTCCTGATCGAACAAAGGAACAAACCCCTTTTCCTCAACCGGGGTAAAGCAGAACAAATACAGCATCCAAGGTAGTAATGCCATCGGTGAGCCTCCTGGAGCGATGCCGTTGTTGTAGGAAACCGCCCTAGATCAAGTCTTGTTGGTTTTTTGCCGATGACTAGCCTTGTTCCCGACCAATCTGGCCCCTTAGCCAAGCGGAAAGGCAACGGATTGCAAATCCGTCATCCCCCGGTTCAAATCCGGGAGGGGCCTCTAAAAGATCTAGTCCTGATTCGCCGACTGAGACGAACAACGGTTCGGTTGGCTTGTCTCTGCACTGCCTGAACTCCGCCTATTCTCTGCCGTCATTGCCAGTTGAAACCTACTCCGGAATGCCATTGCGACGAACCCCGATCCACGCTATAGGCCCCGACTCACATTCCAAACAGGATGATCCAGGGGGAACCACGGACGCGGCGTCTTCGGACCGCCAGCGTGCGGGGAGGATGTGGCATGCTGGCGAGAGCCGTTCTCAATCCAATTCTCGACGATGAAGGATTAACCCGGAATTTAGGAGATGCCGAGGCTCGTGTCCTCATCGAATGGTTAGTGGAAGAGGCAGAAGCGCTGCATCCACGACTCGATTACGAAGAAGCTCTGGCGGAAGTTCAACGACTTCGCAAGCTAGGACGGGCCTTGAGCCGATTTGTTTTCTTGTGGGCGCTGAGTGGCGATCGAGCTGGGGCGATGCAGTTGGCAGCCAGCGAACGGTTCGATTGGCCGCTGCCGGATGGACCGATGGAACCGTGGTTGTTGATGCACCAGATTGTCTGGCATGAAGCAAGAAAACGGCGATTCGCGGCCTGAGACTTGCGAAAAGCGAGCAGATTTTCTCCAGAATCGCGCCATCGGCCACTTCCTCTGCGTACAATCTTGTACTTCGCGCGTCGTGGGGTGTATGCTGATGCTGGCTTGGTCTAGTTCCCCGCGTCGCCTACTCCGATGTTCTTCTCAGGAGGTATCCCAGTCATGAGCGCTGGACCCGACCCACGCACGGCCAACCAGCAGATGATCGAGCAGGAGCGCCGGCGTCTGAGCCAGCGGCTCGAACACATCGCCCGGCTCTCTGAAAGCGGCGTCCCCCCGAACACCTTCTATCAGGAGATGATGCAAAACCTGCTCGAAGCCCTGGCGGCCGTCGGTGGAGCCGTCTGGATTCGTACTCCTCAGGGCAACCTCCAGCAGCAATTCCAGGTCAACTTGCAACAGTTCGGTCTTGATGGCAGCAACGAAGACGCTCACGCCAGTCACATCGGCCTGCTTCGCGTTGCCTTCTCCCAGGGTCAACCACTTCATCTACCCCCTAATAGCTCGATTGGTCCATCCGAGCCGGGCAAACCCGCTCCAGGCAATCCGACCAGCTGTCTGTTGCTCGTTGTGCCGATTCGACAGCAAGAACAAGTAATCGGCCTGATCGAGGTACTCCAGGGAGCCAATCGGCCACACAACGCCATCCCGGGCTTCCTGCAGTACATGGCCCTGATGGCCGAGAACGCCAGTCGTTATCAGCGGAACCAGATGGTCAATGCCCTCACCGGACAACAGGCCCTCTGGACCCAACTCGAAGCCTTTGCGCGAAATATCCACACCAGTCTGAACCCAACTGAGGTCGCTATCCAGGTGGCCAACGAGGGGCGACGCCTCATCGACTGCGATCGAGTCAGCGTGGCGATTCGACGTGGCGGCGAGAAAACCAGGATCGAGGCCGTGTCCGGCACCGACATTGTCGAACATCGCTCCAATCTGATCCGCTACATGCGAAAACTGTGCGGGGAAGTCCTGACGTGGGGCGAAAAACTCGTCTTCGATGGCACACGCGACGATAGTCTACCTCCCAAGGTGCTGAAAGCCCTGGACGACTACCTCAGCGAGGCACACAGCAAGTTACTGGTTATCTTGCCGCTCACCGACGAACGCGAAGGAGACGGCAAAACTAAGCCGAAGCTCCCGCCTCGTTCTGCTTTGGTCATGGAGTGTTTTGAAACGCCTGCCGATCAGCAGCAGGTCCTAGCACGTCTCGATATCATCGCCAAACACGCTTCCTCGGCGTTGTTCAACGCGGTCGAGCATCGCCGCATTCCAATGCGATTCATCTGGGGACCGCTGGCCAGGCTCCAAGAAGGCCTCGGCGGAAAAACCAAAGCAATCATTCTGCTCTGCGTGCTAGCTGTCAGTATCATCGGGGCATGCCTCTACGCCTTGCCCTACGAACTGAAAATGGAAGTGACTGGCAAAGTGCTGCCGGTGGTTCGGCGAACAGTCTACGCCCCAAACCCAGGCACCATCATCCAGTTTGAGGTCAAGCCCAACGCCGTCGTCCGCGAGAATCAGGTGCTGGCGGTGATGTACGACGCCTCACTGTATGCCAAGTACATGCAGCTACGCACTGAGATGGAAGCCGCTGAGTTTCAGGCCAACGCGCTGGAAGCCGAGATTCAGCGCGATGTACTGGAATCGGACCGAACGACCAAGCGGAACCAAGCCAGTCTCCGCCGCGCCGAGCAGTTCGCCAAACGCTTCGAGATCGAAGAACTCGTCAAGCGAACGAACATGAATCGGATGAAGCCCGGCGAATTTCAACTGCTGGCCCCAAAAATGTCGTCGGAAGAGATCCGTAAAGTGAATGAACGCGAGTGGCTAGTCTTAACCAGCAACTTCCAGGAGAAACTCAACAGCGAAGTTCGGCCCAACGAACCAATCATGCGGCTGGGCGTCAAGAAAGGACCACAGGAGATCGAGCTTCGCATTCCGCAGAAACACATCGGGCAGATTCTTCGCGGCTTTGAGCGAAAAAAAGGAGACCCTGACGACGACATCCTGATGGTCGAATTCATCCTTTTGGGATCTTCAACCACCAAGTATATGGCGGTTCTGCGTAAGGATCGCATCGCCGGTGAGGCGACCCCGAATATGGAGGACTCCGCTGATCCCGAACCATTCGTGCTGGCTTACGTGGACATCGAAGACGGACGCATTCCCGAGGATTATCGGGTCAGTCGCGATGTCTTGGTTAGCGGAACTGAGGTCCGTGGCAAGGTACTCTGTGGTAAGGATCGTGCCGGCTACGCCCTGTTCTATGGCGTGTATGAGTTTATCTACGAAAAGGTAATCTTCTACCTCTTCTGAGGCTGAGGCCGAAGGCTCATCGGGCTACCGTGGTAGTTCGACGACCTTCGGCGCACTGATTGCACCAGCGAACAAACCAAGCCATTCTGCTGCAACTTTGGCAGTGAGATGGCGACTTGGCACCAACGACACAACAGCCGAGCCGCTCCGGCGGTCAAACACGGCAGCGATCAACTGGTAGGGAGAACGGCCCATGTTACGCTTCTTCGGAATCTGTGTACTGCTCGCGGTGGGTTCCGCCGCTGCCATCGTCTTGGCCAGCGATCGGTTTCAGTGGGTGAAACCGGTGAGTGGAAAAAAACTGGCGGCCCAGGTCGCCCATCGTGAAGCAGACGCCAACAGCGATAATAATGCTCGCGAGGAGCAAGAGCCTGCTCCGGTGGTCCCGTCGACCGGGCGTTTCTTCGACGCCCCAGTTCGCATCACCGAATCGGGCGAAACCGGAGCTTCGCTGCCATTGATTCTGCAAGGAGGTCGAGTGCTTCCGCTCGAACGCCGAGAAGTTCCCAGCGAACGCGAAGGGAAACTCTCGCTCCTGGCCACGCCCGTGCCGGAGAGCGAGTTTGTACCCAAGGATAAGCTGGAGATGCGCCGAGTACCGCTCCTAGTGGTTCCCTGGAGGCCGGGCGACGACAAACTGATTGCGCAAGACAAAGAGTTCGGCCTGGCTCGGCAGGTTTTAGCAGAACCCTTCAAGGATCCTGATGCGGGGGCGAACGAGGCTGGACGTTGGTATCGTCTGCCTCGACCAGGAGATCGCCTTGAACCGGGCACGACGAAGATCATTCGCCTGCCGATCAAATTCCGTCGGCTCTCAGAAGATGACTACGTCGAAGCAGGCCAGATGATCGGCGTCATCAATCCCGCGGTGGCCTTTGAAGAGCTAGGCATCAAACAAGCCCAAGTCGAGGCCGCCGCCGCTGAGGTCAAATCCGCTGCCTCGCTCAAAGCTGAGGCGATGCGTCGTGAAATGGCCATGAAAGGCTCACGTCAGAAGATGCGCGGGTCGGTTTCCGACGATGATTATTATGCCGCCGTCGTGACCGTGGAACGCTACGCCGCTGAGGAAGTGGCCAAGGCGGCAGCGGTCATCAAGGCCCAACAAGAACTGTCGGCGGCCTGGACTACGCTCGATCTGTACTTCATCAAGGCTCCGATCAGTGGCCGCATCCGTTCGATCTACAAACAGCAGGGCGAGGCGGTCAAGCAACTCGAAGCTGTGCTGCAATTACAAAACACCAAGCAGCTCCGCGTTGAAGCTCAGATCGAAGTGCAAGACGCCCTGCCACTGCAACAGCGCGTGCGTCGCGCCGAAGCCCTGCGACTGGAGGCCAAACAAATCGAGGCAACTAATCCCAACGAGGCCAACGCCAAACGGAAGCAGGCCGACGAGTTGACTCGCGTGTACGTCGAGATCACTCGCCCCGTCCCACCGATGGCCGTCCTCCCCGGCCATGCTCAGGAGGTTACTTGTATAGCGGTGACGGGAGAAGAGTTACCGCGCATTGTTTCGGGTGGCGAAGAGGGCACAGTCCGCATCTGGGAGCGCATCATCGGCGAAGATCGCTGGAACGATAAGTTCCGTCTCAGTCATGGCGCACCGATCCGGGCGGTGGCCACCACGACCCGCGGAGCCAAGCATAACCTGCTATTGACCGCGACGTCTCGTGGACAGGTTCGGATCTTCAATCTCTCGGACCTGAATACCAACTCCGAACCCGTGCTGTGCGGCAAAGGCGACGACCGCGCTCGGCATCTCGGCCCAGTCAATGTGATCGCGGTCAACTCCGAAGGCACGCTCGCAGCGACAGGCGGTGAGGACCGCTCGATCATTTTCTGGAGTCTGCCATCCGGCGAGAAAATCGAGAGTATTAAGGACGCCCACAACGCCCACATCACCTGGATCGCCTTTGCTCCAGGTGGCAAGGTGGTCTCGGCGAGCCGCGGCAAGTCGCTCAAGATCTGGGAGAAAAAGGATGGTAAATGGTCGGCAGAGGAACTGCCGGGCCGCTCTGACGAAGTTGCCACCCTCAGCATCAATCCCAAAGACAACACCATCCTGGTCGATGGCGAACGCGAATTGCGAGTTTACTCCTTGGACACCCATCAGCTGAAAAGCACGATCGTCAACCACGGAACCGCAGGGGCATTTTCGACGATGGCTTTGTTCTCGCCCGATGGGAACACGATATTGACCAACGGCAACGGTCCGGGTCGCTTGCAGCTTTGGCGGGCCCCCTCCAAGTCGGCCCGTGCCGCTGAACTCCGCCAGTTCCTCTGGTCGACCGGCACTGTGACCTGTGGCGCGTTCGATCCCAAGGGAGAGTTTGCCGTCACCGGCACGACCGATCATCGCGTGCTAGTCTGGCAATTACCTCGGGCGGAGGAAGCCGAGAAACCGTCCGAGGGACAGCTGACTTACGTCGAAGAAAACCTGGACAGTGGTCTGCGATCGGTCACAGTTCGAGCGACGATCACCGACGCGCCGGAGGGCGTGAACCCCGGCTCGGCGGCCAGTATTGTCGTTCCACCTCGCCCGCGATAAGTAGCGCTTTTGTTTGCCCGAGGAGGCAAATTCACCGACAAATGCTCCTCTCCCCACTGGGGGGAATGACCGTGCCAAGTTCCCCTCTCCCCGATGGGGAGAGGGGTTAGGGGTGAGGGGTGAGGGGAAGTCACCCCAACCATAATCGCCAACCGATGAGAGCTACCGATGAGCGCCGCTCCTGCCGCTGACCTCGAACGTAGAAAGTCCCTACGCATTCGCTTGCGGAAGGATCTCAACATCGAATCACACAAGTACGAGGGCCGAACCTTTTACGTCGTCAAAGATCCCGTCAGTCTGCGTTACTATCGCTTGAAGGACAACGAACATTTCTTACTACAGTTTCTCGACGGCAAGCACACTCTAGAAGAAGCGCAGAAAGCCTACGAAAAGGAATACCGTCCCGAACGGCTACGACTGGAGGATCTCGAAGGATTCGCCCAGCAGCTGTTAACCGCAGGGCTGGCGATTAGCGACTCGCCCAAAGCAGGCAAGCAGCTTTTTGAGCGACGAGGCAAGCGTCGCCGACAGGAGTGGTTGCAGACGCTGTCAAATATCCTCTACATCAAGATTCCCATTTTCGATCCGGAATGGATTCTTAAGGTTATGATCCGCTATGTCTGGTGGATCTTCTCCTGGTGGTTCTTTCTGCTCTCGTGCGGTCTGATGGCTGGGGCTATCTTGCTCGTTGCCACCCACTTCGACACCTTCCTAGCCAAGTTGCCCAGCTACCATGAATTCTTCAGTTTTAAGACTGCCATCTATCTGTGGATCGCCCTAGGCGTGGTCAAGGTGATCCACGAATTCGGCCACGGGTTGAGTTGTCGTTACTTCGGCGGGGAAGTCCACGAAATGGGTTTCCTGCTGATGTGCTTCTCGCCCGCGCTGTACTGCAACGTCTCTGATGCCTGGATTCTGCCGAACAAGTGGCACCGCATCATCATCAGCGCGGCGGGGATCTACGTCGAATTGGTCATCGCCGCCATCGCCACCTTCGTTTGGTGGAACACACCGACACAGCCGTTTATCCACAACCTCTCGTTGAGTCTAATGATCGTCTGCTCGATCAGCACGGTGGTGTTCAACGCCAATCCACTGATGCGTTTCGACGGTTACTATGTGCTAGCGGACTGGCTCGAAATTCCCAACCTTCGCGAGAAGTCGAACCGCTACCTGAAGCACGTCGTTCAGGAACACTGCCTGGGCATCGAAGTGCCGCCCGAAGAGTACATGGAATTGTGGCGTAAGATCCTCTTCATCAGCTACGCGATAATCAGCTACCTGTATCGCTGGCTGGTGACGTTCAGCATTCTCTATTTGTTCTACACCTTCCTGCGACCTTACAAACTGGAAGTGGTGGGCAACGCCCTGACGTTGGCTGCCATCCTCTCGATGACGGTTTGGCCAACGTGGCGGCTGTTCAAAGGCATTCACCGCCGAGGGAGACTCCCGGATATGAAACGATCGCGCGTGTTAATTTCCAGCACCGTGCTGGTGTTGATTTTCTTGTTTCTCGCCTTTGTTCCCGTGCCGATCAGCCGTCTTCGCGGCCTGGCTTTGGTGCAGGCTCATCCGGAACACAGCTCCCAGATTGTGCTACGTCGTACCTCGCTATTGTCCGAACTGAAGGTGGCACCGGGAGACCATGTGACCCGAGGGCAAATCCTGGCCGTCTTCCGTGACCCGGAGTTGGAAGAACGTGTCGCTCAGACTCGGGCCGAGTTGCAAAACTCCGTCGATTATCTCAAGAGCCTGGAGAAACAGAAGAACGACAGCAATGATCCTCGCGAGCAGCGGCAAATCTCGGAAGAGATCATCCGCACCATCGGCAAGCGAGACCTTGCTCAGGCGACCTTGAACACCCTGCTGCGCGTGATGGGCGAAGACCTAATTATCCTAGCCCCGCGTGATGGCATCGTCGGCACTGCACCACGCATTGAAGACATCGGCAAGATGTTTGAGGGAGCCAGGGAACAACAGCAAGCTCAACCGATCATCTCCATCCATGAAGAGGGAATGATTCGTTTATGCATGCCGCTGACCACTTCCGACTACAACCGCTTAGCTCGCGATTACAAAGCGTTGCAACTCAAAAATCGGGAGACGGGCGGCAACGAGGAACTCTGGGTCAACCTGCGGGTGCATGGTCTCGACAGCAGCACTTGGCGTGGCTCGATTGATCGCCTCGACGAATCCGAGGCAAAATACATCCCCTACTTGCTCTCCAATCGAGCCAATGGCCCCGTCGCGGTGCAACCACCGAATCAGCACTCTCAGGGATTGGTGCCTCAGACTCAGCATTATCTGGTCTATCTCAACATCCACAATCCCGATCCAGCGATCACGGTAGGAGCCAAAGCTCAGGTAAAAATCTATCTGCAACCCGAGACCTGCCTGCAATGGGCCTGGCGAACCGTCAATGACGTGTTCAATCTGCGGCTGATCTGAGGAAGCATCACCACCCCCCACCCTTTTGTATCACAGGCGACGAGAGAAGCCCGACTTCATCTTTCCAGAGTGAGTCGAGCTTCTCTGGTTTGCTCATTTCAGGTTGGAGATGTCTCTTCCTTATTTGGGCGCAGGATGGACGACGATCTTCGCTTTTTGTCGAAGCTGAGCCGCGAGGTTTTCGCGGAGTCGCTCAAAGTACACTTCCTTGACCGCTTCCTTGACCTCCTCGAATTTCACTTCACGCCCCGGTTTGCGTTCAGTGACGAGGATCAAATGGTAACCGAATGGCGTGGCAACAGGATCGCTGATCTGGTTCACCTGCAACTTGAAAGCGGCCTCGGCAAACGGAGCGACCATGTAGCCGGCTTTCTGGAACCAGTTGACGTCGCCGCCGCGCTCCTTGGTCGGGCACTCGGATTTTGCCTTGGCGTACTTGGCGAACGCCTCGTTGATCGCCTCGCTACGGGCTTTTTCTCGGGCCAGTTTATCGGCACTGGTGGGCACCTTAGCAACCGCGGCTTCCGTTTCCGCCTCGATCGCTTTCTTGATCTGTCGCAACTCCTCAACAGTGGCGGCAACTGTCTTGGGATCCTTGTTCGCTGGCGTCATCAGCAGGTGCCGAGCGCGAACCGCGCTTCCGTCGAACATGTCTTTGTTGGAGTTGAACAGATCCTGAATCACCTTATCGGTGGCCTGGGCGTCGGCATACTTGTACCAACGTAGATCCGCACCAATGTGGGTTCGCAATTCGGCTTCGCTGGTCTGCAGTTCTGCCAGCATTTTGTCGAAATCCTTGCCGACCTTTTTCAATTCGGCCTTCATCTCGGCGATGCGCTTGTCGATTTCGGCAACCTCGACTTTGTAGCCGGCAGCGCGGAGCGACTGATCGATCAACAGATTATCGACGAGATAATCGATCAGGCTGGCACGGGCTTCGGCTCGGCGAGCGGGCGGGACGCGGTTCAGGGCACGCTGCACCGCCAATTCGTAGATCGCCTCATTGTTCACCGTGACGGCAACTTGGGTCGGCGAAACCGTCGGAGTTGGAGCGGGAATCGGAGTTGGCGCGGGAATCGTGCCGTTTGGTGTGGGATTGCTGGGTGGAGCTTTGGGAGTTGTGGCCGGCTGCGGCGTCTGGGACATCGCGGTCAGCCCCGTCAGCATCAGGGCCAAAACAGCACCGCGGAGATAGTACATGGGTCTTATCCTCGTTCCCTGAGATACCTACTCTTCCAAAGGGACAATGCGGGTCATTCCCCCTTCGAGCAGAGCGGAATATACTCCGGGAACGAGGATGGGGATAGACGAATCAGGGCGTCCTCCAGCGAAACACCGTCAACCCCTTCAGTTCGCGAATAAACAGCTCATCCCCCACGACCGCGAGATGTCCCCAGGTTTCCTGGTTACTCACTTTTCGCTCATCCAACAGGGTGAACTGTTCCGGGTTGGCCTGGATCAACAGCAAAATACCTCGCTGATCCAAAGCGAGAATCTTGTTCCCCTGGGCGACCATGCTCATGTACTTGCCGAATGCTTTGGTCGTGGTCCAACAGGTCTTGCCCGATTCTAAATCGATGCAACAGAACCGCTGATTGCGCAGGTGCAGGTAGGCATGTTTACCGACGATGACCGGGCTGGACATGTTGGCATCCATGGGCAAAGTCCATTCGGTTTTAACACTATTTCCCTCTGGTTTGAGTAAATAGGTTTTCGCGCCGTAAGCACTGGTGAAAATAGCTTCGTTGTAAATCGTCGGCGTTAAAATGTTCATACCTTTGTTCGCGGGGATGTCCTGCTTCCACAGCACCTGGCCAGAGGTGGGATCGACTCCCGCTAAGGTCGTCCGGGTTTGCACCACGATCTGACGTTTGCCGCCCAGCGTGGCGAAAACTGGCGAGGAAAAAGCGCTGCCGTACATCCCTCCTTGGTCTTGCAGAGTGTTCCAGATCGTCTCGCCAGTCTTTTTGTCGAGCTTGACGAACGCACCGCCAGCCTGAACGTAGACTGCTGTCTCGTCAACAAGCGGCGAGCAAACGAAGCCGAATGCCGGCAACGGGGCCTTGTTGCGTTCCATCAGATCCGCACGCCAGCGTTCCTTTCCAGTTTTGGCATCCAGACAGACCAACAGATCACGCATGCCGGCGACATAGAGCGACTCACCATCGTAGGCCGGAGTCGAGCGGATCCATGAACCGTTAGCCCGGGCAAAGAAGGGCACGGTCATCGAACCTTTCCAGCCGTACTCCCAGAGTTGTTTGCCTGTCTTGCGATCCAGACATCGCACTACCTCGTCGGTCTTGTTTCTCGTCTCGGCAACGAAGACACAATCCTCCGTGACGATCGGCCCAGGGTAACCGTCGTCCAGCTCGACACGCCACAGTTGGGTCAGATAGTCACCCTGCAGTTTATCCGGCCAGGCAGGTCCGCCAACGATGCTGTCACGGTTGGGACCGCGCCACTGCGTCCAGGTCGTCGACCGTTCCTCGGCAATCGAGTAGGAAGTAACCGTGACCAGCAAACCGAGGGTGAAAAGGCGGATCAACATCATGTATATCCTCGCGCGAGTTTAGTAGAATTCAGGATCCATTTATTGGTAGGCGCGCGAGGAAGACGAAGTCGAGTCAGCTGTTGGAGTCGCGGAAGTGGCCCAGAATCTCTAAGCGATGGCCAAGCACCTCGAAACCTTTTTGGCGAAGTTGTTCGACAAGTTCAGGTGCCAAACGTCTCAGTAGAGTCGGGTCATAAGGAACGTCGAGATCGTGGACTTGCCCGGTGCGTTGGCAGCGAAGGTGGTAATGCGGATGGGCCTTTCCGTCGTAGCGAATGGGTCCGCCGTCGTCATCGGCGAGGCGGGCGGCGAGGCCGGCGTCGACCAACGCATCGAGCGCATTATAGACCGTGGCCAGACTGATATTTGGGATGCGCTGGCGAACTGCGGAATAGACTTCTTCGGCGCTGGGGTGCGAGTCGACCGTGCGCAGGTGAGCGTACACCTCCGCTCGTTGGCGGGTAAAACGCCAACCCGCCTTCTCCAAGGCCCGGCGAAGGTCGTTTGATTCAGTCGAATGCTCGTCTTTGCGCCGTGTCATGTGCCTCCCTCAATCCTCTATATTTTAGGTCGTTAGTCCAACTCGGACAAGAGGATCGAGAGTGGAAGTTTGACGAGTTAAGCAAAGGCGACGACTTCGCCCACTTATCGTTTAGGTAGCCAGCCGCGCTGCACCAGCACCTCGGCGATCTGAACCGCGTTTGTCGCTGCTCCTTTGCGGAGATTATCGGCGACCACCCAGAGGTTCAGTCCGTGCGGAACTGTGGGATCCCGGCGAATGCGACCGACGAACACCTCATCGCGGCCCTGGCAATGCAGCGGTTGAGGCACCTGACCGGCTGCGAGATCGTCCAACAGCACTACTCCAGGAGCCTGCCGCAGGGCCTCCCGAGCCTGCTCCACGCTGATCGGACGCTCGAACTCCAGGTTGACCGCCTCGGAATGGCCAATGCGAACGGCAACGCGAGCGGTGGTCGGCGAAACGAGAATCGAATCATCTCCCATGATCTTCTTCGTCTCGTTAATCATCTTCCATTCCTCTTCGGTGTAGCCGTCCGCACCGGGTTTCCAGTCGTGAGGCAGGACATTGAGTGCCAGCTGTCCCGCGTGGGCTTTGACCGGCGGCACGGGTTGTTTTTGCCCCAACGCCGACACCTGAGCATCCAGTTCCGTTAGTCCGGTCGCCCCTTTGCCCGACGAGGCTTGATAGGTCGAGACGACCACACGGCGAATTTTTGCCAGATCATGCAACGGCTTCAGCGCGACAACCAGCTGAATCGTCGAGCAGTTGGGATTAGCGACGATGCCCTTGGGAATAGACCGCAAAGCATCGGCGTTGACCTCGGGCACCACGAGTGGCACCTGGGGATCCATGCGCCAGGCACTGGAATTGTCGATAACCACAGCCCCAGCCTGGGCGGCCTGCGGCGAGTATTCCCGACTGACCGACGCTGGGGTGCTGGACAGAACGACCTCAACGCCAACGAATGCCGCTGGTTGAATCGGTTCGACCGTGTAGGTGCGACCCTGGAAGGTGAGCGATTTGCCGGCGCTGCGTTCCGAAGCGAGAAATTTGATGTTGCGATAGGGAAACTTTCGCTCCGTCAGCACCTGACGCATAATTTCCCCGACCGCACCCGTCGCCCCGACTACTGCAACGCTAGGCTCCACGTCTCGAACCCCTGTTTAAGTAGATTGGGCGACATTCCGGACACTCCCCACCATTAGCGATCGCTGATCGATTTGACAAGGGAAAGACCTGAGAGCTCGAGGGACAATTCAACGGGTCGGAGGCAACAGCCGCCGAAGCCTGACCAGAGTCAGCAAGCCGAGTACGATCATCCTCCCTACGAGGAGAGCCAGAGCTTTGAGACGTTAGGATAACTGTCACGGCTTTGCAGTGCTTCGCCTGGGTCTCGGGATCAAGGCCACTTGCGACGCCTTCAGATACGCTCGTGGAGCCAGGGTTTTGAACCCGGATAAGCCTCGCCCCGTAAAAATCTACCAGATTGATGTCCGGTTTTAGGTTCATCGCTCGCTACGTACGGATAGAGGGCGTGTCGGGCACGCGAGTCGCCTGACCGACTCTGAGATCCGGCAAACTCCTTGGCTCGCAGGAGTCGTTCGGATCGCTACGCTCGGGCGCGCGTTCTGGGCAATCGTCGCCGCCCAGAACCCCCGAGGCGGGGCCCAGTTCTATTCCTCTCGGCTCGATCAAACCTTGCTCTCTGCTTACGGAACTCGTAGCAAGTCCGTGTAGTTATTCCAGGTCTTCACTTTCGCGCCGCCAGGAGTTACAGCATGGATCTGCTGGATCGGGTCGCCGCTGGGTTTCAGACCGTCTCCGCCCCAGAGCCGCTGCGTCAGCAGGCTCTTCGTTATTTGAGAGACTGGTTGGTCAAAGCGGAATTCGCGGCTTATCTGCCCCAGCTGCACTGGCTGATCGAGTGTCAGCAATGGCCCGGGTTGCTCGACCGCTTTTATCAAATTCTGCCGTTCGGCACAGGCGGACGGCGCGGCGCGGTCGGCATCGGCCCCAACCGCATGAACCCCTGGACATTGACCGCCTCGGTGCAGGGACACTGCGAATATCTCCGCGAGCGATTTCCCGAGGGGTCGCCGTTACACGTCGTCCTAGCCTACGATGTTCGCCAGTTTGAGGATCAGCGCAAGCAGTACAATCCCGATCTGCCTAATCCAGTTTTGCATCTTTCCTCGCGAGCGCTGGCCCAACTGGCCGCTGGCGTCTACGTGGCCAACGGAATTCACGTTCACATCTTGCCCGCCGATTCGACGCACTACCTCGCCACCCCGGAGCTATCGTTCACCATCCGCCATCTACATGCCCACGGCGGGCTGAATATCTCCGCCTCGCACAATCCTCCAGACGATAACGGTGGCAAGTTCTACGACGAACGCGGCGGGCAACCCGTGCCGCCCGAGGATCAGATCATGGCCGACCTGGTCGATCAAGTGGTGACGATCAAGAGCATCTCCTGGCCCGAAGCCATGCGAAGCGGGAAGGTGCATTTCCTCGACGAGACGCCGCACCGAGCTTATCTAGACGTTTGCCGCAAGCAGAGTCTGATACCGCCGCCCAAGACCGATGATTTTAAGGTGGTGTTTACTCCGTTACATGGCGTTGGCTCGATGACGGCCATGAAAGTGCTGCAACTGCAGGGCTTTCGGGTACTGCCGGTCGAAGAGCAGATGACGCCCGACGGCCAGTTTCCCAACGTGACCAAATCGCCCAACCCCGAAGTGCCCGAGTCGATGGATCGAGCGATGGCGTTGGCTGTCGAGACTCGCTCGGATTTGGTGCTGGCCACCGACCCAGACGCTGACCGCCTCGGCGCGATGGCTCCCGATGCCACAGGCACTTGGCGAGTCATCAGCGGTAACGAACTAGCCGCTCTGGTCACCCATTTCAAGCTGCACAAACTGACGCAGTTCGGTCGGTTGCCCCCTTACCCGATTGTGGTTCGCACCGAGGTGACGACAAGTCTGGTCACACGCATTGCCCGACATTTCAAAGCTCAGATCGTTGATGATTTGCTTGTCGGCTTTAAGTATGTAGCAGATCTTTTATATCGTCTAGAACGTGATGGGGCCTACGGCGATGTGGTCGGCGGTCCCGCGGATTTTGTCATTGCTTCGGAGGAGAGTCACGGGCTGTTGTTGACGCCACAGATCCGCGACAAGGATGCCGGCGCGGCCGCTCTCGTCGTCGCCGAGTTGGCCCTGGATCAAAAGCGAAAGGGAAAGACAGTCATCGACTACCTAGAGGCGTTGTATCGCCAGTTCGGCTACTTCCGCAACGAGGGCGTGTCGATCTTTATGCAGGGAGTCGAGGGCAAGCAGCAGATGGCGGCACTGCTCGACAGTCTGCGCCGAGAGCCGCCGTCGCGTATTGCCGGCCTGGAAGTAACCCACTTTGAAGATCTCCAAAATGAGCAAGGCAAGTTCGGACCGTTGCAGGGCGCAACCGATGCCGCCTCGCGAAACGTTCTGCTGTTTCGCTGTGGGGAATCCGTTCGCGTGGCTCTGCGTCCTAGTGGCACCGAGCCGAAAGCCAAAGCCTATCTGGAGGTCTGTTCCCCTCCTTGTCCCGTGGGTTGCAGCGCCGACGACTGGCAACGCACCCGAGCGGATGTGGATGCCCTGTTGAAACAAGTGTCCGACGACTTCCTCGGTCAAGCCTTGGGACGTATCGGCCTGAAGCGGTGACCAGGCTTTCATCGTCGTGAGTGGATGAGCAAACTCCAAAGATCGCGTTTGCCCGTGGGTGGTAGTGAAGCCTGGGGCGGTACTAATTCAGAGTACGCTGGTGGCGTCGCGATCGGCTTCGTTGGTACCGAGCCAATCGCCACAGCTTGCTGTACTGGAGCAGGGTTCGCAGCCATCGGTGGTTCCGCCGTCGGACGACGTGGAGTGCCGTAGCGCGATTTGAAAGCGACCAGCACACGACGCCCCTCCTCCGCGAGCGGATCACGGCTTGCCTTGGCGTCCTTGGCCGGGACGGGTTCGGGAGCGACCGGCTTTTCGGGCGACTTTTCGTCAGGAATAAGTGGCTCCAGCTCACAATACTTGATGAGGCACCGCTCCAAAGCAATTGCCGCCGCCATGCGCACACGCAGGGAATGTTCCGGAGGATCGTTGGTCTTCTTCCCAGAGACCGTGGCCACCAAAGCTTCGAGTACCTTCTTGGTGCAACAACAGCCTCTGCCCAGGGCCAGGGCTGCTTCGTAGCGGACGCACTCGTTTTCATCGCCACGCAGTGAGGCAATGAGCGCAAGTTCCGCTTCGGGGAATCGCGAGCAATCCACTGTGCCGAGATAGCGTACCGCGGCACGACGAGCCGCCGCCTCCGCTTCGAGTTTCTTGATGCGAGCAGCGGCCCCCTGGGCGCTATCCGCAGGCAGGGCTAGATCTGCCGGGTTGGGCTGGTTCGGTCCCGGACAGCAGCCGCCGATCAATCCACCGGTCATCGCCGAAACGGGAGCGAGTCCCCCGCTGAGAAATTGAACCAGCGTGCAACTACAGAGCTTCTGTTTGCAGGCCTGCATCTGCTGGGGCGTGGGACAAAGTTTGCTCCAAATGTTGCTGGGAGCTGAGGACCCTGCTGATGCCGCACTAGGCACGGCTGCCGCACCGGGAATCGCCGACGCTGCTCCAGGCACGGCGGGAACTCCGGGAACCTCGGGAACCTGGGCCGACACGACAAATGGCCAAATTCCCCCCACGAGAGCAACACCGGCGAGAATCCAGCGAGACATGAGATCGATCTCCTCCGAATCCAGACAGGAGAACCGTCCTAAGGTGCGCGCAAGATGGGTTCCATCGGGGTATCGACTCGGGCAAGCATCGGACTTGAGGGAAAATTACACTACTCACTAAGAACCGAAGCCGTTTCACTTCATCCGTGACAGCGCTGCCGACTAGTGGTATGCTGAAACTCTCGCCGCGATGGCTCGGTTCCACCGCAAACTCTCTTTCGTCGGGGTGCTGATGAAACGCTGGTCCACTCTGCTGCTCATACTTACTTGCAATCTCTCTCCGATTCGGGCCGAGGAGCCGTCACGAGCTGCCGTCGAATTCTTCGAGAATAAGATCCGACCGCTGTTGGTCGAACAATGCTTCTCCTGTCACTCCGGCAAGAAGCAGCGCGGCGGCTTGAATCTAGAGAGTCGAGCCAACTTGCTCAAAGGCGGCGATACCGGACCGGCGCTCGTTCCTGGCGAGGCGGCCAAAAGTTTGCTGATCCGAGCGGTTTCCTACAAAGAAGAGCTACGCATGCCGCCACGCAGCAAACTCAGCGACCAGCAGATCGCCGATCTGACCGCCTGGGTCGAGCAAGGGGCCCCCTGGCCCGGGAGTGGCGCGACATCTGCTCCAGGCGAAAAAATCGATCTGCAAAAACTGTTATCTCACTGGTCGTTCCAGCCGATGCGTCTCCCCTCGCTTCCAGCCGTGGCTCGCTCGGCGTGGCCGCGCAATGCCATCGATCACTTCGTGTTGGCCAAACTCGAACAACACGGCCTGACACCTGCCCCGGAGGCCGACCGTCGCACTCTGCTCCGTCGCTTAACCTTTGACCTGACGGGGCTACCGCCCACTCCCGAGGAGATCCGTTCCTTCCTTGACGATCGCTCGCCGCTGGCCTACATACGAGTCGTGGATCGGCTGCTGGCCTCGCCGGCTTACGGCGAACGCTGGGGCCGACACTGGCTCGACCTGATGCGTTTCGCCGAGACTTCCGGGCACGAGTTCGACTTCGAGATCTCCCAGGCCTACCTTTATCGCGATTATGTGATTCGCGCTGTGAATGACGATCTGCCCTATGACGACTTCGTGCGCGAACATCTGGCCGGCGATCTGCTGCCCACGCCGCGCCGTCATCCCGCCGAGCAGACAAACGAATCGATCCTCGGCACGGGCTTCTGGTTTCTGGGTGAATCGAAGCATTCCCCGGTGGATCTGCGCGTCGATGGCGCGGATCGCCGCGACAACATGATCGACGTGTTCGGCAAGGCGTTTCTAGGGCTGACCCTCTCCTGTGCCCGCTGTCACGACCACAAGTTCGATCCAATCACCACGCGCGAGTATTACTCACTGGTCAGCTATCTACAAAGCTCGCGACAACAACGAGCGTTTCTCGATCCACCAGAGCGGATCGGCAAGCCCGCCGCCGAGATCGCCGCCCTCCGCGAACAAGCCGCTCGCCTGGCCATTGATCAAACGTCGCGTTTGCTCGAAGCTCGGTGGAAGGCCCTGCCGGAGCGACCTACTTCCACCACCGGTCGTCACGAGACTCTGATCGACTACATCGTTTTCGACGACTTTTCCCAGGGAGATTATCGTAATTGGTACGTCACGGGCGAGGCATTCGGCACCGCCCCTGCCAGTGTTTACGATGTCGAACTCGATCCGACGCATACTCCACCGGTTCGCCGAATTTTTCGCGGGGCACACAGCGGTCGCGTCTCCCAGCGGTTGATGGGAGCCTTGCGATCAAAGACATTCACGATCTCCAAAAAGTTTATCCACTATCGGGTTCGTGGCACCGCGGTCAAAGTCAACTTGATCCTCGACGGCTTCCAGTTGATCCAGGATCCCATCTATGGCGGACTTCGCTTTGCCGTTCATTCGACCGAACCGCGCTGGCACGTCCAGGACGTGAGCATGTGGCAAGGATTGCAAGGCTACATCGAACTGCTCGACGACGGGGACGGCTTTCTCGAATTAGAGCAAGTCGTCTTTTCCGATCGGCCTGAACCTCCTATCGAAGCAAGCGTGTCGGCGACGCGCGAACAACAGCTTGAAGCGATTCGGCACTGGCGCGAGGGCAAGCCCGTCGATCGCCGCATCCTCGACGCGCTGTTGAGCGATGCACGCCTCCGGGAAAAAGCGGCTCCCACGAATGCCCAGAAATTGCAGGAACTGCTCGCTCGCGCCGCCGAACTGGAAGCCAAACTACCGACCCCCCGACGCGGATTAGCGATGGCTGATGGCACTGCTGTCGAGGAGCGGGTTCACATCCGCGGCAATCCCAAGACCCTGGGCGAAACTGCTCCGCGCGTGTTGCCGGCGGTCCTGGTCGGTCAGCGACAGCCCGTCTCCCGCCAGGGCAGTGGTCGTCTAGAGATGGCCCAACGCCTGACCGAGCCAGACAATCCACTACTGGCCCGTGTGATCGTCAACCGGCTATGGCACCATCACTTCGGGGCAGGTCTCGTTCGTAGCTGCGATGATTTCGGGCATCAGGGCGATCGTCCCACGCATCCAGAGTTGCTCGACTGGCTGGCTTTGGAACTTCAGCGATCTGGTTGGTCGCTGAAGCACCTACACCGCTTGATGGTGTTGTCGCGCACCTATCAGATGTCGAGTCGAGGAGAGGATAATAACAATAAAATCGATCCGCTAAACCTTTATCTACATCGTATGCCGATTCGTCGTCTGGAGGCCGAGGCGATTCGCGATGCCCTGCTCGCCGTCTCGGGCCGACTCGATCGTCGTATGTTCGGTAAAGGGCCACTGCCCCATCTGACCGAGTTCATGGTCGGTCGCGGTCGTCCGGCGAAGTCCGGGCCGTTGGACGGCGACGGGCGACGCAGCGTGTATCTCAACCTCCGTCGTAATTTCCTCCCGCCGATGTTCCTTGCCTTTGATTATCCCACCCCGTTCACCTGTATCGGTCGCCGCGGCGTCTCCAATGTTCCCGCCCAAGCACTGACGCTCATGAACAACCCGCTAGTGCTGCAACAGGCACGGCTCTGGGCCGAACGCACTGCCGGTTTAGGTGATCGTGAGCGGATTCAAGCGATGTATGAGGTCGCTTATGGGCGTGAAGCCTCTACCGAGGAGCTGGCGCAAGCCCTGGAATTCCTCGGGCAGCAAGGCGGCACGGCGCAGAGTTGGACCGACCTGGCGCACGTCTTGTTCAATGTCAAAGAGTTCATTTTTGTGAATTGAGGGAAGATCGCGATGACCGTTACATAAGGAGTGTTGACGCTGAGGAGTTCCGCCTTCTACCAGACACAGGACGTTCGACCGAGCTTGTGCGAGGAAAGATGGTGGAGATGAGCTTAAATTCCTGGGAGATTTTCGCGCCATTGTGCGGTCCTTTTTGGAATAATTTATGCATTGCCACAAGTACCAACCAGTTCCGCTGACTCGTCGCGAGATGCTGAGCCGCTGCACCAACGGATTTGGCGCGGCGGCGCTGGCAGCGTTGCTCGCTGATCCAGCGTATGGGGTGGCTCCGCCGTCGCCGGTCAATCGTCTAGACCCGCTCGCTCCCCGTGTGCCGCACTTTCCCGCCAAGGCTAAGTCGGTGATCTTTCTGTTCATGGATGGCGGCCCGTCCCAGATGGACACCTTCGACCCCAAGCCGCGTCTCGATCGGGAGCATGGGCAGCCGATCAAGGTCAAGGTCGAGCCAACGCAGTTCAACAATGTCGGCATGGTGATGAAATGCCCCTGGAAATTCCGCCACCGGGGCAAGAGCGGCATCCCCATCAGCGACCTGTTTCCGCACCTCAGCGAGTGTGCCGACGATTTGGCCGTGATTCGTTCGATGGTGTCGAACTTCTCGGAACATACCAACGCCAACTACTTCTTTCACTCCGGACACGGCCAGCAAGGCCGTCCTTCGATGGGAGCCTGGGTAACGTATGGTCTGGGCAGCGAGTGTCGCGAGTTGCCGGGCTTCATCGTGCTGTCCAGCGGGATGATTCCGCCGGGCGGACTGGACTGTTTCGGCTCGGGGTTTTTGCCGGCCACATTCCAGGGGTCACTGTTTCAAAAGGGTCGCCAACCCGTCGCTGATCTTACCCCGAGCGATGCCAATTCACAAAAACAGCAAAACAAGCTCGACTTACTCCGCAAACTAGATCGTGCCGTTGTGGAACGCCTGGGTCGCGACGACAAACTGGAGTCGGCGATCGCCAACTATGAGTTGGCCCATCGCATGCAAACTGCTGTTCCCCGCTTGATGGATCTGGGTAACGAGTCGAAGGCGACGCTTCAGTTGTATG
The DNA here is from genome assembly GCA_937923405.1 of uncultured Gemmataceae bacterium. Lineage (GTDB taxonomy): Bacteria > Planctomycetota > Planctomycetia > Gemmatales > Gemmataceae > CALDUY01. The sequence goes on along the minus strand of CALDUY010000016.1, from coordinate 4,241 downwards.
GTATCGGCGACGCGGCCACGGATGTGTTCGGTCGGCAATGCCTGATCGCACGACGCATGGTAGAACGTGGCGTGCGATTCGTGGAGTTGCTCTGTCAACATGTTGGCCACGATCGCTGGGACCAGCACAGTAATCTCAAGGCCGGACACGAAAAGAACGCCCTGGCCGTGGATCGTCCGATTGCTGGCTTATTAAAAGATCTGAAAAGTCGTGGAATGCTCGAGGAGACGCTGGTGATCTGGGGCGGTGAGTTCGGGCGAACCCCGATGGCCCAAGGGGCCGACGGACGTGATCACAACCCGTTCGGCTTCTCGATGTGGCTAGCCGGCGGCGGCGTCCGTGGAGGCACCATCTACGGGCAGACCGACGACTACGGCTATCATGTCATCGAGAACAAAGTCGAGGTCCACGACCTACACGCAACGATGTTGCATCTGTTGGGCATGGACCACAAGCGCTTGACCTACCGCTTCGGCGGACGCGACATGCGTCTGACCGATGTACATGGCGAGGTGATTCATGGGATCTTGAAGTGAACGACCCATGTCTAAAGGGAATGGCGGCCAGGAGGCACAGCTAGAGTAGTTGGCGCTACGCTTCCCTTGCGGCAAGAGGGAAAAGTCGAGAAGATCACAGAAAGATTCCTCGCCGCCACGCCCTAGGGAGACTTGTGCCATGTCGATCTTCACGGATAGCGCGGCTCGGCAACGCTGGGAACGCGAAGTCGCGGCTGCCCCTCGCCGACCGGAACCGCCGACAACTGTCAGCAGTGTGCCGATCGAGCCGCTCTACACTCCAGAGTCGCTACCCGATTTCGACCCCGAAACCGATCTGGGTTATCCGGGACAGTATCCGTTCACCCGTGGCGTACACGCAACTATGTATCGCTCGCGGTTGTGGACGATGCGTCAGTTCGCTGGGTTCGGCACGGCACGACAGACCAATGAACGCTTTCGCTTCCTCCTGGAGAAGGGACAAACCGGCCTGTCCACGGCCTTCGATCTGCCCACGCTGATGGGATTGGATAGCGACGATCCGCTGTCGGCGGGCGAGGTGGGCCGACTCGGCGTCGCCGTCGATACCCTCGACGACATGGAGGAACTGTTTCGCGGCATCAATCTTGCCGAGGTGTCGGTTTCGATGACGATTAATGCCCCGGCGGCGATCGTGATGGCGTTCTACCTGGCTAATGCCGCCAATCAGGGTGTGGATTGGAAACACCTCCGCGGCACCATTCAGAATGACATCCTCAAGGAGTTCCACGCTCAGAACGAGTTTGTCTTCCCGCCCCAACCACATGTTCGCCTCGTCTGTGATGTCATCGAGTTCGGCAGCAAGTACGTGCCGCAGTGGAACACCGTGTCGATCTCGGGCTACCACATCCGCGAGGCCGGCTCGACCGCCGTGCAAGAGTTGGCCTTCACCCTGGCCGATGGCTTCCACTATGTCGAGACGTGCCTGGCTCGCGGTATGGATATTGACGACTTTGCCCCTCGCTTAAGCTTTTTTTTCAATGCTCACAATGATCTGTTTGAAGAAATCGCCAAGTATCGAGCCGCTCGCGTCCTCTGGGCCGAGGCTCTCCGCGAACGCTATGGAGCGAAGAAGGAACACTCCTGGAAACTTCGTTTCCATGCTCAGACAGCGGGTTGTACGCTTCAAGATCGACAACCTGAGGTCAATCTGATTCGTGTGGCTTATCAGGCCCTCGCCGCCGTGCTGGGTGGCTGTCAGTCCCTGCACACCAATTCAATGGACGAAACCCTGGCCCTGCCGTCCGAGCATGCCGTCACCTTGGCGTTGCGAACGCAGCAGGTGCTGGCCTATGAGACCGGCGTGACCAATACCGTCGATCCGCTGGGCGGCAGTTACTTTATCGAGACGCTCACCCGTCAAATGCAGCAGCAAGCTCGCGACTACTTCGACCGCATCGCTAGTCTGGGCGGGATGATCTCAGCCCTAGAAGCCGGCTTCTTCCGTCGTGAAATTGCCGATGCCTCGTTTGTCTATAGTCGTGAAGTCGATGCTAAGCGCAAACTCATCGTCGGGGTCAACGCTTTCGAGGAAAAGGAGCCGAAACGCATCGAAACCCTGGTGATCGACGACACTCCGGAGAAGGAGCAGCTTCAGGCTCTCAAACGTCGCAAACAGAATCGCGACCAAGAAGCAGTGCGGCGGCTGTTGGATCAGGTGCGACGAGTGGCGGCAACGAACGAGAATCTGATGCCGACCTTGATCGAGGCCGCCCAGGCACGTTGCACAGTCGGCGAATTGATGCGGGCGATGGCGGAGGTCTATGGCCGATATGATGGAGCGGCTAAGTGGTAATTAAACACGGGAGGCATGAGGAACTCGTGCCTCCCGCTTTGTTGCAACCTCCGACGAGACTGCTCTAGTCAATCAGCGTCACAGAGTAGCCATCCTGCATAATCTTGCTGAAGATGTTCGTCATCCTATCGATTCGCTGCTGCGACGTACCGATGATGAGTCGATCGTTTTCCAGCGGCGTTGAGGGGCTATCCTGAACATTTCCGTGATACTGCATCGCCTGCAGCAAATTGAGGGCTGTGGTGCGACTAGCAGTAGCGGTCTCGAAGAGACTGCCATAGCCGATCGTGTGGACCTTAGCCGGTTTGCGACGCGTCGAGTAACCCGGTTGAGGAGCGGTTTCGTCAGCGCAGATACGCTGCACCACCTCGATCGCCTGTTGGCCTGCTTCCGCTGAACCAGAAGCTACATAAGGCGGATACTCGTTCTTGATACTACCTGGGCGATCGTAACGCACCTTGAACCAAGAGCGATGGCTGCCGTTGTTCACGAACATCGACTCCATTGCTCCGGGAGCATACACCGTGGCAGAGCAGACACCGTCGGTCTCGAAGATCACGATTTTCTGAGCCCCACGTCGGCCCAACCCGCCGGCTTGCCCCACTGGTGCGGTACCCGTGGCGAAGGTGCGTAGGTCGGAATCCTGCCTGCCTCGACTGAACTGATTGTAGGCCAGCATCAACCCCATCGCATAACAGGTACCACCGATAGAGCGCGGAGAATCGGCGATAGCGCTGTCAAAGACACTGATTTCCTGACCAGTGTTGGCAACATTCGAGGGGAAGTACAACGAGTTAATCATCCGGTTATAGTTGCGTCCCAGGGGAGAGCGAGCCGCATTGTACGATCCAGGCTGTAAACCCGAGAGAGAAGGCGTATAACCTTCCGGACGACTAAAGCCGATCAGGGACACCAGATCATTGGGATGATTCTTGCGAATGTCCGCTAGTGCCGCCGCCACACCAGCCTTACACTGCCACATTGGCGACTCATGTGCGGTACCCGGCATCCACTGTTTAGCGGTTGGCTGCACGTTCATGTTGCCCAGGAAGTCGATCATAGTGGCTCCACCGAACCAGAACTGCATGCGAGGCCGCATCGGATTATCGCGATAATTCATATAGCGATTATCCGCGTTAGGATCATTTCCCCACCGCCAACGAACGACCGGCGGAGGAGGTGAAGCGTTCTCTAAACCACGACCCGAGGCCCAGATATTAGTTGTCTTGTTAGGCCAAGAGAAGAAATCGCCATATCCCATACGACCCGCACGGTTGTTGTAGGTCGCATAACGAACTCCGTTCGTCGTGGCGAAGCCGTTCTGTTCAATACCGATTACCTCGTCGATGTACATTTTCCAGAATCGCTGGTTCCGATGCTCCTCGGTATCTATCGGAATCGGATGCACATCGGTGCGAATCGTGTTGGGAATGTAGGTGTAGTACACGATACCGCCAGCTCGCATTCGTGGCGGAAAGACCTGTGTGCCTGACTTGATCCAGGCGAGGATGGCATCGTAGTTCACCCCATAAGTAAACCGATGGAAAACTTGCGTGGTGGTGGTCGTACCGTCGGGATTGTTGACGGAGGTATTCTGCACGCGGAACTCCGTGATCGTACCCGGAGTACGGAACCCGCCGTTACCTGTTAACGAAGTACTATCCCGAGTCAGGTCAGTCCCACCGTTCCACATGATGGCATTGTTCACTAGCGGATAACGCCCACCAACGACCAAGCTGGAACTCGATGAGAACTGCAAGAGTGTTTTTTCATCCTCAACCCCTGGAACCACGTTCAACGGAGGGGGAGGAGGAGGAGGAGGACTGCCGCCACCACCGCCGCCACCACCGCCACCACCACCGCCACCGCCACCACCGCCGCCACCACCACCACTTGTCGTGATGCTGGTTCGC
>CALDUY010000015.1 GCA_937923405.1 uncultured Gemmataceae bacterium | reverse complement strand
GACCTCGACCAGCGCCGGGGCCAAGATCAACCTCGTCAGCATCGAGGCGGCTCGACTCATCGGCGGAGCGGGGAACAACCGACTCGACGCCTCCAAAACAAGTCGACCTGTCACACTGATCGGCAATGCCGGCAACGACACCTTGCTCGGCGGCGCGGCTGATGACGTGCTGAACGGCGGTCCCGGCAACGATGTGCTGCGTGGCGGACCAGGCAATGACAAGCTCAATGGTGGGCCAGGCAACAACACCCTCGACGGAGGCCCCGGACAGGACGGCACTCTGATCGTCGGCACCGACGGCGACGATGTCATTCGCGTGCAGCGATTGACCAACAATCTCGTCCAGATCTTGTTCAACGACAAGGTCTGGACCAGTCAATACCAGGGCGAGACGATCTTCGTCTTCGGGGGCAAGGGCAACGACCACATCGAGATGTTGCCAGGCGAAGGCGTTCCGTGGAAGGCAGAGTTCTACGGTCAGGAGGGTGACGATACCCTGATCGGCGGTTCCGCAGGCGACTTGCTCGATGGTGGTCCCGGCGCGGACACGATCCTAGCGCGGAACGGCATTCGTGATCTCATCTTCGCCGACGTGGCCGATCTTCTGGTGCGGCACGACTCGATCGATCGCGTTGTCGGCCTGTCCGTCCTCGCGAGACGTCGTGCTTCCAGAGCGTAGAACCAATTCGTGGTGTGAATGGAGAAGCCCAACGTCGAGCCGTTCCATTTTAGGGGAGCGGCTCGGCGGGTTGCCACGGCAGACGCGGCGGAACGAAGATCCAGGTAGATAGCATCAGCAGCGCTACCACCAGATAGATGACGAGGAAAATCTGCTGGGGTAGTTCGTAATAGAGCAGCTCATTGCAAAACCGACCAATCGGATGAGCATTGTCCAGTTCGTGCAGATAGCCAGGGCCGCCTCGCAGATGACGTTCCAGCGTCTTGAGCGGACACTCCAGCCCGACGACGGCCTGGCCAGCGATGATCTGGATGAGCAGCAGCTGAATCACACGAAACCAGAAGTGGCGCACCCAACTCCACCCAAGTACGCCGCCCAGTAGCACCAGCAGCAACGTCACTAATACGCCCAGCACCAGAGCCAGGTGCAGCGTCACAATGACATCGGCCCGAGCAATGGGGTCAGCCCGTAGCCAAGCGTTCCACAGCACCGGCCAGAGAAACAGCAAACCAATCTGACTCAACAGCAGTGTCAACGCGAATCCTATCTTCCCCCAACGAGCTGCAGAGAACTGGCGCGGTATCAAGAACCACCACAGTCCCAGAAGCAGCCCCATTCCCAGGAGAAGATAGATGATAAAAAGTAGCTGTAATAGAGGGACAAACGTAGGCTCAACACTTTCCTGAAAGGCTTCGAGCAATTGTTCGTAAGGTTGCATCACGGGCTGGCTCGGGGTAGGGGAAGAATGCACGTCCGTCGCGGTGCGTCCGGAACCGTCTGTTCTGTGATTCGTTCAAAACAGTACCGGCTTGCCTAGCTTTCGGCGAACGACGCTGAATTGTCCGGCGTGCATCAGACTGTGGTTCGAGACCAAAAGAAATAACGCGCCTAGCGTTGGCGCGAACGGCGCCATGTTGCCCGTCGTCGGCTGATCGAGGTCGCTGTCCTGGAGCTTTGCCACGATCTCCAGCGTGGTCTGGCGTGCCTGACGGAACAGCTCGGCGTAGACCGCTTTGCTGGCGAAGCCTTTGGGCGGTTCCATCGCCTGCGTGTCCTTGCTGTGCTGTTCAGCGAAGCCGGCCGGCAGCTCGGGGTAGACTGCGTCAGGCAGCTGCTGACGAAGTAATCCGCTTTCCGACACGATCAGGTGCCCCATCTGCCAGGCGATGTGGTTGGCCCCAGCCACAGGACGGACGAGCAACTCCTCGTCGTTGAGGTCGGAGAGAAACCAGTTCACCAGATGTTGCGTTGATTGCAATGCCGTCCGAATCACATCCACGCCGTGCATGATAACTCCTCAGCAAGATAGGTCAGCCAGATACTTTCTAAATTTGTAGGAACTGTCGCTCGTCAGTCAGGTAGGTATGATAACTGCCGGATGGCTCATTCTCTCCCTGGAAAGTCAGCCTGGAGGTAGTATTCGTGGCTCAGCCTCTCCGTTGTGTAGCCCCTGATAGTGTGGTGACCGGTTGGGACTTCTCGACCGGCGCGGTCAAGTGCCTGGCGTTCGACCTCGAAGGCAAGACGTTGGCGGAAGCGCGGCTGCCGACCGACTTGTGGACCGCGGGCGGCGTCTCGGAACTCAATCTGACCCAACTGGAAGGACAAGCGCGAGCCATCACCCGAGCCATCGCAGCCCGACTGCGCGACTTAGGGCGGCTGGGCCACTGGGTGGCGGGCGGTATCTCGGCCACTCATCACACGTCCGGCCGCATCGATCGCGATCGCTTGCAGGTGCGCCGGGCCATCTGTTGGAACGATCACACGCTGGCGGAGTATCACGCTCAGGGGTTGGAACGGCTCGGCGGACAGCAGCGCGTCGCCGAATGGATCGGCGGTCCCTGGGCGATTCGTTATAGTCTGTCGCACCTGGTCAAGGACGAGCAACTCCTCAGCGAGGCAGATTGGCGGCGCACCTGGCGAATTCTGTCACATGGTTCTTTGGCGGCCGGCTACCTCACGGGGAATTTCGATACCGTCAGTGTGTCCTCGGCGGCCTCGACCGGCCTGATGGATCTGCGAACCGGCAAGTGGCAGCGGCGCATGTTGGAAGCGCTGTCGCGTCCGGAATACCGCGATCTGGCCTGGTCGCAACTGCCGCTTATTGTCGAACAGTCCGAACCGGTCGGTCCGCTGGTCGATCATCTCTGTCTGGAAGTGGGGCTGGAACGCGGTCAAGCTCCACTGATCTTCCCCACCTCCGACGATCAGCAGGCAGGGCTGGTAGGCGGCGGCGCGGTCGATGATGGACAGTTGGCCGTGATTCTGGGTAACTCGGCGGTGGTCAACAGCTCTTCTGATCGCATCCCACAGAGTGGTTCGCTGGACGTGATGCGTCTGAACTGGTCGCCCTACCTGTGGATGCGCTGCTACAACAACGGTGCGCAGTTTCTCGATTTGATCGTAGGAGCCAACCCGGATTGGGCGGCGCTGGAGGCTGCGGCTCGCAGGGTCAAGCCGGGGTGTGAGGGCATCAGTGTCACGCCGTTTGCCTATCCCGAACCCTCGCTGGGAGTCAAGTCGGCGTCGGTTCGTTGGTACCCAGAAGAACCCCGCGAGCCGGGCGTCCGCTTCCGAGCGGCGCTGGAGGCGCTGGCCTATCTGATCAAATTCGGCGTGCGTGAGCATGAGCAGGCTGGACAGAAAATCACGCGGATCAGTGTCTCGGGCGGTATTGCTCGCAGCGATCTGATGTGCGAGATTCTGGCCTCGGTACTGGAACGATCATTGGAGCGACTGGTCTCGTTTGAGGGACCGGCCCTGGGAGCCGCCGTCACCGCGTTGGCTGCTTTGGAGACGCATTTGCGGCGACAACGCGGCGTCAAGGAGAGCTACTCCGTCGCCGATGCGGTGGGGCAGATGGTGAAGTTTCGCCAGCCCGTCGCCGGGAATCCCTCCTGGCGAGAAACCTACCGTCAGGGGTTCGAGACCTTTTTGAGCCGGTTATGACCGACTCTTCCGAGGGGAATTCGCCTTTGGCGGCAATATATGCTAGAGTACCTTCGCCCCCTCAAAATCGTGAAAATTCACAAGCCTGCTGTGCAGGTTTTAGGTAGAATTGCGCGTCAAGGAGTCTTCTGGAGACTTCGGCGATGGGCCTGGATACGTTGAAGGGCGCGATGCAAAGCGTCGGCCATTATGATCTGTTGGAAAAGATCGCCGAAGGCGGCATGGGCGCGATCTACCGTGGCCGTGATCAGCGAAACGGTCAAATCGTGGCCATCAAGATCATGCCTCCGCACATGGCGGCCAATCCGACGTTGCTGAAACGGTTTGAGCAAGAGTTCAAGGCGGCCAACAAACTCGACCATCCCAACATTGTCCGTGCCTTGGAGTTCGGGGAGTCGGCCTCGACGCCATTTCTCGTGATGGAGTATGTCGATGGCGAATCACTAGGGCAAAAGCTCGATCGCGAACAGCGTCTCAGCGAGACCGAGGCGATCCGCATCATCGCCCAGGTGGCCCAAGGTCTGCATCGAGCCCATAAGATGAACTTGGTGCATCGGGATGTCAAACCGGACAACATCCTCCTCGACAAGAACGGGACGGCCAAACTCGCCGACCTGGGGTTGGTCAAGGAGACCGAGACCGACCTGAACCTGACCAAGACGGGACGCGGCCTGGGCACGCCGCACTTCATGGCTCCCGAACAGTTCCGCAACGCCAAGAATGCCGATGCCCGCTGCGACATCTACAGCCTGGGCGCGACGCTCTATCAGCTGGTCACCGGCGTCTTGCCGTTCAAATCGTCCGGACCGCTTGATGCCTGGATGAAGAAGATTCAGAACGACCTGGAGGAGCCAAAGTCGATCGTGCCCACGCTATCGGACCGGGTCAACTGGGCCATCCTGCGGGCGATGAGCGCCGACCCGGAAAAGCGCCCGAGCAGTTGTCGTGAGTTTGTCGAGGATCTGACGGGACACAGTACACGACGAGTGACCACGACGAGGAGTACGAACAATGCTCCGGATTTGTGGTATCTCATTTATCAGGATGAGCTGGGTGTGACCCACACCGTGAAGGGGAGTGTGTCCGCCATTCGTCGTTCGCTGAAGGATGGGCATCTGGGCGATGCGGAAAACATTCGCGCCAGCCGGAGTAAGACCGGTCCGTTCCACCCGTTGCGCGATTATCCGGAGTTTCGCGATCTGATTGTGACTCCCGCTGCATTGCCGATGCCCGGCACTACACCGACCCGAGTCGAGGCAATGGCTCCCACTCGTACCGCTCCTCGGGAGTCAGTTCCAGTTGCTGCCCCAATGGCCACTCCGTCGAGTCATCGTGGGTTGCCTGCTGTCCCACCTAAGATCGAACTGAATCCTACGGTCGAGGAGGAGGGCAGCGGCATCGGCTTAGGTACCTGGGCCTTGTTGCTGTTCCTTACCGCTCTCAGCGCGGGAGTGGCCTTCTTTCTCTTTCGCGGCTAAGTCACAGGTTGCGATTGTCCGCGTTCGAGTAATTCTCTTATAATCCCTTCTCTAGATTACCCGACCTGACAGGGTCGTAACCAGAACCTCCCGACTGAGGAACAGTCCCGTGAGCGCGGATCGCTATTTGTTCACTTCTGAATCAGTATCTATGGGCCATCCGGATAAGGTGTCCGACCAGATCTCTGATGCCATCTTGGACCATTGCCTCGCCGCCGATCCCATGAGCCGGGTCGCCTGCGAAACAATGGTCACTACGGACCTGGCCGTCGTCGCTGGTGAGATCACTACCAGAGCGGATCTGAGCCGAGCCACTGTCGATCGCGTGGTTCGTGAAACCATCCGCGAGATTGGCTACACCGATCCAACGATTGGATTCGCCGCTGACACCTGCCAGGTGTTGTGCCAGCTGCATGCCCAGTCGGCAAACATCGCCCAGGGCGTGGACACCGGCGGCGCGGGCGACCAAGGGATGATGTTTGGCTTCGCCTGCGACGAGACTCGCACGCTGATGCCGCTGCCGATCTACTTGGCCCATCGCTTGGTCGAGAATCACGCCAAGCTGCGCAAATCCGGCGAACTGAAATGGTTGCGGCCCGATGCCAAGAGTCAGGTGACCGTCGAGTATAACAGTGATGGCAGCCCCTTCCGTATTCACACCGTTGTTCTCTCGACCCAGCATGACGAAAGCGTCATGGAGAAGCGAGGAGACAAGCAGTACTTCAAGGACGAAGCCCGACGACTGCTGATCGACAAGTTGATCATGCCCACGTTACGCGAAGAAACGGCTCGCGAAGACAAAGTGAGCCTACTGTCTGGCAAGGACAAGATTTGTCTGGTGCTACCCGGTGAATCGCCGAGTGTCGGCGAGGACACGATTCTGTTCCACATTAACCCGACGGGGTGCTTCCTCGAAGGTGGACCGCACGGCGATTGTGGCCTGACGGGACGAAAAATCATCGTTGACACCTACGGCGGACGAGGTCGGCACGGCGGCGGAGCGTTTTCCGGCAAGGATCCGACCAAGGTCGATCGCTCAGCGGCCTACATGAGCCGCTACATCGCCAAGAACATCGTCGCCGCTGGACTGGCCAGCCAGTGCGAGGTGCAACTCTCCTACGCGATTGGCTATCCTGATCCGATTAACATCTGGATCAGCACGTTCGGAACGGCCAAGCACGGCTTAACCGATGGACAACTCGCCGACTTGGTGCGTAAGCACTTCAAGCTGACGCCGCGTGGCATCATCGAGACGCTCAATCTACGCAAGCCGATCTACCGCGAGACGGCGCGACACGGCCACTTCGGACGTGAGTTGCCTAATTTCACCTGGGAGAAGACCGACAAGGCCGCCGCTCTCAAGGCTGCCGCACTCAAGGCCGCCTGAACGTGGCGTTTCAGCGCTGTGCGAAATGGTTTAGCAGTTCGCAGGCTAAAGCCTGCGCCTACCAGTTTGGATTGACAGGTAGGCGCAGGCTTTAGCCTGCGAACGAGTTTCATCCCTCGTTGCCTCCTAGTCCTATAAAAACTGCTAATCCTCTATTACTATAGGCTTTAGCCTGCGAACGAGCTTCATCTCTCGTTGCTGCTACACCATCTTGAGAAGCGTTCCAAAGGAAAATGGATCTCACTCACCGCGCCAGTAGGGGGGGCGTTTGTTCAGAAACGACGTCATCCCCTCCTGGGCGTCCAGGGTCAGGGCGTTGTTGGTCATGACCTCGGTAGCCAGTGCGTAAGCCTCCGGTTCGCTCAGATGTAGCTGCCGATAAAAGGCCTCCTTGCCCAGACGGAGAGTCAACGGGCTGGAGGCAAGAAACGCTGTCGTGAATTCCGCTACCACCTCATCGAGAGCCGCTTCCGATACAACTCGATTGACCAGCCCCCATTCCAGAGCACGCTGAGCCGAGATTGGCTTGCCCGTTAGGAGCATTTCCAGCGCCGCCCGAGGAGCAATGGTGCGGACGAGCGGGACCATCGGCGTGGTACAAAACAGACCAATCTTAACGCCCGGCGTGGCGAAGGTGGCGGACTCGACGGCAACGGCCAAGTCACAAGCGGCCACCAGCTGACAACCTGCCGCGGTTGCCGGTCCCTGCACACGAGCGATCACCGGTTGAGGCAATCGCCGCAGACTCTGCATGAAGTGTGAACAGAGAGAAAATAGCTCGAAATACTCTTCTTTGCTTTGCCCGATCATTTCGCCTAAATCATGACCGGAGCAAAAGACTGAACCCGTGGCCGCCAGAATGATCACTCGTGTCGAGGAGTTGGCAATCTCCTGCACTGCTTCGGTCAACCGAGTTAGTAGCTCCCGTGACAGAGCGTTGCGTTTCTGAGGACGGTTCAGCGTCAGGCGAACGATGCCCGGTTCGTCGGCACGGATGAGCAGTTCGTCGGCCATGCTACAACCTCCGCAATCACGGGGCGAACAGAGAAAACCACTCCGTGGACAGGTCAGTCTGTTGCTGATGAGGGAGAAACTTGACCAGCAAGCCCTCGTTACCTGTCTCGCTGAAGCAGAGATGATCGACCAGTCCACGAGCCAGCAGCAAGCCAAAGCCGCCTTCGCGCAGGTTGCGAGCCGAACGCACTTCCAAATGCGTGAACAGGTCGCCGGGTCGGGCCGCATGGGGCAAGTTCGTTCGATCGAATCCTGGGCCGGTGTCCCGAACCAGGATGGTGACCTTTTCCTCGTCCGCTTTGCATTCGACACGGACCAGACGAGTACGCTGATAGCCGTGGCCCCACTCGATGGAGTTGGCCACGATCTCGCGAACCGCCAACGTGGTTTGCCGCACCTGACAGGTGGTCATTCCTTGACTAGTCAGCCACTCGGGCAGCAGCTGACAGAACGAATCGAGTTCTTCGTTACTACTGGGTAGCCAGACGCTTAACTCAGCGAGAATGCCTTCCCGCAAGCGATTTCCTTGGACTTCGCGCGCCTGTTCGATAGCGCTCGTGACGTCGGCCACGGTTGCGGGTACGACTAGTTCCGCCTCGGGATCGACTCGAAGTTCCGACGGCCAGCGTGACTCGACGACGGCGACCACGGGTAGATGGTGGGTTCGTGCGTCACACTTGAGCTGCCGACACCGAGTCGGATCAGCGAAGACGATCGGCTCGGGACGGCCCAGACCAATTCTGGCCTCAATTTCCTCCGTTCCCTCAACCCAACGCAACCAATGGCCCAGTTGGCGAAGCGATTCCCAGGGCACTTCGCGCGAAGCTAGGCCGGCTTCCACCAGCAAGACGTGACGGACCATCAACCCCTCCCGGGTTGTCTGGGGCCGATACTTTTCCGAGTTGCCACTCCAACAGCAGAACAGGGTAGTATGGTGCGCCGGTATATCCAAAGCGTCAAGCAGCTATTTGCAGATTTTCTTGCTCACTTGGATTGGGCCCCCTCAGGCCGGATTGCACATTTTTTTCCTGTTAGAACGCAGAATTACTAAGAATGAGCTATGATTACTATGAGATACTACGCGATGAGGGACGGCGAGTCGTCTGCTTTTCATCGGTAGCCTTGTCGGAAGGGGTCGGATCGTGGGGATGTTGCGCTTGCTGGATTTTACGACGCCGGCACGCCACGAAGGCGAGGTGTACTCCTGCGCCTACTCGCCGGATGGGTCGTTCGTTCTCTCAGGAGGGTGGGACGGCTGTTTGCGCCTCTGGGATGCCAGCACCGGCGAATCACACCTGCAAATTCCCGCCAGCAACAAGCCGCTGTCTTGCTGCACCTTTTCTCCCGATGGGATGCAGTGGCTCTCTGGGTCGATGGAAGGTTTGCTCACCATTTGGGACAGCGTGGCTCAGCATCCGCTCCTTAGCTTCGTGGCTCACACACGACCGATCTCCTCAATCTGTTTTGCCCCCGATGGGCAGACCTATGCTACCGCGTCCTGGGATCGACAAATTCTCGTTCGTCGAGTGGATAAGCAACGCGAGATCAAGCCGATCGGTCAACATCGCGATATTGTTGCCGGATGTCGATATACTCCCGACGGAAAACAAATGGTCTCCTGGTCCTACGACGGCACCATCATCGTCTGGGATTTGACCTTCAAACAGGAACCGGTACCGTTGCTAGGCCACACCGATCGTGTGGTAACCTTGGCCCTGTCGCCGGATGGCCGCTTCGCCTTATCAGGCAGTCGTGACACTACGATCCGACTGTGGGATCTGGAACAGATGAGCGAGGTAGCCACAGTGACTCTGGGCGCGGAGGTGCGAGGTTGCTTCTACTTGCTCGATGCCGAATCTGTCGTAGTTGCCGACGCCTTGGGGCGATTGTTCCTGATGAGTGTACCAACCTTCGAGATTCAGGCCCAATTGCAGACATCCTTCCGGGTGATGTGCGGCGAGCTATCGCCCTCGGGCATGCAGCTGGCTCTTGGCGCGGAAGATGGCGGGGTCTACTTCATCGCTCTGGACGGCTTCGAGGACGCTTCTCTGGTGGTCACGGCTACCCAGAACATGCGTGAAGAAGCCAATCTGTTTGATCGCTTCTTGGGCAAGACGCGGCTGCTGCGAACGTTCACGTTCACCTGCCCGATCTGTCGACACATCTCGGAAGCGACGACGTTACCAACGCAGCCTGTTGCCTGTCCACGGTGCCAACGCCGCCTCCGCGTCCATCCGCGTGTGCCGCAGCTTCAGAACTCGTGAGTGACGCAGAACGACAGCGTTGTTCGCCGCATCCCGCGAGAAGTCTTCTCTAGCTTTCAGGCCTTGCCTGTGAGTTAAATCTGTTCCGACCAGAACGAGGGGCTACCCCATGCGGCCCATGACTTGGTTGTTGCTACTCGGTTTGTTGGCCTCGACTCCACTTGCTGTCTTTGATCCTCCTGCCTTTCTTCAGTTGGTATTGCTGGCAGCAGTATTCTATCCGCTGGTTCGCAACAAGCGATTTCAACAGTTTCTGCAGCAATTGCCTCGCCATTATCAGTTTGGTTTAATCGTTCTCTTCGTACTTCTTTTGGCAGGTCATTTGACGCGATCGAAACAGCGAACCTTTCCATTTGTGGTTTGGCCGATGTATGGCTTCGTAGTACAAACCAATCTAGTTCAGTCGTATACTGTCATTGGCATCACCACAGAGGGGACATTCATCGAGATCAATCCGAATCATCTATATCCTTCGGTTTATCGCGGATTGGTAATCCGTCTCAAATGGATGTGTTTATCCGAGGAAGAACAGCCTCTTCTTCGCCAGACAATCCGAGCAATTGGCAATGAATATCAGAAGCAAACCGGCATCTCACTGCGTGAGGTCCGCATCTACTACCATTGGCGTCCACTTGGTAGCGAAGAGCAGACCACCGAATTAATTGCTGTGGAGCCGATTCCATGACCTTATTGCATGCCAATCCCTCGACGTCCTACACCACGTCGCTGCGGGCGCTAATTTTTCTGATGTGGCTGTTGAAGTTTTGCCTCGATCCAATTCAGCAAATGGCGACACTGCCGCAGGAGTTAATCGTCCCAACGGCTCCAGTAAGTTGGTTGCCGCGTGGTGTGCAACTGCTGCTGTTGACCGAACCCGCTCTGATCACGTTGCGCCTCGTGGGAGCGGTGTCAGCCATTCTGACTCTGGTGCCTGGTCAGATCCGCTGGGCATCATTAGTCTGCTGTACCTCAGCCACGATCTATCAATCACTGATTAAGGGATTAGGTCATGTCAATCATGCGGAGATTTGTCTGCTTCTGTCTACTCTTGTCTACACCTTCAGCGTTTGGACGCCGCGACCCAAAGTTCATCCCGAACCACTCATTCTCACATTGATTTTATTGACGACATATGTCTTGACTGCAACTTATCGACTTGGACATGGAAATTGGAGAGTTTTTGTTTCTGATTCAATTATTTTTTGGTTGGCAGATAATTGCTATCAGCGAAATTATTACAATTTTAATTGGGGGGAATGGGTTGTCGATCACCAATGGAAGTGGATTCCCATGAAGATCGGGTTTTTCCTGGTTACGCTTTTGGAGCTTACTTCACCTCTGGTGATAATATTGTCTGTTCGTTATCGCGTGATTTATCTCTTCTCGATGCTGGGATTTCATCTTGCAGTTCTTATGACCATGAACCTACTCTTTTGGGAAAATATGCTGCTTCTGGGCGCTCTATTAGGGCTACCAGAGAAATGGACGGAACAACCCTCGGTCGACTCCGGTGCGTCTGGGTGATCGCCCTGCCATTGCCGGGCACACGAGAGGAACATATCTTTGGTTGCGTCCCAGGTGAACTCCGAGATGCCGATGGCCGCTGCTCCCTCTCCACTGTTTCGCGGTGTGATGTTGCTGTTGCTCTATGCTATCCCCTTGTGGGTGGCAATTCGTCCCGTGGGGGTGCCGCTGTTCGATCCCGACATCTGGTGGCATCTCGCTGTGGGCCAATGGCTCGTCGAGCATCGCACCGTCACGACGACCGATCCGTTTTCACGACTGGATCAACCCTGGGTTGCCTACAGTTGGCTGTACGAGCTGCTCATCTACGGCCTGTACCAGGCGTTCGGCCTGGCAGGGATCATCGTCTATCGGGCAGGGATGTCGCTGGCCGTGGTCCTGGCCGTGCATGCCCTCGTCTGTCGCCTGGAACCTCGCTTTGCCGTCGCCCTGGCCTGGACCGCCTTAGCCGTGCTAGCCTTGGCCTCAATGTTCAGCGAACGGCCCTGGCTGTTCACGGTACTGTTTGGCACACTCACCCTGCATGCCATCGTGCTGGTGCAACGCGAGGAGTCACGCTGGTGGATTTGGACATTGCCGGTCCTGTATATCCTCTGGGCGAACATTCACATTCAGTTTGTCTACGGACTGTGCATGCTCGCGTTGGCCTGTCTGACCGCGTTACAGCAACGGCGATTGATGCTGCTCGCCGGGCTGTGCTTTCTGGCTACATTGCTGACGCCGTATCACGTTCGGCTGTATTGGGTAGTGCTGGAGTACGCCACCCAGCCAGGACCGTTTCGCTGGGTCAACGAACTGAAGGCGCTGACGTTTCGCGAGGCCTCGGACTGGGCGATGCTGGTGCTGGCGCTGGCCGGCTGGTTTGCTTTGGGACGAAAGCCGGGGACAATCTTCGAGACGCTGTTACTCGCCGTGGCTACCTTCTTTGCCTTTCGCGCTAGGCGAGATCTGTGGTTCGTGGTGTTGGCGTCACTGGTCGTACTGGCTTCTCGTGGTCCCGAACAGGTGGCCCAAGAGGCACGCTTTCGGCTCAGCGTGCTGGGAAAGTTAGCGGTGACTGTGGGGCTGGCAGGGATCGTTCTGCTTCGTGTGGCCACCCAAGATCTGTCGCCGACAGGATTACAGGCCGCTGTCGCCACGAAGTTTCCGGTTGCTGCGGTGGAGCATGTGCGCAAAAACGGCTATCCGGGACCGCTGTTCAATGATTTCAACTGGGGCGGCTATCTTATCTGGGCGTTGCCAGAAATGCCTGTCGCTATTGATGGTCGCACCAATTTGCACGGCGATGCTCGGTTGGAACGCTATGGCCGGGTTTGGTCCGGCTTGGATGGCTGGAGCGACGACCCCGACCTGACTGCCGCCGGTGTCGTTCTCGCTCCCCGCGAACTGGCCCTTAGTTCGTTGCTTTTGCTGGATAAAAGGTTTGTGCTGGTTTACGAGGATCAACTAGCGCGAGTTTTTCTGCCTGTTGCCCGCAAACCTTAACCAGCCGCTGCAATTTACGGAATCGATACAATCGTTGAGATCGCTACCACAATTCGGCAGAATCGGCGCGAAATCCTTGCTTCGGGCGCTGGCGCATCCCATACCCTGACAGTGGCTCTTCCGCGAGACTCGGCGGGACGATCCACCGCCAGAGCGTATAGTCGAGACTTTGGAGATCCACCATGTTGCATATAACCAAATTCCTGCTCGCCACCGTCGCCGGGCTGGCTCTGGTCGGGACGACGGCCACGGCAGGCGAAGTATTGGCCCAGCCTGTCTGCTGCAAGAAGAAATCTCAGGCGTGCTGCCCAGCTCCGGTTCCGGTAGTCGCGGCGTACAATCCCTGCGATCGTTGTGATCCGTGCAAGGTCGGGCCGATTCGCCGATTCTTCCGCGGTTGTCACCGCAAACCGTGTACGAAGTGCCCGCCTCCTCCCTGTTGTCCGCCGGCCCCGGCCTTGGTTGTCCCCGCTCCGGTTGTGGTGCCTGCCACTCCACCGGCAGTTGTAGTCCCGCCAACTTCGGCAGCGGCTCCATCAGGGACGTTCGTGCCGCCCTCGGCGAACGTGCCTCCGCCTCCGCCGGTCTTCCCCGGTTCAGGCAACACGCTACGACGTTCTGGCACCCTGACTCCGCCTGTTCCGCCGCCACCAGTTCGAGCCGACCGCATCGCCAGCAACACCAACATCGATAAGAGCGAGACGTTGATGTTGGTCCGAGCCGATCGTCGTGCTCAGCAGCAGACGACGGCTGATGACCAGGGCCGTTTTCGCGCGACCTTGGCGGCTGGCACCTGGCATGTCTACGGCAAGGATGTCGAGGGCCGTCCGGTCTATCGGGGCAAGTTAGAAGTCCATGAACCTGGTCCGATCACTGTTCGGATGCGTTAAGCGAAGTCAACCACGCAGCAAGCGAGGCGGGGGAATCCCCGTCTCGTTTGCGTTGGTACACCGACTTGGGAAATGGCGACAGGACGGGGCGGCGTCGCGAGGGAAGACCCAGCTACGAACAGGCCGAGTTGTCCGACGCATTAGCGGCCTAGATCGTCAGGAGGAACAAAACTCACATTGGCGAAGCCGGCCTGCCGACAGACATCCATGACACGGAAGACGTACTTCATGCGTAGCTTGCTGTCACCCTGCACTTTGATCGCTTCCTGATTGCTCAGCGTGGCGCGCTTCGCTTCCAGATACTTGCGTAATCCGGCCAGATCCGCGACCGGCTCGGGCTTTCCCTCCAAGCCCTGTACCGAGATGGCGCTGATGCCTCCCTGAGCGTTTTCTCCCAACTGCGTCGAGACACGCACCGTAAGGTCCGATTTGAGATCCATTAAAGGATCTTTCTCAGGGCTGGCCTCCTTGCTGACATCTTTTTCCTTGTGAGCCTGCGTGATGTTCTCTGAAGGCAGGGCCAGATCCATCTGCCCTTCCAGATCGGCAGGGCGAAAGTTGACGATGAAGAAGAACAGTAACTGAAACGTCATGTCCAGCATGGGCGTGATCGGCAACGTCACCTTGGACGGCGTTTCGGCACGACGACGGATCATGAGTTAGTTTCTCTCGGAAACAATGCGAGCGCGGACTTTGAGATTGCGAAAGCCCGCCACCTTGCAATGATTCATCAGGGTAAACATTTGGCCCAATTCCAGGTTCTCATCCGGTCGAAAATGAATGACCGTGCGCACCTCGCCGTCGGGCGAAAGCTGTTTCAAACTTTCGTACTTGTCTTTCAGCCAGCTGCGGGCCTCGGGCAGGGACATCGGCGGTTGACCAGGAATTAGTACCAGGGATTCGGCGTTCTGTAGGCGCTGGCGATCCTGCGGCGTCAGTTTGTTCATGAACTCGCGGCTTTTGACTTTCTGGTTGAGAAAGATCGCCGTCGAGTCCGCTTTCTCGATCGGTCGGGCCGAGGAGGAGGTGGGCAACGAAATATCGGCGCTGACCTGCTCGGCGACGAAGTTGACGTTGACGATGAAAAACATTAACAGCTGCATCACCAAATCGAGCAGCGGAGTCAGATCGGGATCGACGAGATCATCGCCACCGGCACCGTGGGACATCGCCTAGCCTCCCTTCTTGAGCGACGGAGTCGGAGGCGGGACCGGAGGGGCGGAGCGGGGCGGCTCCGGGGCGGCGGCGGCTTCGGTCGTCACGGCACTGCCTGCTTTTTTGGCGTTGTAGTACATCTGCGTCAGTAGATCGTCGGCCACGGTGCCGGCATCGTGCGTCAGGCGCGTCAGACGGTTCTTGAAAAAGGCATGAGCGAAGATGGCTGGTACTGACAGACCGATCCCCAGCAGAGTCACGACCAGAGCGTGCGAGATGTCGCCGGCCAGCTGCTGCGCGTTGATGCTCGATCCCGCGGACAGCGTCATGAAGCTGAGAATCATACCGTAAACCGTGCCGACCAATCCGATCAGTGGCCCTAGAGTACCGATCGTCGCTAGGTAGACGATCAACTGCTCTTTGCCGGCTTTCACGCTCTCCAGCATGCTGAACGAGGCTTCGCGAGCATCTTCGATGCCATACTGCAAGCGGCTCATGCCTGCAGTTAACACGCGAGCGACGAACGAGGGATCCTCTCGGGCCATCTCATACGCTTCCTTGAAGCGACGTTTGTTCACCGTTTCGGTGAACTCCTCGACAAACGAGGGCGGCACGGCGGCATCCATGCGTAGTTCCATGACCAGCAAGACCACGAGCGTCACCAAAGCGATCGAGATCGCCAGTAAGATAATGCCGAACAGAATGCCGACTGAGGAGATGATGTGTTTAAGTACTGCTCCGAAGCTGTGTCCTGTCGTGGATTGCTTGGGGGCCACTGCGGCGGCTTCCCCCTCGTCGTTTCCGTCCTGAGCCGCCGCTCGTGGAGTCAATCCGTCGAGGGAGAGCATGGCTCCCAACACCAGCAGCAGTAGTAGAAATAAAACTCCGGGACGCGAACGCGCATAAACAGCTGACATGTGTTCCCTTCCGGTGATTTTTCCAACACAGCTCGACGGCAGAGCTGTCATCGGGTTGGTTGAAGTTGACCGAGAGAACCAGACGCGCGGCTGCAAACTTTCAGACGTGCACCGTGGGCATCGGGTTCCCCCGAAGCTCAAGCTCATTTCCCAAGGCGATGGTAAGAATCTTACTCGATGAAACCGACAAAGGGGAGATCAGTCCCGAGAATTTACCTGGACTGTGTGATCGTTAAGAGTTGGCTACTTTTTGCTGAAAATAGTCCAGAGTTCGCCGAAGGCCGTCGCTTCGCGGGACAAGTGGTTCCCAACCCAGCAGTTGACGCGCTCGGGTGATGTCCGGCTTACGCACTTTGGGATCGTCTTGCGGCAACGGCTTGAACTCGATCCGACTCTTGCTTCCTAAGAGGGCAAGAATCTCCTGAGCAAACTGCAAAATCGTCACTTCATCGGGATTGCCCAGATTGACCGGTTCGTGAAACTCCACGTCCAGCAGCTTCTCGATGCCGTTGACCAGATCATCGACGAAACAGAAACTACGGGTTTGCGAACCATCGCCATAGACCGTCAGGGGTTCGCCCCGCAGCGCCTGTCCCATGAAGTTGGGCAGTACACGGCCATCGTCGAGCCGCATGCGCCGACCGTAGGTATTGAAGATCCGAATAATCCGTGTGTTGACCCCGTGTGCTCGATGGTAGGCCATCACCACAGCTTCGGCGAAGCGCTTGGCTTCATCATAGCAGGAGCGTGGGCCGATCGGGTTGACATGCCCCCAGTAGTCTTCGCGTTGCGGATGCTGTTCCGGATCGCCGTAGACCTCGGACGTGCTAGCCAGCATAAAGCGGGCGTTCTTGGCCTTGGCCAGGCCCAGCGTGTTGTGCGTGCCCAGCGCCCCGACCTTGAGCGTTTGAATCGGATATTGCAGGTAGTCGACGGGACTGGCTGGCGAGGCGAAGTGTAGCACGTTGTGCAACGGGCCATCGATCTCCAGCGGATGCGATACATCGTGACGAAGGAACGTGAAGCGGTCGTGGCCGCGCAGGTGTTCGATATTACTCAGTGAGCCAGTGATCAGGTTGTCGACGCAGATGACCTCATGGCCGCGTTCCAGGAACCGCTCGCACAGATGCGAGCCGATGAAGCCCGCGCCGCCCGTGATCAATGTCCGCACCGTTTCCGTCTCCCCGTCCGAATGGTCTCTGTCGCTTCGTTGTACCTTTCCGCAGATGGCTCGGCAAGCGAGGCGACCCAGCGATCCCTCACTCGAACAGTTTGCTGACTGATTCGTTCGTGTGAATCCGTTTGATCCCTTCGGCGAGCAGTTTAGCTACCGACAGAATCGTCAGATTGGGCAAATGTTTACCCGGCGGAACTGGGATGCTGTCGGTAACGACGACCTCGCGCAAGGGAGCTTCGCGTAGGCGATCAACGGCATTGCCGCTCAGGACCGCATGGGTAGCACAGGCGTAGACGTCGCGGGCTCCGGCGGCTTTGGCCACGTTGGCGGCTCCAATTAGGGTGCCCGCTGTCGAGATCATGTCGTCGAAGATCACCACAGTCTTGCCCTCTAGCGGGGCCCCAATCAGATTGGCCTGGCGGGTCTCGGTGGCACTGGCTCGCCGTTTGTCGACAATGGCGATCTGTCCGCCTAGCCGTTTCTGATACATCAGTGCCTTTTTCACGCTGCCTTCATCGGGACTAAGCACGACAAAGTCGCGCGGGGGAATGCCCAGACCGCGGACGTAGTCGTTGATGACCGGGGTGGCATGCAGATGATCCACGGGGATGTCGAAGAAGCCCTGGATCTGGGCAGCGTGTAGATCCAACGCCAACACGCGATCGGCTCCGGCGCTGGTTAGCAGGTTGGCAACCAACTTGGCGGTGATGGGCACGCGGCCCTGATCTTTGCGATCCTGCCGGGCATAGCCGTAATACGGGATCACCGCCGTGATGCGTTCGGCGCTGGCCCGCTTGAAGCAGTCCAGCATGACCAGCAGTTCCATCAGATTCTCGTTGACCGGCGGACAAGTCGGTTGCACCAGAAAGATATCGCGACCGCGCACGTCCTCTTCGATACGAACGGAGATTTCGCCATCGGGGAAGTTGGCTAGTGTGATCTTGCCCAGCGAGTCGTTGAGACAGCGAGCGATCTTTTCGGCCAAGGGAATGTTCGCACGGCCGCTGAAGACCTTCAGACGATGGTTGTTCATACGCTGGCTGTCCACGCTGAGAGATCGCCGCGACGGTGTTCGGGAATCTCCCGGCATCGCGGATCGGTTTCAGGCATTATGAAGCGACGAAGAAGGCTCGTCAACAAGTTGCTACCGGACCCAACAGGCAAGAGCCGCTGCTGTACCCTTGCAGAAAGCGCGTGACGAGTTGTTCGGCCAAGCCGGCGGGACGGGGCTGCGGCCCAAATCGGATGACTGCTCGCACGCCTCCCAGCAGCATCAACACTGCTACCTCACGATCGACGATGCCGAATTCCTTGGCCGAGAGGATGCCCTGCACCAGATGGATCGTCTGATTTCTGACCCGCTGCCAGGGGAACTCTTCCCCGGGTTTTCGCATGGCCTCGGCGTGCTGGATCAAGTCGAACAGATGAGGGTGATGATCGAAGTAGTCGAACAATCCGGCGACCACGGCGACGAGTTGTTCGCGAGGCGATTTCGCCCGAGAGAGCTGTTCACATAGACAACTTTGTAAGCCCACCGCTGCTCGCTCCAGCAGCGCCAGATAGAGTTCTTCCTTGTCTTTGAAGTAGCGATACACGGTTCCTTTGCCGACTTCGGCCAACGCTGCGATGTCGTCCATGCGGGCTTCGTGGAAGCGATGGGTGGCAAACAGCCGCATGGCCGCAGTGAGGATTCTCTCGGCTTGTTGCGAAGTCTTGACGCGCAAGCGATTACCTCGCTGGAGTTTCTCGTTGACGAACCTGACGGCTAGGCTTAATAATTAGTGCTGACTGACTGGTCAGTATCGATATTATCCCACCTTCTGTCGCCGAACAAGGGCGTTTCCTGGGAGTTGCTGCGATGACCACGATCGGCGTTCGCTTCTCGGCGCTACTGCTGTTTGTTGCCATGCTGATGTTGTCTGGTTGCGGCAAACGCGGCTATGAAGCTCCCCAGGGCGGCGCGGTCGTGCCCCTCTCCAAGGTGCGCCTGAAGCGGAATGTCGACATTGTTCCTGTCCGCCAGGATCGCATGTCGTCCTACGTCGAGACGGTCGGTTTCCTCGAAGCCGAGGGGCAGACCGACATCGCTGCCGGCGTGTCGGGCACCGTTGTTGAGGTGCTGTTCCGCGAGGGGCAACCAGTCGAAAAGGGCAAAACGGTACTCGCTCGCATCGAGCCGAAAAAATATCAGGCCTTGCTAGCGCAGGCGGAAGCCAATTTGGAAAAGGCCAAAGCCAACGTCGACCGGATTGAAGCGCTGAAGAAACGCAACGAGGCGGCCATTCTTGATGCCACTCAGGCTATGGCCCTGCGTCAGGTCATGCTGGAAAACATTCGTCGCGCTGGTCGTTCGGTCAAGGCTGAGGAGAAGCAGGAGGCCGAGGCCAACTACGAGATGATGGCAGCGCGGCTCTCGGTCGCCAAGGCGGACAAGTCTGTCACCGATGCCGACCTGACAGCGGCCCAAAAAGAAGTCGAGGCCATGCAAGCCATGGTCACCATTGCTCGGCGCAATCTCGAACTCAGCGAGGTGCGTGCCCCGTACACTGGGCAGATCAATCAGCGCCGCGTCACGGAAGGAATGTACGTCGAGGACAAAACCACGATTGCCACCATGGCCGATCTGTCTCGTCTGCGATTGGTTGGCTACATTCCGGAACGGGTGGCTCCGATCGTGCGGCAGATGGTCGACGAGGCGGTTGCCGTCCGTCCGGCGTTTCTGACTGGTTCGTGCCTGGCCACGCCGTGGGTAGCGTTGGCCGCCCATGCCATCGATCTGCAAGGAGCCACTCCGCCGTTCGTCGAGTTCGAGGTGCGACCATTCCCCCAACGAAAGTTCTATGGCCGCATTTTCTATCTCTCGACTGTGGCCAATTCGGACACCCATTTGTTCGAGTGCAAGGCCGACGTGCCGACGCACGGTATGGGCGCGGAGTTGCGTCCCGGATTCACGGCTAAGATCCGCTGTCCGTTGCCGCGACGAGGGGAATCGCTGATCGTGCCCGAGGTCGCCGTCCGTGCCTCGGAGCGCGGCTTTATCGCTTTTCGACCCCGAACAGTGACGAGCAAGGACGGCAAGCTGGAGTACGTTGCCGAGGCGGTTCCGCTGGAACTGGGCCAGCGCGAGCCGGGCTGGGTCGAGGTACTCAAGGGATTGCAACCTGGCGACGTGGTCGTCAGTAAAGGAGCCGAGGCGCTCGAAGACGGCACTCCCCTGGCCATTCCGGAGGACAAACTGTCATTGATCCATAATGGGCGAAACTAAGGGAATGCAGAATGAAACCCTCGGAACTTGGCTGCCTTCCGCCAATTTCATCGCTGCATTCTGTATTCTGCATTCGGCGTTCTGTAATCTGAATTCCCTATGACTCTTTCCGACCTGTCGATCAAGAATCCGGTCTTCGCGGTTATGCTCTCAGTGGCGATGATCGTGTTCGGCTACCTCGGCTATCGCGATCTGGGGATCAGCCAGTTTCCCGAGATCGATTTTCCCGTGGTGTCGGTCACCACTTATCGCGACGCCGCCGATCCCGAACCGATGGATTTCGACGTCACCGACATCATCGAGGACGCCGTCTCGTCGGTCGAAGGCGTCGACTACATTCAATCGACGTCGAGTCCGGGGGTGGCGGTAACCACGGTCTACTTCCACCTCAGCCGCAACATCGATGCCGCCATGCAGGACGTGCAGAACGCCGTCAGTGCCGCCATGAACCGCCTGCCCAACGACATCGACCCGCCGATCATCTCCAAGGTGAATTTCAACAAGTTTCCGGTGATTTGGCTGTCGGTCCACGGGCCGCGACCGCTGCAAGAACTCAATGACATCGTCGATACGCAGCTGAAGCAGCAGATCGAGACGATCCCCGGCTGCGGCGGCGTCTTCTACGGCGGCTTACGGCCACGAAATATGCGCATTTGGCTGGATGGCGAAAAACTCCAGGCGTTCAATCTCGATGCGCTGGACGTTTCGCGGGCTTTGCGAGCTGAACACGTCGAAAAGCCCGCTGGCTACATTCAGGGCAAGGATCGCGAACTAAACGTTCGAGTCATGGGCGAGGCCAAAACGGTCGAGGAGTTCGCCAACATCGTCATCGTTAAGCGCGGCAGCGAGATCATCCGTTTAGGAGATGTCGCGGTCATCGAGGATGGCTTGGCCGACAAACGCAACTTCGCGCGGTTCAATCAACGCCCCAACGTCGGGGTCGGCGTCCTCCGCGCTACCGGAGCTAACGTCGTCCAGGTCTGCGACGAAGTGAAACGCCGTCTGCCCATGCTTCGCAAAGGTCTGCCGCCGGATGTCGAGATCAGCATCTCCACCGATTATTCCATCTTCATTAAAGAAGATATCCAAGAGGTGAATCGTGCTCTTTTGGAGGGAATCATCCTCACCGCTATCGTGACGTTCATATTCCTCGGCTCGATCGGCACCACGTTCAACGTCTGCATCTCCATTCCGACCTCGCTGATCGGCACCTTCCTGGCCATGAAGTGGTTTGGTTTCACCATCAATTTCATGACGCTATTGGCCCTGTCGCTGTCGGTCGGCATCGTCGTCGATGATGCCATTCTGGTACTGGAGAACATCTACCGCCGCATGGAAATGGGCGAGGATCGGTATACCGCCTCGGTCCGCGGCGCACGCGAGATCAGCTTCGCGGCGACGGCGGCGACGTTATCGATTGCCGCCATTTTCGTCCCAGTCGCCTTCATGAAGGGCGCGATCGGACGTTTCTTCTACCAGTTCGGCATGAGTTGCACCGTGGCCGTGCTGCTCTCGCTGGTGGTGTCTCTGACCATCACACCGATGCTCTGCTCGTTCTTTCTCAGCGTGCGACACGCCAAACCACCCATGCCGAAAGCCTATGGCGGAATGTTCGGCTGGCTGTTCACCGGGCCGTCGCGTCTGCTGTGGGTGATCGATCGCCTCCTTCTTGAGCCACTCATCTTGAGGCCGGTCAACAAGGTAATGGACTGGCTGACCCAGCTGTACGCTGGCGTGCTGCGGCACGCGCTGCGGCATCAATGGTACGTTGTTCCAGCCAGCATTTTGCTCTCCGCCAGTGCGTTGCTGTTTGTCTTTGGCGTGAACGTGCCGCTGCCAGCGCTGATTGCTGAGTACACAGGGCTGGATCGGCTAACGCTTAGGCCCGTGGGACGGGAGTTGGTGCCCAGCGAGGATCAAAGCCGGTTCGTGGTCAACGTCATCTGCCCGGTGGGTAGCA
The DNA here is from genome assembly GCA_937923405.1 of uncultured Gemmataceae bacterium. Lineage (GTDB taxonomy): Bacteria > Planctomycetota > Planctomycetia > Gemmatales > Gemmataceae > CALDUY01. Next base: position 80,611 of record CALDUY010000015.1, on the reverse strand, counting down.
ACATTGATTACATCGACGAGATGTTGCGGCAATGCGAGACAGTCATGGCCGGCCTGGAAGATCCGGTGACAGAGAAGCCGGTCCTGGCCACGATGTTTGCTGCTGTCTCCATTCGACCCGGCCAGCTCATCAGTGAGGGCATTCTCTTTATTCGTCTGGTGCCGCTTAGCGAACGTACTTGGACGCAGGCCGAGATCATCGCCGAGACACGCAAACGCCTCAGCGGCATTGTCGGCATGCGGGCGGTCGTTCTCGATCTGTCCACGCAGGGCTTCACGCCGTCGCGCGGCTATCCGATCAACTTCGCCGTTCAGGGACCGGACTGGAATACGGTGACGAAACTATCCGAACGCATCCGCGAACGGCTGATCGACTCGCGTGTGGTGACGGATGTCAATAGCGACTATCGTCCCGGCATGCCCGAGATCCATCTCGTTCCTGATCGGGAAAAGGCGTCGCAACTGGGCATTCCGGTGCAGCGTCTAGCCTGGACGGTCAATGTCGCCTTCGGTGGTGTACGCAACGGCCGGTTTACCGATCGCGACCGCCGCTACGATGTCCGTCTCCGCTTCCTCGAACAACAGCGACAGACGCCCGATCAACTTGCCCAAATGTATGTCAAAGCGCAGGGCGAACGCTTGGTGCCGCTCACCGATCTGACTGATTGCCAGATAGTCTCGACCCTGCCGCAGATCAACCGCTACAACCACCTTCGCAAGGTGGAATTAACAGCAAACATGGCCGAGGGAGTCTCGCAGGGCGATGCCTTTCAGCGCTGTTTGGAGATCGCCGAGGAGGAGCGGTTAGCGATGGACTTGCCGCCCAGCTATCGCATCGTGCCGCTGGGCAACGCTCAAGCGATGAACGAGACGCTCAACAGTATGTGGGCGGCTCTGGCCCTGGGCTTTGTCATCGCCTACATGATCCTGGGCATTCAGTTCAATTCCTTCATCCACCCGCTGACCGTGTTGCTGGCCGTGCCGTTCGGTGTGACCGGTGCGCTGTTCGTGCTGTGGATCTGTGGCGACACGCTCAACCTGATGAGCATGATCGGCATGGTACTGCTAGCTGGGCTAGTGAAGAAGAACTCGATCATCCTAGTCGACTTCACCAACCAGCTGCGTGCTCGTGGTGTGGAGTTGCAAGAGGCGATTTTGACTGCCGGTCCGGTGCGGCTGCGACCGATCTTGATGACTTCGTTGGCCTGCATCGCTGGCGCGGTGCCGCTCGCCATCGGCGCAGGAGCCGGCGCGGAAACCCGCGCTCCACTGGCGCGCAGCATCATCGGTGGCATGTTTCTTTCCACCCTGGTGACACTCATCATCGTGCCGATCTACTACAGTCTGTTCGATCGCTTCGGCAGCTACCTGCGGACGTTAACGCGGCGGCAATCTCCGTCCACCGCGCGAAACGTTGGTGAGCCAGAGTCAGAGATGAGGCCCAGCCATACAACAGCACAACCAGAGCTTGAACCCGTGTTTCGCATCCACTCTCCTTCCGCGAGTTGAAAACCGGAGATCGTCTCAGAGAGAATCAACGATAGCATGCCGACAACACGACAATAGAGATTATTGAGATAATTTATGTTTCTCAAATTGCTTGAAACTATCACCGGAGTGTTCGTTCTGGTCTATGACGGCCAGCATGCGCTCAAGTTCACCCTCGGACGCGCCGGGGCCGTCGTCGGTCCAGGCATCCACTGGAAATGGCCGATCATTCAGAAATACACTGTTCGCGAGACCAAGGACACAACCATCGAGTTGGAGCCGCAGACCATCCAGCTACAAGATGACCTGGTCTACAACGTCGGAGCGCGAGTCGTCTATCAGATTGTCGATCTCCGTAAGGCGATGATCGAAGTCGACAACCTGGTTACGGGGCTGAAAAACCGCATGGTGCTGGCAGTGCAGCGCGTGGTTAAGGCTCAGGATCGCCAATCGATCCGCGACCTGCCGGCGATGGTGGCCCAGGTCAAGGAAGAGCTGAGTGTCATCGAAAACCAGTGGGGGATCAAGATCCACGAGTTTGGTTTCTCGACCTTCTCGCCGACGCCAGAAACTTTGGAGATTACTCAGCTCCGCAAACTTGCTGAAGAGAAGCTGGCTTTGTTCCGGCAACTTCGCGAAGCGGGCCTTAGCACCGAGGCAGCGGTCGCGCTCATCTCCGGCTCGGTCGTGTCACTCCGACCCATCGAGTCGGAAATACTGCCCAAGCTGCCGACGCCGGCCACGACCCGACCTGAACGCCAGGTGGATGAGCTTGAAGAGATGCTCAACGAAGAGGACGAAACGCCCGTGGCTGATCCGTCGAGGCCGACATGATCGACCGGCTTGCGGATCTTGTTAGTCGGATTTTCGACTGGGCGCTGGAGGTCGTGTTAACGATTCTCAGCAGCGTCTGGCAATTCCTGCTTCAGTTTGCTCGTGAGCATCCCTCGTCGGTGGTTCTGTTGGTGCTAGCCTTCGTGCGCATGCTCGGCACTACGGTTCAGTCGGGCACAGCAGCCGTGTTGTTCACCTTCGGTCGAGCCAAAAAAGTGCTGCAACCCGGCTTTCATCCCCTTATCCCCCTCGTGCAAACGGTGCGACACACACCGGTTCGCTCCGTCACGTTGGATCTGCCCCGTCAGCGTGTGACTACCTGCGATGGTCTGGTCTACGACGTGGATACGACCATCGTCTATCGGGTCGAGGATGCCATTACGGCGGTAATCGCGATCGATAATATCCGTCATGGCGTGATGACGCTGTTGCCGCTTTTGGTCCATGAGTTGATCCGCGAGCAAACCCGCGAGACTTTGTCGGCTCGCAAATTGCTCGATCAGGAACTGACGGAACGAGCGCGGCAGGCTCTGACTCGTTGGGGCTTGTACGTCGAAACAGCTGGGCTAAGTACCATCGCTCCGACGAGGCCAACCGTGCGTCTGTCGCAACTATCCGCCCGCGTCACCGAGCGAGTTCGTCTCTGGCACGAGAGCGGCGGGACGGGCGTCGCTTTGGTCTTCACCACTGCGGCACAGGCTCCGCAGGGCAAGCCGCGCGCGCGTTACCGACGTCAGCGCGTGACCGACCTGGCCGACCTGGCTTCGGCGAAAATCTCCGTCATTCTGCCGCGCGGCGGACAGCTGACCGTCAATGACGAGATCATGATCGCCAGTGACTCCCGCACCTTCGAGACACCCCGACTCGAACGCGATAAACCCTATTACTACACAATGAAGGTCGATTATATCGCTCTTGGTCTGCCGATCAGTGAGTCGCGACTCGTCGAGATTCGCGCGGGGCGATCGTATGTCGTCGACTTTACTCAACCGATTCCCGATCCCACCGAACCAGGCTCTTTTCAGACTGCGTTGAGTCCCGAACCATGAGTTTATCCGATCTGTCCATCCGCAATCCGGTCTTCGCGGTAATGCTCGCGGCGGCCATGATCGTTTTCGGCTATCTCGGCTACCGCGACATGGGCGTCAGTCAGTTTCCCGAGATTGATTTTCCCGTCGTGTCGATCGTCATCACCCGCGAAGCGGCTAGCCCTGACATCATGGACGGCGACGTGACCGACATCGTCGAGGATGCTGTCGCTGGCGTCGAGGGAGTGGACTATATCATGTCGCAGGCGCTGGAGGGGACCAGCATCACGACAGTGTTTTTCAAACTCGACCGCAACATCGACGTGGCCATGCAGGACGTGCAGAACGCCATCAGCGCGGCGCGGCGTCGTCTGCCCTTGGACATCGACCCGCCCGTCATCTCCAAGGTCAATCCAAACAATCTGCCGGTCATCTGGTTGACCCTCTCTGGCCCCGTGCCGCGCCGGATCATCAGTGATTTCGCCGAACGGCAGTTCAAGCAACAACTCGCGTCCATTCCCGAAGTGGGTGGGATTCAGTTCGCCGGCTTGCAGGCACGCAACATCCGCGTTTGGGTCGATCGCGACAAGCTGTCGAGTTTCAATCTCTCGGCGGACGACGTCCGCGCCGCCATCGAGACGCAGCACGCCGAACTGCCCGCCGGTTACATCAAGAGCAACCTTGTCGAGTTCAACCTCCGCACCATGGGCGAGGCCTACACCATCGAGGACTTCAAAAAGTTGCTCATTGCCCAGCGAGACAAGCAGCAGATTTACCTCAGCGACGTGGCCACCATCGAGGACGGCTTGGAGGATCAACGCAGCCTGGCTCGGTTTAATCGCATGCCAGCCGTCGCTGTTGGTGTGCGCAAAGCAATCGGTGGCAACCTCGTCTCCGTGTGCGAGAATGTCAAGAAGCAACTGGGCACGGAGCAGAATCCTGGACCGCTACGCAAGATGCTCCCCAAAGATATTCGCGTCGACGTCCCGGTGGATACCTCTCTGTTCGTCCGCGAGAACGTCGAAGAGTTGAAACTGACCTTGATCCTAGGTGTGTTGCTAACGTCGGTGGTCTGCTTCCTCTTCTTGGGGTCGATCGGCACGACGATCAACATCTGTCTGTCGATCCCCACCTCGCTGATTGGCACCTTTTTTGTCCTCAACTACGGCATCAAGCTGTTCGGCATGCAACCGTTCACCATCAATCTGATGACCCTGTTGGGACTGTCGCTGTCGGTCGGCGTCGTGGTCGACGATGCGATTCTGGTGCTAGAGAACATCTATCGACATCGCGAGATGGGCAAGTCACGCCTGGAGGCTGCTTTAATTGGAGCAAAAGAGATCTCTTTTGCTGCTATTGCAGCCACGCTGTCCATCATGGCCATCTTTCTGCCCGTGGCTTTCATGAGCGGCACGATCGGCAAGTTCTTCTTCCAGTTCGGCATGACGGTCGGTGTGGCCGTGTTCCTCTCACTGATCAGCGCCTTGACGCTCACACCAATGCTCTGTGCCTACTTCCTCAATCTCCGTGAGAAGGTGCCGCATCGGCCCACGCTGTTTCCCTTTGCTCTGGCCTGGGTGCTGGGTGGGTTGACCTTACTGGTCGGAACAGCGGTTCGGCTCGCCTCCCTGATCTGGCCGATCTTGCAACCCTACGTTTGGCCCCTGCTCAATCTGGGCCCGTGGTGTTACGAGTGGTTCGGCTTGGTACCTGTCTGGCCCGATCCTCTGAGCGTGTCAGGCTGGAACTGGCTGTGGCTTCTGCTGATCGAAGGTGTCGTCGAATTCGCCCTGGTCGCCTGCCTGGTTCGCTTCGGCAACCTGCTGTGGTGGTTGGTCGATCGCTTCCTTCTGGGACCGTTTCTGCTCTGGCCGACCGACTGGATTCTCGACAAGCTGGCCCTCGCTTATGGCTGGTCGCTGAAGCTGGCACTGCGTCGCTGGGGGCTGGTGCTGTTGGTCAGTGCTTTGTTAATTGCCTTGGCGGGGGCTTTTCTCTATTTCGACGTGCTGGGTCGAGAATTAGTGCCTAGCGAGGATCAAAGCCGACTGTTGGTCCACATCATCTGCCCAGTTGGATCGAGCATCAACCAGGTTTCCGATCTGTTAGCTGAGTGTGAACGCCGACTCGTCGAACGCCCCGAGATCGCCAGTTTACTCACGACCGTCGCCACCGAGTCCGGCCAGTTGATGAACGAGGCCGACATCTTCGTGCAATTAGTTCCCCATGCTCAGCGAAAGAAAAGTCAGCAGCAGCTCATGGTCGAGATCCGAAATGATCTAAGAGAGATCGAGGATATCCGTTTTGTGGTGCGCGATCAATCGACTGAGGGCTTCACGGCCCAGCGCGGTGATCCGATCGACTTCGTGCTACAAGCCGACTGGAGTCGATTACCGACCTATCGCATCGAGTTACTCGAACGAATGCGCGCTGCTCGCAACCCACGCAATCCCGATCAACCGTTGCTTGAAGACATCGACACCGACTATCGTCCGGGCATGCCCGAGGTGCGCATCATTCCTGATCGCGAGAAGCTGGCCCAGGTCAACATGACCGTGGCTCATCTGGCCGACAGTATCAGCTTACTCGTCGGTGGGGCCAGGGTGGGCAAGTTCACCGACAAGGGACGACGCTATGACATCCGCGTTCGCTTGCAGGAGCAGCTCCGCGCGTCCCCCGATGCTCTCAAGGTGATGACACTGCGAGCCGGCAACAATCAGTTGGTCAACGTCGAGGATGTGGTGCAGGATATCCAACTATTACCGACATTACCGGTCATTAATCGGTACAATCATCAACGCAAGATTGAAGTCACCGCCAACCCAGCGCCTGGCGTCTCCCAAGGCGAGGCCATCGCCGAGGTCGAGAAGATGATTCAGGAAGTGATGGGCGACGATGGCACCGCCGTCGAGATGGGCAACGCTCGCGCCATGCGAGAGACGATCAACAGTCTGGTCTTTGCCCTCATCATGGGCGTACTGATCGCTTACATGATTCTAGGCGTACAGTTTAACTCCTTTGTCCATCCTTTTACGGTGCTTTTGGCCATGCCCTTCGCCGTCACCGGAGCGTTCGTCTCACTGTGGCTCACGGGTGACACCTTGAACATGATGAGCATGATTGGCTTGGTGCTGCTCATGGGGCTGGTGAAGAAGAACTCGATCATTCTAGTCGACTATACCAACCAACTCCGCGACGAGGGCAAGCCACTGGAGGAGGCGATTCTCACAGCTTGTCCGGTGCGGCTGCGTCCGATCCTGATGACTAGTATTGCGACCATGGCAGGGGCTATTCCCGCCGCCCTCGGCATCGGCCCCGGAGCCGAGACCCGCGCGCCGATGGCTCGGGCCATCATCGGCGGTATTGTGCTTTCGACGATGGTCACGCTGATTCTGGTGCCCGTGTTTTATGTTTTGGTCGAGCGAATTCGGGCCGCCTCGGGCAAGCTGTTGACCGTTCCACAAGAACCTGACGCGCCGCACTCCCGCTCTCGGCTTGATGCAGTTCATTCGTCAACTTCTGTCTAGCGAATTGGCGAACCGCCCGTAACAATAACGGCATGAACGATGCCACCATTCATCTCCGGTTCGATGCCGGAACGCTGCTGCTCGAAGGCTCCAGCGCCGAGGTACTCACCTCGTTGCCCGGCGTCCAGTTCGACGCTCGAACCCGCACTCATCGTGCCCAGGGGCGAGCCTACCGCGCCATTGTCGAAACGCTGTTGGAGCGGAAGCTAGCCTTCCAGGATGAGGCGCGTGTCTATCAGAAGACCCCCTGGCCATTGCGGACTAGCCGCGATCCCTTCCCCCATCAACGCGAGGCGGTCGAATCCTGGTGGCGAAACCGTGGCCAGGGGATTGTCGTCCTGCCTACTGGAACAGGCAAAACGTTTGTCGCCATTCTGGCGATCCAGCGTGCCCAACGGCCCGCGCTTATCGTCGCTCCGACCATCGATCTGATGTCGCAGTGGTACAGCGAGCTAAGCCTGGCGTTCGACGTGCCGGTTGGATTGCTTGGCGGTGGCTATCACGAGTTTCAGCCGCTCACCGTGACAACGTATGATTCGGCTCACATCCACGTCGAACGCTGGGGCAATCGGTTTGGCCTGCTCATCTTCGATGAGTGTCATCACCTCCCCGGAGCCAGCTACATGACCAGCGCCCAGGGAGCGATCGCGCCGTATCGGCTCGGACTGACGGCCACTCCGGAACGCACCGATGGCATGGAGTCGCTGTATCCGGAGTTGATCGGTCCCATCGTCTATCGCCGCGAGATCAGGGAACTAGCGGGGAATTATCTTGCCGACTATCACGTGGAACGGTTGTACGTCGAACTGACCGAGGCGGAGGCGGCGGCCTACCAGCAGGCACGCGAGTGTTACCGACAATTTTGCTCGCAAAAAGGGATTAATATGGGGTCGCCGGCTGGTTGGAGCCGCTTCATTCAGGAAACCTGCCGTTCCCGAGAGGGCCGAGCCGCCTTCCAAGCCTTTCAGGAACAACGTCGGCTCGCGCTGGCCGCTCCGGCCAAACTTGAACTGCTCGAAAAACTCTTGCACCGTTATCGTCAGGATCGGGTGCTAATTTTCACCTACGACAACGCCACTGTCTATCAGATCGCTCGGCGGTATCTGGTTCCAGCCATTACCCATCAGACCAAAACAAAAGAGCGAAAACAGATCCTTGATCGGTTCCATTCTGGTGAGTATTCCGTCGTCGTCACCAGTCGCGTTCTCAACGAGGGCGTTGACGTGCCTGCCGCCAACGTCGGCATCATCCTGTCCGGCACTAGCACGGTGCGCGAACATGTCCAGCGATTGGGGCGACTTCTTCGCAAGCATGGCGAAAAGAAGGCTCGCTTGATCGAGGTAGTCACACGCGGCACGGTCGAGGAGTTTATCACTCAGCGGCGAACGCAGCATCACGCTTATCAATAGTAGGTGGGGCATGCTTACGGGAAAACTGGTACGAGTTCGCTACGCTCGTGATCGCATTCTCCCCTACTATCTCGACACGCGCGACGAGACTTGGTTGCTTCTGGCTGAACAACTGCTCGAACTGTTTCGCGAAATGGTCGGGCGAACCCGCGGCGACTTGGAGGAACTGATCGAGGAAACCTTTAGCGAAGAGAGTACGCTGGTTCATCAAGGTCTGGCCAAATTGCTGTCCGACCGCTGCGAGTTTGAAACGGTCTCTGGACATCCGCCGGAGAAGATCCGCAGCACCGTGTTCCAGCAGGCAACTCTGGCCCGGCAGAGCGACACCCAGACCGCGGGATTCGACCGAATTGCTGTCCTCACTCGCTCGGCAGAGTTGCTCGATCTGACGGTCGAGGAAGTTGAAAAATCACTCTTTGCAGATCTGAAAAGTGAGCAAAAGTTGATCCGCTTCGACGACATCACCGCGGAGCGACTGTTGCAGCGTTACAATGTCGCCCTGGCTCAAGCGGTGTTGCTGCGCGCGATCCGGGTCTCGATCACCATCTTCGCTCAGCCGCCCGCTCGCTATCGCCAACTACTGCGCGCGATCAAGTTTCATCGGCTGCTCTGCGAGATCGAACGCTCTGGTCCAGACAGCCACACCTTCCATCTCGACGGCCCGCTCAGCCTGTTTTCTTCGACGCAGAAGTATGGCCTGCAACTCGCCCTATTTTTGCCGACGCTGCTGCTCTGTGATAACTTTGAACTTCAGGCCGAACTACGTTGGGGCACGCAAAAGAAGCCCAAGCGATTTTTGCTGACACCCAAGGATCACCTCGTCAACCACGCTGCCGATACGGGCATGTACGTTCCACCGGAGATTGCCAGTTTCGTCGAGTCGTTCCGCCGACGGGTACCCGACTGGGAATTGCTTGAAGAGACCGAGGTCTATCCTTTAGGCAATAGCTTCTGGGTGCCCGATTTTCGCCTGATTCACCGGACCCTAGGCCGTGAGGTGAAGTTGGAGATACTCGGCTTCTGGCGAAAAGCTAGCGCGATCAAACATCTACAGATGTTACAACGCCACGCTCACACTCCCTATCTGTTGGCGGTCTCCGAGGAGCTGCACATTGAGGAACAACTGGACGAACTTCCCAAAGGACTTCATCGATTTCGTCATATGCCGTTGGTCGAGGAGGTCGCTCGATTGGCGACGGAGTTAGTGCAAACCTGAAACGCCACACCCCAAACAAGGAGAATCGCATGGCTCGCGTGGTGGTGGTCGGATCAATCAACGTCGATTTGATCTTTCGCGTCACTCGCCTGCCACAACCAGGCGAGACACTTTCTGGTTCCTCATTTGAGATCGGTTATGGCGGAAAAGGAGCCAATCAAGCCGTGATGGCTGCTCTCTTGGGAGGCGAGGTGACGCTGTTGGGCTGCGTCGGCAACGATCCATTTGGTCAGCGTTGCCTGGAAAATTTACGCCAACAAGGAGTTGATATATCTTTTATTAAGAGATGCGAAGTTCCCACGGGAACAGCCGTTGTGTTGGTGGACGACGGCGCGGAGAACGCCATCGTCGTCGTTGCCGGAGCCAACGCCGCAGTCAGCGCGGAGCAAATTCGCGCTTCCCGACAGATCATCGAGCAGGCTGACATCGTGGTGGCACAGCTGGAAACGCCCATCGAAGCCGCGAAAGAAGCGTTTACTTTAGCGCGAGCCAAAGGTGTCAAGACTCTGCTCAATCCCGCTCCGTATGTGCCCGAGGTGCGAGAATTACTCCCGTTATGTGATCTCTGTGTGCCCAATGAGATTGAATTGGCAGAGCTGATCTCCGCGCCGGTATATCCGTCCGGCAATCTCTCGCCTGTGGTCGACGCGCTGCTAGCTCAGGGACCAACTGCCGTTTTGGTTACGCTAGGCGCGCGCGGCAGCTGGTATCAAGATCGCGAACAGTCACTTCGGGTCGAGGCTGTGACGGTGAACGCTGTCGATCCCACCGGTGCAGGTGATGCGTACATCGGTAGTCTGGCACTGGACTTAGCCAGAAACTTGCCGATCGAATCCGCCATGAAACGGGCCAGTGCCGTCGCCGCGCTTACCGTCACGCGCGTCGGAGCGCAACAATCGTTTCCCAAGCGCGACGAGGTGGAAAAATTTCAGACCCAACAGGGCTAGAGCGCTTCTCAAGATGGAGTAGCTCACAGGGGGAGGAAGCTCTTTCACAGGCTTCAGCCTGCGGTTATCTGCAACTCAGCGAGCGGCTGCCTGTTAATCCGAACCGGTAGTCGCAGGCTTCAGCCCTGCGTGTGTCAGCGTTCCGGATCGTGTGCCTCACACCTGTTAATCCGAACCGGTAGTCGCAGGCTTCCGAACCGGTAGTCGCAGGCTTCAGCCTGCGAGCAAATACACCATACTATTTCACAACATGGCTAGTTCAGTACGTCAAAGCCATCTGGGCAAACCCAGAGACCAGGGAGGGCACTTCATGATTCAGACGATTGTAGAGATCCTTAAACCCTTGTCCGGGAATTAGGGTGGCTACGCCGAACTGCATCATTACATTATTATTTAGTAATGGTCGATATTCCACTCCCATACTCAGATCCGCGCCAATGAATTGATCAATTGCTCCTTGGAAAACAAACACTTCTAGTGGAGCGGTTTGATCGAACCACATGAAATTGTAGTTATTTATCATCTTCAATTTCGGGGTCAAATCTACATCGAAGCCAAGATTGAAGATATGAATTCCTGGATTGACAAAATTACTTTGGCCCTGAATTTTGCTCGAGCGTAAATCAGGAATCAGGCTGAATTCTTGCTTTAGGCCCACGCCAAACAACGGAAGCCGCTGTCGTCCCCAGTAACTGAACAAGGAACCAGCGAAGTTGGGGGCATCGAGAATGGAATCGAACCCCGCGGCTGTACCGTTATTCACGTCTCGATCACCTGAGGAAACAAAGTACGAGGTCTTGAATCGCACGTAATCACGATCATAGGACAACTCAATTGCTCCCATAAACCCGGAGATTCGCTGCGCGGTATTGGCTAGCGGGTTGCGTGAATCGCGTCCTAGTGCCCAGTAGAATGAATTCGTAATATTGAAACGATTGATGTGGCCATTTCCATTGAAGCCGAGATAAAAGACGTTCAAATCGTGTGGCTGAAAGACGCCGACTGGATCAGGACGCACTAGGAAGTTGTTTCGATCGAAATGAAACGATGGGGCGTCATGATTGTAAATAAAGCTCCATTGAGCCGTATAACCGGGCCAGATAAAATCCTGACGGTAGAAATTAGCAATCAATACTTGCTGTTCACGAGTTTCGTTGAATGAGTTTAGACGACTATTCGTATCCTTTTCTTGCATTAGGAACAGTGCCACATTGAACTCATTGCGATTGCTCTCAGAGGTGCCAAAGAATCGCACAGCACGATTGATGTCATTGAAAATAAAGCCACGAAAATCGCTGACGAAGTACTGCGAACCAAGGCGAACGGAAGCGAAATCATAATGCGGACTAAGATCGGCTAATTTCTTTTCGACATACCATTCCTGTAACGCGAAAAAAGTACGCTCACGAACCACACCTTTACGAACATCGGGATTGATTACCGCCAATTCACTCACGGCGAGATTGTTGCTATTGAAAACCGGAGTGAGTTTAATTCGCCAATCTACAGGCTTGAATGCGGCATCGCCATGGAATAGATCGATGCTCACAGCGACATAGTCGAGATAGATAAATTGATTGGGACTGCCGAAAAACTCGAACTGATGCGGATTCACCGTGCTTTCAAACGGAGTTGTCGGCGTGGGAATCTGTCGTGGCTCTAGCAGTGTGAAGTTCGTTGCCGTGATTTCAAGAAATACATTCTGACCCAGTATCGCGTAATCTCCCTTTAGCACATTTTGCTTATACGGATTGAACCAAGTGCCAATGTCAAATGGGTAATCATCCAGAAATCGATGATTTTTATTGTAGCGATCCCATTCCGGAAAGCCGATACGCCAGCGATCCTCGACCGGCACGAAGTGCGCGTCTGTCTGCATTACACTAGCCTTGATTCCAGACCGTCCGGTGAATCCTGGCGGTGGGTCCTGATGAACTACGAAATGCTCAGTGGAGTTGTACACATCCAGACTGTCATCACTGGGAATTGCTGGAACGGGATCGAGGGAGCGATTCAACGGCACCATGTCCTCAGCCGGCTTCGGTGGCGGATCATGCAAGGGCCCGGAGGCTGGAACTGCACTGGCGAGCGCTGTCAATAGGCCTATTGCCCCAATCATAGCGAGCAGGCGATGATCCATACAGCATAATCCCCCCCTTAGACTCACATCATCGACGGATAAGATGGGAAAACTTAATTGGTTGTGTGAGAATTAGCGAAAAAATGACTTGAATTATTTTTCAAGGTTTTTGTTCCTCGTTACAGCGCGGTGGTCGAGTTTGCCGATTATTGGCATACCCTGGTGGAACTGATTGGTAATTCATCCTCAATTAAGAGAAACCAGGGAATTCACGGTGGGGGGCAGGAATGCAGGATTGCAATCGCTGGACGACTCGACCTGGAGTCGAGTTGCTCGAACCTCGCTGCCTTCCCGCAACGGCCAATTTGGTTACGGGTACCTTATTTATCACGGGGTCCGCAAATCGAGATCATCTTCGTGTCGTTTTCGATGAGCAAACCAATCAGCTGGTAGTGCGCTCTTTCGTGCAAGAGATCGGACGATTTGATCTTGCCGCGGTTACCAACATTACCATGACCGGCGGTGGCGGTAAGGACATTCTCTCCGTCGATCCAGCGATCCAGGTGCCAGCGAACATCTTTGGTCAGGGGGGCAATGACATCCTGCGAGGCGGAGGCGGCGAAACTCTGCTATCTGGTGGTGCCGAGAATGACAAGTTGCGAGCTGGCCCCGGAAAGACGACCTTCGATGGCGATGGCGGGCGCAATCTGCTCTTCAATGTGAAGCCAGGCGATGTGGTCATTCCAGGCGAAGACGACTTGCTCTGCCTAGCTATTCCCGAATCAACTGCCGCTCCGCCGTCGTCGTCGTTGCTCGATCCGGCTGAAGTGGAGATTCTGCTCAAACGAGCAGCGGCAGCCTCGGGTAGTGAGGATGCAATTATCGCTGTTGTCGATCGCAATGGTCGCATTGTCGGTGTGTTAATCGAACCGGGAGTCGATTCCGCCATCTTCGCTAGCAACGAGGCGCTCGTCTTTGCTGTTGATGGAGCCGTAGCCAAGGCACGAACCGGCGCGTTCTTCGGCAACAATCAGGCTCCACTGACTTCACGTACCGTGCAATTCATCAGTCAAACGACGATGACGCAGCGCGAGATTGAAAGCAATCCCAATATTGCCGATCTCAATTCTACAATTCGCGGTCCAGGGTTCGTCGCACCGATTGGCATCAAGGGCCACTTCCCGCCTAATGTGCCGTACACTCCGCAAGTCGATTTGTTTGCAATCGAGCATACTAATCGAGACACGCTACAGAATGTTGAACCGGGCAATACTCGCTTTAACATCAATCCGGGTGATTTGGCTCCCGGTGTAGAACTATTTGCCCCAATCTCGTTCGGCACGGCATCGGGGCGACTCCCCAATGCCCAGCCGCGCGGCATCGCCACCTTGCCGGGTGGAATTCCGATCTACGAGAACGGTAATCTCGTCGGCGGAATCGGCGTCTTCTTTCCCGGCAAGACGGGTTATGCCAATGAGGAGAATTCCGCTCTCAGCGTGGATCACAATCCCAATAAGCTCGACCGCTCGATGGAGGCAGAATATATTGCTTTCGCTGCTGTCGGAGGTGCCCCAGGGCTAGGGGCCGGCATTGGCGCAATCAATGGGGTTCCTGCGTTGCCTGGGTTTGCCTTACCGTTAGCTCCAAATGCTCGGCGGATTGATCTGGTTGGCATCACTCTCGATATTGTCGGGCCAGGTGGAATTGAAGGGATTAACAATCTGCTGGCGTTCGCGGCTCAATTGCCTGGAGTCAATCAAGGGGCGTTTAATTTCCCTTCAGACTTCTTTCTCACAGTGGATACGAACGGCAACAAATTTCTCGCGGGCAAACCAGTTTCGGAAGGATGGATTGTTCCTCCACTCAATGGCAATGGTATCACGGCCGCCGAAGTGCAGCGCATCATCGAGGATGGAATTGTTCAAGCGAACAAGACTCGGGCCGCGATTCGCTTACCGCTTAACAGCACTACGAGAATGGTCTTCGCCGTCACCGATCTGGATGGCAAGGTGGTCGGTTTGTTCCGCATGCCGGATGCCACGGTCTTTTCCCTCGATGTAGCTGTGGCCAAGGCACGCAATGTAACCTACTACGCTAGCGATCGCTTGCAACCTCAGGATCAACTTCCCAATACGCCAATCGGACTGGCGTTGACCAATCGCTCATTTCGTTATCTGGCGTTGCCACGTTATCCCGAAGGGATTGAGGGAGCGCCTCCAGGACCATTTTCGATCCTTAATGATGGTGGAGTTGATCCCAACACCGGATTGAACATCGGACCGCCGTTGCCGGCTAGTGCCTATCAGAGCGTTCAGGGATTTGATGCTTTCAACCCTGGCTCGAACTTCCGCGATCCCGCGAACAAAGCCAATCAAAATGGCATCATCTTCTTTCCCGGTTCGGAACCGCTCTATCGCAGTGAACTGCTGATCGGCGGCTTCGGCGTCTCGGGGGATGGCGTCGATCAGGACGACGTAATCACCGTGGCCGGTGCTGGTCTCCTCGCTGCTCCCAATGGCATCCACATCGACACGCGGTTCGTCAACGGAATTCGTGTGCCGTATCACAAATACAATCGCAATCCGGAAGGCGGGATCACATGAAGCGTTGTTGCCTCACAGGATTGCTGCTCTTGTTGGCAGGCTGCAAATGTTTGCCTAGTTCCGATCACAAGGACGAATGCCGCGCTGGCTGTCCTCGGGAAGAGTCGCCCTGCGCTTATCTGTCAGACACCGGACGCTACGTCGGCTACTATGTCGGCGGCGGCGCAGTGCCGTGCCAGTGTGTCGACGGCGAACCGCGCACCGTGACCGAGGGCACCTGGGGATGGGACTATCCTGGTTTGTGCTTTTCGTCAAAGATCGTCCTGGATTGGTGGCACGGTCGCCGCGAACAAGGCGGACAGGGGGATTATCGCGTCGATGGTCCACGACCGCTCAAGAAGCTAGAGCAAAAGAAAGAGGGCGGCGAAGACTCGCAGGATTGATCGCCCTTCATCAACAGTTCACCAAATTTTGAAGATCCATTTACATTTTTATTATTCCATCCAGTAAATTCTCTTCTCTTCGTCGGATCCTTCTCGCATTCTGTTTTGCAGGGGTTGTCAGCAGGGATTGGCGGGTTGGGATCCATCCCGTAAGGTTCCAGAAGATTCGTTCGAGTCTCACGGAGAGGGAACGAAGCCGATGAGGAAAAGTTGCGTGCTGTTGCTGTTGTTTGGAGCGTTGGCCCTGGCATGTTCGGCCTCGCCTCGATCCGAAGTTCCTTTAGCTGTCGCGCCGCCGTGCGACTCGGTGGCGGTGCTGCCGTTTGACGTGCCCAAAGAACTGCATGATGGAGTTAAGTACACGCTGGCCGACTGGACCAAGGAGATTCCTATTGCTTTGCTCGAAGACTCTACCATTCGGGTCGCACGTCCTCGTCAGGTGCCGGTGCGGGTAGACGAAGGAGAAGAGTTGAAAGTGGGTCGTCGACTTGGCGTGGCCGCGGTGTTAGTTGGCAAGGTTACGGTCGAGGATGACGGAGCGAGACTGGTGATTGTGGCCGAACTACTCGACACTAACCAGGGGTTATTGATGTGGACGCGCACCTGGACTATCGAGGACATCTTGCAAAAAGTGCCGCAACTAGAGCAGATGAAGACAGAGATCATCGCCGGCGTCAAAAAGCGTCTCGAACGGGAAGCGGCCCGACAATCTGCCAGGAAGTGAACCGATGATCTCTGCCAACCTCTCGCGTGAGGAACTGCTGGAACGCTATCTCGCTCAGTTGCCGTATCCGCCGTATCCGGTGCAAGAGGAAGCTCTGTATGCCTGGTTTGATTCCAACCAGGGAGTGCTGGTGTGTGCCCCGACAGGAACAGGCAAAACCTTGATCGCCCAGGCGGCGCTGTTTGAGGCATTACATACCGGAACGGTTGCTTATTACACTACGCCACTCATCGCCCTGACAGAGCAGAAATTCCACGAGATGCAGGCTGCTGCCGAACGCTGGGGCTTTCGTGCCGACGACGTCGGTTTGGTTACGGGCAATCGTCGCGTCAATCCCAACGCTCGCCTTCTCATCGTGGTGGCAGAGATTTTGCTCAATCGTTTGCTCCATTTTAGATCTCCTAGTGATCCTTTAAGTGAGACATTCGACTTTTCCCAGGTCTCGACGGTGGTGATGGATGAGTTTCATAACTTCGCCGATCTACATCGAGGCATCGTCTGGGAGTTGTCCTTGGCCTTGCTGCCGGCTCACGTCCGACTATTGTTGCTCTCGGCCACAGTCGGCAACGCGCCGGAATTTCTCAGCTGGTTGGATCGCTGCCATCAGCGCAAGCTCACCTTAGTTGAGAGCAAGGAACGCAAAGTGCCGCTTACCTTTCGCTGGGTGAACGACGAGTTTCTCGGCGACCAGTTGGTGAAGATGGCCAAAGGAGAAGGCGAGGCTCGAACCACACCTGCGCTGGTGTTTTGCTTTAATCGCGATGAGTGCTGGAACGTCGCGGAGATGCTGAAAGGGTTGGATCTGTTGCCTCCGGGGGTAAAAGGTCTGCTCAACGACCGCGTCGACAAACTGGACTGGCGTGAAGGCGTTGGACCAAAACTTAAGCAAATTCTTCGTCGTGGGGTGGGCGTGCATCATGCCGGCATGTTGGGCAAGTATCGTCGCGTGGTTGAGGAACTGTTCGAGAAGAAACTGCTCACAGTCTGCGTCTGCACAGAAACGCTGGCGGCGGGCATCAACTTGCCGGCTCGTACCGTAGTGCTGACCTCGCTGGTGAAAGGACCACCCGGCAAGGAGAAATTAATTGAGTCGAGTACAGCCCATCAAATTTTCGGTCGCGCGGGGCGGCCTCAGTTCGACGATAAGGGCTACGTTTACGCCATCGCTCATGAGGATGATGTTCGCCTACTACGCTGGCAGGAGAAGTATGACCAGATTCCAGAAACCACCAAAGACCCCAACCTAATTAAGGCGAAAAAGGCTCTGAAAAAGAAGAAACCAACCAAGTCGGACAAGATCGTCTACTGGACGGAGGGCCAATTCAAGCAGTTGCAAGCAGCGCCGCCAGGCAAGCTCTACAGCAAAGGGCCGCTGCCCTGGCGGTTGCTGGCTTATTGGTTGAAACTCTCGCCCGAGGTAGCCACGGTGCGACGAGTGGTTCATAAGCGACTAATGGATGACGCCCGAATCCGTGCCGGGGAAAAACAGCTCGATCGGATGCTTTTGACGCTGGCCGATCATCAGTTCGTCACTCTGGAGCCGACTCCGCCGTCACGGGATCAACTCGGCGATTACGAAGTGATTCGGGCTTATCCGACGGCTAAGTTAGATACGCTGCTCGTATTTCGGAGTATTCACCCACTTTATGGCGCATTTTTGCTCCAGCATCTGGGAATTGCCAATCGCGACGAACGAATCCAGGCCTTCGAGAGCGTGTTGGAGATGCCACGAGCGATCTTGCGTTCGGTGCGCGTGCCGTGGGAGGAACATTTGCCACCAGGACCGTTGGCCGTCAATCGCTTGAACGATTTGCTGATTCAACGTGGACTAATGGCGGCTCCCCTGCCTAAATCCGAAGACGACGAGGACGAGGAAGAGATCGGCTGGGAAAATCGCCCGCCGGCCTTAGCTGACAAATTACGCTTACTGTTCGATGCTACTCATCCCGAAGTAACGGATGTTAATACTCTTGCTGTCTGGAGCGCGGGGGAATTATTGAAAACCTATGCGGGAAATTTCAATCTCTATGTTCGCACTCGGGATCTCATCAAACAGGAAGGAATCATCTTTCGGCATTTGTTGCGATTGATCTTGCTTTGTGGTGAATTTGCCCAGGTTTGCCCTGAGGAGATTACCTCTGAGGAGTGGCAAACAGAAATGCGCGACATTGCCGACCGATTAACCGCAAGTTGTCGCGCGGTGGATCCGGCTAGCACGGATGAAATGATTCAGTACGCTCACGCTGCGGATGTAGTGGAAGGAGAGACGGGATTGACCGTGGCTGCCGTGCCATTGCCGGAGCCAACCCAACCGGCCTTCGATGCTGGCATATTCGACAACTAGGAAAGGATGACTGGATGGCAGGACAGGGTGGTTTACTGCGACAGGCTGGAGTAGTGCCCATACGCAACAGTCAGGTCTGCCTCGTCACTTCGCGCAGTGGGAAACGCTGGGTGGTGCCAAAAGGAACAATCGAGACCGGAAAATCGGCAGGAGAAATTGCCCTGCAAGAGGCCTGGGAAGAAGCAGGATTGGTGGGGCTGTTACGTCAGGAACCTCTGGGCAGCTATCTCTACGAAAAAGACGGTCTCATTTGCCATGTGATCGTTTTTCAGATGTTGGTCACGGGGGCAGTCGAGATTTATCCCGAAATGGGATTACGGCAACGGATCTGGCTTCCCGTCTCGCAGGCGGTTTCTCGGGCGGAAGATGCGGGATTGCGCGAAATCCTTCGAGACGTGGCCTCGGCGGAACGATAAACCCCCCCATCCTGCCTACCAACCTCGCGAAGGCGAGAACGAGATGATAAGCTGCGGCTGTCCCATATCGAGTGAGGGCCGCAAGTATGGCACGACCCGAGAAAGAATTGATCTGCAACCATGAGACAAGGACAGGAAGGGACATCACTTCCTGTCCTTTGTGTGGCGGAGTCTTGTTACCGCTACGCGGTATGGAATTCTTCTGCCGCCAGTGTGGCTTCCTTAGCTGTCACGGTTGTGAGCCAGAGCAGGCTTACGATTCAAAACTGACCGATTAGCTGAACAGATCAATCATCTCGTGAATCCGCTGTGCTCCGAGTCGTCGCACTAGGGACTTCACGGCGAGAATGTCCTCGAAGGTAATTTCGCCGCTTGATTTGGACACTTTCTTCGTGGAACCTAGTGGACGACCGACCTTTTTCTTTTTGCCCCGCAATAAGTGATGTCGGAGAACACCAATGACCTTATTTTCTATTTCCACATTGAGATGATCGCGAATATAGTTGGCCATTTCCTGAATAGGGGCATCTTCGCCGAGTGCCTCGATAGCCTGACGAACAGCCTCTCGTTTGGGATTGCTCGAAGTGTGTTCGCCTCCATTCGTTGATTCAACGGGTTCCATCGAGGTTTCATCCGATCGCTTTTTGCTCATCTAATTTACTCCAGGATAACAAGTTGCAGGTAATCCTGTCAAAGGCTACATGTAGAATAAGAAACATGATACACAGTATATAGCGTCTTTCAATCAAACTTTTCAATAGTTAGAATCGATTTTTCAATGAAAATCCCTTACAGTTGATAAACTAAATCATGTTCAATAGGCCGCTGCGCTGGAGAAACATCTCATGCCACGCTTCTGGATGATTGCCCTGGCGGTTGTTGTGGGTTGGGGGTTGCCTAGTCATGCCGCCTCAAAATGGCCGCTCGATGCCAAACAACGACAAATGCTGGACCATCGCGCACTGGCTCAACCACTGCTAAACCCCTTACAAGCTCGAGCCGCTATCACGGGAGCGGTTCCCGCTTTTCTACTCACTGCGCTAGATCTCCCCTCAACTGAAGAGCATCGACGTTCCCAGAGGATGCATCAGGAATTGGTGAAACATAGCAAGCTCGTGGATCCACCAATTTCGGTTTCCAAGATTCTCGATCGTTTGGTCGATGAATTGCCCGCGTATCAACTGCCCGAGGAGTTTCGCTATTCCCTCACGGTGCTTGATCGCAAAACTTGGGAAGTATTCACTCCTGGCGGTGGCTACATTTTCCTTACCAATCCTCTGCTCAATACCCTTTTGTCTGATCGGGAACGCGGTGAAGCAGCGCTAGCATTTTTGCTGGCTCGCCAGATCGGACATTCCGCACTTGGCCATTGTCGTCGTGGTTGGCAATGGGTCATTCTCGAAGAGGATGCTCGACGTGGGATTGACTCGGGGATTGAACCCGGAGTTTGGCGCGAAGTGCTAGAAACCAAAGTGACTATTTCCGGTCGAATCGTTGAATTTCTTTATTCGCTCAATCAGGAATATCGAGCTGATCTCTTTGCATTTCAACTGTGCCGCAATGCTGGGTTTGAACTGGATGCAGCCCTAGATGGCATGCGGTATTTGGCTAATCATTCGGAAAAGGAACAACGGCTCCAGCGATTAAAACGGCTGTTGCAGGAACGAGACGGGACCGCTGATCCTGCTTCCGAATTTGGGCTGTTTCGTTGGGATCGTACTGCCAAAGACTTTATCCCGTGTAAACCAGGCGAGATCGATGCCGAAGTGCGTCCAATTGTTTTTGTACACGGGATGTATGGCAAAAATGACAGTTGGCAACCCTTTCTCGATTATTTCAGCGAACAAAAGTCGCTAAAAGGTCGTCCTTTGCTGGTCTTTCGCCATCCCGGCAATGGCAGTATTGCTCGCTCGGGATTGATGTTGTCTCGACAGGTTCGCGAATTACTTCCATCGCCGCAGAAGGTAACGTTCATCTGTCATAGTGCGGGAGGATTGGTATTTCGTTGGTATGCCGAGAAACTGAAAGGCAAATTCGATCGCGCGGTACTGATGGCCACTCCGCATTCGGGTAGCAATTTGACGCAGTTGAAGTTTCTGGTCGATCTGCAAGAGTTCTTTATTGCTGCTCGTTTTGGTTTGAATGAAGGGATCCAGCGAGTCATCATTGAGGGACGCGGTGAAATTGGGCAGGATTTGCATCCCGGTAGTCTGTTCTTCCGTGCCCTAGGGAAAGATCGGGACGCCGCCAAGAGGTATCACGTTTTTTACGGCGAATGGATAGTGCCTGCGCGAGCGCGGCTTTTGGAGGTGGGGTTTCTGACACTGCGTCAGACTCTGGAGCCACAATTGCTGCCCGGCATGCCGGATGGATTGCTCAAACGACAGGCAGAGCGATTCCTGGCTAGTTTGGAATTACCTGCCGAGATTACCAAAGGCGATTGTATCGTCTCGGTTCAAAGCGCTAATCTTTCAGGGGCAGGGAAATCCACCAAGTTAAAATTGCGCCATTTGGCCTTTCGTCAAGATGAGGAAGTGATGCGACTCGTGCTGGAATCAATAACAAACTAAATAATCGGCAAAATCGATATAAACTTTCGGATTCTTCCAGCCGATAGAAGAGAAGATCGGATCATCTCTTCGGGGGAATCATCTCGCATGGATGCCGACTTGCCATTACCTGGCTTACCCGAAACTATTGCTTTGCCCGAGGATGGGGGCACTCCGCCGACTAGCGAAGTACCTAGTGCTGAGAAGGCTCAGCTGCAAGCCGAGCGCGATGCCTTGCGGGTGATTCTGGCAGCGGTGGCGGCTCAGCAGGCGGCCCTTACCGAAGAGGAAGCACGTCTAGAAGCGCGGGCTTCGTCTCTTGCTTTGCAGGAAGAGCAACTCGCTCGACATCTTGACGATCGGCAGCGGGAGTTGGACGCACTGTTTGAAGAGTATCGTCAGCAGCGCGAGGCATTGCAAACCGAGATTAATCGGCAGGCTCAACAGCGATTCCAACTTGATCAGCAGCGAACACAGGTCGCTCAACTACGGGTGCGAACCAACCAATTACGTCGCAAGTTGTGGAAACGCCATCAACAGCACGTTCACTTGAAGCAGAAAGAGTTTGGACGTCGTGAGGCAGAACTGATTGTGCGAGAGCGGCAATTGCAACGCGAACGGGAACAAGTTCAGAGGTTTCAGGAGCGTGTAAACAGTGAGCTTGAATTGGGGCAACGACGGTTGCGTGAAGAAGCCGAATCGTTGGCCCTGGATCAGCAGCGCTGGTACGAGGGAGTCGAAGCCGCTCAACGGGAAATGGCTCGTCAGAAGGCGGAGTTAGAGTCGCAGCGGCAGCACTGGCAAACAGAACAAGCTCGCTTGAAACGAGAGTGTGACGGTTTGGAAACACGGATTCGGCATCAACGGGAACAGTTGCCGACGCGATCGCTCGAAGTGGTGCGTTTGCTAGTGCCTGCTGCGTTGCAGACACCAACTCCCCAGCCGCAGCGCGACTGGCCACAGGCGCTACGCGATTTTGCCCAGTTGTTGGCGGAGCAGCGTGCCCATCTCGCCGAGCAATGGCACCGACTATTGAAAACACAAGAGCAGTGGCAAGCGGAGTATCTGGCGGTGTTGGCGGAATTGGAGCAAGCCAACCAGCGTCTGCAAGACCGAGAACAGGCACTGGCCCAGCAAGAAGCGCGTCTGCGCCAGCTAGAGCAGCAGCGCGACCAACTCGAAGGTTGGCAGGCTCGCTTCCTGCTGGATCGTGCCGGCTGGGAGGCACAGCGTGAGCAATGGCTGAAGCAACTGGAAGCGCGTGAAGCGAGGTTGAACGACCAGTTGGCCCAACTTACGCAAGCCCAAGCCGAGCATGCTCGCATCGCCGAACGTGAACTGGAGCAACTTATTTCTGCCCGTCGGCGCTGTGAGGAAACGCACCGTGAGTTGGTCGAACAGTGGCACGACTGCGAGGAAGGACGTGCCGACCTGCTCGCACGGCAACGCCAGTTAGCAGCTTTGGCCGTGGCCCTGGAACAGATGCGCTCAGAATTGGTGCATCGCTCGGATGATCCGGGCTGGACCGATCACCGCATTGACAAGCTGATGCAACAGGAACTAGCTCAATTGGAGGCACTTGCTCAAGAGCGACAACGAGAGACATTGCTCCAACAACGAGAGGAGTTGGCCCGAGAAGGGTTGCGACTCAAGCAGATGGAAGAGCGTTTGCTGAGCCAGACCCATAAATGGATGCGCCAACGCGAACACTGGGAACAGCAACGAAACGAACATGCTCGACAGGAGGCGACTCGTCAGGAAGAGATACGACAGCTGCGTCATCGATTGAGTTTGGAGGAACGGCAGGTTCGCCAGTTGCGTGAGGAAATCGAACGACTGGCGTACAGTTTGCTGGGCGAGGATTCGGAGCCACTCAGTCGAGCGGCGTGAAGTTAGTGAAAGAGAAGAGTTGCCCAGAATCTCCAAACCACAAAAGTGCCGCATTCTGCAAGAAGGAAAAAGTCAATTCCTCAAGCAAGCGGTTGGCTGGGGTCGATGAGAGAGAACTGATCGAGTCGATCTGTTCCCTACAGGCGGTCGGTCGAGGGTTAGGAAATCGGCGTCATGGTTCCGCGAACGAGAATGATCCTGGCGATGTTCGCCTGCCTGGCTCTGAGTAGCCTGGTTTGGGCTGACAGCCCGGTTCATTACTTTGCGGAGCGGACATTTGAGATCCCTTATTCGCTAGATCCCGATCCAACATTTGCCCGCCTACATCTGCACGTCTCCAGTGACGAGGGCAAGACCTACTCCCAGGCGGCCTCGACCTTGGAAACCCGTGGAGCGTTTACCTACACGGCTCGCAGCGACGGTTGGTACTTCTTTGTCGTGCAAATCGAACGCAAGGACGGTTCGTTAACCCCAGCGAAGGTTCATCTGACGCAGCCTAGTTTGCGTGTCTGTGTAGATACCGAGAAACCCAAAGCGACGTTGCAGAAAGCCGTTCCTAAAAAGGGCGGCAAACTGGCCGTCGAGTGGTCGGTTAGTGATCCGAATCTCGATCTACAGACTTTGCGGGTCGAGTATCGTGTTATTGGAGCGCCGCGCTGGATTCCTATCAAACACGATCAATTGACGCGTGCTCAACTGGAGTGGAACCCGACTGGCGACGGACCGTTCGAGGTGCGTTTGCTGGTCAGCGACAAGGCCAACCATCTGACCGAGGTCAAGACCGAACTGCCGGCCCTGGGACTGGGCGGTGGCGGCGGGTTTCCCCGTAGCAGTGGAGCGATTCCGCCTCCGGGAGATCGCAAAGTCATCTACGTCAATCGAAAAACCTTCAAGCTCAACTATGCCATCGACGGTGCCGGGCCTTCCAAGGTCAAACATGTCGAGGTGTGGATGACTCGGGACACTTCTTCCTGGAGCATCTACAAAAACAATGCTCCCGCGACGGGGCCGTGTGAAGTAACCGTCAACGCTCAAGGACGGTACGGCTTCACGCTGCGACCGATCAGCGGTGTGGGGAGAGGAATCACTCCTCCTCGTGCAGGGGATTATCCACAAATCTGGGTCGAGGTCGACGAAACGCCCCCGACGATTCGGCTGCACAGTGTGGTCGTCAACGAAGGAGCCGACGCCAATACGATCACGGTGAACTGGCAGGCGAGCGATAAATTTTTCGGGGAGACACCAATCACCATTTATTTTGCCACGTCCAACGCTCCCGATGCCCGCTGGGAGGTGTTGCAACCGAACGTAGAAAATACGGGTAGCTGTAAGTGCAAAACGGATGGGTTACCGTTCGAGTTCTACGTTCGTGTCGAAGCCACCGATCGGGCTGGTAACAAGGCTGCCGATCAGACGCGCGAGACGGTCAAGGTCGATCTCAGCGAGCCGAAGGTCATCGAGGTCAACGTGTCGGTCGGCGATCCGCAATGAATTCGCAGTCGTGCTGCCGATTTTCTTCACTTTGGTGAATTTTCTCGTCCGAGCATTTCTCATTCTGTCGTGATTACATGTAGCTCCACCACAAAGCCGATTAGAGCTCTCCTCAAGATGTTGTAGTGGCAAGGAAGATGAATCTCTTTCGCAGGCGAAAGCCTGCGGCTACCAATCCGAAGTGGTGAGCGCAGCGCAGGCGAAAGCCTGCGGCTAGCTGTTAATCCAAAGCGGTCCGGTAGTCGCAGGCTTTAGCCTGCGATTTGCTTCCCTGCGATCCGCTTCACCCTTTCGCAGAGCGCTCTAAAATCAACTGCCGCTATTAAATTTTTGATGAGGATGCTTCCATGACCGACGATTCCCGTCTGCGGCTACTAGAACTGATTCGGAGTCGAGCTGTGTCGTTTGGACAATTCAAGCTCGCTTCCGGAAAGCTGAGTAACTACTACATCAACAGCAAAAAGATTCTCTTTCACTCCGAATCGGTCGATTTACTCGGCGCGGCATTGTGGGAACAGACCCGCGATCTGAATTTGCAGGCAATCGGTGGTCTGGAAGTCGGTGCCATTCCGCTGACCACGTCCTGTGTGCTGCACTATCATCGTCACGGACAGTCGATGGAAGGATTCTTTGTTCGCAAACAACCGAAGAGCCACGGCAGCCAAGAGCGGATCGAAGGGGTGCTTCCGCCGAATGCCCGAGTGGCAATTGTCGATGACGTGCTGACGACTGGGGGTTCCGCGTTGCAGGCGGTGCAGGAAGTCGAACGCGCGGGAGCCACGGTTGTAGCCGTCCTCTGTGTCGTGGATCGGTTGGAAGGTGCCCGAGAAGTATTCGCCAATCGGTATCTCTATCGTCCGCTGTTCACACTCCACGATCTAAACATCGTTCCCGTCCTCAAGGATGCTTGACGGTGCCAAACAACCGAGCCGCATTGGCACTGGTCTGCTCGGCTAGTTGGTCTGGAGATAGTCCGTGTAGTCGTGCCAACTCCGCTCCGGTGTGTAAGACGTGTCTGGGTTCGTTGCGTTTGCCTCGATGCGGCACGGGCGCTAGGTAGGGGCAGTCGGTCTCGACTAGTAAGCGATCGAGCGGCACCTGGGCGGCAACCTCGCGTAGGTTCGCGGCGTTTTTGTAGGTCAGCATGCCGGCGAACGAGAGATGTAACCCCATATCGAGGCAGGCCCGCGCGGTCTCCAGCGAGCCGACGAACGAGTGCATGACACCACGGATCGGACCGTGTCGCTCGAAGGCCTCGCGGAGCATCAGTACGACGTCGTTTTCGGCATCGCGACAGTGAATGACCACGGCGAGATTTCGTTCTCGTCCCAGTTCGAGATGGCGGGCAAACCACTCTTGCTGGATAGAAAAAGGTGTCTTATCCCAGTAGCGATCCAGTCCCGTCTCACCGATGCCAACGACTTGAGGCGACTGGGCGAGTTGGCGGATCTGCTCCCAATCGCCAGGAACGGCCTGCTGAATCTCGTTGGGGTGGATGCCAACGGTGGCGTGAATGAAGTCGTGGCGTTGGCTCAAGGCGAGGCAGTTTCGGCTAGAAGCCGCAGTAATACCAACGGCGACGATCTGCTCGACCCCAGCGGCGCGAGCGCGGAGCAGTACGTCTGGCAGGTCGGTGCCAAACTGCTCGTCGTCGAGGTGTGCATGGGTGTCCCACCAGCCAGCCACGTCAGGCGCTCACGGAGGGGTTGGCGGTCAGAGATTCCAGAGCGGCCAGGGTCATTTTCTTGACCGCGAGGAGACGTTCGACCTCCTTCCGCGCTGATTCATCGTGAATTTTTGCCAGATCGGCTTGTAGTTCGTTGATCGAGCGTTGCTGCAACTCCAGCAGGCGTGGCACCAGTATCTTCAAATCGATGAAATTCCACGAGGTGAAACCGGCAGGATAGGAGCCGATGAACGGCGGAGTTGCTCGACGACGGATCAAATAGCGTCCCAGATCGGTGATGGCCTGCTTCTCTTGCTGGATGAGTTGGTTCAGGGTCTTTAGCCCGGCACTGCCCTCGGTCGTGGTCCAGGGATAAGCATCGCCAATGTAGCTCAACAGCGACAGGCTTTCGCGACGGAGAATCTGTTCGAGAACGGTCAGCGACGCTGGATCAATTGCAGTCATGGAAATCCCCTGGCGGCTGCTCACTGCTTCTTGCCTTTGTCGAATCCACCCTTGCCTTTGACGTTGCCCTTGCCCTTGGGCAGAGCGGCTCTGCCTACTCCGCCGGCCCCCCCTGCCTCAACATCGGCGGCACTGGCAACCAGCATCGAGCGATCTTTGCCCGGAGTGACGCGAAAACGGTCGACGGTACGCTGACTCCAGGTTACCAGCGGTCCCCAAAGAATGCCCAAGAGCAGCACCAAGACCGCCAGCACTCCCGTGTACAGCGAAGCGCCAATCGGTTCGGGATAACGCTGCGCCTCCTGGCCTTCCAGATCCTCGACTCGTGGATCGAGAATCATCACCTTCATCACCTTCAAATAGTAGAACGCACTGAGGACGGTGTTCACTCCGCCGACGAGGAGCAGTACCAGTAGTGTGGTGCCGATCCCTTTCTCCCCAAGCTCGAAGTAGCGCTGGCCGTCGTTGAAGAGAGCGGCGAAGACCTGGAACTTGGCGGCGAAGCCAACCAGCGGCGGAATGCCTAACAGCGACAGCAAAAAGACACTCAGCGTCACCACCATGATCGGCGAGCGGCGGACCAACCCTCGGAAGTCGGCCAGATCCTCGCTGCGCGTTTGATTCCGCAGGTAGGCCACGACAGCGAAGGCTCCCAGGTTCATGAACAGGTAGGCCACCAGATAAAACAACATCGCATCGACGCCGTTGCGGGTCAGGGTGCAGAGGGCCATCATCATGTAGCCGGCATGAGCGATGGTCGAGTAGGCGAGCAGCCGTTTGAGGTTGGTCTGCAGATACGCTGCAAGATTGCCGAACGTGGCAGTGATCGCCGCGAAGACGGCAAGAGTCGGCACCAGATAACGGATAATTGAGAGGTACGGTAGCTCTTTTGCGGGCTCGGTAAGAGTAAGCGGATCAAGACCACCGACGAACATGGTCAGTCGGGCCAGCAGAGCCAACGCGGCAGCTTTGGAAGCCACGGAGAGGAAGCCGGCCACCTCGGCGGCAGCTCCTTCAAAGACATCGGGGCACCAGAAATGGAACGGCACGGCGGCCAGCTTGAAAGCGATGCCAATGAGAAGGAACAGCGTCGCCAGAATCAGGATCGGGTCAAACGGGATGCCTTCCGCGGAGGGCACGAAGGCCGCTGCCAGACTGATCGACAACTCGGGCAGGTAGCCGGTGCCGAACTTGCCTGCGAGCAGACTGATGCCGTAGAGCATGATGCCGGCCGCGCCACCGCCATACACGACGTACTTAAGAGCCGCTTCGCTGGATTGCCGACGCCCCTTGAGAAAGCCAGCCAGCGCGTAACTGGGCAGGCTCGCCATCTCGATGGCTAGGAAGACCATCAACAGATGGGCCGACGCGGCCATCAGCACCATGCCCAGCGTGCCGCCCAGTAAAAGGCAGTAGAAGTCAGCGGAATCCTCGGCATCGGGAATGCCAGTGGTCATCGTCAGCAGAATCACCAGCACGAGGATGACATACAAGAGGATGCGCAGAAAGATCGTGAACTGGTCGTAAATCAACATGCCGCCGAACATCATCGATTGCGACTGAGCCGGAGGCGGAGTCTGAGCGAGACTGAGGATGGTCTTGCCGACGCTGGATTCGGCCAAGCTGACCGCCTCCAGCACGGATTTCAATCCCGGCTCGCCGAGAGCTTGCAGCAGGCTCACGAACAACGCGATCACCCCGATGGTCAACGAGAACCCACCCAGATGCGAGCGATTGAAACTTCCTACAAGCCGTAGCAGCAGCATCAGAACGATGCCGAGAACGAGCACCAGTTCAGGCAAGAATTCTAGCAAACTGTTGGTTATGCCAGGATCGATGGACGGAAGCATGCGGAGCAATCTCCGTAAGCGTCCCGGTCCAGAGTACCGGGACTAGTCAGTCAGGCTCAAGAGCATCACATCCGGAAGCTCACCAGGGTATCGACCAGGTGCGTGACGCTCGGTTCCATCCAGTTCAGCACCAGCGGTGGAAAAACGCCTAACACCACTGCGAGAATCACCAAGGGGATGGCACAGCACAACTCCCAGACGGTGATGTCGGGATAGTTCTTGTAGGCGGGGTTGGTACCCATGAAAACCCGCTGCAGCGTCCAGAGGATGTAGGCCGCCGTCAGCACCACGGTCAGCGCGGCCAGGATGGCAAAGGTGATGCCGATCCACTGGTGCCCACCGGGAGCGAATTTCCAGGCCGAGAAAACCACCATCACCTCGCCGATGAAGCCGCACATGCCAGGCAGCCCCATAGCGGCAAAGAAGATGATGGCGCTGACTCCGCCATACAGCGGCATCGGCTCGAACAGGCCACGGAAGTTGTCCAGGTTGCGATGATGGGCACGATCGTAAATCACGCCGACGAGGAAGAACATGCCCGCCGAGGTGATACCGTGGCCAATCATCTGATACATGGCTCCGTTCATGCCCCAACTCCAAGCGTCGCTGTTGGCCGCCGAGTTCCACACGGCGATGCCGAGAATGACATAGCCCATGTGGCTGACGGAACTGTAGGCGACGAGTTTCTTGAAATCGGTCTGGGCCATGGCAGCGAAGGCACCATAGACGATGTTGAAGACGCCAAAAGCCGCGACCCAGGCAGCGAGGTACTCCGCGGCCCAGGGACAAATCGGATAGGCAATGCGGATAATCCCGTAGCCACCCAGCTTCAGCAGCACGCCGGCCAGAATCATGCTGATCGGGGTCGGAGCCTCGACGTGGGCATCAGGCAACCAGGTGTGGAAGGGGAAGACCGGCACTTTGATGGCGAAGCCGATGAGCAGAAATAGAAACATCGTCAGCTGAAACGCCGGCGTGAAGAACCATTCGCTTTCCAGACGCGAGTTCAGCCCCGCTTTAAGAGCAGCCAGTTCCTTCTCAGCCCTGCTGATGTCGTCAGCGGCGGCGTTGGCTTCCTTCAGGGCCGCCACCTTCGCTTTCGCTTCTTCCACGGCGGGAGCGACCGTCACGGCATCGACGTTGCGATCATTGCCCAGGTACTGAAGGGCGGCGCGGCCAGCTCGAGCCAGCACAATCAGGTCGAAGGTGTTCACTCTCACCACTTCTTTGGCGGCGGCCAATTTCTCTTGCGGCTGTTGTCCGGGAAGGCGATCGCCCTCAGTTTCAACGAGACGATTGGCACGAGCCGCCACCACCTTGTCGGAGACAAAGTCGCGCATGTTCGAGAAGTAAAACGCTAGCAGCGCTATCAGGATGAATACACTGCCCAGCAAGGTGTAGAGGAAGAACTTGATGGCGGCGTATTCCCGTCGTGGACCGCCCCAGATGCCGATCAGGAAGTACATCGGCAAGAGCATCACTTCCCAGAAGATGTAGAAGAGGAAGAAATCCAACGCTACGAAGGTGCCGAGCATCCCCGTTTCCAACAGCAGAAACAGCATGCAGTAACCACGCACAAAGCGATCGCCTTTGTCGTAGCGTTTGATGTGGAAACTGGCGAGCATGGCCAGGAAGCTCAGCAGCGTCGTCAGTAGCACCAGCGGCAGGCTGATGCCATCGATGCCGAGGAAGTAGTCGATGTTGAAGCGGGCAATCCACGGATAACGAGCGACCCAATCGTTCTGCTTGAACTGAGCCGAGGAGCCTTCCTGAGCGGCCTCGTCCATAGCGGCGGTTCGAGCATCCAGCGACATCGCCACTCGGTCGGCCCGGGTATTGTTCGGTCCCTGGCGATCAACGACTCCGCTTTTGTAGTTGATGAAGATCGCGATCGAGATGCCGAGCGTGACGGCCGTGCCCAGTAGCGACCACCAGCACATGGCATCTTCCCACTTCCGAGGGAAGAGGAGCAGGCCCAGTGCGAACACGCTGGGAACGAAGACCAGCAGCGTCATCCAGATCAGATCGGTTTCCATGTTGCCACCCTATGCAGTGAATGCAGAATCCAGAGTGCTATATTCCCCTCAATTCAGCCTGCCGTCGCCATTGCCACGAAGTACGAAAGAACGACGAAACACCCAATCGCCGCTAGGACGAGAAAGAGAACATAGCTGCGTAGGAAGCCCGTCTGCACGGCTCGCAAACGTGCCCCCACAGAGTAGGTCACGTTGGCCGTCAGATTCACTAGCCAATCGATGAAGCCGTTGTCAAACCGGCCATTGCCCCGAGCTAGCTGGACCGTACCGCGAGAGACGGCATGAATCAGGCCGTCGATGCAGTTGAGATCAAAGGAGCGAAAGGCCCGAGCCACGATGATCGCTGGGCGAACCAAACATACACTATAGAGATGGTCAAAGTACCATTTATTCACCAGAAACGCATGGACGCCGGGGAACTGTTCCTTGGCCTCGGCGGGATCGAGGACACGCGAGTAGTAGGTCAGCACAGCGAAAACGATGCCGATGGCCACCATGAACAGAGCCAAGAAGCCGGCATGATCGTGGAGTTCATGTGCCCAGTGCCGTTCGTTGAAACGGAGCGGTTTGGCGGCTTCGGCAGGCCAGGTTTCGTGGTGCGAGGCGACATGGCCGAAGTCCGCTTTGACCGCGTGATGCTGTGCCGTGTGCAGCTTATGTTCCAGCCAGCTTGATTTGGCGTCCCAGACCGGCCAGCCCCAGGCGATGGCGATGCTACAGATGGCCAGCAGAATCAACGGCGTCGTCATCGTCCAGGGGGATTCATGAGCGTGTTCGTAGACGTGTTCATCACGCGGCTCACCGGTGAAAGTCAAGAACCACATGCGGAACATGTAGAACGTGGTGATCCCCGCCGTGAACAACGGCAACAAGAACAACAGGATGTGTTGGGGATGCACGTAGGCGAAGCCGATGGCGTGGGCCAGGATCGAATCTTTGCTGTACCAGCCGGAGAAGAGCGGAATTCCCGCGATGGCCAGCACGCCGGCCAGCATGGTCAACGCAGTGATCTTCATCTTGGGATAAAGACCACCCATTTTGGACATGTCTTGTTCATGATGGCAGCCGTAGATCACGCTGCCGGAACCCAGGAACAACAGTGCCTTGAAGAAGGCGTGCGTCACCAAATGGAACAGACCAGCGACCCACCCGCCGACGCCCAACGCCAACATCATGTAGCCCAGCTGACTGACGGTCGAGTAGGCCAGCACCTTCTTAATGTCGGTCATAACAATGGCGATGGAGGCGGCCACGAACAAGGTGATGGCTCCGGTGTAGGCGATGACCAACAGCACATCTGGCGTAAACATCGGATAACAGCGTCCGACGAGGTAGACGCCGGCGGCGACCATGGTGGCGGCGTGGATCAGCGCCGAGACCGGAGTCGGACCTTCCATCGCGTCGGGCAACCACACTTGCAACGGGAACTGTGCCGACTTGCCGACGCAGCCGAGGAAGATGCCCAATCCTGCTGCGACGAGCATCCAGTACGGCATGGTACTTTTGTCCGCCGGTCCGGGATTGTTCGTGAGCGTTTGCGGCTCACCATGATCGGTCAGAAAACGCGGCGAGCCGTCCGCTTCGGTCGGCAGGACGTCCTCGACGTCGACGTGGGGTCGGCGACCGAAGAGCAACACTTGACTGCCCTTCTCGTCAAAGCGGAAGCCGGGACCGCCGCCTTCCTCTTCGGGCAGAGGCAACACCTCGCCGCGAACGATGCGCCCGGCCACGGGAGACGTCTTCACCGAGTTATGAGCATCGCGAATCGGGGCACGCAACTGAGTGAAGATGCCCTCGAAGTTGAAAGTGCCAATGTAGCCGAAGACAATCAGCAGGCCGAGAATGAAGCCAGCGTCGCCAACGCGGTTGGTGATGAACGCCTTGTTGGCCGCGTTACTGGCACTTTGACGCTCGAAATAGAAGCCGATCAGCAAAAATGAACAGACGCCGACCAACTCCCAACTGACAAATACCTGGAACAGGTTGTCGGCCAGGATCAGGTTGAGCATCGAGAAGCAGAACAGCGACAGATACATGAAGAAGCGACCAAACCTTCCGCGCCGCTTGTAATGGCCGCCGTCCTCGCCGTGGACGTAGTGATCCTCGACGATTTCTTCCTCTTCCTCGGACATGTAGCCGATCGAGAACAGATGAATCAGGGTGGCGATGAACGTGACCATGACGAACATCACCGTGGCCAGGCTGTCGATGTAGTAGCCGATCTCCAGCTTGGTACCGCGCTCCTTGTCGACCAGAGCCGAAGGGCGAATGCTGGCCAAGGTGAACAGCGTGCCTTGCCATTTCTCCTTGCGTAGCCGTTGCCACTCCCGCTCCCGCGAAGGGATGCCCTTTTTGTAGTCGTTGAGGTTTGTTTCGAGCTGTTTCTTCGTCGCTTCGTCTTCGGTCTCATGTAACTGGTGTTCGAGTTCCTCGATCTGATGTTCGGCATGTTCAACATCGTGCAGGTACTTGTGGTGATCGAGGTAATACAGCACGAAACCAGTCGCACAGCAGACGAAGGCCAGGAAGATGGCGGCTAAGGCGACGTAAGCGGGGAGCTTGCCGGGCTTGTCGCCGCCGAAGAATCGATACGGTCCCTCGCCCAGGGTTTCGCGATACTTCCGGGCCAGACACCAGGCACCGGAGGCGAGCAGAATCAGCAGGAAGGAGACCAACGGCAAGATCGTGGCGAGGACGAACAACAGGCCGGGTCGCGCGAAAAAGTCTGGCATGGCCTAGCCCTTCAGCTCCTCGGCGGTGTCGATGTCCACCGTCGCATGGTTGTTGTAGAAGTTCAAAACGATGGCCAAGGCGATAGCGGCCTCGGCGGCAGCCATCACAATCACGAACATGGCGAAGATCTGCCCTTCGATCTCGAAGGAGGGGTTATAGTGAGCGAAGGCGACGAAATTCACTGTCGCCGCGTTCAGCACCAGTTCCACGCCCATCAGCACGCCGATCGCGTTTCGCTTCGTCGCCATGCAGACGGCTCCGCAGACGAAGAGGATCGCGCCGAGCAACAGATAGTGGTTGAGAGTGATCGTCATGGCGTGACTCCGCGCTTGCGCTTGGCTCGGGCCAGGTAGGCTGCTCCGATGAGGACAACGAGCAGATGGACCGAGACAATTTCAAAGGGCAACAGGTAGTGCATCTTGGTTCGCTTTTGATCGCCGACCACGCCGCCGGCGGACAAGGTGGCGTCCGGCGTAGTGTGGCGATCGCCCAGCATGGCCGCCCCGAGGTGTTTGCTTCCCGCCAGCGAGCGCCCCGGCATGCCGGGAGCGGGTCGGCTGTCCTCGACCGGCGTCGTGATCAGTGGCGGATCGACCTGCAACAGACTGACCGCTAGTACGCCGTACAGCAGCAAGCCCACGGCCAGCGAGATGGCCCATTCGGCAGCGGAAATTCGCAGATTGACGAACGGTCCTTGAGCGGTGAGCATCACACCGAAAACCACTAGCACCAGGGTTCCGCCGACGTAGATCAACAGTTGGGTCGCACCGATGAAGTCGGCCCCCAAGTGGAAAAAGATGCCTGCGGTTCCCGCTAGGGCGAACAATAGCCACGTCGCCGCCCGAACGATGTTTTGGGTAACGACAACGGCGACAGCACTGACCGCCGTCAAAATCGCCAGAATGTAAAACAGCACGGCTTGCAGGATCATCGCGTTCAGTTCCTGGTGGTCATCGCGCTTGGCGGAATCTTCGGTGCCCAGGGCGCATCGACGCTTGGCGTGGGCAGCTTGCTTGGCGTGGTCAGCAGGCGGAAGAACATCAGACCGAACAACAGCACCGTCGTCGCCGACAGCACATAGTTGGGATACAGCCCCACGAGCGGACGGGCGAATACTTCCCACAGCGACACGCCCAATAGTAGGAAGCAACTGATCGGTAACAGATACTTCAAACAGGTCATCATTACTTGGTCGATGCGGAGTCGCGGCAGCGTCCAACGAACCCACATCATGACGAAGACCAACACCCAGGCCTTGACGATGAAGATGACGCTGTTGAGGATATTGCCGATGTTAAAAATCGGAAACGGCCAGGCCAGCCATTGCGACAGTTCCGCTGGTGCTCCGAACAGGGTCCACACCGGCAGCCCAGTGTTCCAGCCACCCAGGAACAGCAGCACGGCGATGCCGGAGACGGCAAACATGCTGGCGTATTCGGCCATGAAGAAGAACGACCAACGTAGGCCGCTGTACTCCGTGTGGAAGCCAGCCACTAATTCGCTCTCGGCTTCGGCGAGGTCGAACGGAGCGCGTTTGCATTGCGCCGTCGCACAGGTGAAGTAGGTCCAGAACGCGACGAACGTGAACGGATCGCGGAAGACGTACCAGTTGTACAACCAACCCCCTTGGTTCAGAGCGATCTGGCCTAGATCCATCGATCCCGCGACGATGACCGGCACCAGGACGCACAGAGCCATCGGCACCTCGTAGCTGACCATCTGAGCCGCTTCGCGCATGGCTCCGAACAGGGCCCACTTTGAGCCGGAGCCGTACCCCGCGAGGATGATGCCGAACACTTCCGTGGACATGACGGCGAGCATGAAGAACACGCCGATGGTGAACACACCCAACCCTGTGGTGTAGGCAGACCAGCCGGCGGCAAACGGTAGGGCGATAAACGCTCCGAAGCTACCGACGAAGGCGATGTAGGGCCCCATGCGGAACAGGAGCTTGTCGGCGTCACCGGGGATCAGGTCTTCCTTGGTCAGTAGCTTGATGCCGTCAGCCAACGTCTGTAGCCAGCCAAACTTGCCGCCCACGCGGGTTGGCCCGAGTCGATCCTGGATACGACCGGCCACCTTGCGTTCCAGCCAGATGAAGAACACAGCACTGATGGCGATGAAGCCGACGAGCAGGAGCGCGGCCAGCACCGCTGCCAGTCCGCTGGCCCATTCCAGCGGCAGCCCTAACCAAGCGAGTACTCCAGAAAGGCTGTAAACCGCTTCCATTTTCGGATCAACATGAACACTCTGAGCGGTTTGGCCATCTTCCGACTCAATCTGGATCGGCGCACCAACCTGAAAGGCCTCATGATGTAGCCGGGAGTCTTTTGCATCGTAGGGCAGCACAATGTTCGGCGCACTGGGCAGCGTCACGGTAACGCGCGCGTTGGCGGGCACCTGGAACGACCGCTCTTCGGGAGGATCGACCGGCTTCCAGTCCAGCACCGGCTCGCCGCGACGGTCAAGTACGGCCTTGCCGGTTTCGGCGTCGCTACGGACCACTTGCTTGCGATTCACCTGAACTTTGAGGGAGTCGGCCCCAACCTCGGCGAGTGTGCCTCGATAGGCTATGACGGTTTCGGCCAGACTCGGTCCAGAACAAAGCACTAGCGCTAACGTGGAGCAAACGATCCAGCGCAACATCAGAACAGCCCCCACCTGGACTGGGAGAGATACTTCGTGGGTGCTAATCTATGGCGCATCCACGAGGCGGCAAGAAATCCCTGGAGACAACTGCGATGAGAACTCATCCGTTAACCCGACCGAGCATCGTTCCCACCTGGCCTCGGCAGCGTCTCCTGGTAGCGCGTCCGACCTGGGGACAACGACTCGTTCACGAGGAACCCAGCGAGCAAGTCGCGCGTAATGAGTTGGCTCGTGACCCCGAACTGGCACGAGTGGAGGCGGCTCTGTTTCTTGCCGACGAGCCGTTGCCCGCACGCAAATTGGCTACTGTGGCGGCGGTCGGCGATGCCGCTACGGCCCGGCGGCTCGTCGCCCGACTTCGCGAACTGTACGACCGCAGCGAAAGCGCTTTCCAAGTGGAAGAACTGGCCGGCGGCTATCAGCTACTGACTCGTCCGCAGTTTCACCCCTGGTTGGCTCTGCTTCGCCGCCATGCGCCGGAGACGCAACTTAGCCCGGCAGCACGCGAGACGCTCACCATCATCGCCTATCGTCAGCCCATCACCCGAGCCGACATCGAGGCTATTCGCGGCGTCAGTTCCACCGAATTACTCAAGCAGTTGATGGAAAAAGGGCTGGTTCGTCTCGCCGGTCGCGACGAGTCCTTGGGACGACCCGCTCTTTACGAGACCACCAAAAAGTTTTTGCAACTGTTCGGGCTGAAGTCGCTGAAAGATTTGCCCCCAGCGGAGGGGCTGAAGCCGAACGATCAATCCGGCGCGTAAATCGTGCGTCCGCCATCGACCGGCAGACAGACTCCGGTCACGAAGTCGTTGTCGAGAAATGCCAGCACCGCCTGAGCGACGTTTCGCGGCGAACCTTCGCGCTTAACTAGCGTGGCTTCGATGGCCTGTCGGCGCTCCTCTTCAGGCAGGTCCGGCGGAAGCATCACCGGTCCAGGCAGGATACAGTTGACGCGCACTCGTGGATTGCGGCTGCCCAACTCGACCGCCAGGCAACGGGTGATCGACGACACGGCTCCCTTGGACGGGAAGTAGGCGGCATAGTCCAGATACGGACGAACCTCAGCCCAGTCGCCGACATTCACAATGTTGCCGCCCCAGTTCTGCCGAGTCATTACTAGTCCGACGTGCTGACAAGTAAGAAACGTCCCCAGGGCGTTGGTCTCGAAATGTTTGCGGACGTCGTCTGCTGTCACTTCTTCCAGTCGCTTTCGCTCCCAGATCGCCGCCGAATTTACCAGCACATCGATCCGAGCAAATCGCTTCAGCGTCTCGTCGACCATGCGACGAACGGCCGACTCGTCGCCTAGGTCGGCTTGTTGCAGCAGCACTTCCACCCCACGCTTTTCAAACTGAGCGGCACTCTCGGCGGCTTCCGTGGCGCTACTGCGATAGTGCAGTACCAGGGCATAGCCTCGCTCCGCGAGTGCCTCGGCGATGTGCCAGCCGACTCGACGTTTTCCACTTCCGGTAATCAAGGCGACGCGCGTGCTGGTCATCGCTCCTTCTCCTTGAGTATTACTACTTCATTCATAGCAAGCAGTTCCAACAGAGTGGTCATTGCGCGAACGGATAGACGGCTTCTCTCGACGAAACTCAGAGGCACGACATGAACGCGGAACAGCAACGACTCGACGAACAGCGACGCGGACTGGCCAACTGGAACCTCTGGGGACCGTATCTGAGTGAGCGCCAGTGGGGCACCGTGCGCGAGGATTACTCGGCCAACGGCGACGCCTGGCGGTATTTTCCGTTTCAAGTCGCTCATGCTCGCGCCTACCGCTGGGGGGAGGATGGTCTGGCCGGTCTGTGCGACCAGGAGCAACGGCTCTGCCTGGGGCTTGCACTGTGGAACGAACGTGATCCGTTGCTGAAGGAGCGGCTGTTCGGCTTGACTAACGAGGAAGGCAACCACGGAGAGGACGTCAAAGAACTGTACTACTATCTCGACGCGACGCCGACCCACTCGTACCTAAAAATGCTCTATAAATATCCACAAAGTGAGTTTCCTTATGCCGAACTGACCGAGGTGAACGCTCGGCGAACCCGTCTCGATCCGGAGTACGAACTGCTGGACACGGGGTTGTTCGACGAGGACCGCTACTTTGATGTGTTCGTCGAGTATGCCAAGGTCACGCCCGAGGAAATTCTCTGGCAGGTGCAGGCGATCAATCGTGGGCCGGACCCTGCGCCGCTGCATGTGTTGCTGCAAGCCTGGTTCCGCAATACTTGGTCGTGGAAGGAACAAGGGCGTTGGCAGGGGTTCAAAGCCAACAGCGACGCTTGCCTCGTCGCCGAACATGCCACCCTAGGTTCGTATGCCCTGCACTTCGACGGCGTTCCCGAGTTACTGTTCACAGAGAACGACACCAACACTTCGACCGTGTTCGGAGCCCCGTCACGACCTGGCTATTTCAAGGATGCCTTCCACCAGCGCATCGTCGGCGGACAGGCAGCAGCTGTGAATCCCGAACGGCACGGCACCAAGGCCGCTGGTTGGTATCGTGTGACTGTTGCTCCGGGAGAAACCGCCACCTTCCGAGCTAGACTGTCCCGAAAGCACACTCTTTCTATGACCGACTTTTCCGATCTGCTTCAGGGGAGAAAACGAGAAGCCGACGAGTATTACGCTTCTTTGCAACGCGGGGTTACCGATCCCGACGCCGTGTTAATCGAACGACAGGCGTTTGCCGGGTTGGTCTGGACGAAACAATTTTACCATTACGAGG
The DNA here is from genome assembly GCA_937923405.1 of uncultured Gemmataceae bacterium. Lineage (GTDB taxonomy): Bacteria > Planctomycetota > Planctomycetia > Gemmatales > Gemmataceae > CALDUY01. The sequence goes on along the minus strand of CALDUY010000015.1, from coordinate 41,553 downwards.
TGTTCACTTGGCTACGCGGCGATCCGACGCAGCCGATTCCGCCAGCGAGTCGACGTACCGGCCGCAACAGTGATTGGCGACATCTGAATAACGCTGACATCATCTCCATGCCCGATAAGTGGGAGTATCCCTGGTATGCCGCCTGGGATCTCGCCTTCCATGCCATCGCCTTTTCCCTGATCGATCCCGACTTCGCCAAGGAGCAACTCGTCCTGCTAACGCGCGAATCGTACATGCACCCCAACGGTCAGCTGCCGGCTTACGAGTGGGCGTTCGGTGATGTCAACCCGCCGGTGCATGCCTGGGCCAGCTGGCGCGTCTATCAGATCGATCGCAAGCAGAAGGGCAAGGGAGACCTCGCCTTTCTTGAACGGGTCTTCCACAAGATGATGCTCAACTTCACCTGGTGGGTGAATCGCAAGGATGCTCGCGATCGGAACATCTTCCAGGGCGGTTTCCTAGGTATGGACAACATCGGCGTCTTCGATCGTAACATGAAGCTGCCCAACGGAGCGATTCTCGATCAATCCGATGGCACCAGCTGGATGGCGATGTTTTGTCTGAACATGCTGCGCATCTCGCTGGAACTGGCCCTGCATAACCCGGTCTATCAGGACATCGCCACCAAGTTTTTCGAGCATTTTCTCGAAATTGCCGAAGCCATGACCAACATGGGCGGTCGCGAGTCCGGCGTGGGGCTGTGGGATGAGGAAGATCGTTTCTACTACGACTGGCTGCACTTTCCCAATGGCCAGGCCATGCCGCTCAAGTTACGCTCGATGGTTGGTCTGGTGCCTCTGTTCGCCGTCGAGGTGATCGAACCGGAGACATTGCTTCGCTTGCCCGAGTTTCGCCGCCGCCTCGAGTGGTATCTCGATGCCCGCCCGGACCTGGCCCAGCTGATCTCTCGTTGGCGCGAGCCGGGCCGCGGCGAACGGCGGCTACTGTCGCTCTTACGCGGCCATCGCATGAAATGTCTGCTCAATCGAATGCTGGATGAAAAGGAGTTCTTATCTCCATATGGGGTCCGCTCCCTATCGCGTCTCCACAAAGATCATCCCTACGAGCTGAACATTGATGGGCGATCTCTGCGCGTGACCTATCTTCCGGCAGAGTCGGACTCGGGGATGTTTGGCGGTAATTCCAACTGGCGCGGCCCGATCTGGATGCCGGTCAACTATCTGCTCATCGAGTCGTTGCAGAAGTTCCATCACTACTACGGCGACGATTTTCTCGTCGAATGTCCGACTGGTTCCGGTGTGCGACTGACCCTATTGCAGGTGGCCGAGGAACTGACTCGTCGTTTGATGCGGCTGTTTCTCCGCAACGAGCAAGGGGAGCGACCCGTTTTCGGGCCGTGCCCCAAGCACCAGCGCGACCCACACTTTAAGGATCACATCCTGTTCTACGAGTACTTCGACGGCGATACGGGGCGAGGCTGCGGGGCCAGCCATCAGACCGGCTGGACGGCCCTGATTGCCAAGCTCATTCATCCCCGACGCGTTCCGGTCCAAGAGGACAAGGGGTGACCCAGTCACTACTCAGCGTGGGCCATCACTTGTAGTTGCAGCAGACTGCGATTCTGCTCCTTTTCAAGATATTCGCGACCTTTTTTAACATTTACATGATCCCAGGGCAGCAGCTCATTAACGGGGCGGTAGCGATGGATGTACTCCTCGGCGTTGAGGCCGAGATCGCGGCAGGTCTCCCACCACAGCCGCGGCTGGAAGCACTCGCGCCAGCCGTCGAGTCGTGCCCCGCGCCGCCAGGCCTCTTCGACCACGGCGGCAACGCGACGGTCGCCTCGCGTCAGCAAGCCTTCGAGCATGCTGGTTTCGAGGTCGTGCTGCTTGATCTTGACGGCTTTGAGTTTGCAGCGTCGTCGCATGTATTCGCCGGCTTCGCGGAGATACTCGCGCGTCTGCATTCCGTTCCACTGATAGGGCGTGTGCGGTTTGGGCACGAAGTTCGACACCGACGCGGTCACGTCCTTGTAGCGACCGGTCACCTCTTTGCTGATGCGGGCGATGTTCTCAGCCATGTCCACGATGCCGTCCAGATCGACCCGACGTTCGCCCGGCAGTCCGATCAGGAAATAGAGCTTGATCTTCTGCCAACCCTCGGCGAAGGCATTGCGGCAGCCCTCGTAGAGGTCACTGTTCTTGATCGGCTTGCGAATCTGCGTCCGCATGTCGTCGCGGGCCACTTCCGGGGCCAAGGTCATGCCGCTCTTGCGGATACCCTTCATCAGTTTGGGTAGTGCGGGGAAATGATCGTTGACGCGCAGGCTAGGCAGCGACACGCTCACCCCGAGTGGTTCGAACACCTCACGCATGCGAGCGACGAGTTCGTAGAAGTGCGGATAGTCACTCGACGAGAGGCTCAGCAGGCTGATCTCGCTGTACCCGGTGTTGCGGTAGGCTTGGAGAGCTGCCTGTACGATGGTCTCCACACTGCGAACCCGCAGGGGCCGCTTGATGACCGTGGACTGACAGAAGCGGCACTGCCAAGGACAGCCGCGCATTATTTCGATGGCGATGCGGTCGTGCGGCGTCTGCACGAAGGAGACGATCGGATGCGTGGGCAAGGGAATGTCGTCGAAGTCACGAGAGATGGTGCAAGCCATGATCTCGCGAGGCACATCCGAACGGGTCCGGTTCATCGCCGCCAGCGTGCCATCTTCGTGATACTCCGGTTCATAGAAACGCGGCGCATAGGCCCAGGTGGTGCTGCCTACCAACTCGGCGAGCATCTCTTCACGCGACTTGCCGCCTTTCTCCTTGAGAGTCATCCATTTGTCGAGAATCCAAGGCAGACTCTCCTCACCATCGCCGATGACGAAGACATCCACGAACGGCGCGAGTACCTCGGGATTTTGCGCGCCTGGCCCGCCAGCGATGACCAGTGGATGTTCGACGGTGCGATCGACAGCATGCAGCGGAATACCGCCCAGATCGAGCATGGTCAGCACGTTGCTGTAGCAGACCTCGTACTGGAGGCTGAAGCCGATCAGGTCGTACTCGACAAGCGGGGTAAACGACTCCAGACCGTACAGGGGCAGTCGCGCCTGCCGTAAGGCTTGCTCGAAATCGATCCAGGGAGTGAAGACCCGCTCACAGGCCCATTGCGGATCTCGATTGACGATAGAATAGAGTACCTGCAAGCCGTGATGACTCGTGCCCAGCGTGTAGGTGTCGGGGAAAGCCAAAGCCATTCGACCTCGGACGCTGCCGCTAGGTTTGGTCACACTGTTTAGCTCACCGCCGAGATACTGAGCTGGCATCTGAATGCGTGGCAAGAGTCGTTCGACGGCCTGACGCAGCGCAAGGTTGCTCGTCATCGCGATTCTCCCTCCTCACTGGGCGGACAACGCGATTATAGCAACACGCCACCGTAGGCGAACGGTCACTTTCGCTTGATGATCCAGATCTGTTCGGCCTCGTCGATCTCGATGCGCGGCACTTCATCGACCTTCTTCACCGTTCCACGGGCACGGATGATCTTGCCTCGAAAATGCTCGGCAGGATCGTCGATACCCGCATCCTTCAGACTCGTTGCTCCCCGACGGGTGATGACGACGGCGAAGTTCTTTTCATCCTTGAAATCCTCTTCGGCATCGAGATAGATCTCGCTGCGTTTCTCCAAGCGATCTTTGGCAGCTTTGACTTCCATCTCCACCACTATGGTGTCGCTCACCTTTTTTCGGGCGGCAATCGGCGTCAGGGGTTTTTCCTCGGCGGTCACCAGGCACGACAACAACAATGACAAAGCTCCGCATCGAAGCAGCATGGCAAAACCTCGAATTCAGTTGAACGAGTTGGGCGACATCACTCGACTAAGTAACCTTACCAAGCAAGGATTCCTTCTTCCACTGTGGAGGGATCGACGTTCGCTGCTTCTTGGAAATCTCATGGTCGTGTGACGAGTGTTGCACTACAAAAAGATTATCTGTTCAACGATCTAACCGGACATGACGCTGGAGATAGTGGAGAGGTGAATTCATGCGACGACGTGCCGCTTTCACCTTGATCGAACTGTTGGTTGTGATTGCCATTATCGCGATTTTGATCGGACTGTTGCTCCCCGCCGTGCAGAAGGTGCGCCAGGCCGCTGCACGCATGAAATGCAGCAATAACCTCAAACAAATCGCCTTGGCAGCACACAACTATCACGGCGTGATGGAGCGATTTCCTCCTGGAGTCAATCAGTTAGTCTTTGCCACTCAACCTCGATTTCGTGGCGTGACGTTGTTTGTTTATCTGGCTCCTTATCTAGAACAAGACAATCTGACGCGCGATTGGAACCTGTCGGATCCGCTGGTCAATACTCAGTTGCCAGCTCCGGGACCGCAGGCGAAAACGGCTACCATCGTGTCGGTTTTGTTGTGTCCGTCGGACCCGATTCAAGAGAACCCTATCAACAGTGGGAGCAATCGTTGGTACTCGTTGACCAGCTATGGAGGCAACGGCGGCACACGCAGCTATGATCCGTCCGTGGCGACGAATGATGGAGTCTTCCATGTGATCGGTCCCGGTTCGCAGACTGCACCCAATGGCGCATCGATCCGCATGGCGGATATCACGGATGGGTTGAGCAACACCGCGCTGTTCGGGGAACGCAGTCATCGCGATCCGAACCTCGACGCGGCAGCGGCGGTGGTGGTGCCGCCTCCTGGGTTCTTTATCAACCCTATGGGGAAAATCGGCTGGTGGGCCAATTCGGGTGGCCGACTCGCTGCCGGCGACGTCACGATGAGTGCCTTCGCGCCGATCAACTATCGTGTGCCCGCCAATCCACCAACGGACTATGCCAGCTTTCAGCCGATCTACGATCTGCGCGTCTGCTCGTTTGGCAGCGAGCACTCTGGCGGAGCGAATTTCGCGTTGGGCGATGGGGCAGTTCGCTTCGTGCGGGACAGCCTGGCTCCCGAAATGCTCCGCCGCTTCTGCGTTCGTAACGACGGCCAAATTTTGAACCTGGATTGACGATGTTGCGGTTGTCACGACCGCAGTTTGCACTGTCGTAACAAGTCGTTCAGCCAGGCCCGGTCGTCGTCTGAGAGGGGGGGCGGCGGCTCTTTAGTGTAGTCGATTTTGTTGGCGAAGCCGCCCTTGTCGTAGCAGCGCGTGAAGGCTGTATGCAGATCCAGCACTGTGTCGCGATCATCTGGGGCGAGCGGTAGACGGAACCGCGGCAGCCTTTTTTGCAAGGTCGCGGTGTAGATCTCGTATCGATCGGGTTGCGTCGCCCGGGTGACGGCAACGGCATAATCCCAGTCCGGCAGTTCCTGGCGGGAATAGTCCAGCGTGGGTTGTCCCTGCAAGAGTAGATCGATCTCGACTAGGTTCGCGCCAGCGGTGCGGCCTTCGCGGCGTTTCTCCAAGTAGATGGCACGGCCTTCCGGCGTGGTTTTGTTCGCCGGACTTACTACCTCCAGCAGCGTCATCAGCCGACCATCACAGCGTTGGCGGATCTCCAGGTAGTCTTCGTGACGCGGTTCACGGATAATCGAGGTGAATAACGCCTGCTCAGTGACGTAGTGTCGCTGACAAACTCTGGCGCGGTAGCGATCGACCAGCCCAGGCAAAATGGTCTGATACAGGCAGGCGATTAGTTGCTGCTGGAAGTCGGGCCAGAGCCGCTCATCTTCCAGATACGGATCCATTCCTGGAAACGGGCTGGGCATAGGGTGAAGCTCCTGTCTGTCCGGGATGCATCCAACCGCGCCAGACCGGTTTAAGGGGCGCTTGCTGCTCGAACGCGATCAACCAGCTGGCCGGGAAGAGTGAGCTTCAGCAGGCTCCCAATGCCACGCTGAAGTCGTAGGTTTTCTTATTCTACCTGAGGAATCGTCCCGTATCCAGCAAGTACCTCGCTAGAACCTACAAAATCAGAAGAATCGTTAAGATTCTCCCTGTCGACTCAGCTGGGACCGCCATTAGCGACTTTCTCGGAAGCGATAGCCCACCCCGCGAACCGTTTCGATCAAGTCCGCCGATTCGAGCTTCTTGCGCAACGTCTTGATGTGAACATCGATGGTGCGTTCGAGGACGATCGCGCCCTCGCCGATGGCCGCATCCATCAGTTGATGGCGAGTGAAGGCCCGACCGGGCTGACGCAGCAAACATTCCAACAAGCGAAATTCGGTTGGCGTGAGATCCAGTTCCTCGTTTTCGACGTAAGCGCGATGGCGGACTCGGTCGATCTTGACGCCGAGATACTCGATGACTTCCGTGGAATCGGCCGTGCCTTCCACCCGTCGCCGCAGCGCTTTGATCTTCTGCATTAACACACGGGGACTGAACGGTTTGGTGACGTAGTCATCGGCACCCAGCGAGAAGCCCACGACCTGATCCGTCTCCTCGGCCTTGGCACTGAGGATGATGACGGGAATGTCTCGGGTTCGCTCCCCTCCGCGTAGGTCACGGAGAATCTCCGTGCCGCTGAGCGTGGGCAACATAATGTCCAACAGGATCAGATCCGGCAACAGCGTCTGGGCCTTGCGCAGACCTTCTTGCCCGTCGTGGGCCACGATCGTGTCGTAACCTTCCCGTTGTAGATTGTAGACCAGTCCATCCACTAGATCGCGTTCATCCTCAATGACTAGCACCCGCAGACGACTCGTGGTCGTGGGGGTCGGAACAGGCGTAGCCGCGGCCATTATCATATCTCTCCCTCGATAACCGACTCGCTTGAGCGATGTTTGACAATCTCGCCGCTAATCAAATAGATCACATCTTCCGCGATGTTCGTGGCGTGGTCGGCGATGCGTTCCAGGTGGCGGGTCGCCGAGAACATTGATAACCCTGCCTCAATGAGACTCGGTGAGGATTGCATCGTCTGAATTAATTCTTGAATAATCTCGTTATTGTAGCGATCCACCTCATCATCCATGCGCAGCACCAGTTCGGCCTGCTCCTGACTGAGGTTCACGAAGGCATCGAGTGATTGGCGAACCATCATCGTCGTCAGATCGGCCATGCGTCCGAGTTTTTCGGGAATGGGAAAGTGTGGCGTGTGAGTCAGGGCGATGGACCGTTCGGCGATTTCCTCGGCCAAGTCGCCCATGCGCTCCAGATCGGTGGTAATCATCATGGCGGCAGCGATGCGGCGGAGGTCGCGGGCCACCGGTTGATGCAACGCCAGGATTTTCAGACATTCCTCGTTGATGTGGTTGTCTTCCAGATCGATCTGCGGATCGGCGGCGATTACCTCATTGGCCAACGTCACATTGCGGGTTTGCAGCGAGCGAGTCGCTTTGTGGATCGACTCCTCGACTAGGCTTGCCAGTGCCAGCAAATCACGCTGTAGTTCGTCCAGATCGCGCAGCAGATGGATGCCCATAACAGAACGGCCTTCTAGAGAGTGAGAATGCGACGACCGTTTCCGCAGTGCCGCGCTCATCCAAACCTCCCTGTAATATAATCTTCTGTCTGCCGAACTCTAGGGCGAACGTACAGCGAATCGGTAGGTCCGCACTCGATAAGCTGACCGTTGTAGAAAAAGGCCGTCTGATCCGACACGCGAGCGGCTTGTTGCATGTTGTGCGTGACGATGACGATGGTGTAGGTTTCCTTCAGCCGATAAATCAGATCCTCAATACGGGCAGTGCTGGCCGGATCCAGCGCGCTGGCCGGTTCGTCGAGCAACAGCACTTCCGGATCCGTGGCCAAAGTGCGGGCGATGCACAGACGTTGTTGCTGTCCGCCACTGAGGTTGCTGGCCTGATCCTGCAAGCGATCCTTCACTTCGTCCCACAATGCCGCTGCTTGCAAGCACCGCTCACAAATTTCGTCGAGAATGGATCGCTGGTGAATTCCAGCAATTCGCGGTCCGAAAACGACGTTTTCGTAGATCGACTTGGGAAACGCCGTGGACTTTTGAAATACCATGCCGACCCGTCGCCGCAGACGGACCACGTCGGTGCCCGGGCCATAAATATCCTGTCCGTCGAGTTGGACGCTGCCGCGAACCCGGGCCGACGGAATCAGATCATTCATCCGATTCAACAGGCGGAGAAACGTCGATTTGCCGCATCCCGACGGACCGATCAGCGCCATGACCGAGCGTTCCGGGATGGTCAAGTTAATGTCGAACAGCGCCTGCTTGCTGCCGTACCAAAACGAAACATTCTTGGCGACCAGTTTGTTCGTCGCCTTTTGGCAAACAACCGGCATTCGACCATTTCGTTGCCGGTCGTGGAGGATCGAAGAAAACGAGATCGTCGCCATGCGAGTCTCCCTAGGCACCCAGAGTTTATGGCGAAATTGTGTGGTTTTTATGAAGTTGCGAGAGGAAATCGAAGAAGACCTGCCTGGAGCAACGACAATTCGACGGCGGGAAATTTTGGACGGAAGCGCCGGGTGGCTCGCTTCAAGAGAAGGTCATCGGCAGGCTGATTCGGAAGGTGGTTCCTTTACCGACCTCGCTGCTAGCCGAGACCGTGCCGTGCATCGCTTGGGTTAGATGTTTGACGATCGACAGACCCAGTCCAGTGCCGCCCATCTCGCGAGAGCGGGCCTTGTCCACGCGGTAGAACCGTTCAAAGATCCGGGGCAGATCGGCTGCAGGAATGCCGATCCCCGAGTCGCTGACCTCGATGCAAGCTTGGTCCTCGTGACGAAACCAGCGAACCTCGATTCGTCCGCCTTGCGGCGTGTACTTCAGAGCATTGTCCAGCAGATTTTCCAGAATCTGATCGACGGCTTCCTCGTCGGCCCAGGCCTTAAGAGATTCACTTCCTTCGACAACAAGCAACTCCTGTTTGTGAGCCTCGGCGCGCGGACGATGGCGTTCGACGCTGGCCCGGACCAACGGGGCTAGGGCGATGGCCTCGAAGTCGAACAGTTCCGTGCCCGACTCGATCCGCGCTAGACTCAGCAGATCCAGAATCAAAGCATGCAGCCGATCCGACTGTCGGCTAATCTGTTCCAGAAAGCGTCCGCGATTGCCTTCATCCTCGATCGCGCCATCGAGTAAGGTTTCGACGCACACTTTGATAACCGACAGCGGCGTTTTCAGTTCATGCGAGACATTGGCCACGAAATCCTGACGTAGTCGTTCCAGGCGACGTAACTCCGTGGTGTCGTGCAGCACCAGCACCGTGCCGCGTGAGGGATTGCCCGGCAATCGGGCCGCATGCACCGTCAAACTGCGCGGCGTGTTGCCGTTCCAGGTGAACTCTTCGCGGTGCGGCTCTTCTCGTTCCTGAGCGTTGCGGACGGCATCGAGCAAGTGCCGATGGCGCACGACCTCCCACATCAGCCGGCCCACGGGAGCAGGAGAGGGAAGTTCGAGCAACTCGATGGCCCGATCGTTGGCGTAAAGAATCCGCTGCTCGGCATTGAGGGCGACCACTCCCTCGACCATGCCCGAAAGCACGGTGCGCAATTGCTGGCGATCCTCTTCCAGGCGAGCGATGCGGGTGGTCAACGCCTCACTGACCTTGTTGAACGATTCCGTCAGTACCTCGACCTCGGCATCGTAGGCGGCTCCGACACGCGGTCCGACGCCCCCAACGCCTACCCGAGAGACAGCGTCCACTAACTCGCGGACGGGACGTCGAAACTGCTGCGACAGTATCCCGCTGATTATCATCCCAATAAGGATTCCAAATAGACCAAAAAGGCTCAGGTACAGCCACAGTTGATACCGCAGGGGTTCATCCTCGACCAGGATGAAGATCGTCCCTGCTAAACTGAGGACCACGGTCAGGGTCACCAAGCTAAAACAGAGCCACAGCCGGCGGAACATGACCGCATCATCCCTTCGCCCACGACCGCCTCGCTCGCCTTAGCCGAAATGCCCGCTGATGTACTCTTCGGTCAGCCGCTGAGTCGGCATATGGAACATCTTGGCGGTCTCATTGACCTCGATCAATTCGCCAAGGTACATGAAAGCAGTGTAATCGGAAACGCGAGCTGCCTGCTGCATATTATGAGTCACCAGCAAGATCGTAACCCGATTGCGGAGCGAATAGATCAGGTCTTCGATCCGCGAAGTGGCCATCGGGTCGAGGGCACTGGTTGGTTCGTCGAACAGCACGATCTCCGGTTCACTGGCCAAGGCTCGGGCGATGCACAAACGCTGCTGCTGTCCGCCCGAGAGGTTGTACGCCGACTGATGCAAGCGATCCTTGGTTTCGTCCCAGAGCGCAGCGAAGCGAAGCGCCTCTTCGACCCGTTCACGCAGCACGGCGGGTTTGCTGATGCCGCGTAGCCGCAGTCCAAAAGCGACGTTCTCGAAGATCGACTTGGGAAAGGGATTGGGCTTCTGGAACACCATGCTGATACGCATGCGCATCTCAACGGGATCAGTGGTCGGGGCAATGATGTTGCAGCCGCTAGGCTGGAGCAAGAGTTGCCCTTGATAGCGATTGCCAGGGTACAGGTCGTGCATGCGGTTGAAGCAGCGGAGCAGCGTCGATTTGCCACAGCCGGAAGGACCAATCAGCGCTGTCACTTTGTTCTCCGGGAAGGAGAGATTGATCCCCTTCAGCGCGTGTTTGGAACCGTACCAGAAGTTCAGGTCGATGGCCTGAGCCTTGAGCGATTCGACAGCAGGAGCAGTAGCAGTGGGAGCAACAGTTTGCGGCATGGGTCACCAATTGATCCGGCGTCGAAGTCGATAGCGAAGGACGATCGCCACGGCATTGAGACTGAGCGTCATGACGATTAACACTACAGCGGCGGCGGCGGCATTGACCCGAAATTCCGGTCGAGCATCTTGAGTCCAGGTAAAAATCTGAATCGGCATCGCTGAGAACGGTTCGAGCAGCCAGGCGAACGAGAGAAACGGCGGGGCGGACTGGATCGGCGAAGGCGGCAATACCAGCCAGAAGCCCGCTGCTCCGATCGTCACCAGCGGAGCGGTTTCGCCGATAGCGCGGGACAGCCCGATGATGATCCCGGTGGCGATGCCACCCGAAGAGTAGGGCAACAGATGATGCCAGACGACCTGCCAGCGTGTAGCTCCGAGAGCATAAGCGGCTTCTCGGATCGTTAATGGAATTGATCGTAACGCCTCGCGAGTGGCCACGATGACGATCGGCAACACCAATAGAGCCAGTGTAATGCCAGCGGCGGCGAGACTGCCGCGCGGACCGAGCGGCCAACGTTGATCGGCCCCAGTGATGCCCAGCTGGTGCAGGTTCAAGTAGTACAGCAGCAGTCCCAGCGACAACAGACCGTAAAGAATGGACGGCACCGCGGCCAGGTTGGAGATGTTCAATTCGATGAACGTCGTCAACCAATTCTTCCGCGCGTACTCCTCCAGATAGACACCGGCGGCGACGCCGAGCGGCACGGCGGCCGCTGCTGTTACTAGCATGATCAACAGCGAGTCCACCAGGGGAATCAGAATGCCAGCCTTCTCCGGATCGATAATCGAGTTGGCCGAAGTCAGAAACGCCCAGTTCAGCCGTGGTAGGCCGTCCATCACCAGATCCACGAGGAGAATCACCAGGGTGGCGATGCCCAGCATGGTGCAGACCAAGCCAAAGGCCCCGAAGATCAGGTCTTGGCGACGACGGCGTGCGATCAGGCGGTTGAGATCGTCCATCGTTAGTAGGCCTCTCGGAACCGTTTGCGGAGCCAGTAGCCCGCCAGGTTGAACAACAGCGTAACCACGAACAGCAGTAGACCAGCGGCAAAAATGGCTTGATAGGCAGTACTGCCATGTTCCACGTCGCCCTGACAGACAGCGACAATATAGCCGGTGATGGTGGCGGCTCCCTCAGTGGGGTTGAGGGTGAACTTCGGCTGGCCGCCCGCGGCGATGGCCACGATCATCGTTTCGCCAACCGCTCGGGAGATGCCCAGGATGTAGGCCGCCCCGATGCCGGACAGCGCCGCTGGATAGACGACACGAAATGCCGTCGTGAAGCGGTTGGCCCCCAGCGCATACGAACCCTCGCGCAACAGCATAGGCACGGCTCGCATGGCGTCCTCGCTCAGCGAGCTGACGTAGGGAATAATCATGATGCCCATGATAATGCCCGCCGAGAGCATGTTAAATTGCTCCAGCCCGGGGAGGAACTGGCGCAACAGCGGTGTGACGAACAACAGCGCGAAATAGCCATAGACCACGGTGGGCACCGCGCTGAGCAATTCGAGCATCGGTTTAAGGATTTCTCGGAGCGCGAAAGGGGCGTATTCGCTGAGGTAAACTGCCACGATCGTGCCGACAGGCAGGGCCACGAGCAGAGCTACAACCGTCGTCACCAAAGTGCCGGCCACTAGAGGGAGAATGCCGAACTGGGGATTTTCAAAAGTCGGTGTCCACACAGTGCTAGTGAGAAACTCCCCTAGCGAGACGTTGCGGAAAAAGTCGGACGATTCGTAAAGCAATATACCGAGAATCCCCAGCGTGATGAGGATGCTGGAGATCGCCGCGAAGAATAACCCCGCCTCGATCAGACGTTCCCGAAAGATCACCGAGCGAGGCACGGGTTGTTGCGATAAGCGAGTGGATGGTTCTGGCAGTAGTGGTTGCATCAATGGTCTCGTAAAATGGCTATTTTAACTCTCGTTTGAGAATGTCATCGATGGAGGTCCCCACCGCCGGATGGCCTCCAAACGCTGTCCCGGTTCGTTGCTCGGCGAAGCGCTGACGGACTAACTTGTAGGCCGACTCCGGCAGGGGCACATACTTAACGATCTCGCACGCCTGGGAGACGTTGTTGAGATAAAAGTCTACGAAGCGTTGCAACTCGGCCTTGCGTTGCAGCGCGTTGTAGTTGACATAGATGAACAACGGTCGTGACAACGGCGTGTAGGTTCCTTTCAGAATCGCTTCTTGGCTGGGGAGAACGTACTCTGATTTGTCCTTGTCGCGCACGGCGACGGCCTTGAGTTTGTCGCGGTTGGTTTCGTAGAAAGCGAAGCCGAAATAGCCGATCGCCGTCAAGTTTCCTCGGACTCCAGCGACGAGGACATTGTCATCCTCGCTAGCCGTGAAGTCCTTGCGGCTGCGTCCGCCTTTGCCGTTGATCGCTTCGGTGAAGTAATCGAAGGTGCCCGAGTCCGTTCCAGGACCGAAGAGAATAAATTCCTTCTCTGGCCAGTCGGGGTTGATGTCGCTCCAGCGGCGAATCTGGTTTTCCTCGCTCTCGGGACTCCAGATAGCTCGCAACTGCTCGACGGTCATCTTCTCGGCCCAGGTATTGTCTGGGTGAATTACCACGGTCAGCGCGTCGAAGCAGACGGGCAGTTCGAGAAACTGGATTTGATGTTTTTTAGCTTCTTCCAGCTCTCGCGTGGAAATTGGCCGAGAGGCATTACTGATGTCGAGTTCACCACGACAGAATTTCTTTAGCCCGCCGCCTGTTCCGGAGTAGCGAACCTCAATCGCCGCGTCCGAGTACTGACTCTGATATAATTCTGCGATGACCGCGCTGACAGGGAACACCGTGCTAGAGCCATCGATGCTAATGACACTGGCTCGCTCGCCTGTGCCACAACCGACGAGGGCCACCGCTAGGACAACCCCAGTCAGCATCGGAAGCACGACTCGCAGGACCATACTTGGTGTCCTTCTTCTTGTTCCACTCAGCGACCAATGCATACACTCGGTCATCAAGTTAGCTTATCCAATCGGGAGAACACTTCTAAGACGTGATGATGAATTCTCGATGAAGTCTCCACGAACAGCGTGTGACAATGCGATTTTCTCAGTGCCTATCCTCATCATAGCCCTGGGCCATTCCCTGGAGATTATTACCAGATGACCATCTCCACTGCCGCGTTCCGCTATCCCGAAGGCCGACACGCCTGGGGAGAGCTGCGCTATCATGCCGATCTACCCGTGCTGACGGTCCACGGTTCGGCGGAGCAACTCGGCACAGCGATCGGCACCTTGGCGTTGCGGCACGCTCGCCGCATGGCCGAGTATCCCCAGGAGATGCTGCGTACCTTTTACTGTTCCTGGATGGCGGGACCGCTGCTCCGGCTCGGCGGATTGATGGTCGAGCGATTCCCCGCCGAGTATCGCGCCGAGTTCGAGGCGATCACTTCGGCTAGTGGCGTAGAGCGCGGCCACATGATCCTGGGCAACACCATGTTCGACATCAAGAAGCTAGTCGCCTGCTCGGCCTTCGCTGTTGAGCCGTGCCGCCAACGCGCTCAGCCGCCGCTGCTGGGCCGCAACCTCGACTATCCCAGCGGCGGCTTCGCTCACGAGTACACGCTGGCGACCGTCTATCGTCCCAGCGGCAGGAAAGCGTTCGTCTCGGTTGGCTTTCCTGGGCTAGTTGGCGTCCTCTCAGGCATGAACGAGGACGGCTTGACGGTGGCCATTCTAGAAGTGTTTCAGGCTCCGTTCCGGGTACGGCGGCTCGACCCCTGGGGCACCCCCTATGCTCTGTGTTTCCGCGAGATTCTTGAGACTTGCTCGACCATTGACGAGGCGTTTACCCTCTTGAGCCGTCGCCGGCGAACCACAATGTACAACCTCGCTCTGATCGATCGGCACCGCGCCGCCACCTTCGAGGTCACGCCTGGTCGCGTTTACCGTCGACCTGCTCAGCACGGCGTGTGCTTGACGACCAACCACTTCCAGCTCGACACGCTGCAACCTGCCTTCGCTCTCAACGTCATGCAGACGTTCGACCGAATTCGAACGATGCGACGATATGCTCGACTACCTCGGTGTTATGACGTGACCAGCCTGCACGAGGTGATGCATCTGGTGAGTGCCTGGGACACGTTGCAGACGATCATCTTCGAGCCGGAACCGCTACGGCTCCATCTGGCAACCGGTCAGATACCGGCCTCCGCAGGGGCGTTGACCTCGGTGGATCTCGCCCCATTATTCCACAACGCAACGGATCATGGATTGACGGCACACCAACCGGGCGAATCGCTCTCGCCTGGCGGACGGCACCCAGCTATGATGGGGCAACCCTAGGTCTTTGATCGCCTAAATCCATCGAGCGCGAGGGAGCCAACAATGGCCCGACGAGCGACTTCGTACAAAGTAGGCTGGCTCGGCTTCACGGCCGTAGTCGTCGCTGGATTGGTGGGGTTGGTCATGTTTCAACCTTGGACCACGAATGCCGAGTCGAACTCGTCGACGCAGACGCAATTCGCCGCCGATCGGCCCAAACCGGTCCAGCCGGTCGAGTTCGACGGCAAACGGGCGATGGAGTATCTGGAAGCAATCTGCAAAATCGGCCCACGAATCAGCGGTTCGGAGGGGATGCGAAAGCAAAAGGAGTTGATCGAAGCCCACTTCACCAAACTGGGCGGCAAGGTCAGCTACCAACGCTTCACCGCTCAGCAGAAGTCGCGCAAAAAGCCGGTCGAGATGGCCAACATGATCATCTCGTATCATTCGGAGCGAACTCGTCGAGTAATTCTCTGCGCCCACTACGACACCCGACCGATTGCAGACCAGGAGCCGAACCCGCGCCGCTGGGAGGAGCCGTTTCTCAGTGCCAACGATGGCGGCTCGGGCGTGGCTTTCCTCATGGAAATGGCCCACCACATGAAGGATCTGGAACTGAGCGTCGGGGTCGATTTCGTCCTCTTCGATGGCGAAGAGTATATTTTTGATCCAAAAAGGGATGAATACTTCTTCGGCTCGAAGCACTTTGGGAAAGAGTATCTGAAAAATCGCAAGAAGATGACCTACACTGGCGCGATTCTGTTGGACATGATCGCCGGCAAGGGGGCCACTTTCCCCATCGAGCAGAACTCCTGGATGTACGCTAGCCGACTGTGCAAGGAGGTTTGGGACATCGCTGCCGAACTGAAGTGTACAGCATTCGAGGAGAAGCTCTCGCCGTACTCCGTCGAGGACGATCACCTGCCGTTGAATCGAGCCGGCATTCCTGCCATCGATATTATCGACTTTGACTATCCGCATTGGCATCGACTGACCGATCTTCCGAAGAACTGCTCCCCTGAACCCATGATTCAGGTCGCCAAAGTGTGCAGTGTCTGGCTTCAGCGCGCTCGCTAGTACACGTCGCAAGATGATGAAACAGAACGTAGGCGGAGGAACAGAACGCAGGCTAAAGCCTGCGGCTACCAGTTCGGAGTTGCCGGTAGTCGCAGGCGGAGTTGCCGGTAGTCGCAGGCTAAAGCCTGCGAAAAAGCTTCCAACCCTGCTGCCGCTACACCATCTTGAGGCGCGCGCACGCTAACTCCGTGATCGGAGGAGGCTCGAATTTCCCTGTCTGTTAACGTTTTAGCGCGTACAGCACCACGGCACGGGCCAGCCGCATGGCGCTGGTTGGATCGTGGCCGAGACAGTCCGGCGAGGAGTGCTTCTCCAGCGCGCAGCCGATGTCGTACTTGCTGTAGACCACAATCCAGCGCCCGTCGAGTTTCACACCTTCCAGGGCGGGCCGAGCATCGCGGAATTCCGGCTCGATCTTGCCATTGGGGCCGAGTTCTCGGCGTTTGACCGAGCGAATCGCTTCGCCATTCAGAGCAGCTCCGAACAACTCGTCCTCGGGGGGAATCGGCTCCAGCTTCAGGTTGTCGTCGGCAAACAACTCCTGGAGGAAGGACCGGAAAGCAGCGTCGAAAGCTGGCGAACCGCAGCAGGCATCAGCCAACAGCGTACCGCCAGACTTAAGATTAAATCGCAGCTTTTTGAGATCTGCTTTTTTGACTTCAAACTTGTTGCGACCATGTAGGTACAGGAAGCGATAATCCAGGACGGCGTCTTCGCTGGGGTAGACTGGCGTCGTCTTCAGCACGACATCCAGACCGATCTTGCGAGCCTCGGCCATGAGATTGCGCATGGCCTTGGGAGCCGGTTGCCAGTCGCCTTCGTGCCGTAGCTGGCCGACCTGAAGGTAGCCGCGACGGATCTTCTCGCGCGGATTCTCGTTGACCAACTCGACACGACTGAGGCGCGGTCGCGGCGCTTCCAGGCCGGTGGCGTAGGCGATGATGTTCGCGCCCAGCTCGAAGGCCTTACGGCTGCGGTCGTCGCCGGTGTAGCGATTGCTCTCCCAATAGCCGGCCAGCGGGACTGGACTGTAGATAACGATCGTCTTGCAACCCTGCATCACTCCTTCCAGAGGGAAGTCACGGGGCGAGACGGCAAATTTGCCCGAGGCCAGCCAGACGGGATGATCGGCTTGAAGAGGTTGCAAGGTGGCATCGGGAAGAATGCGACGAATCAGATCGCGAAAGTCGCGATCAAAGCCCGGATGTCGCGCGCGGCCGCAACAGTTCTCGGCGAGGATGAACCCCCCATTGGCCAGATATTCCTTGAGGATCTCTGCCTCTTTGTCTCGGGGAGCGAAGTGATGGCCGTTGAAATAAACGATCGGGGTCTGCAACAACTGGGCGGCCAACAGACGGCGGCTGGCCTCGGTGGGAGCGTCAGCAGTTCGCACGTCGAACACCTGCCAAGCCAACGGTTCGCCCTTGAACAGCTCTCGGCTGGCAAAATCGACAAGATGCTTCACGTCGGATCGCTTATTGTTCCAGCCCATCTCCTCGCGCGGACCATAGGCCATTTTCGAGATCAGAACCGGAGTGCGTCCTTTGGAGAGAAACAAGAGGGAAAAACTCGTCGCTACAACCGGCCAGTGATCGAGCGTGCCCCCCCCGGCGAAACCGGACCACGAGCCGTCCGCTTTCTGGGCCCCGACGAGGTAGCGACAGCCAATCTCGTACCAATCGTGTCCGCCGAAGAAGCGCTGGCCACTGAGCCGGCCTGCTCGCTCGATCCCGTACAGACAGTAGAACGGATGCTTGAAACTCTCGCGGATGTTGGCCTCATTGAGACGGGCCGGGTGCCGGTCGCCGATCCATTGCAGCGCCTTGGCGATCGGTTCGTTGTCCATGTATTCACCGCAGTTCTCCGCGCTGCCGTCGGGCCGCAACTCTGCCTTGCCTATCGCCAGATCTAGTCCGGAGATAATGAGGTTGCACAGCCCCGCCGTCGTCATGGTCATGGTATTGTTGTGCATGCGCGGCAGGTAGGCCCAGCCGCCGTTGTGCTGCGTTCGAATATACAAATTCTGGATCTCTTTTAGATGTTTTTCGTCTACTTTGATGCCGTACTGGATCGCCTCGTGCAGCCCCAACAGGGCGTACTGCGTGTTCGAGTTATCCGGGGTGACCGAGACTTGCTTGATTTTGGAGTAGGTCCAGCCATCGGGAAGGCGGGCGTCGAGCAGCCACTGGACGTTTTTCTCGATTTTGGTCTTGTCGATGGTGGGTTGACGCGCCTGGCATAGAGCCATCGTTTGCAGACCGACGACGTAGGTCTTGTCCGAATCGATTCGCCGCAGATACTCCAATCCGCGACGAACAGCATCGTCGTCAGGCTTGCACCCGGAGTTGAGTAGAGCCAGCACCGCCAGAGCGGTCCAGCCCCCCGTCCCCGACATGCCGCTGCCCAGACCGACCTCCCAGCTGCCGTCCTTACGTTGCTGAGTCTTGAGGAAGGAAACGCCCTCATCAATCGATTTGCGGACCTTGCGAACCAAGTCGTCATCACCAGCGACGAGTACGGCTTCCTGGTCAGGCTGACGTGGCCAAGCGAGCATCGCTAGTGGAGTGCAGAGAAAAACCAGCCAGGCAAAGCAGTAGCGCGACATGAAAGGAACTCCTTCTGGGCGGCTGGCCTGGCCGATCGCTCACTTGCAGCAGGTGAACTGCATCACGTCGACATGCCCACTGCGGAACAACTTGGCACAACCGGTCAGGTAGTGCAGGTACATCTCGTAGTTGTCTTCCGAGGTCAGAGCAATCGCCTGCTGGCGATTAGCCCGTAGGTTCTCCGCCCAGCAGTCCAGCGTTCGAGCATAGTTGATGTTCAGCGGCTGCACCCGCGTCACTCGGAAGCCGGCGGCGCTGGCGTAGCGTTCGACGAACGCTCTGGGGCGAAGCTGACCTCCTGGGAATATTTTACGGTGCATGAAGTGACCGAACTCGATCACTTCCGGGGTGACCTCGATACCGCGCTCATCCAGTTCGGCCAAGGTCAGGCGAACGATGGTGTGCAACAACATTTTGCCGTCAGCGGGAAGCAAACGGTAACACTTCTCGAAAAAGGCACTGTAGCGCTCCTCGCGGAAATGCTCGAACGCTCCAATGCTGACGATACGATCGACAGGCTCATCGAACTCCTCCCAGCCTTGCAGACGGATCTCAGCTCGGTCTCCTAGAGGGTGAACGCGCTCGGCGGCTAGGCGGTACTGATTCTGGCTGAGCGTTAGTCCGATGGCGCGGACGCCGTACTGTTCGACGGCTCGGCGCACGGTCGCCCCCCAACCGCATCCGATGTCGAGCAGACGCATGCCGGGCTGCAGGTCGAGTTTGCCCAGAGCCAGGTCGATCTTGGCTCGCTGCGCCTCCTCCAGAGTCATGTCGTTGCGTTCAAAATAGGCGCAGCTGTAGGTCATGGACGGATCAAGAAAGAGGGCGAAGAACTCGTTGGACAGATCGTAATGAGCCTGGACGTTTTCGTAGAACGGTTTCAGCTGAGCCACTGCGACACCCTCCCGAGGTCGAGACCGCTTCCGCATCTTTCCCAGATTACCGCGACCTGATCGAAATGTCGAGAAGAGGCCCAAAGCAGCCCAGCGGAGGGATTCGGCACGCGACTGGGGAATCGAACCAGTCTACCCAAGAGCTACTGCCGAGTAGGAAACAAAAGAGAACCAGCGATGGTGCTGGTTCTCTGGGGAAAACAGTTACTCGATCAGTGTGGGGGCCTAGACACTGCAAGTCAGGTTCTCGGCTCTGTCAAATTCGCGGCGGATGCGGCGACGGAGCAGATGTAAGTCTTCGTCAACTTTGTCGATCAAGACGTTAGCCTCTTCTTCACGACCGGAGGCGAGCAGCTGCTGGGCCTGGGACAATCCCTCGCGAGCAATGTCGAGGCGAGTTTCCAGCAGTCGTCGCAACATCGGCAGGCTGGGGGCTTCGGTCATGTCTGCGGGGGGCTGTTGGGATTGCTCGCGGACGACGCGGAGGTCTTCGGGGCCGCGAATCGCCAGACGCACGCTGCTGGACTGAATCGCAACCACCTCGATCGACGCCTCGGCATCGGGGAGCAGAATCTTTTCGTTAGCGCGGGTGTGTAGAACGAGCATGGGAGGAACCCTTTCGATACGGAAGCTAGTGCAGCCGGGTGGAGATCACCACTCGTCGCTTCGACACGAAGCAAGTCCGAGCAGCCTCGACCTGAGAGTCAGGGCTACATTGCCTGTAGACGATCGAGGCGTCAGCGGGCTCACACAACCGGTTAAAAACAAGCGCCAAGGTGCGAGCTTGAAAGGTCGTGTGCAGGGTGTCAAGCCCTACAGGGGTCGGCTTCCGTACCGGGAGAACGCGCATTGCCGCGTTCCCAGAGAATCCTTCTCATGCCCAGAGCAGGCATGACGGAACCCCTTCTACCCGACCTCGCCAATCCGATCAAGAGGATTTTTCCAGGGATTCTAGATTCGCCACAGCAGCTTCCTCTGCGATTTGCCCAGCTTGCCAATAGTGGTGGCTTGCCGCTGAACTGTGGGAGGTTCGGGTCTTCGAGCTTCCGAGCAGAGGACGTAAGTCCTGCGTGGGTATGGCGAAGCACGCAGGGCTAACGCCCTCCGCTCAGAGCAGAAGAGTCATTTCTGAGCCACCCTACATTTGAGCTGTTAATGAGCCAGTAGGCCAAGCACGAGAAGATTTTTTCGCCGCTCTACTGGTCGCTGCCGCCTAGGATGAGTTGAATACCGGAATCACTCCGGTCGTCTGAAGGACGGGAGTAGTCCGCCGCATGAGCCTAGCCACCACCAGCTTGACTGTGCCCAGCGATGAAGAACTGCTACAACGGTTTGCCTCCGGCGAGCGAGCTGCGCTGGAAGAGTTATTCCGGCGCTATCGTCAACCAGCCTATCGAGTAGCGTTTCGTTTGTTGGGCCACGAAGCGGATGCCTTGGATGCCGTTCAGGAAGGGTTTGTCAAGGCACTGACCCATCTGGCGGGATTCCAGGGACGTTCGTCGTTCAAAACTTGGCTCCTGCGGGTGGTCAGTAATGCGGCGCTGGATCTGGGCCGTCAGCGAGGCCGACGCGAAACGCTGACTTTGGAAGGGGAATTGGGCCATCCGCAGTTATTAACTGGGGATGAATCGGGGTTTAGTATGGAGCAAGCCGATTTGCGCGTTCTGCTCGATCGGGCCCTGGACACGCTCTCCGATGTGCAGCGCCAGACGTTTGTGTTATATGCCGATGCCGAATTGACTTATCGCGAGATTGCCGAGGTCATGGGGGCTTCGATCGGCACGGTGATGAGTCGCTTGTTCTACGCCCGGCAGAAGTTGAAGGCTTTTTTCAGTGAACGGACGGTGTCATGAGTTCACAGTGGAACGACCCCGACCGCGAGAGAACGCCCGATTCGGAGTTGGAATCGTTGGCTCGCCTCTACCGCGAATTTCCTCCGCCCGAACCGTCGGCGGCAGTGTGGCAGCAGGTACTGGCTCGCACGGAAGCTCGGCTCGCGCTTAATCGTCGTCGGCATCTGCACTACTGGCCGATGATCGCTGGACTGATCGCCGCCTCCCTATGCGGTGCCGCTCTGTTGGCCCGGTCGTTGTGGCCAGTGCCTGTGTCGCCCCAGGAACCAGTGGCTCAAGTGGTCTTGCCGGTTGACGAGGAAGAACCGTTCGAGGTCGTCGCCCTTGGCGAAATCAACATTCACGGCATGGATCCCAGCGATGCCGACCGGGTTGTGCTGGGACAGCCCTTGCTGGGCAGCATGGAGTTTGTGTTTCCTGAAGACATTGATTTGGTACATCTCGACTCGGATCGCAAGGTGCGACGCAAGCCACGCTTGCATCGCGATGTCGGCGTGCCCATGATTATCGTTGCTCGCGCCGATACCGACGCCGCCGAAGACGAGGGAGCTGACGCCGAAAAAGAGCCTTGAATGAACTATAGGGGGAACTGATGACTGTGGGGGGGAGGCGGAGTGCCTATCTGGGGCTGGGATTGCTGAGCCTCGCGCTGGCGGTGCCCGGTTTGCTCGCGCGCGAGCAGGACAAACCCCGCAAAGTACGCGCCTCGATCGTGGTCATTCTCGCCAGTGAAACCGACTCCTCCATCGATCCTAAGTTGGAGTGCATTGCTCGCGAAGTGCGTAAAACCCATTCAAAACTTCAAGGCTTTAAGATGGTCAACTTCGCCTGTCAGTCGCTGACAGTTGGTGTGCCCGAACAGTTCGAACTGGTAGAAGAGCATCAAGCTAGCGTCACGGTGCTCAACTCTGGCGACAAGGAGGGGCGCGTTCAACTCAAGGTGCGTCCGCCGAGGATGGGCAACATCACCTATTCCACTCCCTGTGGGAAGTTTCTCACTATCGTCACGCCGTTGCAGACTAAGGCGGGCGAGAGCATTCTTCTCGCTGTGCGTGTTCAGCCCTGCGGTGGCAAGTAGCGATTGTCAGGCCGAACGACGGTTGGGCATCGCCAGCGTGTCGACGCCCAATGTTTCGCGCGCCCAGTGAGTCAGCGTGACTAAGGCTTCGTGGACCAACCGTTCGGCCATTACCTGCGAAGCGATGAGGTGGCTCAACGCGACGGTGCCCGCCTCTAGGTTCAGATGCGACAGGCCAACGTGGCCGATGCGCTCTCCAGTGACAGTGGTCACCCAGAAGAGCAGACGATCGTCGTGCAAAAGAACCTGTTCGACCAACCAGCGGCGTACGCAAGTGGGAGTTACGGAAAACGTCTCGGGATAGCGTTCGAAAGCAGCCTGATGCCAACTAACCAGCTGCTCCAACGCGGCAAGATCGCCGGCGTCCTCCCAGGTCACGGCTTGCAGGGAACCATGACAACGGTCCTCAGCCTCAATCGGAATAGCTCCAACAGGCCCTTCCTTCATCCAGCGAAACAACATCAGGGCTTGTTCGGTCGTTGGGCCGTCCATGGCCTGGACTCCTGAACTGGGGGCTGGTGTTCGCTCGGTTGTAACACGATCGTCAAAAGAAGGTCAAGACAGGCAAAACTCTATCAGATGTGCTGCTGGCAACGGAAAGACAATTCCTATCACGTCGTTCGAGCCAGGCAGTCCTGCTTTCTCTACGGATGAGACTGTAGCAGACCCGGACTTCTTTTGGACTGCGCTGGTTGAATTGTTTCCCTTTGATTCAATAAAATGCGAAAGTTGGGTTGTCCAGGTCGTTGGATGTGACCGGACTGTCTACTTGGATTGCGAGGTTTGCCCGGACTGCGTAATCGGACTGAGGCAGACGACAGGGTGTGTGCGACCAAGCGGTTCTTCGGAATCGCCTGGGTCCGGTGTGTGACCGGGATCCCGTGTCGTCCTAGCGAGGAAGGACGGCTCGCGGAAGGACGTTCTTCCTGCCGGAGTAGGACAATGCGTCGAGTTGTCGTAACCGGCCTGGGAGTCGTTGCTCCCAACGGTATCGGCCGAGAAGCGTTTTGGGAGTCGTGTGTCGAAGCGCGTTCTGGTGTCAGGCAAATACAGACCTTTGATGCTTCGGGTCACCCCGTAAAGATTGCGGCAGAGGTACCTGAGTTCGACCTTTCGCTGTTTGTTCCCCCCGCCCATCGCAAGAGTATCAAACTAATGGGCCGCGCCGCCCGCTTTGGCGTTGCTGCTTCGGGATTGGCGATTCAGGACAGCGGTCTGGACTTGTCCCGAGAGGATCCCGAGCGTGTCGGTGTGGTCATGGGCACCGGCGTTGTTCCGTTGGAACTACCCGAGATTGCTCCTCTCTTGAGTAACTCGTATGGCGAAGATGGGCTTGATGTTTCCCAGCTTGGCAAACGCGGACAAGGGGCCCTCGCTCCGCTGTGGATTCTCAAGTATCTGCCGAACATGTCGGCAGCGCACATCTCGCTGATCCACGGGGCACAGGGACCGAACAGCACCATCACCACGGCTTGCGCTGCCGGTACTCAGGCGATTGGCGAAGGCTTCCGACTGATCGCCCGCGATGATGCCGACATCGTTCTCGCTGGAGGAGCCGACAGCCGCATCGATCCATTGATGTTGCTCGCCTACCATGCTTTAGGTGCGTTGAGCATGTCGGAGCGTCCTCCCACCGAGGTGTCCCGACCGTTCGACGGACAGCGAGATGGTTTCGTGTTAGGGGAAGGTGCGGGGGTTCTCGTTCTGGAGGAGTTGGAACGTGCCCGGAAGCGTGGCGCACCGATCTACGCCGAAGTCCTGGGGCTGGGGTCGAGTTTTGATGCCTACGCCGTCACTAAGCCCGATCCCGAAGCTGCCGGTGCTGTTCGCGCGATTCGGTGGGCCTTGCGTGAGGCCAAGGTCGATCCCCACGACGTGGATTACATCAATGCCCATGGAACCAGTACCCGACTGAACGACCAGATGGAAACCATCGCGGTCAAACGGACCTTCAACGGTTGCTCACGAACCCTGCCTTTGTCGAGCATCAAATCGATGATCGGCCACCTGATCGGAGCCGCCGGCGCGGTCGAGGCTGTGGCGATGGCTCTGACCTTGAAGACGGGGATTCTGCCACCAACGATTAACCAGACTACGCCTGATCCGATTTGTGACCTCGATTATGTCCCAAATGAGGCTCGCCAGAAGCGGGTCAACGTCGCTGTCTCGACGAGTTTCGGGTTCGGCGGACAGAACGCGGCCCTGGTGATGCGCCGCTTTGTCGGTTAGTTTCGGCGGCCTTAGCTAGCTGCTTCTGCTATGCTGAAGCAAATGCGTCACTTAGAGCGGTTCCCGAGATGGTGTAGCGGCAACGAGGTAGGAAGCGCTTTCTCAGGCGGCAACTAGCTTGCGCAGGCTAAAGCCTGCGGCTACCAATCCAAACGGTAGTCGCAGGCTAAAGCTTGCGGCTAGCTATACGATTATGAGAATCGCTCTAGCTTGGGGAGGCTCCGTTCATGGTTTACTTACTTGCGCTGTGGCTGGTTCTCGTCCCGTTGTTTCCCGACCCAGAACCCAAGACGCCGCCTCCCAAGGCGGATGTTCGCGGTAAGATCATGGAGATCGAGACCCGCCAGGGCATTGGGCGTCTGCTCATTGAGGGCAAAGCAGAAAAGGACACGCAGCATGACAAGGCCAGCGTTCGAGTGCTGGCTACGACCAAGATCTATTTCTGGGTCGATGGGAAAAAGAAAGAGGCCAAGGCCGACGACTTGAAGAAAGGCGCGATCGTTCAGGCGGTCTTCAAGGGACCGGTCGCCGAGTCGTATCCCGTGCAAGCAACTGCTGGGGAGATTTTGATCCTGCAACCGGCCAAGGTCAAGTAGTGAACCTTTACGACAATGGAGCCTTACGACCAGTCAACCAGCGGTCGGTGAGCAGTCCCACGGCCAGGGTCGTCAAACTGCCCAGCGGAGCGTACCACGGCCAGGCGAGCAACGGTTTGCCCTCGACAAGCGGCAGCCAGACGACCAACACGGCGAGGAAGCCGACCCCTGCACCGATCAGGGCCGATTTCGACGCCACCACGCGCGGTAGACTACCTAAGAGAAACAGACCAAGAATCATGCCGGTCGTGAAGCTGGCTACCTCGAGCACGCGATCGACGATACTACGCTCCGTACCGGATAGCAGGGTGACGATGGCCACGGTGATCTGAAGCAGTCCGAACGTGGCGGTCATGCCACGCGACACCATGAGGTAATGCCGCTCCTGCTGATCGGGTCGGAGAGGGCGGTAGAAATCCACAACAAAGGCACTGGCCGAACTGTTCAACGACGAGGACAGCGTGGACATGGCCGCGGCCAGCACCGCAGCGACGATCAGACCAACTAGCCCCGACGGCAGAAAGCCGATGATAAACCGTCCAAACACTTCGTCATTCTTGATGCCCTCGGGGAGAACAAAAACACCTTCCACCCATAAAACATACAATCCCACTCCGATGAGTAGGAATAAGAGGAACTGTGCCAGTACGACCACGCCGGACATCACCAGGGAGAACCGCGCCTGATTCAGGGATCGGCTGCACAGATAGCGCTGGACCATGAGTTGGTCGGCCCCGTGGCTGGCCATGCTGAAAAACGCTCCACCGATCAGTCCCGCCCAAAGCGTGTAGGGAGAGGTGCGAAGAAACTGGGGTTGCAGCCAAGTGAACTTGTCCGCCTCGCTGCCCACGGTGACGAAGGTTTCCCATCCACCGGGAATTAGTTGCACAATGCACACTCCAGCCGCGACTGCGCCGGCGAGGTAGATCATTAGCTGGATCAGATCAGTCCAGACGACGGCCTGCATTCCTCCTAGATAGGTGTAGATCATGGTGATCAAACCGACTGCCAGGATCGACGGAATCGCCTCCCAGCCGGTGAACTGCTTAAGCAGCAGAGCGGTTAGATACAGTCGCAGTCCGTCGGCGATGCTGCGCGTGACCAGGAACAATCCTGAGGCAGCGCGCTGTACCGACACGTCGAAACGTTGCCGCAGGATTTGGTAGGCGCTCAGCACTTCGCCTTTGAAATACTGTGGTAACAGCAGCCAGGCGATCAACACTCGCCCGACAAGATAGCCCAGAGCCAGCTGCAAGAATGTCAGGTTGCCGCCCTCTCGGTTGAAGGCCACCCCGGGAACGCTGAGAAAGGTTACGGTGCTGGTTTCGGTCGCCACGATCGAGGCCAGCACCAGCCACCAAGGTACGTTGCGATCGCCGACGAAGTAACTGGACAGACCGACCTGGTGACGGGCCATCCACGTTCCAAAAGCGGCCGTCGCCAGAACGTAGGCAATCACCAGGATGACATCGAGCGTTGCTAGTGGGTGTGGCATAAGACCTCGTCACTAGTAGAGCAGAAAGGCACGGCGCAGCTGACAAAACGCTTCTTCCTCCGCTTCCCACGAACGGGCAATCTCTTTCGCGGAGAGACCAGCTTCCAGCGCCAGCCGCTCTCGACTTGAGCCGAATAGCAGATCGATGGCCGGAATGTGGCTGATGAACTCATACGGGTCCGTCCGCCAGCGGAAGGCTTCTCCAGCGACGCGGCGAAGTACCGCTAGCACGGTCAGACCCGTTCGCACGGGTTGGAACGCCAGTCGATCGGTGACGTGCAACTGTACCCCGCCACAAACGCTTCCTGTATGTTTCTGGAACGTCGGTCGAAACGTGCAAGGACGAAAGACCACTCCGGGCAGGGACTCGGCTTGCAGTTGCGCGGCCACGGCGTCGGCATCGAGACCCGGCGCGCCACAAATTTCAAATGGTCGAGTCGTTCCTCGTCCCTCGGACAAGTTCGTTCCCTCCAGCAGGCACTGTCCTGGATAAACGATCGCCGTGTCCAGTGTGGGCATATTCGGCGAGGGTAAAACCCAAGGAAGATCTGTTTCGTCGAAATAAAGGTTTCGCTGCCAACCTTGACAGCGAATTACCCGCAACTCGCCAGAAAGCCCTAGTGTGGCTCGGTACAGGGTGGCCAGTTCGCCCATCGTCAGGCCATGGCGCGTGGCGATCGGTTGGACGCTGACGAAACTCTCGTAGCCCGGCTGTATGGTCGGTCCCTCGACGCTCTCCCCGCCCAACGGATTGGGTCGATCGAGAATCACTGTCAGCAGTCCCGCTCGCGAGGCGGCTTCCAGACAGTACAGCATCGTCGCCTGAAATGTGTAGTAGCGCGATCCGATGTCCACCAGATCGATCACTAGTGCATCCAAACCTTGCAGCTGTTCGGCGGTGGGGCGGAGACTCTCGGCAGTGCCGTCATACAGACTGACCACATTGTCGCTGGCGCCGACGCCTTCGAGATCCTGAGCATGGCCGGTCAGACCATGTTCCGGACCGAAGAGCCGCACTAGTTGCACTGCTGGACTGTGGCGAAAGAGAGTAGCAGCACGACGGAACTGTCGATCGATGGCCGCATCGTGCGTGACCAGTCCGAGACGCAAGCCACGCAGCGGCTCGAACTGCTGTTGGCACAGCACATCCAACCCCGTGTACACCGATTGACGCGCTGGCATGAATCCACCTCGGTTCAGACAAGAGCGAAACTCGATTTCCTCTGGATTCGCCCGGTTCCCGATTCCCATCCGGGAGAATGCAAGTTATATATGAAAAGTGCGGAACTGGATTCCAGCACAACGAGTACGTTGTCCCCAGGGAATTCCGACCTCTCTGGACGCCCATGATCTGCATCTTGACGTGAGTTCTCACAATCTGTCACGGACAAGGAGGTTCGTCGCTGGTACAGCAGGTCCGCACGTTGCAGGCAACCAAAGTGAATAAATGCGAGTGCTAGTATCTCTGTAGTTTTTGAATTGTTGCCTGGACAGTCCTCGTTCCTCTGCTGTCGTCGTACAACAATCCCCTCGTGGAGCTTCGGCCACGGAGTTCGTCCGGTGTCTTCGCCCAGACTGGTTGCTACAGCTTACATACAGGAGGGCGGTCGATGCCTGCGCGAGAATCCCTGGACGCGCTGGCCCGGTTTGCCGGTGCCGTTGCTCACGACTTCAACAACATCTTCACGGGCCTGTTGGGACAAATGAGCCTGGCTCGCATGACCGGACAATTCGACCCCATTGGCCTAGAGCAAATGGAACAACTGACCCTTCGCGCCATCGGCCTGTGTCGGCAGCTCACGACAATCTCTGGACGGGGCAACTCCAACGAGACGTTGTATGCTGCGGCTAGTGTGATCCGCTCCACCTTGGAAACGTTGCGAGAACAGGTGCCAACGACCGTCGAGCTGCACATGGAAATCGCTGACGACTTGCCGCCTGTGAAGTTGGCTGGTAGTGAGCTTCAGTTCCTACTTGAAACGCTGGTTCGCAACGCTGCGGTGACGGCGAAGCGAGTCGAGGTGCGGCTGTCTTCTACAGCCATGCCAGTGACAGACTGGCCTAATTGTCTTCATTTTGCCTCGTCGAATCCCTCGCTGATTTTTCTAGAGGTACGAGATAATGGAGCCGGCGTGAGCGAATCCATTCAGCCGCGCCTGGGAGAACCGTTCGCGTCGACTCATGGGCCTGGACGTGGGCTGAGCCTGGCCTTGGCGTTGGGGTTGCTCCGCGGTTGTCAGGGCAGTCTGGACATGTTCAGTCAAGGTGGCGAGGGTACGTTGGTTCGAGTCGGCTTACCAACGGCCTCACCGCCGTCGAGTGCGCCTGCCTCTTCGAGCGGTTCCAGCCCAGCAGATTCCCCAACGATTCTACTCGTTGATGATGAGTCTTCTGTGCGAGAGATCGCCGCTCGATTGTTGAAGTCCCTGAACTATCAGGTAATCGAGGCCGCCGATGGTCCGGAAGCGATCGCACAGTTGACCGAGCATTTCGACGAGATCGATCTGGCTCTAGTGGACATGACGATGCCCGGAATGGATGGCTTGGCCACGGTGGAGCGACTGCATCAACTCAAGCCGTCGCTGCTGCTGACCTTGATGAGCGGCTACCCGGAACACGGTCTGGGCCTGGACGGTTCCAATCTGCCAATACACGGGTTCTTGCCAAAGCCATTCCGCCTACCCGCGCTGCGAGAGCTGCTCAACCGAGTTTTGCCACTCGACGCAACGACCTGATTGCAAAAATTTTTCCGATTTTTCGCTTGCAGGTTGTGCTGGAAATTTGCATAATAACACTGTCGCCTTTGGCGACGGGCCTGGTAACGGTGATTGGGCGACGCCGTTGGCCAGGCCCTTTTTATGCGCAAGCCTCAATCTACCCTGGATAGTGCTTCTCCCCCCACTCACAAGTAACGCCAATCCGTTGCCGTTTTCAGGCCAACCCTTTGGCTAGCTCAGCTTGAACCAACTCCACGGCTTCTACACCCACGGACAAGCGAATTAGTCCCTCGGTAATGCCCTGGCGTTGTTTTTCCGCTGGACTGACGTAGCGGTGTGAAGTCGTCGCGGGATGACTGCACGTCGTAGTCGTATGACCCAGGGAGGGACTGAATGGAATGCCTGGTGCTTGTCGTAGAAAGCGGTTGACGGCCTCACGACCACCTTCCAAATCGAAGCAGAGCATATTGCCGTAGCCGTCTTTCATCATCTTACCCGCTAGGCGATGATCGGGATGGTCGCGCAGACCGGGATACAACACGCGAGAAATGCCGCGACGCCCCTGTAACCACTTGGCGAGAATTTGCGCGTTGTGGCTAGCTTGGCGAACGCGGATCTCTAATGTCTGTAATCCACGTTCGGCGAGCCAGCAGTCGAACGGACTCGCGGAGAAGCCCCAAATGCTAGACACCTGCATCAGTTCGGGGAGCAGTTCACCTCGCCCAGCGACCAGCCCCAAGGTCACGTCGGAATGCCCGGCGATCAACTTGGTCACACTTTCCATCACCAAGTCGGCACCTAGTTCCAACGGTCGAGTCAGAATGGGGGTGGCGAAGGTATTATCCACTACCAGCAGGGCCTCTCGTTCATGGGCCAGTTTGGCCAGGTTCGAGATGTCGGCGACACGAAGTAGCGGATTGGAAACCGTCTCCACCAACAACAGGCGAGCCGGTTTGTCCAAAGCGCGATCGACCGCCTCCAGATCGTTGACGTCAAGAAATTCCGTCACGACCCCATAGCGAGACAGCTCCTGAGCCAGCAGTTGCGAGGTGCGTCCATACAGACGGTTGCTGGCGAGGATTCGACTGCGTGGTTGCGTGGTTGCCAGCAATAGTGCGCTGAGAGCGGCCATGCCGGAACTGGTTACAATACTCCATTCGGCCCCTTCCAGGGCAGACAACCGCGCGGCCAGCTCTCGGGCGTTGGGATGAGCATCGCGAGCATAGATGAAGCCCGGTTCCTCGGCATTCATGATGCGATCCAACGCTTCTAGATCAGGCAGAGTGTACACCGCCGAAGGGTACAACGGCGATGCCAGCGGCGAACTCGAACCCAGCGGAACACGAGCAGGCGGAACGTCGGCCATCGCGAACTTCTCCCTACGGCTATGTAGATCCTAGATTTCGCTATCTTAGTGAGATGCACGGGGAGAAAACCAACAAGCCGAGCAACCTCATGCCGCTCGGCTCACTACGGACAGAAAGCAAAAGATCAGCGTAATTCGGCCAGTAATCGCTGAGCGGCCAGCACCATGGGGCGGTGTTCTTCATCATCAAAACGCAACCCAAGTCGCTGGGCCTCGGCTCGGGCCTTCTCGTCGGACTCCTGCTTTTCCACCCGGAAGTAGAGATACCACAAAGCACCGGCCAGTGAACCGTCGCGATCAAAGACGAACAATGGATGGTTCTCCGTCGCATTTACCTGCTTGACGAACGACTCGTAGACCTCCTTGGTCAGTGAGTAGGCGTCCAACTCTAAAGTGAGATATTTCAGGCCTTTTTTCTCGAACATACGGCGGCTCGCCACGTTGTTCTCGTTGGAACCGCGCAGATGCAGTGCCGCTTTGTAGCCGCGTTCGGCCAGCCAGTTGATCCCATCGGGAAAAGGCTTGATGCCGTTTGCCACTCCTGTAATAGCGATGGCAAAGCCGGGCAGATCGATGGCCTGGGGCATCTCGGTATCGTTGGGCACACGAGCAATGGGCGGCTCTTTCGTGCTATCGCTAGGTTCGCGAGCCTCCGCGCGATGGATTGGCGACGGCGGACCGAGCTTGACACTTGGGACGGCAGCCTCCGGGGAACTTGTCGGGGGAGAAACGGGAGGCGAACCGAACAGCGGATCTGGCCTCGCTGGAGCGGGGATCGTGTCAAAGCTAGAACGCTCAATCGCAGACGGCGGCGGTGGCGGCGTCGCATCCGTGGAAGGGGGAACAAACGTCGCCGAGCCGCTCTCGACCGACGGTCCAGGCGGCAGGGTTCGCGACGACGGCGGTGGTGCTGGCACTGCCGCGTACTGCCGACTACTCGGAGGCGGCGATACGCCACCAATCGGCGGTGGCTGGATGTTGTCCAGGCAGCGATTGCAGGAGTATGGTTGCTGGGCGACGTAGTTACTGGTCCGACAGGCCCCGCAACCCGTCAGCGCGACAATTGCCGCTCCCAGCGGAATAGTCAATAAGAGTCGTTGCATGCTCTTCCTCGCTTTCTGCTCCGTGCTTGCATTGTATGCCGAAGCGAGGGATCCACCCCAGTCGGCGATCGCAACGAGGAATAGTTTCTTCAGAGAGACTGGTAAACGTGCAGGGTTAGTCCAACTGTACAGGCCAGAGGTACTGGCCAGTCGAAGCAATCCCAGTACGATCCTGCAGTCTGGAGCGATTGCAAACCGAGGGCACGACCTGGCGCAGCTGCGCCGGGACATGCCTGATGCAACCGCTATAACTTCTACAGACAATCAGAGCGTTTCTGTCTGCCTCGTCGCACAGCAAACGGATCTCTGAGAGGACTTAAATGGAACCGACATGACAGAACTGGCTTCCCGAAAAAAAGCACTGCGCGAACAGGCTCACGCCAACCGAAACGCTCAGGAAAACAAAGACGAACTGAGCCGTCACATCTGTGAACAACTCGTCTCTCTGCCGAGCTATCAGTCTGCCAAAACGATCCTCTACTACGTCGATGCACGCAGTGAAGTACGCACCCGACACTACCTGCCGGAGGCTCTCAAACAGGGCAAAAAAATCGTTGTCCCCTACTGTGTCGAGGGGCAACTGGAACTGTTCCACCTCACCGACATGAGTGAACTCTCGCTGGGGATGTATCGCATTCTCGAACCGAAAGTGGAGTTAAGAACCCTGCCAGAAAAGCGGGTAGCCGTCGAAGAGATCGATTTGATCGTCGTGCCCGGCGTGGCGTTCGATCGACGTGGCGGTCGCATGGGCCACGGCTTCGGCTACTATGACAAGCTGCTCTGGCAAGCGCGGCCCGACACGCTGCTGGTCGCCCTAGCCTTCGAGTGCCAGCTGTTCGACGAGATTCCCACTGAGGAGCATGACATCTTCATGGATCGTATCATCACCGAACAAACGATCTACATCGGCCAAGGACGACGAGTATGAGCGCTGAGGTCGAAGATACTTATGCCGAGGCATTTCGCAGTATCTACGCGGAGGTGCTAGTCACTGCGCGGGACCGAGTCTGGCTGGACCACGCCATTCAGGCGGCGACCGGACACGCCTCCAGCAGTATCCTCTGCGATTGTGAGGCCGGCCTGGATCGTTATGTCGAACCGTCCGAAACGCCTGATGGTCGACCCGGCGCGTTGCTCCAGTTCCATGTTCCCCGCTTTCGCAAAGATCGCGTCGAAGCACTGGAACGCTCACTGCTGACGCGACTCAGTCAGAATGTCTTAACGTGTCCGACCACGGCCTGTTTCTGTCCCAATCCTGGGGAGAATCACTACAAACTCGGTCGCAAAATTGCTTTTTTTGGCGACGGCTACCAGTTCCGCGACGAACGGTTCGGTCGCCGCGTTTGGGTTATTCCGATTCTGGGTGGGGAGTTTGTGATTGATCGCCGATTTGGCTGGCACGAGGGGCTGATGGGCGGCAATCTGTGGTTCATGGGGTGTGACTTAGATGCGGCGCTGCTCGCTGCCGAACGAGGCAGTGCTGCGGCGGCGACGGTGGCCGGCGTCATTCAGCCATTCCCCGGCGGCATCGCCGCCAGCGGTTCCAAGGCTGGCAGCCGCTACAAGTTCACCGTCGCCAGCACTTATGCCGAGTTTTGCCCCACGCTGCGAGACCAACTCGGCGCGCGGTCGCGTCTACCCGCTGGAGTTGGTTCGGTCATGGAAATTATTCTCAACGGTCGCGATCTGGTCACCATTGCTGAAGCGACGCAACGGGCCATCGCTGCCGCCCGAGACACGCCCGGTCTGGTGCGTATCTCGGCAGGCAATTACGGCGGACGTCTAGGCAAGAGTTTCATCTACCTACAGCCACGCTCGGCGTGACTTGCCTGGCGGAGCTGCTTTACGGCAGTGGCAGCATACGCAGACATACCGGAGCCGGAATCTCAACTTTATGGTCGGTCGGCTCCAAGGCACCAGTCTTCTGGTCGATCCGGAAGACGATCACCGAGTGTCCGTCTTGATTGGCTACCAGGCAGTAGGTGCCGGTCGGATCGATAGCGAAGTTGCGCGGCGTCTTGACATCCTTGCCCTGATGGCCAGCTGGCGTCAGCTTGCCGGTGTTCTCGTCGCACTGGAAGATGGCGATGCGATTGTCGCCTCGATTCGAGCCGTAGACGAATTTTCCGCTAGGATGGACGACGACTTCGGCGGTCGAGTCGCCACGCTCCACCTTGTCCTTAGTCGGCACAGTCTGAAGGATTTCGAGCTTGCCCGTGGTCGGGTCGTAGGCCAGCGTGTTGATCGTCATATTCATTTCGTTGATGACGTAGGCGTACTTGCCGTTGGGATGAAAGGCGAAATGTCGCGGACCAGCTCCTGGGGCGGTGGCGACTTCGGCGGGATCGTTAGGGGTGAGTGTGCCCTTTACCGGATCGAATTTATAGATCAAGACTTTGTCCAGCCCCAGATCGGCAACGAAGGCGAACTTGTTGCTGGCGTCGAGATTGATGGAGTGAGCATGGGGAGCGGTCTGGCGAGCCTTGTTCACGCTCGAGCCTTTGTGCTGGACAAAACCACTGGCCTTGTCCAGTTTGCCGTCGGGGCCAATCGGAAGCACCGCCACGTTGCCACCGCCGTAGTTGGCGCAGAATGCGTATTTGCCCGCCTTGTCCAGAACGATGTGACACGGAGCTGCTCCTTCGGACGACTGGGCGTTGAGGAAGGTCAGATCGCCTGAGTCGTTGATAGCGAAGGCGTTGATCGCTCCGACATTCTTTTTGCCTTCAAAGTCGGCGATTTCCCCGCAGGAGTAGAGGTACTTGCCGGTCGGATGGATGGCGAGGAAACTGGGGTTCACGGTTTTGCCCGCCAGCACCGGAGGAGACAGTTTCCCCGTGGCCAAATCCAAATCAGTGCGATAGATCCCTTCGCTGCGGGTGCCTCGGGTATAGGTGCCTACGTAGACGCGGAACTTCTCCGGTTTCTTGTCGTCCGCCGCGGGGAGCAGTGGCAACAGAGCGAAGACCGCGAAACTGGTGACCAGCAAAAGTCGCATGGACAGACTCCTTGAGAAAAGCTATGCAGCGGAAAATTCTCCTGGTCGAGAGATCTTACCAGCCACACGGTCGCCCGGACACGGTGGAGCCGCTTCCTCATGCGCACGAAGCAAGAACATCCTCCAGCCAAGCCTGGCTTGGAGCCGTTGCATGCCCGGTTGGTTCCCTCGACAACCTTGGTGCCGCACGCCGGCGACCCGGAGCAATTCACGCTGCGCATCGACCTACGTCAGCATCTGCTCGGAGGAGATGGCCTGCCGGACACGCTGCTCATCTCTCGGGCCGGCGGAAGAATCGAGGTCACGTTGGTTGGCCGTGTCCCCGAGTTGCTGTTCGACGGCGCATCTGCCGCGGTTGCCGACATCGAAGTGATCGGCTCCGACGATGTGGAGTACGTTCTCCTGGGAGATACGTTCGCTCCTCCAGTGACGCTGATCGGCTCGGACGACGACCACCTCGTGCAGCTTGGCCAACCGATCCTTGTGCCGGAGTTTCCCGACGACGACCCAGAGATTTACTACACCACAGCGATCGAGACGGACGATCCGCCGGGCTACGTCGCACAACCACTGCTCGCCGCCGATACACATAACCGCTTCGACACTAGTTCAGATCATCTATTTTCCGGATATCTTTTTGAGCTAAAGACGACTGCGCCTCTAGGCAGATTCGTCACCACCTCGCAGACTGAGCCGGAGGAGCGCATCCTCGTGCCGCCGGAACTGTTGGAAGGGAAGCTCGTTCGCGAACCGTTCGACGTGCGCAAGCTTCAAGGCGGCGGACACCAGGAACCTTCTGAGTCCAGCGGCGGCAGGGCCGAGATGGACATGCCGATGAGGGAAGACGAGGAAGAGATTCCCCAGATCGACCCGGAAGGATAAGAGCAGGTCCGTCGAAACCGCACCGGGTCTGATACCGAGTGCGGCTCCGATCGCTGCGGTGGCTCACCCGAAGTTCATGCTGAGCAAGAATTCAGCGTTGCTCTTAGTCTTGCGCATGCGGTTGAGAACCAACTCCATCGCTTCGGTGGGGTGCATGTCGGCCAGAACACGTCGCAGGGCACGGACGCGCTCGACCTCCTCGGGGTGCATCAGCAGTTCTTCCTTGCGGGTGCCGGAACTGTTGATGTCGATGGCCGGCCAGACACGCTTATCGACCAGTCGACGATCAAGATGCACTTCCATGTTGCCGGTGCCTTTGAATTCTTCAAAGATCACCTCGTCCATGCGCGAGCCGGTG
The DNA here is from genome assembly GCA_937923405.1 of uncultured Gemmataceae bacterium. Classification (GTDB taxonomy): domain Bacteria; phylum Planctomycetota; class Planctomycetia; order Gemmatales; family Gemmataceae; genus CALDUY01. The sequence goes on along the minus strand of CALDUY010000015.1, from coordinate 5,419 downwards.
TCGATCAACGCCGTGGCCAGAATGGTCAGGCTGCCGCCCTCTTCGATGTTGCGGGCTGCGCCGAAGAATCGCTTCGGTTTTTGCATGGCGTTGGAGTCGAGACCGCCAGAGAGCAGTCGTCCGCCCGAGGGAGCCTCGGTATTGTGCGCCCGGGCCAGGCGGGTAATCGAGTCCAGCAGGATGACCACATCTCGGCCATCCTCGACCATGCGCTTGGCCTTCTCCAAGGCGATCTCGCTGACGTGGACATGTTCCTGGGCGGGTTCGTCGAAGGTGCTGGCCACGACCTCGGCATTGGGGCCGACGACGTTGCGCTGCATTTCCGTCACTTCTTCCGGTCGTTCGTCGATGAGCAAGACGATCAGATAGCACTCGGGATGGTTTTTCTTCAAAGCCTGAGCGATTTTGGCCAACAGGACGGTCTTGCCTGCGCGAGGTGGCGAGACGATCAGGCCTCGCTGCCCCTTACCGATCGGCGTGAATAGATCGACGACGCGGGTAGATAGTTCCTCGCCGGTGGTTTCCAGGATCAACCGCTTGTTGGGATGCAGCGGGGTGAGATCCTCGAAAACGGTTGGGCGTAGTTTGTCTTCGGGCGGATGGCCGTTGACCGACTCCACCTGCATCAAGGCGAAGTTCTCCTGCCCCTCGATCGGCAGACGGATCGGCCCCTCGACGACCAGACCGGTTCGCAAGCCCAACCGGCGGATCTGCGAGGGAGAGACATAAATATCCTCGGGAGAGGCCAGATAGTTGTGAGCCGCGCTACGCAAGAAGCCGTAGCCATCGGGCAGGACTTCCAGGGTTCCCGAGCCGCGTACTACCTCGCTGCGTTCGATCTGCTTGCGGACGATAGCGATAATCAGTTGGACGCGGGTCATGCCCGAATGTTCGTGAATGCCTTCGCGTTCGGCCAGCGCGAACAGCTTGGGCATGGGCAAACGATAAAGATCATCCAACCGAAGGCCAGGCGGAGCGGAGCGCATCGGCGGAGCGGCCGGGACCATCGTCGGGGCGTGCGAGGTGGCCACCGTCGGTGGTAAAGGCGTATCAGAACTGACTGTAGCGCTGGAAGTGGGTTTACGAAGTACCCGTCGGCGGGTCGAATTGCCCGCACCATCGTCGCCGCGAGCGACGGCCATGAATCATCCTCCGAAGTTAGATCAATTTCGCAATCAGATGCGAGTCAAATAAAACTTATTGTGCGCTGATGGAAAAGAGGTTTCCTCTAAAAACCTAGTTTCAGGGTAGATCAGCAACCACCAAAAATTGCGGACTTCAACGCGACCCCCCGGCACGAAACTCATCGAAGTTGTGAGTCGGGGGAGGGAGAAAGTGAAGCCAGCGGACAAAGGACACAACCACCAGGCGTGTCCTCGTTTCTTATTGTACAAGACCTTTGCCAGTTTTCCAGAGAGCATTCTGGACAATTCTGCCGCTTTCGTCTTCTCTCCCCTCGGAAAGTATTTACTTGCCTGGACTTCCCACTTGTCGCAACTTCTTTCCTTGGTATTCTCCCAGGGAAACCTGCCTCTTTGGAGAACAACAGACCAAGTGACCACGCTCAACCTGCGCATCGCTCGGGGCAGATCGCTCCCGCTGGGGGCGACCGCGGTTCCGGATGGGGTTAATTTTGCGCTGCTATCGCGTGCGGCAACCCAGGTTAGCCTGGTGATTTTCCCCGCCGATAGCTTCGACCCCATCGCCGAGATTCCCCTGCATCCTCGCCGTAATCGGACCGGCTACCATTGGCACGTCTTGATCGGCGGGCTGCCCCCTCTGTTCAGCTACGGCTGGCGGGTTGATGGGCCACGCGGCCCCGGACACGCCTTCGATCCGTCTCTGGTGTTGCTCGATCCGACCTCGCCCATGCTCACCGGCGGCGCGACCTGGGGCTGCACTGGCGATATTGTTGTCGACTCGGCGCGCCGCAGCCTGTTTGTTCGCCGACCTTACCACTGGCAGGAAGACGTTCCGCCGTTAAACCCGATCGAAGACACCATCATCTACGAACTGCACGTGCGCGGCTTCAGCTGTCACCCTTCGTCCGGCAGCGCTCATCCGGGCACCTTCGCGGGACTAGTGGAAAAAATCCCCTACCTGCAATCGCTGGGGATCACCGCGGTCGAACTACTGCCTATTCACGAGTTTGACGAGTGTGATTGTCCGTTTTTTAATCCGGAAACTGGCGAAAAGCTCCGCAACTTTTGGGGCTACAACAGTATTGCCTTCGCTGCTCCTAAAGCCTCCTACGCCGCCAGCGGAGCCGATCACGGCCAGATCAGTGAGTTCCGCGACATGGTCCGCGCCTTCCATGCCGCAGGCATTGAGGTCATTCTCGACGTGGTCTTCAACCACACTGGGGAGGGCGATTATCGCGGTCGCACAGTCTCGTTTCGGGGGATCGACAATCGCCTCTATTACATGATCGCCCCAGATGGAGGCTACCTCAACTTTTCGGGATGCGGCAACACTGTCAATTGCAACCATCCCCTCATTCGCGATCTGATTCTCAACTGTCTGCGTTTCTGGGTGGCCGACATGCACGTCGATGGCCTACGCTTCGATCTAGCCAGTGTCTTGGGTCGCGACGCCGATGGACGCGTGTTAAGCGATCCGCCCGTCATCGATCAAATCGCTCAGGATGGGGTACTCGCTGATACTAAGCTCATCGCCGAACCCTGGGACGCGGCTGGGCTGTATCAGGTGGGCGGATTCCCCTCTGGCCGACGTTGGAGCGAGTGGAACGGCAAGTACCGTGATGACGTTCGCCGCTTTTGGCGCGGCGACGCAGGCATGGCCGGGGCGCTGGCGACGCGGCTGTGCGGGTCGGCGGATCTCTATGAGAAAGCCGGTCGTAAGCCCATCCATTCGATCAACTTCATTACTTGTCACGACGGCTTCACCCTCTGGGATCTGGTCAGCTATAACCAGAAACACAACTGGAGCAACGGCGAGGAAAACCGCGACGGCCACAACGACAACTGTAGTTGGAACTGTGGCGTCGAGGGGCCGACCGACGATCCCCAGATTAACGCACTGCGACAGCGGCAAGTTCGCAATCTGTTTGCCACGCTGATGCTGTCCCAAGGCGTGCCGATGATGCTTGCCGGCGACGAGTTTCTCCGCACGCAACAAGGCAACAACAACGCCTGGTGTCAGGATAACGAGATTAGCTGGATCAACTGGGAACTCGGGCAGACCAACAGCGAGTTTCTTCGCTTCGTTCGCGAGATGATCGCCTTACGGCGTCGGCATCCAGCCTTGCGGCGAAGGACGTTCATGAAACCGGGCGATGTAGTTTGGCACGGTGCCGAACCGTACAAGCCGGATTTCTCCAGTCGTACTCTGGCGATGGTGCTGGACGGTCGACGCACGGAACGCGAGCTGGACAGTGACTTTTACTTGGCGTTCAATGCCTGGCGTGAGCCGGTCATGTTCGTAGTGCCGCCCTCACCTAATGGTAAGATCTGGCATCGCGTGGTGGACACCGCCTTGCCGCCTCCCAACGACATTGTGGTTCGTGAGCAAGGTCCAATCGTCCCTCCTTGGACGCGGTACGAGGTCGCGGCCTTCTCGCTTCTGGTACTCATCAGCGAGCGATGACAGAGAGAAAAATCTCCAATGCCGGCAAGCTTGACCAAGAGTGTCCAAAAAGGGCCGATGGCATTCGCTAGGACCGAAACCGCCTCGAGAGCTACATGAATTCGGAACGAGAGGCGAGGGGACAGCAACCAATGCCGATCGAACGGAAGGGACTGGAGCGAATTACCGCTCTGATCAGTTCCGACACCGATCCATAGAACAGAGTCGATTCCCATAATTGTCAGAGTTAGCTACTAATCACTGAGTACCTCTCCACCGGCGTGCGTCACAAGCCCCCAATATACGGAGGCCGAAGTCTTCCCCGAGAGGGTGCGAACGCTGCCATCGAGCATTCCCACCAACATGCCACTAGAATGAGGAGTTTGGGCCAGACGAGGGTTACATTCCTGCAGAGTGGGACGTATCTGAAAAGTTAAGTGCGGTTCTGAGCCAATCGACACTGGCGGATGGTCGCTTGTTACTGGATAAACATCTGGGGGGTAAGGTATTCCAAATGCGGTGTTGATAGTTGTCGGTTCAGCGAACGTAGCTCGATGCACGTAGAGCCTTTCATTTGGGGGCAAGTCAATAATTAGGGGTCTGGCTATAAACCAACTAAATTGAGTACTATTGCAGCCCCAGGCATAATGCTCAGCAAATGCTATTGTGTTTGAAAGTCCATCCGGAAATGATTTAGGGATGCTACATTTCTTCTGAAAGGCGTAAGCATTCGCGCCATAACTCGCCAAGTTTAAGTCGGGTTGATTTCGATTCACTGTTGGATCTGCTGGGCTTAAATACATTCGCACCGTGTGGGCGCTCGTGCCACTTCCAGTCTCAATACATTCTCGATAGAAATTTGCTTCCTCCACATAGGGTAACATTTCAAACATCATCGAGAATCGAAATATGTTGCTTGACCCATCAAGTGATGGCAGCTTGCCCTTATGCTCCGAATAATGATGCAATGCTAGCACGCACTGTCGAATATTATTCGAGCTACTAATCCGCAAAGCAGCTTCTCGAATTGCTGCAACAGCAGGCAATAATAGACCAATCATTACTGCAATGATCGCGATTACGACTAATAGCTCGATCAAGGTCATCCCTTTGCGGCAATTACTCATCGATAATTTCCTATATCGCAATTGAATTATTGAGCGGTCGCAATGGAGAAAATCTTAAGATAATGTTTGGGTAACCTCAATCATTCTGCTAATTATTCCTGATTCCATCTCGCTGGAATGGTAGATCGATCGATCGATATTATTTTACTTCCTGCGTTATATTATTCGTCACGAACTTTAGCTGTGTCTTCTTCGCGGCATCGAGGAATGTTAATGTTGCGACAGTTGGCTTATATTTTGCTGCAGCCAACTTGAGATTTGCCTCCCAATCCGCGCCATCTACAGAGGCTTTTTTATATGTGTACTGAGGTGGATCCGAATCTTCCAATTGCGTTTGAAATTCAATCAATACAAATGACTCTCCCGCACCCACACTCCACGTTCCATGTCCTTTCAAGATTCCCGAACTGCCACCCGGATTAGGTGTCACGATTAGCGTGATACTACCCGCTCCAAGTGTCAGTGGGACGACTACCAGGGCAAAACCGAATGCTACAATTCGTCGCATAGTTCTCATCATCTTCCCTCTAAAAGAAGCTAGATCGACGCAGAAAGTTGCTCTCGATTGACTGAAAACAGAATTTGTTAGACAATCACGGATTTTCCGTGAACAGGCTACAGGGCAGTTCGATGTTGGAAGATGGAGAAGGCGGGTAACCCACCCTCGACCGATGGCTTTGGACTTACGGCAAGCGATCTTACCTATC
>CALDUY010000014.1 GCA_937923405.1 uncultured Gemmataceae bacterium | reverse complement strand
TCCGCTGTCCCAGTTTACCTAGGGATCCGCTTCGCCTCGTTCATGGTCATGTTTCTGGGGTCGTTAGCGATCTTCTTGCCGAAATATGGTATGACTGTCAACGCCTTGAAGCCGATTGTTTTGGTAACGGGGGTTGGTTTCTACGCGCCAGCCATCGCGCTGTGGTATCTCCGCAGCAAACGCCAGGAGGAAATTTTCCTGACGCTGCCCGACGCGCTAGATCTGTTGGTGGTCTGTGTGGAAAGCGGCTTAGGGCTGGATGCGGCGATGCGGCGTGTCGTCGATGAGATGAAAGGCCACGCCAAGGTCATCTGTGAAGAGTTATCGCTGGCCAACTTCCAGCTCCAGATGGGCCGACCTCGTCGTGAAGTGTTGCATGATCTGGGAGTGCGTACCGGAGTAGATGATGTGCGTGCTCTGGCAGCGATTCTGATTCAGGCGGATCGGTTCGGCTCGTCGATCGCTCAGGCGCTTCGCGTGCAATCCGATTCGATGCGAACCCGGCGAAAACAGATCGCCGAGGAAAAAGCGGCGAAGACGGCAGTGCAGCTGATCTTCCCGCTGGTGTTGTTCATCTTCCCCGGCATCTTCGTGGTGCTGGTGGGACCAGCAGCGATTCAGATTATCAACGTCATGTTGAAAAAGTAGAGCTAGATCCAGTTGGGTCTGGAGAGGGGGGCTGACACATGGAAGGGAGAAGTCGGATGAAAGGAACCATCCAAATGGCGGCGGCGTTACTGGGGCTGGCTTTGAGCCATGCCTCCGTCCAAGCTCAATGCGCCACCGGCACCTGCTCCGGTGGGTCTTGTGCCACTGGATATTGTGCAACCGGTGGGGGTCCCTCTGGCCGCACAGTCAAGGCGACCTGTGGCCACGATCGCACTGGCTACTCGTGTCTGGATCTCTACGATCGTTGCTGGTTTCAACGCTACAACAATCTCGCCCATCGTGCCGTGAATCGGGCCATGACGCCCCAGGTGCAGAATGGCCATGTGCTCGATCAAACTATCTGGAACCACATGTTCGAGCCGGGCACCGACCAACTCAACGGGCTGGGGATCGCCCATTTGCAGTACATCTCGCGGCGTCGTCCAGAAGTCGATCGTACCTTGTACCTGGCGACGGCGATGGATCTGCCGTACGACGCGAACTTCCCAGAGCGCTACGCCGGTGCGCGACAAGAACTCGACTCGCTGCGTGTGGCAGCAGTGCAAAAGTACCTGATCGGTCTCAATGCCGGTCGCTGCCAGGATTTCCAAATCTTGGTACACGACCCGGCGGATCCGTCGATCTCGACGCTCGGCCCCAGCATTGCCGTGCCGTTGATGTACGCCAAGTTCCGCGGTGGCCTGTCGACCAGTGGCGGTGGCGGTGGAGCCGCCGGCCCCGTCGGCACGGTCGGTGGCTTTGCCGGCAGCGGCGGCGCGGCCAGCCGTTAACCCTCGGATTCTCTCGCCGTGGGGAGCGCCACTCGTTCCCCACGGCCTCTGCAGCCTGGAGATTGACACCATGAACGCTCTGTTTTATCCAGTTCTTTTGCCGCGAAGCTCTTCTGGCCACCTCGCCTTGCTGGTCCTCGCTGTTTTGCTGCTTTGGCCCGATCTGCTTTGGGCCGGTGAGCTTGGCTCTTCTTCTCTATTATTTATAGGGAAAATCTCCAATTTCTTTTCGGGTCTAGCCACTCGTAGTCGAGTAATCCAGGTTTGTATCGTGGCCATGAGTCTGGCCCTGTTTATCATCCTGAAAAAATTCGCAGACGTTTCGACGACGCCTCGACGCTGAGATCTTTCAACGGTGGAGTTGCAACTGTGAATCACCTTAAGATGAACAACCTCGATTGGGACATCGGTAGCGCTCCAGAGGCTCCCAGCGCGCCCGAATCGCTCCAACAAACAGGGCTGACGCTGGGCTTCCTCAGCGACATGATCCTGCGAACGCTGTATACCCGTGGCGGACTGCTTGGCCTGGATCTGGCCCGGTTGCTGTGTCTGCCGTTCAAAGTGGTCGAGGAAGCGTTGAACTTCCTCAAGCACGAAAAGTGCATCGAGGTGCTGGGCGGTGATCTGATCGGCAAGATCAGTTATCGCTTCAATCTCACCGATCTGGGCCGACGACGCGCTCAGGAAGCGTTCAAGATGTGCGCCTATGTGGGACCGGCTCCGGTGCCCCTGGAAGACTACGTCGAACAAACCTACCGCCAGGCAGTGACGGCGATCGATGTCTCGCCGGAGTCGCTCCGCGCCGCCTTCAGTCATCTGGTTGTCAGCGAGGATTTGTTCAATGCGATCGGCCCCGCTGTCGTCAGCGGCAAGTCGGTCTTTATTTACGGTCCCCCGGGCAATGGTAAGACGGCGATCGCTCAGTCGATCGGCAACTTCATGAACACATCGGGTGGCGAAATCTACATCCCCTATGCGTTTATGGCCGAGGGGAGCATCATCACCCTGTACGATCAGGCCATTCATGAGCGAGCCGAGAATGACGTTGAAGATCGCATGGAAGACAACGAGGCGACGATTCGACGTCTTTTGAACACTGGCACGGTCGACATGCGTTGGGTGCGGGTAAAACGGCCCGTCATCATCACGGGTGGGGAATTGAATCTCGACATGCTCGATCTAAAGTACAGCGCGGAGTCGCAGTTTTATCAGGCTCCGATGCACGTCAAGGCCAACGGCGGCGTCTTCCTGATCGACGACTTTGGTCGACAGCTGTGCTCGCCCAAGGAACTGCTCAATCGGTGGATCGTTCCCTTGGAAAACCGCGTGGATTATCTCACTCTCGCCTCGGGACAGAAGTTCCAGGTTCCCTTCGAGCAGTTGACGATGTTCTCGACGAACCTGGATCCGAAGGATCTCGTCGATGACGCCTTCCTTCGCCGCATGCGGCATAAGGTGGAGATCAAGGCTCCGGAGCGCGATATCTACGAACGGATCTTTAACAACTACGCCAAGAAACTGGGCATGACCCCTTGCCCGGACGCCATCGAGTACCTGTACGACCGCTATTACAACCGAGGGCGGAGTCCGCGAGCTAGTGATTGTCGAGATTTGCTGGAGACGGTTGCTTCGATTTGCCGATTTAGACGGATACCTGTCCAACTGAATAAGCAACTGATGATCGACGCGGCAAACAGTTTTATTCGCGAGTTCGTCTAAAACGGCCCCGCCGCCAATGTCGCCCGGCGGTTCCCATCGGGCCGGCGAACGCCTGCATTGGGGGGACCGCCATGAAGGGTCACACCTTCGCGTTGCTGATTCTCGGTCTGTTGGTTTGGACCAGCGGCTGCACACATACAAAATCCGTTCAAAAGCCGCAGTTCGGCGCGGATCCACCCACTGATGCTTCCGGGGCCGTCCTGCACAAGGCCCCGACTTATGTGGCCTTTGGGGACATGCTTGCTACGGCGGCCTTTGCTCCAGACAAGACTCCCGAACAAAAACGATTAGCTCGTGAAGAAGCCAAGCTGACCTATCAACGGGCCATCGAGACCGATCCGAAGTATCTGCCCGCCTATGTGTCCATGGCACGCATCCAACACGCCGGCGAAGAGTATGCAGCTGCTGTCCAGACCTTTCAGCAGGCGTTGCAGATTGCCCCGACCAACGCGAACTTGTGGTACGATCTCGGCCTGTGTCAGTGTCGCATGAAGCAGTGGAACGATAGCATCACTAGCTTCCGGAAGGCCTGCGAACTTAATCCTGGTAACCGGGCTTATCTGACCACGCTGGGTTACACGCTTGGCCGTGCCGGTCGTCTTCAGGAGAGCCTGGAGATCTTGACGCAGGTCAATGGGGAAGCGAAGGCCAACTACGATCTGGCTCGGTTGATGCGGCACATGAACCACCCCGATATGGCCAAGCAACTGGCCGCCATCGCCTTGGCCAAGGATCCCAACCTGCCCGGCTTGCGCGAATTCATCGCCGAGCTGAACGGCACTGCCAAGTCGAAAGCACGCATCCACGCCGTGGCCTACCAGACCGAGACAAGCGAAACCTCGTCGAACGAAGCAGAAGCTCCGACGATCATTCAGGCGACGACGACGGCTCCGCTGCATGAGGAGTCCGGACCGGTCGTGACAGTGGCTTCAGTGTCGGCCAACCACGGCGAGCAGGTGAGCAGCAAGCCAGTCCGGATGCCGCCGCTGCCGGTGGTTCCCAAGAAGAAGTAAGGCCAGAATAACCCAACGAGCCGTCCTCGCAAGAGTGAGTGACGGCTCGTGGTCATTTTAGGAGTTTCACACACGCAGTTCGGGGGCGTGATTGACCGGAACATAGGCCACGTTCTGTTCCAAACTGAAGGCATCCGCCGCCGGTCCCAGCGTGTTGAACAGTTGTCCCGCCTGTCCCTGGGTGCGGTCCCAGGCCAGGTAGGTGAGGGTTGCTCGTCCGTGGAAGTTCGGATTGGGAACATAGCGGATCAGGTCAGTGGCCCGGAGCAACAGAGCGGCGTTGGGCGTGAGATTGCCCATCGTCAGCCAGTTCAATCCGCCGTCCAGCGAGTATTGCCAGGCTCCGGTTGTCCCTCCGGTTTGCCCGATGATGGCCACGCCAAACTGCGTGCCGGGGTCGGGATCGCTGACGATGCCGTCCAGCAGAGCCGAGACCGAGTTGACCGGGAACGTGGTGGTTCCAGGCCGCATCGGCGTCAGAATCGTGGCCACGACTGGCGACAGGACAGGTCGGTCATTGACCGGAAGAATCGTGACTCGTGCCGTCTCTTCGTCGAGGCTGAAGGGAGAGCTACCTCCCAACAAGGTGAGGGCGACGATGTCACCGACCCGATGCCGCGTCTGATCCCAGGCGTGATAGCGAATCGAGGCCTGGCCGAAGAAGTTCGGCGCGGGGACGAAGCGCACCATGTCGGTTGCCCCCAAGAGCAGCGCCGAGCCAAGCGAACGCGACCCAATAGCGAGCCAATTCAACCCGCCATCCAGCGAGTATTCCCAGGTTCCCTGGCCGGTAGTGCCCACGATGGCCGCTCCCAGCAACGCGCCGGGGTCGGGATCAGTGACGGCGGTGCCCAGCAGCGAAGCGATAGTCGCGCCTTCGGGGTCGGTCTCGTCCTCCAGAATGTTGGGCAAGGTCGGGGTCGGCGTTGTATCCAAGACCGGCGCGGTGTTAACTGCTAGTGTCGCCATCATTGGTTCGACGCTGAACGCCATGCCCCCCGTCGGCACCTTCTGTCCTGGTAATCCATCGGTGCGGTCCCAAGCGCGGAAGGCGAGTTGGACGATGCCGGCGAAGCCCGGATCAGGACGGAAACGGAGGCGATCCCCCGGTCGCAACAACAGCCCCATGCCCGGCGTGACCACGCCAACGTTCTGCCAACGTGCCCCGCCATCGAGCGAATACTGCCAGACCCCTCCCTCGGTACTGGTGGCGATGACGGCGACGCCCAGAATCGTGCCTGGGTCGGGATCACTGGCTCCGACGAGGAGCAGTTGCGCCGGATCACCGAGCGTGACCTGTCCGGGACCAATCGAGGGTAGCTGGACGGGAATACTGGTGTCGATCGTCGGTCGATTGTTGATCGGAACCGGCGCGCCGACGATGTTCAAGCGGGCATTGGCTCGGGTGGCACTGAACGGAGTGGACCCGCCCACTGTGCTAAGGTCGGCGAACTGGCCGGCGGTGCCGCTGGACTGATCCCAGGCGTGGTAGATCAGGAAGACAGAGCCAGCGAAGCTGGGCGGGGCGACGAAGCGGATGCGATCGAGCAACCGCAGGAGACGGGCTTGAGTGACCGACACAGCGCCGAGTTCCTCCCAAGTTTGGCCGTTGTCGAACGACACTTCCCAGCGTCCGCCCTCCGGGGGGTTGGCCGTGACGATGGCGATGCCGCGTGGATCGACAACGCCGTTGTCGCGCACGGCGTCGGCCAATAGTTGCCGCACCTGCACGCCCAATCCGGGGCCGGCTCCCTGGTTGCGCGGCGGGAAGTGACGCACTCGGCGGAAGTTCAGCACCGGGGCCGCGTTCACGACCGCGACCTGCACTTCGTCGCTGTAGGCGGTCACCCCCTCGGCCAACGGGTTGTCTAGCTGTCCCGCTGTGCCGTGAGTCTGATCCCAGGCCCGATAGACCAGCCGACCCTGAGCGACGTTGTTTTTAGGTAGGTAGCGAAGTAGATCCTGGGGGCGGAACAATCGCGCCGAGGTCGCCGTCAGGGCCACCAACGGTTCCCAGGTCTGCCCGCCATCCAGCGAGTATTGCCACGATCCTGCGCCGCTGACGCCGACGACGGCGATGCCTTGCAAGCTGTTGGGGTCGGGATCGGTCACGGCGTTGCCGAGCAGCTCGGCCACCGTGAAGGGGCGATTCGGCGCGATCGTCAGCAGGGGAGCGATCGCGAGGGTTGGTCGAGTGTTCGGTCCCAGTGAGGCGGTGCCTTCGTCGAGACTGACCGATAGCGTGGTATTGACATTAATTAGCCCGCCTGCCTGGCCCTCGGTACCGTCCCAACCACGGTAGGTCAGCGTCGCTTTGCTCGTGATGATATAGCCCGCTCCCGGAACGAAGCGAATCAGGGCCTCCGGTGGCAGCACGCGGGCAGCCTGGTTCGAGACTTCTCCAACCGCTTCCCAGGTTGTTCCGCCATCCAGCGAGAACTGCCAGGTGCCTGGACCGTCGGCCTGAGTGATCGCCAGTCCCACGGGGTCGCCGTCCACGTCGAAGGTGCGGTCCTGCAGGATCAAGCTGAGCGGCAGTCCTACCGGGTTGACCGTGCCCACGGGAACGGTCGGCAGGTTGACGTGTCCGGGAGCCAGTTCCGGACGATCATTCACCGGAAGGACAACATCTTTGTAAGACAACGTCTCGACGCTGAATGAGGTGTGCCCGCCGGTTGCGCCGGGTTTGCTAAGATCAGCGAAGCCGCCCGGCACGCCGGATGTCTGATCCCAGGCGTGGTAAATCAGCTGGAAGAAGCCGTGCCAGTTCGGAGCTGGAACGAAGCGGATCGCGTCGGAGGCTCGCAGCAGTAAGGCCTTCTCAGAGGAGAACGGTCCTGTGGGCTGCCAGGTGGTCGCGCCGTCCAAAGAGAACTCCCAGTGCCCTTCCGCACCTTGAGTGCCGCCCACCAGAGCGACGCCTTGCACCGCGCCAACGTCGATGTCCACCACGTCGCTACGCAGCAGCTGAGCCACGAAGCCGCCGCTGATGAACGCCGGATCTTCGTCCAATCCCAGCACGCCTTTGCCCAGGAAGATCGACACCGAGGCCGAGGCCACGCTGAACGGCGTCTTGCCACCTGTCGCGCCGGGCCCGCTGAGGTCCGCCGTTCCGCCAGCCACCCCCAGCGTCTGATCCCAGGCGTGGAAGTGCATCACGCCGAAGCCGGCGTTCGGCAGATCGGGAGTGAAGCGGAGCAGATCGGTGGCTCGCAGCAGCCGAGCTTTAGCCAGCGAGGCCGTCGAGAGTGTCAGCCAGGTGATTCCGCCGTCCAGCGAGTATTGCCAGTCGCCGCTGGTTCGGCTCACGCTGACGATGGCGATGCCTTCAACTGCGTCGTCGTCCGGATCGCTGACGTTGTCGCCCAGCAGACTCGCTACCGTAAACGGAGCCGTCGAGGTCAACTCGAACTCGAACGGTGTCAGGACAGGAGCGGCATTGACCGGAATAATCGTGATCTGGAACGTTACCGGTTCGCTCATCGCTCCTTCTGAGTCGCGAAGGACGACGGTCACTTCCACGACTCCGACGGCATTGAACGCTGATTGGAATGTCAGCGTTCCCGTCGGAGTGAGGCTCGGCAACACGACGAACAATTCCGGCTGATCGACCGTAACGAGAAACTCGACAGTCTGATGCGACTCGTTGTCTGGTCCCGGACTAATAGCCGTGGCCCAACCTGGGAAGGTTTGCAACGGTGAGTTCTTTTCAACGAAAATGTCCGGCCCCGGAGTAAAGGTTGGCGGATCGTTCACCGGATGGACGACGGCGTTGGAGGTGGCCGTGGCCTGACTGAACGCGGAGGTGCCGCCTCCCACGACCTCCGACAGATCGACACGCGCCCCCTCGGTACCTGTGGTGCCGTCCCAAGCGCGGTAGCTGATCGTTGCCGTACCGTTCTCGTCGGGCAGCGGAACAAAGCGGATCAGAGCATCCGGTCCCAACAGCAAGGCCGACTCGGCGGAGACGTTGCCGATCAGCTGCCAGCTCGCGCCGGCATCGAGTGAGTATTGCCACTGCCCAAACGTGCCTGTCGTGCCCAGAACAGCCAGGCCAATCGCCTGGAGCCGATCTCGATCGGTGACGCTGTTGGCTAGTAGCGTCGCTACGCTGGTGCCAGCGGGAACCTCATCTTCGTCGATCTCCGGGAAATGCCCGACCAACGCTGGGTTCAGCACCGGAGCGTCGTTGAGCGGAACCGGCGTGCTGCTCACTCGTCGCACGACCAGGTTGCTCGTGCGTCCGGTTGAGTCGGTAAAAGTCAAGCCGAGGAAGCGCGGCCGGGTGTCGGGTGTGTTTGACAAATTGGCGTAGGTCAGGTTGCGCAGCACGGCTCGAACAGCGGTGAAGGTGGCATTGGGACCGAAGTTGAGGACCAGAGGCGTGCTGCCCTGGCCGCCACTGAACGTGCCGACGACCACGCCGCCGAACGTCACTGAGTTGCCCGAGACGCCGACCTGTCCCTCTAGCACGCCCTGATTACGGATGGCCAGCCGATCGAAACTGCTGGCGTTGGCCAGCACCGCCACGCGCAGCGTCGTGTTGTTCCACGTTGTCGCATCGCTGTCGGCGAGGTCGGCGTTGCCATCGATCACTACGGGAGCTTTGCCGTGGCCGTAGGCCACCGCCACGTTGCTGAGCGTCAGCACTGGAGTGCCCGTCGGAGGGGTGCCAGTCACCGTCCCCTGAATCAGGAAGCTGAACAACGGCTCGTCGCTGTCGTTGGTCGTGACCCGCACCTCGCCGAACTTGAAGCCGATCACTGCCGTATCCAGGCGAAGGTCGAATGTGGCCGAACTGTTGGCTCCCAGGGCCTGGGGGAAAATCGACGCCAATGAGAAGCCAGTCGGCAGCTGGAGATTATTCAGGGTCAGTGGCACGGAGCCAAGATTGCTGATGATAAAGGTCCGAGTTATCGCTGTTCCACCTGCCGCGACCGAGCCGAAGTTGAGCGGCGTTATTCGATTGTCGACGATGTAGGTGCTGCCCTGGCGAAGGGCGATCTCTGGTGTGCCCCCCGAGGCGACGACCTCGAAGGCCTGCCGATCGATCTCCGTGCCATCGACGAACAGGGCCACTTGCCAGGTGCCGGTCATCGACTTCCAGTTGGTGCCAATCGTCCATTGCCACCGGCTGGGTTGCTGGAAGTTTGGCTCGTGTGAGGAGGTCGTGAAGACCGTTCCATCGGGCCGATACCAGACAACTTGCACCTGACTATTCGCGCGGTAGTTGGAAACGTGATACCAATAAAAGACGCTCCAGTTCTGTGCCGTGGGGAAGACACGCACGTCGGACGGTCCTTCGCCGAGTTCCGACGTCGGGTTGTAGTTGCTGATGCCGGACTTCATGACCGTCGGCGGCGCATCGCCCTGATACACCGGCGGCGAGATCCAGTAATCCTGTAGAGCCAAGCCGGTCTCGACCGCCGCTCCGCGATAGAACACGCCCCAATGCAGATGCGGCGCGGTGCTGTTGCCCGACGATCCCATCAACCCCAACAGTTGCCCTTGCTGTACTTCCTGACCGACCTGCACCACGATCGAGTTGGCCGCCAGATGCAGATACGTCGTCCGCCAGCCGTTGCCGTGATCGATCACTACGAGGTTGGCTGGTCGATTGGTCGTCGTGGTTTCGCGGTCGAAGTTGCCATCGACCACCTGAACGACGATACCTCCGGCGGCGGCGACGATGGGAACGCCGGCATCTTGCGCCGAGAAGTCCACGGCGTTGATGTCCCAGGCGTCGTGGCCATCGTTTTGGAACGGACCACCGCGATAGTCCGCACGCTGCCCTGGTCGCGGATCGACATCGACGTAGTTGTTGATGGCGAAGTCGACGTTCGGCGTGCCGGTCACTGGGAAGACAAACTTCGACGGCAGCGTATCCGGTGCGACGGGGGTGAACTCCAGAGTCAGCGTGTTGTCGTCCTCGTTGTCTTCCTCGACCGCATTGGTGGCATCGACGGTGACGGTGGCGGTCTTCAACCCCTCCGAGGCGAAGATGGTGGCTTGGGTGAGCGTGAACGAACCGGTCGTGCTGGTCAGCGTGGCCGAATCCAGCGAGATGCCATCTACCGTGAAGCGGACGATGTACTCTTCCGACCCAGTCAAGCCGTCCGAGGTGACCGTCGCTCGGAGAAGCACCTGCTGGCCTAGCACCGGCGCGGCAATGGGTTGATGAAAGCCATCGACGAGTTCAATACTCGTTAATGTCAGATTTGCCGGGGCAAAGCGATCCTCTAGCCGTTCGAGGTTCAGCCGACGGCGAGCAGCGAAGAAGCGGTTACGCGACCGCTCGGAGGGAGCTGGCATGGCTAGTCTTCCTGTTCCTGGAGAAGAGCTGGCTTATAATTTCAGGCCGATTATATGGCGAAGTTATAGCGACTGCAACGATTTCGCCGAGTAGATCGTTCGTAATCGTCTTACCTAATCGTTACAACAGGTACATCTGGCGGAACCGCTCGCCGGCTTCCGACGCGGACCATACACTGACCCTCGTCTTGTTTCCACTACCGGGAGAATCCACTAATGTTGCGTCTGGTTGCTGTCGTCGCCGTCTTACTCGTCGTTGCCACTGCTTGGGCCAACGAGTCGATCGCCCCTGGTTCACCGCTAGCGCTTTTGAGCAAACCCAAGGTTCAGGAAGAGCTGAAGCTATCGGCGGAGCAGATCGCCGCCGTCAAACAGTTGTATGAAGCCGCCTCGCGCGACGACAAACCGATCTCTCTGGAGAATCTCAAGAAGCAGATGAAGCCGGAACAGCTGACCCGGCTCCGCCAACTCGTCGTGCAGGTTCGCGGCGGAGCGGCCCTGGCTGATCCTGAGGTGGTCAAGGAACTGCAACTGTCTCTGACTCAGCAACGCAAAATCGCCGAGGTTTGGAAAAACCACGAAGAGGATCTGCGACAGATCCTTCAAGTGACGCGCTTTCGTAGCCCCGAGGCCATGCGCAAGTTCATCCTCGAGCACCGCCGCGGCGCAGGCAAGGAGATGCTCAAGTTCCTCACCGAGGAACAAACCGCTGCCTTCAAAAAACTGCAAGGCGATCCGATCGACCTCAAAGGTTTGGAGGACTGAGATTGGCTTCGCCTAGTACGCGTCGCAAGATAGTGAAGCGGATCGCAGACTTCAGCCTGCGTAGTATCAGAGCGCAGGCTAAAGCCTGCGACTACCAGTGCGGAGTAGCCGGTAGCCGCAGGCGGATGAATCGGTAGCCGCAGGCTTCAGCCTGCGCAAGAGCCGGTAGCCGCATCCGGAAGCGAAGCCGCCTCGCTTGACACGGCAAACGAGAGAGCATATCAATAAATATGAGCATTTGCTCACATTGTCGCCCCTTCGGAGAGCGAGCATGACCTGGGTAGCGCTGCGCATGCTGG
The DNA here is from genome assembly GCA_937923405.1 of uncultured Gemmataceae bacterium. Classification (GTDB taxonomy): domain Bacteria; phylum Planctomycetota; class Planctomycetia; order Gemmatales; family Gemmataceae; genus CALDUY01. The sequence goes on along the minus strand of CALDUY010000014.1, from coordinate 87,768 downwards.
TCGGCGATCGGGCGAAGTATCTCGGCATCATCTTCGGCATTTCGTTCGCCACGCTGTTGATGGCTCAGCAGGTGTCGATCTTCGTGGGAATCATGAAGCGTACGGCCAGCCAGATTTTGGATGTGCGTGATGCCGGTCTATGGGTGATGGACAATCAGACGCGGTTCATTGATGAGGTGCCTGGGCTGCCCAGCACCGATTTGCACCGCGTTCGTAGCGTGCCTGGGGTCGCCTGGGCGGTGCCGATGTACAAGGGCCAAGTCCGGGCGCGACTCGATGGTGGCAAGTTTCGCAATGTCATTCTCTTCGGTCTGGACGATGCCACCCTGGTTGGCGCGCCGGGGGAAATGATCGTCGGCAGCCTCGCCGATCTACGCCAACCGGATGCCGTACTGATCGACAAGGCCGGTTACGAGTACATGTGGCCTGGCGAACCATACCAGTTGGGCCGTGTCTTCGAGATGAACGATCGTCGCGCCGTGCTGGTCGGTGTCTGCAAGGCGTCGGCTCCATTTACCACACTGCCGGTCATGTACACACGCTTCAGTCAGGCCCAGCGCTTCGTGCCGCGCGAACGCAACCTGATGAATTTTGTCCTCGCTGAAGTCTCTCCCGGAGAGGAGGTCGAGGTTGTTCGCCGTCGTATCGAGGAACAGACCGGCCTGATGGCGTTGACCGGCAATCAGTTTTTCTGGAAGACGATCTGGTACTTCATGGGATCGACAGGCATTCCCGTGAACTTTGGCATCACCATCGCGTTGGGCTTCATTGTCGGCCTCGCCGTCGCTGGTCAGACGTTCTACCTATTCACGCTGGAAAACCTCAAACAGTTCGGCACACTCAAGGCGATGGGCGTGACCAATGTCCGCCTGATCGGCATGATTCTCATGCAAGGTCTTGTCGTCGGTCTGATCGGTTACGGAGTGGGAATGGGACTGACGGCCCTGTTCTTCGAGTCGACCTCCGGCATCACCCACCTGGCCGGGCTGGGGATGTTGTGGCAAGTGATGGTCGGGGTCGGCGTCGCTGTCGGACTGATCGTGCTAGCATCCAGTCTCATCAGCATCCGCAAGGTACTGGTCCTCGAACCCGCAGTCGTCTTTCGCGGATAAAGTTAGTGCGCTCCTCAAGCTGGTGTAACGGCAGTGGAGTGGGATAGGAAGCTCTTTCGCAGGCTAAAGCCTGCGGCTACCTGTTAATCCGAACCGGTAGTCGCAGGCTAAAGCCTGTGATCCGCTACAGTATCCTGCGACGCGTACTAATCCACAAAGGCGAACTCGTTGGCCAGTAGCAGCACTTGAGCGTACTGCTCCCAGCTGGACAACGAGCCGGACATCGGCTGACGCACGAACGCTAGCCCCAGTTCGATTTCCTCGGCGTCGGCAGGACGCCCATACAGCCAACGATGCAGGCGATCGATGCGAACGGACTCGTCGACAAGAGACTCGGCGTTCAGTCGGCGAATCAGAGCTTGGGCCTGTTCTTGCACGAACGGATTGTTCATCAGATACAGCGACTGCTGCGGCACCGTGGTGGTGTGGCGTTTCGGTGTGGACACATCTGGGGAGGCCAGGTCGAACACACGGAACATTCCAGGTAGGTTTTGTCGCTCAATGAAGGCATAGACCGTGCGCCGGGTCGGATACGGAGCGCGAGTGATGTCCACGCCGGGGCCGCCGAAGCCCCGGTTCAGCTGGCCTGAAGCGGCGAGCATGGCATCACGGAGCGGCTCCAGCTCTAGACGTTTGCGATTCATTCGCCAGAGCAAGGTGTTCTCTGGATCCACGGCCAGGGCGGCGGAGTTGTCCGCGCTCGACTGCCGATAGGTTGCGGACAGCACCAGTTGCCGTTGCATCGCTTTGACCGACCACCCCGAGGCGACAAACTCGTGAGCCAGCCAGTCGAGTAGCTCCGGATGAGTGGGCGGTTCGCCACGTGTGCCAAAGTCCCCAGGGGTGCGGACCAGTCCCGCGCCAAACAGATGCATCCAGATGCGGTTGACCATGACGCGAGCAGTCAGGGGATTGTTCGGCGAGGCGATGGCCTGGGCCAATTCCAGCCTGCCCGATCCCTGAGTGAATGGTTTCCGCTGCGGATCCAGCACCTCGAGAAACTGTCGCGGTACGGCTACGCCTCGGTTGCCGGGATTGCCACGCACCAGAACATGCGGCTGGACCGGGTTGCGTGCATCGACCAAGACCATGGCTCGCAGCGGTCCGGTCGGATTCGTCGCTCGCCATTGATCCACCTGACGTTTCAGTTCCATGAAGCGGTTCCGCTTGTCGCGCGGCAGCAGGCGGGGTAGCTCGTTGGTCGCAATGCTGAGCGGCGAATCCTTGCCATAGAGAATCTCTTTTATCTGCTTTTGTTCGGCGGTCGGTTCTGAGACACGTTCGACCTCGTCGAACAACGCTTGATACCGCTTGGCCACGTCGGCGAGCGTCTTGGGCGGATCTCCGGTGAAAGCTCGGGCCACCAGCGGGTTGATCCGTGGTTCGTCCTGATTAGCCGCGAAGCGAGCTGCCAGCGCTGGGTAGTCCACGGTCTTCGCTTTGGAGAAAGCCAGCGCCGGCGTCAGCACTGGATGAGGCTTGCCCGCCTGGCGCGACAGATACTCTTTCCAGCGATTGACCAGGCGGTTGTCGAGGTTCTCGCCGTTGCCCAACAAATAGTCCGCCGCACGCCGGCGCATGGCTTCGCGCTGTTGCTCGGCGAAGGTCTCCAGGGCGGCGAGGCGCTTATTCAACTCGGCCTCGAACGGTGTCGGTCCCTTGGCCGGATCGGGTTCGTGCAGCAACGGCAACTCGGCGGGTTCCATGGAGCTGGCAAAGACGCCATACAGCGAGTAGTAGTCCCGAGTCGGCACTGGATCGTATTTGTGGTCGTGACAACGGGCACAGCTGACGGTCAACCCCATCAGGCCACGCGTCACCACGTCGATGCGGTCGTCGATGATGTCGTGAACGTTGTTGAGAAAGCGACGGCCCAGAGTTAGATAGCCCATCGCGGCTAAAGCGGATCGATCAGCTCCTAAATCGAGGCGATCGGCGGCGAGCTGTTCGAGAATAAAGCGGTCATACGGTAGATCGTGATTGAAGGCGCGGAGGACGTAATCGCGGTAAGTGTAGGAGTACGGATAGCGGCGTTCCTCCTGAAAGACGTAGCCCTTGGTGTCGGAGTAGCGAGCCACGTCAAGCCAGTGTCGGCCCCAGCGTTCACCGTAGGCCGGCGAGGCCAACAGGCGATCGACGACGCGCTCATAAGCATCGGGTCGCGCATCGTGGACAAACTCCTCGACCTCCTCGGGAGTCGGCGGCAGTCCGGTCAGATCAAACGTCACTCGCCGCAACAGCGTATGCCGATCCGCCGGGTTCGACGGTGTCAGCCCCTTGGCTTCCAGCCGAGCGAGAATATACGCATCGAGCGGCGAGCGTGCCCAGTCCTTGCGCTGAGTCGCGGGAGGTGGCACCACCGTGACAGGACGAAACGACCAGTGGGTTTTGCGGGCCAGCTCGACGCTAGAGACAGTCGGTTGGGACGGTTCGTTGGCAGGCCAGGGAGCACCGAGTTTGATCCAGGCCGACAGATCGGCGATGGCCTTGTCGTCGAGGCGGTCTTTCTCCTTAGGCGGCATCTTCAAGTCGCCCTGATGACGCACGGCCTTGAGCAGCAAGCTCTTGTCCGGCTCACCCGGAACCAACGCCGGTCCGCTGTCGCCGCCTTGCAGCACCGCTGCCCGATTGTCCATTCGCAGCCCGCCACGCTGTACTTTCGGTCCGTGACAGCTGACGCACTTCTCGACCAACACGGGCCGAACGTGCTTCTCGAAAAATTCGATGGCTTCCGGGGTGGAGTTGGCTTGGGCAGGAGCGAATAGGGCGAGAAGAACAAGTGGCAGTGACATTGGCAGGACCATCAACAAGGTGCTAAGTGGCGGGAGAAGCATTCGTCAGGACGAACACCTCTTGTCCATTATAGACTGGACAGACCGCTCTGGGGAGGGACAATAGCAAGGAACGTGGACTCTCCTTGCTCGCCCGTTTCTCCAGCCGGTACAGGCCGCATGGCTCGTGCAATTCTGCTTCTTGGACTACTCGGGGTTCCCTCCCAGTCGCGGGCCGACGAGATCCAGTTCGATCGCGACATCGCCCCGCTGCTGGCCCGGCGCTGTCTGGAGTGCCACTCCGGCCCGGCTCCGAAAGGCGATCTCGATCTGACCGGGGAAAAATCGACCCGCGAGGTGCTGGCCGACAAACTCGACGAGGCTACGCTCTGGCAGCGTGTTCGCGACGACGAGATGCCCCCTAAAAAGCCGCTTTCCGACTCGGAAAAGTCGCTGTTAAAGCGATGGATCGCTTCTGGGGCCAAGTGGGGCACCGATCCCATCGATCCATTCCGACTCACGACCGAACATCGAGCCGGCTACGACTGGTGGTCGCTGCAACCGGTGGTTCGTCGAACCCCGCCGACGGTGCGGCATGCGGCTCTAGCGCGGACGGCGATCGATGCATTTCTCTTGGCTCGACTAGAGGCCAAGGGACTGACGTTTTCCCCTCCTGCCGACCGACGTACCCTGCTGCGTCGAGTGACGTTTGATCTGACCGGACTGCCGCCGACTCCCGAGGAGGTCGAGGAGTTTGTCCACGATGCGCGGCCCGATGCTTATGAGCGCGTCGTCGATCGCCTGTTGGCCTCGCCGGCCTACGGAGAGCGAATGGCTCGTTTTTGGCTCGACATTGTCCGTTATGGGGAGAGCGACGGCTTCGAGCGCGATCTGCCGCGCTTTCAGGCCTGGCCTTATCGTGATTGGATCGTGCAGGCGTTCAATGCTGACTTACCTTACGATGAATTTGTTCGCATGCAGCTGGCTGGCGACGTGCTAGGCGGCACCGAGGGACTGCCGGCCACCGGCTTTCTCGTCGCCGGACCGCATGACATTGTCTTGCCGGTCAGCGAGACAATGCGAGCAGCGATGCGGCAGGACGAACTCGAAGACCTAGTCGGCACAGTGGGTCAGACCTTCCTGGGGCTAACGGTTCATTGTGCCCGTTGTCACGACCACAAGTTCGACCCCATCCCGCAGCGGGATTACTACCGGTTGGTGGCCGCCCTGTCGGGAGTGACTCACGGGGAGCGCTCGTTCAGCAGCGAGGAAACGCAACGGCAACTGGCGTCGGCGAAGAAGCAGGCCGAGGCACTGCGTGGCCAGCTGGTCGAGCTGGAAGAACCGACTCGCCGACAACTGACGGCGGAGAAGCTCAAACAGGGGATCGTCGGCCCCGAACCGCTGGCAGCCTGGGAGTTGACCCGCAGCCTGAACGACACCCGAGGTTTGCTACACCTCCGCTTGAAAGGTGGAGCCAAACGGACGGACCAAGGGTTGCTCGTCGATGGTCGGTCGGCCTACGCGATCAGCGAACCGCTCGCTGTCACTCTGACCGAAAAGACATTGGAAGCCTGGGTGCGGTTAGCCAATCTGGAGCAGCGCGGCGGCGGGGTGCTCAGCGTGCAAACGTTGGACGGTAACCGTTTCGACGCGATCGTATTCGGCGAGCAGCAGCCAGGCCACTGGTTGGCCGGTAGCGAGTTTTTCTATCGCACGCGCGCTCTGGAAGGGTCGCCGGAACAGTCGCGCGGTCTGGTCCACTTTGCCCTGACCTATGCCGCCGACGGCACCATCACCGCCTACCGCGATGGCAAACCGTATGGCAAGAGCTATAAGAGCGAATCGTTCGCCTTCCACGCCGGCAAGTCGCAGGTGGTGCTGGGCATGCGGCACGGCCCACCAGGGGGCAACAAGATGCTGGCCGGCACCATCGCCCAAGCGCGGCTCTATGCTCGCGCTCTGTCCGCCGAAGAGATCGCTCTGTCGTTCGGACAGCCGATCATTCATTCCGACGAGGTGATCCCCCGCTTACCCGGTCCGGCACGCGAGAAACATCAGCGACTGAGCGAACAACTCGATCGCCTGACACGCGACATCTCCCGCCTGCAACGTGAAGTCGATCGGCGCATCTACGCAGTCAACTCGCAGCCGATCGGTCCGACGCATCTGCTGCTGCGTGGCGAGGTGACGGCCAAGGGCGAGCAGGTGTCGCCTGGCCCGCTGGTCGCGCTGGCCAGCCGCGTTCTCGCTTCCACCACCGGGGCCGACGACGGATCACGCCGCCTGGCCCTTGCTCGCTGGATTACCGATCCGAAAAATCCCTTGTTTGCTCGTGTGATGGTCAACCGGCTCTGGCAGATGCACTTCGGCCTCGGTCTGGTCGAGACGCCCAGCGACTTGGGGTTCAACGGCGGTCGCCCCTCGCATCCAGAGTTGCTCGACTGGCTGGCCGAGGAATTGGTGCGTCAGAACTGGCGGCTGAAGACGCTGCATCGTCAGATGATACTCTCAACAGCGTATCGGCAGTCGTCGGCGCGGAACGAGGTCGCGCTGCGGCTGGATGCGGATAATCGTCTGCTGTGGCGCAAGTCGCCGACGCGGCTCGAAGCCGAGGCCGTGCGCGATGCTGTGCTGGTCGCCACCGGTCGACTAGATCGAACGATGGGCGGCCCACCGTACCTCGACTTTAAGACCTACTTCTTCAAAGGGACGCAGTTCTATGAGGCCCTGCCGGAGGTCGGCCCAGCGTTCGAGCGGCGCTCGCTGTATCGGATGTGGGCGCGCGGTGGACGCAATCCGTTGCTCGACACCCTCGACTGTCCCGACCCCAGCGCGACGACGCCGCGCCGCGCCGTGACCACGACACCGCTTCAAGCGCTGGCCCTGTGGAACAACGCCTTCATCCTCGAACAGGCCGAGCAGCTGGCCAAGCGTCTGCGGCACGAGACGAACGATCCCGAGGAGCAACTCCGCTTGGCAGTTTGTCGAACGCTGTCGCGCGACCCTCGCCCTGAGGAACTCGACCTGCTACGGCGCTTTCGCCAGCGCCACGGCCTAGCGGCGCTTGGTCGCGTGTTGTTCAACACTAATGAGTTCATCCAGCTGGACTGAGGCGGTTCAACTCCGAATACGATGGAACTCGCCGCGTTCGGGGTCTTCGTGGTAACGCCCCCACTCGACATCCTCGACGAAGCGCGACAGCCAGACTGCCAGACTGGGAGCGACGATGGGATGCTCCTGACGGCCACGCCACACCTCGCGGACGGGGACGCTCGACTCGGTCGGATCCAGCACCAGCAAGTCGTCTTGATCGTCGTCGAGAAACGGAATCCAGGCAGGATTCCAGTCCGGCTCAGCGCGTGCGGCTCGATCCTGCCAGGCGGCGGCGATCTGCGCGGCGCTCATCAGATGAAACGACTCCCAAAAGGTGCCGATAAAGTCGCTCTGCTGGCCGTTGTGCCAGCCCAGCCACTGGCGCAGAGCATCGGGCAACGGTTGACCGATGATCCGAGACAGAGCTTCAAGTACCTCGGGCGAAGCCGGTCCTTGTAAGCCCTGAAAGTAGCGTGACCGATGCTCGGCTAGCCAGGCGTCCAGTCGATCGAACAGCGGCGTCAACGCCTCGGTAGGGGGACTCTTCAGTGGCGAGGCAACAGAGGTCACGCGATTGCCCTGACGCAGCGCGGCCAGCGCCGCCGGCAGCTCGCTCTGTCCGGTGGCGGTCTGCACGAGGGCGGCCCAACTCAGCGAACAGGGCGGCCGCCGCGACCCCACCGGGCGGATCGTCACTCCTTCTGCATCCAGCGTCAGAGCCAGTCGTTCGCCAGCCAGTTCGATCTCGCGGGTCAAGGCACGGGTGAATTTTTGCATCGGCGTACTCCTTAATATGGCAAGCATCCTAGGGCGGTCGCCCCGCTCTGGACAGCCACCCGCGCAACTAGGTACAACGGCTAAGGGGAAGTTTTTCGCCAGGACCACCCACGGAGGCCGACATGCGAACCGTTGCCACCCTGCTACTCGTTGTTATTCTGCTGACGCCCCGCGCGCTAGCCAACGAGAAAGAGGCTCGCGAGATCGTCGAGCGAGCTATCAAGGCCCACGGCGGAGCGGCCGCCCTGGAGAAAGCCTGGCAGTGCAAACGGATCGACACCGGGACGCAGAAGCTGCTCAATCGCGATGTGCCGTTCGTCAGCGAGGTCACGCGCAGTCTGCCCGATCGCGTGCGCATGCAGATCGAGTTCGACAAACGCTTCACCAGCACCATCGTGGTCGATGACAAACGCGGCTGGAAGTCCGAAGCGGGAGCTGCCGCCGAACCGCTCCGTCCGGAACTGCTCCGCGACATCCGCGAGGAACTGTACGTCAACTGGCTAACGACCCTGACGCCACTGACCCGCAACGAGTTTCGCCTGACCACGATTGATAAGATCAAGATCAACGGGGAGTCGGCGGTGGGCATCCGAGTCAGTCGGCGCGGCTATGCCGATACTCGCATGTATTTCCTCGAACGCAATGGCCTGTTGGCCAAGATCGAACGGCGAGTCCGTGAAGGCGGACGAGAGGTCGATAAAGAGTATCTTTATAGTGGCTTTAAGGAGTTTGGCGGCGTAGTGCTGCCAACCCGCGAAACCGTCCAGGTCAATGGCGAGAAGCAATCCGAGTTTCGCATCTCTGACTACAGCTTCCCCGAGAAACTCGGCGCAGGTACCTTCGCCCGGCCCTGAGCAAATGGAAACGACAACCCGGTATGGCCAGCTTTCCCGACACCAGTTTTGAACAGCTTCCCCTCGCCGCTAAGAGACGCATCGATGCCGCCTGTGCCCGCTTCGAGCAAGCCTGGCGCACAGGACGGCCAAACCTGGAGGCGTTCTTCGGCGACAGCAGTATTGCCGAATTTCCCGTGCTGCTGACCGAGTTGTTGCTGTTGGACGTTGAGTATCGCCGACGTGCCGGCGAGACCCCGCGAGCGAGCGAATATCTCTGTCGCTTTCCTGGGCACGAGGCGATCATTCGCGCGGTGTTGCCGCCCACCAGCAAAAGCGACACAGGTGGACAGGATTCCGGACTGACGGCCCGAGCCATCCTTGTACCGACACGTCGGCCTGCTCAGGTGCCCGGCTATGAACTGTTGGAGGAACTGGGACGCGGCGGCATGGGCGTGGTGTACAAGGCGCGGCATCTAGCCTTGAACCGTCTGGTGGCCTTGAAGTTCATCCTAGCTGGTAACAACGCACCGGCCCGCTACACCGAACGGTTTCAGCGTGAGGCCGAGGTGGTAGCGCGGCTGCGACATCCCAACATCGTGCAAATCTACGACATCGGCCAGGTCGAGCAGCAGACGTTTCTTGTTCTGGAGTACGCCGAGGGCGGCAGTTTGCGCGAACGGTTGGACGGCCAACCGATGGAACCGCGAGCAGCGGCAATGCTGCTGGAACCGGTGGCCCGAGCGGTGCAGCATGCCCATCGACATGGCATCGTGCATCGCGATCTGAAGCCGGCCAACATTTTGCTTGCCGTGGGAGGAGATTCCGTCGCCTCGGGCAATGCTCCGTTGCCGGACATCCGCGCCACCGCTGCCGAACCGCCTCGCTGGCCGGACTGTCTGCCCCCCATCAGCATTTGCACGCCGAAACTGACCGACTTCGGCCTGGCTCGCATGTTGGACATGCAACCGAACCAGACCGAGCAGGGCATGGCCGCCGGAACTCCCCAGTACATGTCGCCCGAGCAGGCGTGTGGCGATCCCGACGCTGGGCCGTTGGTCGATGTCTGGGCCTTGGGCGTGACCCTGTATGAACTGTTGACCGGACGCCCACCCTTCCGAGCAGCGACGGCACGAGAGACGATGCGTCTGATTGTCGAGACCGATCCAGTACCGCCCACGCAGTTGCAGCCCAGCGTCCCACGAGATTTGGAAACAATCTGTCTGAAATGTCTGGAAAAGGAGCCGGCCCGTCGCTATCCCGGCGCACGGGAACTGGCCGCCGACCTACGCCGCTTTCTCGATGGGGAGGCGATTCTGGCTCGTCGCGAAGGTCGGCTAGAACGCCTGCGTCGCTGGGCCAGGCGTCGCCCCTACCGAGCCTTGGCGGGACTGACCGTGGTGGCCGTTCTTCTGGGAGGACTGGCGGGGCTGACCGGCGCGGTGATGCACGCTTTCCGTGCCCGCACTGTCGCCGAGCGCGGTGCCAAGGATTCCCAACAACGCGCCGACCAGGCCAATCTCGACTCGCTGCGCGAGCAGGAGTTGCGCAAGACTGCCGAAGATGCACGCCGTCAAGCACAACTCGAAGCGGCGGCTCTATTGTTGCAGCAGGCCCAGATTCAAGGTCGACTCGGTTCCCCGGATCGCGCCGTTCATGATCTGCTCACAGGCTTGCGTCTGGGAACCAACAGTTCCCCACTCGATCGGCTGTTTCGCGCCAATCTCGTGGGCTGGCTAAACTACGTCCATCGTGTCGAGCAAGTGGTCGAACTCGCCGAGTTGCCTCCCTGGGTCGTCGTCGGATCCGATCGACGAATCTACACAGTAGGCACTGACAGTCTGATCCGTCGACGCGACTCCAACGGACAGCTCATTCCGCCAGCTTGGAAGCAGAGTGAAGCGATCCGTTTTCTCGCTATTAGTCGGGACAGCAAGCATCTGCTAATCGGCGAACCGTACCGCGTTGTGGTCCGGGAGTTGCCCTCTGGACGCGAGATAGGCCAGTCGGCGCGGCATCCACGACTTGTCACCGATGTCCTCGTCGCCGCTGATGGGGAGAGTTACTTCACCGCCTGCGAAGATGGCATCGTTCGGCGATGGCATTTCGATGGAGAGCGTATCCCCGGCGATCTGGAGCATCCCTTGCCTCCGCGACGACTGGCCTTGTCGCCAGAGGGAACCACCTTGGCCGTGGCCCTGGCATCGTCCGAGGGCGGCCCTGGCAACGTCTGGCTGTGGTGGCTAGGCAGCGAGACCACTCGAACTCACGCCTTGCCGCATTCCGCCGGAGTCTGGGCCGTTGCTTTTCATCCCGAGGGGCAACGACTCTTCACCGGCGCTGCCGATGGCCTCGCCCGCGAATGGCTGCTAACCTCGTCGCAAACACTCGGCAGGCCATTTGACCACGGCGGCCAGATTGTGCACCTCGACGTCACTCCTGATGGCCGCCGTTTGCTCACCGTCTCACGCGAGGAGTCGGCCCGGCTATGGGAGGTGCCCACGCGACAACCGCTCGGTCTGTTTTCTGGAGCCAATCCCTGCACCCGCCTCAGTCCAGACGGCTCTCAGCTGATCGAAGTCCTCGCCAACGAAGTCCGCTTTCATTCCCTGGCTCGTCCGCGTTCCCGCTTGGCCAGCCTCGTTACTCCGGAGCGAACGAGTAGGAATAACGTCTTGGCTATTCTCCCTATAATCGAGAGGAATAAGCTGATTTATGCCTGGCCCACTCAGGGCGACGCTTCCGTGACGCTGTGGACCGCTGATCTGTCGCGTCCAGAGTCGGTGCCGGTTCCCTGGCCGGGAGAACCGCGAATTCTGACGCATCTGGCCAGCTCCGTCGACAAGCGCTTCCTCGCTCAGGTGGTTCGCGAGCAAAACCGTTTCCTCGTCGAACTGTGGCAAACCGACGAACCGAAACGCCTACATGCTTGGCCGGTCGAGACGGCCGGCGTCAGTCTGGCAGTGGCTTCGGACGGCAGCGAAGTCGCTTTGGGGGAGGAACGCGGCCAGGTGCTGCGTTGGTCGAGCCGGGGTCAGCCTCTTCCGCCGCTCCAGATCGAAGCTAAAACGATCACGGCGCTGGCCTATCATCCCGCTGGGGAGTGGCTCGCAGTGGGCACTCGTCAGGCCGACGAAGGGCGTGGAGAGGTGCAGCTGTGGCGGCTGGGTTCTCACCCCCAGCGGTCCGACACCATTGCTCATCCGCTGCCCGTCGAATCGTTGGCGTTCAGCGGGGACGGCAAGTTGCTGCTGATCGGAGGTCGCACGGTTCGTCTGTGGCAGCTGGAGCCGCTTACCCCGCTGTCTGTCGAGGTGCCTCGCGCCACGGTCGCTCGCTTTGTTTCAGGTGAAGAGTTGTTGGTCGGCACCAGTGACGGCACAGTGCAACGGTTCAGCAGTAGTGGGCAATCGCTCGGTCCCGCCGTGTCCCATCCTGGAGCGGTGTTGGCCATCGATCGCAGCCTCGATGGGCGAACGCTGCTGGTAGCAGGGCGCGAGGGGACAGCTCGGTTGTGGGATCTCGAAGGGGTGCCTCGCCCCCTCGGTCCGCCGATCGTTGCCAATCAGGCAATCGGCACCGCGGCGTTCTTGGTCGACGGTAGATCATTTTTCACCCTGACCACTGACGGTGACTTACGCCACTGGCCGCTGATCAGTGAAATAAAGGAATCTACGGAAGAGCTCCAAACTCGAACTTTGGCCGCTACGGGCCGCGAGGTCAACCAAGCCGGTCTCTTGGTACCATTGGCTGCACCACACTGGCGCATCCTCCACGCTCGCAGTGAACCGTTCCCAATTCTCTCAGCCATCGAATGGCACGAAGCCCAGTCGCGCGATGCTCGGCAAGAGGGCGACCTGTTCGGGGAACGCTGGCATTTGGATCGCCTAGTGACGTTGGCTCCCGAAAACGTCTCGGCGCGGCTCCGTCGAGCGGTGGTACTGGCTCGACTGGGAGCCGTCGAACTGGCCCGCGCCGACCTGCAACAGGCTGGCGACGACTCACGCTACCGCCGTTGGGCACACGCTTGGTGCGAAGCGCTCGACGTCACTGCGGCCGCAGCATTTTCCAAATAGCTTACCTGGAACACTCTCGGCTCACTCCAGCAGTCGTTCGAGATCCGCGACGGTCAGTTCGTCCAGCGAGTGAACGACGCGATCGGCCCCGGCGGCTTGCAGGGTGGCTGGATCGTGATGGCCGACGAAGCCGACGCCGACCGCTTTCATACCGCCAGCTTTGGCCGCTTGAACGCCGGCGGGGGCGTCCTCGAAGACCACACAGTGCGCCGGCTCGACGCCGAGTCGCTCCGCGCCGAGTAAGAACACCTGGGGATCGGGCTTGCCGCGCGTTGTGTCCTCTGCGCCGATGACTGCGCCAAGATACTTCGAGATACCGGTCAACTCCAGAATCAGTTCCAGATTAGCATGCGGCGCGCTGGAGCCGATCGCCTGACGAAAGCCGGCTCGATGTAACCCGTCCATCAAGGCAGCGACGCCGGGCAATAACTCGACACCGTGCTTGGCCTCGGCGCGGTATAACTCTTCTTTCTCTTCGCCGATTTGCTCGATCTCGGAAGGGGTAAATTTGTCGCCGAAGAGTATCCGCAAAATCTCTGGATTGCGCTTGCCGAAGGTGGCGGCGAAGTCAGCGCGATTGAAGCCTCGGCCCAGGCGCTGGCAAGTCTTGCGCCAGGCCTCGAAGTGCAGCTCCGCCGTGTCCACCAGTGTACCATCCATATCCCAGATTGCGGCTCGGACCATGAAATCCTCCTAAAATTTATTCTCATTATCTTTTCATCACTTCTCGCCAGTGCTAGAATCGTTTCTCATACAGAATTAAACGAAACGGGGTAGCTCTGAGCGGTGGGCGTCGACTCACCAACTCACTTCTCTCGGTGGGGGACACCTACTGCTCAGGTGGATGGTTCGCTCGCTAACCTCACTCCCAGGGGCATCAATGACCAGGCGTCTGACCGTTTGGTGCGTGCTGCTCATTGTAGGGCTTGTGCTGGCCGTCATCGTGCCGCCACAAAGTCCGATGTGTTTTGTTCATTGGTTTGTCCACGAAAACCAGTTCGAGGGCCGTTCGGTCGCTGCGTGGATGCGGCAACTTCAGAGCGGCGACGCGCGGCAACGCAGTCGAGCCGCTTTCGCGCTGGGCGCGCTGGGGCCAAGAGCGGCTCCAGCAGTACCGCTGTTGGCCAGCATGATGAACGAGGAAAAAGATCCGGAATTGCGTCGACAGGCGTCTCTCGCTCTGTCCAAGATCGGATCCGCTTCGATCACGGCCATCGACGAACTCACCGCGGCTCTGTCCGACGAGGATGCTGCCGTGCGGATGAACGCTGCTGTCACCTTGCAGCGTCTCGGCCCAGAGGCCAAAACTGCTATTCCAGCTTTGCTCAAAGCTATTCACGATCCTGAAAATCAGCATTACTTCGGCACCTATGTCGTCTCGGTGCAGGAGGCAGCAGTTCTGGCGCTAGGACGGATTGGCGATCCCGACGTGGTTCCCGATCTAATCGCTGCTCTTGATGCTCCTAGCGTAGATCGTCTACCCATCGCCATTGCTCGGGCCATCGAGCAGATTGGCCCTGAGGCGAAACAGGCCATTCCCCGGCTGCGCGAGATGCTCAGTGACGAGGATTTGGAAGTGCGCGAAGCTGCGACACGGGCACTGGTGCGGCTCGGCCAATCGGTCGAACCCCCGCAAGCCTCGCCAGAGCCAGAATTGCTCGAAGCGGATCGCAAATGGCTCTGGGAGGTGGAGAATCACGGCAATCAGCTGAACAAGTATGGCTTCGCTCCGCTAGCTCGGGCGTTGCGTGCCGCCGATCGCAATGCACTGCGGCAGGCCCTGGCTGCCACGTTCACCGCCTCGGAAGCGGCTTCGCCTCAGCGTGTCACCGTGGATCGTCCCTTTGTGTCGTTGTTACGTTGGAAAGAGGCCGGACAACCGCTCCACTCACTTTCTGCCGAGGGGTTTCTCGATCGTCTGCTCGACTGGCGCAACCAGTTCACTCAAACGCCGAACGTCTCGTTGGTGATGGCCACGTTGCATCCTCGTGAGCGGGAGCAGCCCGACGGTATCTGGCAGGGCAAGGCCTTGTTGCGGCTCCACGGCGAGAGCAAGCCAGGTATGCCAACTGAGATCACCGCGACGCTCCGTTTTGAAACCGTGCGGCCCACACGAGAGAATCTGTCGAAGCCCGGTTGGTGGCACTCTGCCGCGCTGGTGCAGGTGCAGTCGGCCAGTTCCCCTCACTTTCTGTTCGTCGAGTCCGCCGCCCAGCGCGGCTTCGAGTTAGCTGCGCTGCACGACAACTGGCATGCGCCCGCTTTCCATGCCAGCACGGGCGGCGTCTACGTCTGCGACTTCGACCGCGATGGCTACCTCGACGTGCTGGTCACCGATGTGAACACCACGGCTCTGTATCGGGGCGGCCCCGATGGCCGCTTCACCAACGTCACCGCCAAGGTCGGGTTGCCGGACCACGAACTGTTTCGCCCGCCCGCGGCCTGGATCGATCTCGACGGCGACGGCTGGGAGGATCTCCTCATCGGGCATCGCATCTTCCGCAATCTGAACGGCGAACGATTCGAGGAGTATACCGATCGCTCTAATCTCCGACTACCCGAGGATGTCAGTAACTATGTCGTCGCCGACTACGACCGCGATGGCCACGTCGATTTCTACATCGCTCGCAGCGGCAAGCTACGCGGCAACTCCTGGTTGGAGGGCAAGAGCGGTAGTCGCAAGGGCAACGTGCTGATTCGCAACAAGGGCAACTGGCGCTTCGAGAACGTCACCCATGCCGCTGGAGTGTCGGGCGACCGCCGCTCCACGTTCACCGCCGCCTGGCTGGACGCCAACAACGACGGCTGGCCCGATCTACACGTCATCAATGAATTCGGCGACGGGGTGCTGTACGTCAATCGTCGCAATGGCACCTTCTCGGCGCATGCACTGGCCGATCGCCCTGCCGATTTCGGTAGTATGGGGTTGGCCGTCGGCGATGTCGACAACGACGGCCACATCGACATCTTCTGCAACAACATGTACTCCAAGGCCGGCACGCGCGTTATCAACAACCTGCCCAAGAATGCCTATCCCGACGAGTTGATGGAGAAGATGCGCCGCTTCGTTGCCGGCAGTCAATTGCATCGGAACAAGGGCGGTCTTAAGTTCGAGCAGGTCGGTGAGGAACGACACGTCGCTGTTGTTGGCTGGTCCTATGGAGCGGCCCTGGCGGATCTGGACAACGACGGCTGGCTCGATCTGTACGGCACCGCCGGCTACATCTCGCGCGATCGCAACGAACCGGACGGCTGAAACTGCGTCTGGTTGGCTGTCGTGTCACAGCCGTGCAATCGTTGTGGGTCGGTGTCGTTGCCAGGGAAACTCGATGACTCGCTGGGCGAGTTCTGGGTCGAGAACCCCTGGCATCTGGTGGCTCGCGGCCACAACCTCAGCTGCTTCGAGCGCAATCGAATCTTTCTCAACGTCGAGGGGCGCGACTTTGTCGAGATCAGCCACTTGACCGGAGCTGACAGCGATGGCGACGGTCGCGCTGTGGTCGCCGCCGACTTCCGCAACTCCGGGATGCAAGATCTGCTGGTGCGTCAGGCCGGCGGTGGGCCGTTGTTGTACTTCGAGAACCGTTTACCGCGCCGTTCCTATCTGACCGTGTCGCTAATGGGTCGGCAGAGCAATCGACAGGGGATCGGCGCACGGATCGTCGCCACCGTGGGCGAGCGCCAGATCGTGCGGGAGATGTACCCCGCGAACGGCTATCTGTCGCAGGCTCCCAATCAGGTGCATCTGGGCCTGGGCGATGCCGAGCAGGTAGATCGACTGACTATTCGCTGGCCCTCGGGCAAGGTGCAGGTCTTCGACAACCTGAAGGCTGGGCGTCACGTTCGCATCGACGAGGGCAAGGACGGCCCCGCCGCGGTGCAAACCGTCGTGCCTGGCAAACCGCAGAAGGATACGAACTAGAAGCGTCGCGCGAAGATCAAACCTGGCATCTCACCCTCCGATGCCAAACTCCACCCTCCCCGACATATAAAATAAATAAAAAGGAGTTACGCAGTTGACAGTCTTTGAGTTTGAGTTCGCCTCTCCCCGTTGGGTAGAGGGTTTAGTGTGCCTCCCCAACTGAGTTCGCCTCTCCCCAACGGGGAGAGGGGTTAGGGGTGAGGGGAAAAAACACGATCCAATGCCACAACTGCGTAACCATTAATAATATTATTTCTATCTAAAATATATTTTATTTGTCGCTCGGCCGCGATGCCAAGCGAGTAACGCCGATCCATGCAAGAACTGGCTCAGTCGAGAAGAGCTAGGAGGTTGACCACCTCGCCATCTTTACGACCCGCCAGCTGTTGCAGAACGTACCAATCCGAGGTCAAGTCTTGCATCCTTTGGTGATCCCATTGAGTGTTGCCGAAGCGCAGCAGTCGCACCGAGGCGTCGGCGAAACAGAAGTGAACCCCGCTGGGGTGGTAGCTGCTAAAACTGATCAAGGTCGCCTCTTTCCCTTTCTGCAAACCCAGATAGGTGCCCAATCCTCCACCAGCCATCCAGCTGATGTCTTTGGATTGGAACCTGCTCCGCCAGTAAGAGCCGCAGGTTTCTCCATAGAGGAGCGTGTTGCTCGTGCCGTCGGGGATACCGTCGGTTCCCAGGCTATGTTCAGTGCGGTTGGTGTAAACCCCTTCGTACTTGTTGAAGATCGGATCGTTGCCAGCGCCACAGCCTGCTACCCCCATGTAGTTGGTTCGCCCCAGCGGACGGAACCGGGCGGCCGTGCCGTATTCATCTTTCCAGCCGACGGTATACGGGCCACGCCGGAGGTCGTTGAAGACGTGAAGCCCCAGCAGCGATCCGCCGCCCTGTGGAGTCGGATTGTTGAACTCCGGGGTATAGTCCGGCGCGGAAGGGCAACGGAACATCTTTAGCGACTGCATGGCTACGGTGTAGTTGTTCACATCAGGGGGACCTGGTCCCAGAGCAGGCTCGCTCCAAAACCACTTACGCGGAGTGACGACTCGGGAATTGAAGTCGATGCGAAGCTGGCGAAACAGGCTCTCCTGTTCCAGATAGGGCAACAGCAGGGGGAAATGCCCGACCCATTGCCCTTCGTCGTACATAGTCTGGAGGTTGAGTTCATTGCCCCGTGAGGGGCCGAGGTATCCTGGAGGAAGCCGGCCATAGGATGTGTGATAGGAATGCGCGGCAAGCCCGAGTTGCCGTAGCTGATTGACGCAAACCACTCGGTTCGCTGCTTCGCGGACTTTCATCACCGCAGACACCAACATACCGATCAGGACGGCAATGATTGCGAGGACGACCAGTAACTCAACCAGAGTAAACGCTCGCCGATTCGCTGCTTTCATGGGCGCACTCCCTTCATAGTGCTAATCGCGGTGACGATCGCTGCGGGCAATAGCCAGTTACGTGGATGGAGCATGGCCAAACTCCTTGGGTTTGCGGCGCCTAATCCGCCAGACCAGGTAGCATGTCCCCGCAACCATGAAGACGCTGCCTGCCACGAGATATGGAACCCAATTCGTCTTGCGGATGTCGAGTTCTTCCGGAGGCGATGCGGCATCGTAGCGATATTGCACCCCGACTCGCGCGTCTTGCACGAGATCGCGTTGGCGAATTCCAATCGTTTCGGGAGAAAACATCTCCTCGGGGATTGGTTCGTTGAGGACATTCTCAATCCAGGTGATGCTGCGTTCAAGCAGTCTCCCAGTCTCCGCATTGAGGTTGATGACGGTTGCTGTCTTGGGAACCCAAATGGATCCTACCTTCTCGAATGAACGGGTTTCAGGCCCTAGCACGGGACTGCCCACGTTTGCGAATTCAACCGGATTGCTGCCTTGATCAAGATCGAATACATGCTTGTTCATTCCTGTTTCTGGCTTTCCCAGTGTCAACGTGACAAGATTTCGCTCTCGCGACACGGTAACCGTTTGCATGGATGGCAAGTCGGCGTGCTTGTGAAAGAACATCAATCGATCATACACATCCATCGATGACAAGCGAAAATACCACATCGGGTCGAAATCCGGCGAGAAGTCGCCAGTGCTTTCGGCTTCTGGTGTTTGAAGTATCAATGAGGGCCTCTGCCGGTTTTCTTTGCCATCCATCTGCCACTCTGGTACACGGAAGTAACCCTTGGAAGTTCGAATAGCCCCCCACCCCATACGACCAGATTTGTGACCACGTTGTCCATCTTTCCCAGGAAGCTGTTGTGTTTGAGTTGCAAAGAACACATATTTGTTCGCAGCGACATCATAGGCGAATTCCAGCTGAGTAACTGTCTTGCGATCCTCCCATGCTTCCTTTTCCTTGCCTTTCGGTCCTTTACTGAATTTGGCGTGAATTCGTTCGGTGTACTCCACCTTCCCTTGCCAGGTCCGAATTGCTGCGATGTTCGCTCGCCACTCCGAGGCCACCAGTTCCAGAAGAGCCTTGTCGCCACGGATTTGCCCAACCCCCGTTGTCGGCGATAAACAAAGCGCAATAAGAACGAGAAATGCCAAGGTCACGCATCTAATGCACTGCCTGGCGAGGAAGAACGCTGTTCGATCGAAACAACACATGCTAATACTCCCTCAATCAGACACTGGAGTAACTCTAGAATAAACAGGCCTCCCAATCGCAATAATCATCGTCCTTCGGAGTTGGCCAAACTAATGGACCTTTTAAACACTTCGCGCATTTCGTATCTACGGTATTGGTACCACACCCCGAGTTAGCGGTAGGGGGGCAGAGTTGGAAGGAGTTCAATGGTGCTGTGACGCACAAGTATTTCCCGTTACAGAAAGCACCTGGATTAGCCACCGGAATGGCCCAGAAGCTGTGGTATGGCAAGCCAGCGCTTACTCGCCAACCAATATTGTTACCTGAGAATTCCCAGTACTCGTAGTTCTCACATCCTTGAGCAACCGTCACACATGTGGGACAGGGATTATTGCCCGTGCATTGGTTAACGGTTTGAAGATAAGCACACCACTGACATTCACCAGCGTTGATAGGAGGTGGATCTGGCTGTCGTCCGAACAGTCGTGCCATCTCACGTGGCGTTAGATCTCGTCCAGATTGGGGTTTGTTCTCGAGACTCCATACCACTCCAACCACCACTAGCAGGCACATCATCACAAGCCAGCGTTTGGTTACCGACCGCGAACTCGTCATCGCTACTTCTCCTTTGTTCTGGTAGGCTCTGGTGACATACCAGCATTACCTACCAGCACCTTGGTGACGTTTCCATTTTCCAATTCAATCGTTGTCGGTGTTGGCACCACCCAACGCCTCCAACCACTCAGACTGGTGTACAACTTTCCCTGCACTCCTACAGGGAGGGCCGAGGCAGAACGGCCTATGGTCACTACCTCGACGAGAGCAAGCGGCGGGTCGCGTTCCTCGCCTGCAGCAGCCATCTGCCGGAGAAACCGTTCGCAAACTTCACAATCTTGGTGGTGGAGGACCATGGTCCACCGCCCCTGCCGCAATTGTTCCGCTCCATCCAGATACTTCAAAATGGGCAAGCGTTTTCCTTCCCAGTTCTCGACGTCCAGGATTACAGTCTCACCAAACTCACCATTCTCCACGTTAATGGCTGTTGTGATCCTTCGGTCCGTGGGAGTTGCCACCACCAAGTAGGTGCTTACAAAACAGAGAATCACCAGAGCTACGAGCGGAAAACGAAGCCGCACCGGTAGGAACTCGCCCTTGTCTTCTGATCTTGGGCATAGAAGCAGTCCACAAACAGCCAACAAATCAAAGAGAAATGTGGCCCATGGCGTGATCGAGATTGGACCGAAGCAACCGCATGTATCATGCTCCTGACTCAACATGTAGCCTGACGTGCCAGCCAGCAAAAGGAAGTACATGATGGCAGCACTTGACGCGATCCGGTAGTGAAATCCCGACACCAGCCACAGGCCCAACGCGAGATTCGTCTCAATAGTCAGTAATTGAAATGGCCACGATGTGATTCGAGACAACTCGGATGGGGTGCCGTCAAGATACTGATGAGCCTTCAGAGCCGCCGCCACCAGGAGGACAGCGCCAAGCAGGACGTTCAAGCAGTACAAGGCGGGAAGCTCATCGAACCACTTCCTCAGGCCAACCGAAGTGAATGGAGCAGATTCTTCAGGCAGCCCACTGAAGGCGTGTACAGATGGGGGGGTAACACCCTTTTGCGAGAGAACATGTCGACATTCCTGATGGAGCCGATCTAGGATCCGATTTCAGATCTGTTTGCTCTCAAAAAAAGTCCCTTTACTCGATCTAGATAGTAGCCCTTCTACTTTTTGGTTTCTCAAAACAATCGTAAGGATACGCAAGGCATCCATTCCGATCAAATTAAAAATGGATGAGTCCCTGTGGAGGTATGGCATTCCTGGGGCGAAACAGTGGGAACGCAGAACCATAGGGACAATTCAAAGACTTCGTAGAGTCGAAGAGAGTTTCCTTCGGCTTCCTCACGATCTATCCGAGCGAACGAGCAGTCCGTCATCTATCGCTTGGCCGCGATGGCGCGTAGCTGGCGCGTCAGCAACACCGGATTGACACAGCCGCGAAAGCGTACCTGACCATCAATCACCACTACGGGAATCTGTTCGCCGTACTCCGCCTCCAGATCTGGCTCGTGGGCCAGGTCCACCTCGCGCAAGCGGAACTGGAATCGCTGCTGGGCCTGGTGCAGGAGGGGTAAAACTCGCTCGCACAAGCAACATCCCGAGCGTGTGTACAGAATCACCTCGCACTCGGGAATCGCGGTCTCGCCCCACAGTCGCCACATGCTGGTTCTTTCTCTTCTCTAACTACCTAAGATGATATAGTGAGGCTGTCTCCCCCGACATAGTCGGAGGGAGCGATTGTTGCTATCTTAGCAGGGACAGAACACCTCCGCGCCCAGAGGTCGTTAGGCTCTGCTTTTGCCGCGAAGGATTTGTCATGCCGTCTGATCCCACGCCGAACCAGAATCCTCCCCCTTCGGCGGGAAAACCGCGACGACGCCCTACCCAACCCTCTGGGGGTAACTGGATCTGGCTGCTTGTGCTGGGTCTGGTCGCGCTGGTGCTGTTCTCGCAAATGTCTGGCAACCGAGCGTCGATCCACTGGAGCGAGTTTTACATGCTCCTGTTGCAGGATCAACTCAAGGAGGTCAGTCTCAAAGGCGACCGCTATGAGGGCGAATTGAAGGACGCTAAAGATGGCACGGACAGCAAGAACCGCTTGACGGACGAGCAGCGAAAAGCTCGTGAGCAGTGGCCGGAAGAGCTGAAATTGAAGCTGAAACATAACAAGTTTACGGTCGAACGGTTCGGCCCGGAAGCCGACGCCGAGGTTCAGAAACTGCTCAATGAAAAGGCCAAAGCCGGACTGGTGGTCTATGCTCAGTCCCAGAATTTAGCGCTATTGTGGGTCGGCTTTATCTATCTTTTGCCGGTGCTATTGCTGCTGGCCTTTTTCTTTATCTTTCTGCCGCGCCTGCGGGACCCGCTCGGAGGAGGGTTTCTCAACAATTACATTAAGAGTCCGGCTAAGCGCTACGAACGCAGTAAGCAGCGCGTCACCTTCGACGATGTCGCAGGCATGCAGAACGCCAAAGCGGAATTGCAAGAAGTCGTGGAGTTTCTCCGCAGCCCTGAGAAGTTCACTCGACTCGGCGCGGTGGTGCCCAAAGGTGTGTTGCTTGTTGGTCCGCCGGGCACCGGCAAGACGCTGTTGGCCCGCGCCGTGGCTGGGGAGGCCGGAGTGCCATTCTTCTCAATCAGCGGTTCCGAATTCATTCAAATGTTCGTCGGCGTAGGGGCTTCCCGCGTTCGTGATATGTTCAAAACCGCCAAGGAAAACGCACCCTGCATCTTGTTTATTGATGAGATCGATGCCGTCGGGCGGATGCGCGGAGCGGGTCTTGGTGGCGGCTCTGACGAGCGTGAGCAAACGCTCAACCAGATCCTCAGCGAGATGGACGGCTTCACCCCAACCGAGACGGTCATCGTCATGGCGGCGACGAACCGCCCCGATGTCCTCGATTCCGCCTTGCTCCGCCCGGGTCGCTTCGATCGCCATATCACCATCGATCGACCGACCTGGCAAGGGAGATTGCAGATCCTCAAAGTCCATACTCGGAACAAGCCGCTCGCCGACGATGTCGATCTCGAACAGATCGCTCGAGGCATGATCGGCATGACCGGAGCAGATCTGCGCAACCTTGCCAACGAGGCAGCCCTGCTGGCCACCCGTGAGAACAAGAGCAAGATCGACCGTTCCGACTTCGAGCGGGCCGCCGACCGGGTGCTGATCGGAGCCAAGCGCGAAGAGGTGCTGTCCGACGATGAGAAGAGACGCACGGCGTATCACGAAGCTGGGCATACGTTGTGTGCCTGGCTTACGCCGCAGGCCGATCCGCTGTTCAAAGTCACCATCGTGCCACGAGGGCGGACGGGCGGTGTGACCCGTTTCCGTCCCGACGAGGAAAAGAGCGACTACACAGCGACTCGGCTTCGCGCTCATCTCATCGTGGCCATGGGCGGACGAGCAGCCGATCGTTTGGTCTACAACGAAACTACCAGCGGCGCGAGCATGGATCTAAAGCAGGCCACACGCATTGCCCGCATGATGGTGACGCAATTCGGCATGAGCGACAAACTCGGCCCAGTCGCTTACCGCATCGGCGAGGAACACGTCTTTCTGGGCAAAGAGATTCAAGAACCGCGCGATTTCGGCGAAGGCACGGCGAACCTGATCGATGATGAAGTTCGCCGATTGCTTCGTGAGGCCGACGAGCATGCCTACAACTTGCTCAAGGCCAATCGTCACCTGATGGATCGCTTGGTCGAAGCTCTATTGCAGAAGGAAGAGTTGCTCCGCGAGGAGATCGAGGAAATCTTCAAGGATGAACACGTGAACGGAGTAGCTCCGCCGGAGTCGCCCGCAGCGAGTCTCGACGCCGTCCAACAGCATAATGGCAATGGTTGAAGTATTCAGCAGACAATCTTCCTCTGCTTCGTCTGAAAAACGAATGAGCGGAAGCCGGTAGATTGGTGCAGTGCAACCGGTAGTCGCAGGGTTTAGCCTGCGCTGTGAGATACGTTCGCAGAAACAAGTTCGCAAGCTAAAGCTTGCGGCTACCAATCCAAGCGGGTAGTCGCAGGCTTTAGCCTGGTTTTTTGCACGCTTGTGGCTGCTAATTCTGTGGGAAACGGCTACACATCGGGCCGCAGGGTGGGCCGGACGATTGACACGCGGTCGGCAGCGTAGGCTCGGTTTTCGGTCGCGCTGGTACACTGAGCTGTCGCGCTAGCTTGCGGCCATGACACGACGGGCACTCAGCTTGATTTTCGCCGAACACCAACGCCTCAAAGGGATGCTGACACTCCTCACAGACATATTCATACAGGGGCATTGTGGCTCACCTCATCGCTCGAATCGTCTCGCAGCCTGGATACGGCGCGAGGGATCATGCTATTATACCACGAAGCTCCTATGCTTCGGAACTGCTTCGGGGAATCAAACTGCAGCTCTCAAATTACAGCTTTTTAGGATCGTAATTAAGGTATTTAATGTGCTTGCGGTTCCAGGTGTAGGTCAGATGCAGCCGACCGTCACTGCCCTGAATCAGCGCGGGATACGAGTACTCGCCGGGGGTGTCCTCGGCGGTGGCGACGATCTTCCAAGTTTTGCCGTCGTCCGTGGAGCGGGCCAGGTTGAGCGGCGAGCGGAGTGTGCTGGTGTTGTTGAAGGCTAAGAAGAACTGCCCGTCGCGGGTGGTGACCGCGTCGATGCCGCTGTTGGGATTGAGCAGGTCGATCGGTTTGGCCTCGCTCCAGGTCAGGCCGCCATCGCGGGATTCGGCCTGGCAAATTTGGCCGATGCCGCGTGCTCGGTTCAGGGCGAGAATCCTGCCGTCGGAGGTGGTCAACAAAGTCGGCTGAATCAGGCCATACGGTTTGCCGGGCACGGCAATCGGGCCGTATCGCGTCCAGGTTTTGCCGTCATCCGTGGAGCGTTCGACCCAGGAACACCAGGCACGGTAGCTCTCGACGGAGGTCGGAGCGAGGATGGCTCCTTTGAACTCGATCGGTTTGTTCTTGATCGGTCCCAGCAATCCCGCGGGCAGCAGTTCGGCCTTGCCCCAGGATTTGCCCCCATCGCTGGAACGTTTGACGAAGCCCGACCATTGAGTTGGCGATTTGCCCGCTTTGTAAAAGAGGAACAAGGTGCCGCGCGAACTTTTGAACAACACAGGGTTCCAACAGGGCACGTCGGGCTCAGCGGCGACCATCTCGACGGGCGACCAAGCTTTGCCGTCATAGGCGGACTGCCAGATTTTCACGTCCGACGCCCCCTCTTTAAGACCGCCAAACCAGGCACAGAGCAGTTTGCCTGGCTCGGTCTCAACCACAGTGGAAGCGTGACATTCCGGAAACGGAGCCTTCTCGAAAATAAACATGGAGAGTCCCTCGAAACAAATGCGGTTGCAACGGATTGTATGAGCTGGTGAACGAGGGCAAAGATGGCTTCTGATCAGCCCTTCTTCGATTTCTCCGGCTTGCCTGCCTTGCCGACTCGTTGGCCATCGGCTGGTGCCCTCGGTCCAATCGCTCTGGTTTGCGTCGCGGGCTTCTGGCAAGATGTGCCCGGTTTCGCCCCGAACTAACCGTTGCGCACAGAGGCTGATCGCATGGCTGTTGTCGTTCCACCGAGACGTTCGCGTTCTCTGCTGGAGTATCTCGTTCGCGGCGTGGTGACGGGGCTGCTGCTGGCTGTACTGGTGCATGTCGTCTATGTGCTGGCGTGGGGGAACTTCCGTACCGTGCTGCCTGGCGAGGTCTACCGTTGCGCTCAACCGAGCGGGCCACGCCTCGAACGCTTCGTGCGTGAGCGGGGTATTCGCACGGTGGTGAATTTGCGCGGCTGTTGCCCGACGGCTCCGTGGTATCTCGACGAAGCGCGAGTGACTAGTCGGCTGGGCGTGGCACAAGAGGACATTTCGCTGTCGGCGACCCGGTTGCCCTCGACAGTGGGAGTGCGGCAACTGGTCGAGGTGATCGAACGAGCGAGTTATCCGATCCTTTTTCACTGTCATCAGGGGGCTGATCGCACCGGATTGGCCGCGGCGATGGTCCTGTTACTTCGCACCGACTGTTCGCTGGCCGAGGCCCTGCGGCAGCTGGACTTCAGTCGCGGGCATCTGGCGTTCGGCAAAACCGCCTACATCGATCGCTTTTTTGAGCTGTACCAGCAGTGGCTGGAGGAACACGAGCTGGCGCACTCGTCGGCTCTGTTTCGCCACTGGGTGATAAATTACTATCAAGGCGAAGAGAGTCACGCCACGATCACGCTGGTAGAGTGCGGCAGCGAACCGCGACTGCGTGTCGAGGCAGGCAAGGCTCGCTTGCTCACTGCACGTTGTGTCAATCGATCGTTGGCGACCTGGCAGTTTCAGCCGGGTAACAATGCCGGCGTGCATCTGTGGTGGTCGGTGTTGGATCAACATCAGAAAGTTCTCCACATGGATCGGGCCGGCTTGTTCTATGCTCGTGTCGCACCTGGGGAGTCGATCGATCTGCTTGTGCCGCTGCCGGCCTTGCCGCCGGGCCGATACGAACTACGTCTGGACTTGGCCAACGAGCAGCACGGCTTCTTTTCGCAGCTGGGCAACGAGATGGGCGTCATCGAGTTGGAGGTGTCGTGAAAACCTATCTGCGCGTCTTCGGGAGTCTGGCTCTAGTAGCGGTAGTGGCCTCGCGGCTCAACTGGGATAGCCTGCGTGAGGCTTTTGCCGCTCTGGAGGTGCGCTATTGGTGGGCGGCGCTGGGGGTGTATTTCTTGTTGCAACTGGTGTCGAGTCTGCGCTGGCAATTGCTGGCTCGTCCGTTGGGTTTCGACCTGACCTATCCCCGCTACGTCGCGCTGTATTTCATCGGCATGTTCTTCAACTTGGTATTGCCAACGGCGGTGGGCGGCGATGTGGTGCGGGCCTGGTATCTGGGCGCGCCGACCAAGCGGCGCGGGGCGGCCTTTTTCACCGTCATCGCCGAACGCGGCAGCGGCTTGGTGGTGCTGATGCTCTTGGCGTGCGTGGCGGCGTGCTTTGTCCCCGGCGAGCTGCCGCGCTGGATGCAAGGCATCTTACTCGGCATCGCCGTGGCGTTGGCGATCGGTGTCTGTGCGTTGCCACTGTTGCACCTACTGCCGCTCTTGCCGTTAGTCGGCAAGAAGCTGACCCGCCTCGTCGAGGTGGTGCGTCTCTACTTGCGGATGCCGGGACTGCTGGCGGTCTCGGCAGCGCTGTCGTTGCTGGTACAGTTGGCCAGCGTGACGCAAACCTGGCTCATCTCTCAAGGATTAGGACTTAACGTATCTTTTAATTATCTGGCGGTGGTCGTGCCGTTGGTATCGCTGTTGACCATGATCCCAATCAGCGTCAACGGCATGGGACTGCGTGAAGCGGGCATGGTGGTGTTGCTAGCTCCAGTAGGGGTGGCCCTGGATTGGGCCGTCACCTTGTCGCTGCTCGGCTTCGCGGTCAACGTCGCCGCCAGTCTGCTTGGCGCGGTGGTGTATCTGGTGGGACCATTTCCTCGATTCTCTCAGGGTAAGGGAGTGCCGGACGATGACGCAATCGCTGTCGGTGGTGATTCCGATCAAGGACGAGAAGGACAACCTGCGACCGCTTCATCAGCGGCTCTGTCAAGCCCTCGATCCGCTGATGGGTCGGCAACTGCATGACTATGAGATCATCCTCGTCGATGATGGTTCGACCGACGGTTCGTTTGCCATCGAGAAGGAACTGGCCGCTCGCGATCCACGGGTCAAGGTGATCGCTCTGACGCGCAACTACGGCCAGACTCCCGCTCTGCGGGCCGGCATCGACTGGTCGTCCGGCGACGTGATCGTGACGATGGACGGCGACTTGCAAAACGATCCCGCGGACATTCCGATGCTGTTGGCCAAGCTCAACGAAGGGCACGACGCGGTCTTCGGCTTGCGCAAGAAGCGGCAGGACAAACTGTTCATCCGCAAGATTCCCAGCCTGCTGGGCAACTGGTTAATCCGCAAAGTGACCGGAGTGACCATCAAGGACATGGGCTGTACACTGCGGGCCATGCGGCGCGACCTGGCCGAGGCTCTGCCGCTGTACGGCGAGATGCACCGCTTCGTTCCCGTGCTGGCCAAGATGCACGGAGCTAACATCGTCCAAGTGGACGTGCGACATCATCCGCGCGTGGCTGGGCAGACCAAGTACACCTTGTCGCGCTCCATTCGAGTGTTGCTCGATCTCATTACGGTCAAATTTTTGCATAGCTACGTCACGCGACCGATGCACGCCTTGGGACTGCCGGGACTGATCTGTATGGCGATGGGCGTGGTCTGTTTCATAGTGACGTTGTGGATGAAGTATGGTTCGGCCAATCGCGTCTTTGTCACTGGCAATCCGCTGTTTGATCTGGGCGTGATGCTAGAGATGATGGGAGTGCAGTTTATTTCGATGGGGCTGCTGGGCGAGTTGCTGGCGCGAACCTATTTTGAGAGTCAGGGCAAGAGCGCCTACAACGTGCGAGCCAAACTGAATCTCGACGAGGAACGTCGTCAGGCCGCGTGAGTTCCTCCAGGAATAACTAACATGCATGCATGGCACGATGTGACGCCGGGAGCCGGCCTTCCCTCCGAGTTCACCGCCGTGATTGAAATTCCCATGGGATCCAGCGTCAAGTATGAGTTGGACAAAGAAACCGGCATGCTCAAGTTGGATCGCATCCTATACTCAGCGGTGTACTATCCGGCCAACTATGGCTTCATTCCGCAGACATTGGCCGAAGATAACGATCCACTCGACGTGTTGGTGTTGTGTCAGGAAGCGGTCGCACCGTTGACTCTGGTCCATGCCCGGGCCATCGGCTTGATGACGATGATCGACTCGGGGAAGAAGGATCACAAGATTCTCGCCGTGGCCACGCATGACCCGGAGTACAACGGCTTCCGCGAAGCTAACGAACTGCCGCCACACCGACTGAACATGCTGCGCCGCTTCTTTCAGGACTACAAGCAGCTGGAAGGCAAGGCGGTTGAAGTCGACGAACTGGAACCAACCGCGGCCGCGCTGCCGGTGATCGAGGCAGCTCTGCTGGGCTACAGCGCCCATCGCCGCAAGGGCTTTCAGGGCAACAAAGGCGACCACGCCTGACACTCGCTGCCGCAAAAGAGTACCGAAAATAGATCGCTAGACAGTTGCCCAGCAATCGTAGAGCGATTAGGATAAGCGGCGCAAATAAGAACCACTAATTCGACGAGGGAAGTAGAGGAGACGATGGCAGAAGATAAGCCTTTTCTTCCCGAGACGGAAACGACTGAGCCAATCATTCGCCAACCCGGTGAGGGCAAGGTAGTCGCGGTCCTGGCCAACCGCAGCACGTTCAAGGTGCTTCCGCAACAAACCGGAGGAGCCTACGCTATTCTGGAGCAGCAGATTCCCGCTGGCCACGGGCCGCCGCTGCATGTGCATCGTCACGAGACGGAGATCTTCTACGTCTTGCAAGGGCAGTTCGAGATCACCATCGGCGGGCAGAAGGTATCGGCCCCGGCAGGGGCCATGGTCGTAGGTCCGCGGGACATTCCGCATACCTTCCGCAACATCGGTTCAACCGAGGGACGGCTGCTGCTGACAGTCATTCCTGGGCGGTTCGCTAACTACTTTCTCGATTCTGACGGAATAGACTACAGCGACCACGCGGCCATCAAGGCGCTCTGCGCCAAGTACGATGTCGAGATCTTGGAATGAGTGCCGAACCTCTTCAAGGAACTCCAAATCCGGAGAAAAACGCTCTCTGAACGCGCTTCTTGAGCCATGTGTCTGGGTGGCCCAAGGGACCAGACCGGTTCTTGTGGCTTGTCTGGCGGGTTGTGGTCGAGCGTGGCCTTGGTAGAATCAAACAATTGCCCTTTCGCCGGAGCGCCCGAAATGAACAACGACGAACCAACCATTCCCTGTGGACTGTGTGGCCGAGCTTTTCCGCGTAAGAGTCTGACCAAGCATCACTGCCTGCCCCGTTCCAAGGGCGGCGACCAGAACGACATCGAACTTCTCTGCTCGCCGTGTCATTCGATGGTCCATTGCACTTACGAGAATGCCACGTTGGCCGCCAACTACTCCACTCTGGCAGAGCTGCGTCAGGCTCCGGAACTGCAGAAGTACATCCGCTGGGTGCGCAAACAGCCGCCGACCCGACGCCTGCGCAACCGTCCGCGACGCGACAAACTCTGAGACTGCCGCCAGCCCGCCGCTGCGTCTTGATTTCAAAAAAAAACAAAAAACGCTCTCTGAAGGAGGAAAAATGCGGCAGGTGTTGGCCCTGCTCCTGGAGCAAGACGCGGGCCCGACTCGCCCTTGCTCGAGCCGCTGGTACAATGCCTGCATGGATACATTCGATGCGATTGCTGAAACACTTCGCCGCGCGGTCAACCGCGAACGGTTGCTCGAAACTGCCGTGCAACTAGTGGAGATCCCCTCTCGGACAGGCGAGGCTGGCGCGGTGTTGGATCGGATGGCCGGTATGCTCGCCGATGAGGGGTTGACGGTCGAACGCCACGTGGCGGGGCATCCGTCCGCGCCAGCGGTGGCGGCCTGGCTGTCGTCCGGACGACCTGG
The DNA here is from genome assembly GCA_937923405.1 of uncultured Gemmataceae bacterium. Taxonomy (GTDB): domain Bacteria; phylum Planctomycetota; class Planctomycetia; order Gemmatales; family Gemmataceae; genus CALDUY01. Next base: position 57,500 of record CALDUY010000014.1, on the reverse strand, counting down.
GCCGACCCTACAATTCAATTGCCACGTCGATACCGTGCATCTGCCGTTCGTGCCACCAGCGGTGCAGGGGAAGCGTCTCACCGGCTCCGGAGCCTGCGACATGAAGGGCGGCACCGCCTGTGCCATCGAGGCGGTGCGCGTGTTGCGACAGACGGGCACGTTGCCCGCAGGGCGCGTGTTGTTCACGGCCCACGATCTGCACGAGGCTCCCTGGGGCTATGGCGAGCAGCTCGATCAGCTGATCCGCGACGGCGTCGTTGGCGAAGCGGTGCTGATCCCCGAGCCATTGACAGACTATCTACCAACCGTCGGACGCGGCTCGGCGACGTGGAAGGTGACTCTGAGTCGACCCGGTCTGCCCATTCACGAGGTGATGCGTCCGCTCGATGAGCCAAGCGTTATCGCTGCCGGTGGCGTGTTGATCGAACGGCTGATGGCGTGGAACGCTCGACTGGCGGAGCGCTGTGATCCGCAGGCTGGCCAGGAGAGCGTCTTCATCGGTCAGATCCATTCGGGAGAGATTTTTAACCAATATCCCCAACAGTGCTGGCTCGAAGGCACGCGCCGCTGGCTGCCGGGTGGGAAACGCGACGAGGTCGAGCGCGAATTCCGCGTCCTGCTCGACGAAGTGGCCCGGCAAACGGGTACGACCGTGACGGTAGAGTTTCACTGTATTCGCGATCCGTTTTATCTAGATTTGACCCATCCGCTTGTGACCACGTTTCAGGAGTGTCAGCGTCGGACGGGCGGCAGCGAGTTACCGCTTGGTCCCAAACCGTTCGTCGATGACGGCAACAGTTTTTACGGGTTGGGGCCGATCCCGGCCATCACGCACGGACCGCGGGCCGGTGGGCAGCACACGATCGACGAGTGGGCGGACCTCGACGACATGGTTCGCGTGGCCTGGCTGTACGCCCTGACCGCGGTGCGCTATTGCGGCAGAGGGGCGGCGGAAAGCGAGGCCACATGACCACGGTCACGTTCCTCGGCGTTGGAGCCGCTCTGCCCGCGCCGGGGGAAACCAACTCGGCCTATCTGATCGAGAGCGGCGACGTTCGCCTGCTGTTCGACTGTGGCCCGGCGATTCTGCAACAGCTCGCCGCCGTCGGCAAGTCGCCCGGAGACATCACCCACGTTTTCTTCTCGCACAGTCACGGCGACCACGCGCTGGGTTGGCCGATGTTTCTGTTGTGGTGGTCGATCGAAAGCCGCGCCCGAACCGTGACTCCGCCGGTGGTGCTGGCCAGCGTGTCCACCTGGAGCCATCTGCGTCTGTTGTGGGAGCATAGTTACGGCGAACTGCCCACTCCCGCCTTCACGCCCATCGAGTTGAACGAGAGCGGCTCGGCAGTGGAGCTGACCAACACGATAACGCTGCACACCTACCCGATGGTGCATTCGTCGCGATTCCACACCTTGGGCGCGCGGTTCGTCGAGCGACAGCAGGGACGTAGCATCGGCTTCACGGCGGATACGGCGCGGTGCGACAATATCCTGCTCTTGGCTCGGGACGTGGAACTGTTGGTGCATGAAGCACGATACGCGGTCAGCGGTCCTCCCGAGAGCGCCGCTCAGGCCAAGTATCACTGCTCGGCCCAGGATGCCGGGGAGTTCGCCCAGGCTGCTGGTGCCAAGCAACTGGCCCTGGTCCACATCGGCGCGGAGTATCAGGGCCGTCACGCCGACCTGATTGCCGAGGCCAAAACACGGTTCACCGGCCCTGTCTTCGCCCCCCGAGGCGGCGACGCGGTTCGTCTATAAAACAGTTTGAGGGTCTTTTATGTCTGCAACTTTGGTGCCCGATCTCATTAGTGAGGCTCAGACGACCGAGGAGCAGTTCCTCCGCCACATCTTTGTTCGCGATCAGATGGCCGAGTGGAGCAAGTCGCCCCTGGTCATGGCTCGGGCTGATGGGGTCTTCTACTGGGACGTGACCGGCAAACGCTACCTCGACGCGCTGTCAGGCATCTACGTCGTCTCGGTCGGACACAACAACCGTCGCATCCTCGACGCGCTGCGGCGACAGCTGGAGCGACTGTGCTTTTCCCCACCGATGCACGGCACGAATCCGGTCGCGGTGCAACTGGCCAATCTGCTGGCCGAGTTGGCTCCGGGTGATCTCTCGACCGTCAAGTTCCAGTGCGGCGGAGCCGAGGTCACGGAAGCGGCGATCAAGTTGGCCCGACAATATCATCGGCTGACCGGCCATCCCGGCAAGTACAAGGTCATCAGCCGTTATCTCTCCTGGCACGGGTCGACGCTAGGGGCGTTGTCCGCCTCGGGGCTGAAGTCGCGCAAAACGGTGAACGAACCACTGGCTCCCGGGTTTGTCCACGTCTTTCCGCCGACCTGTTACCGCTGTCCGTTCGGCAAGGAATATCCCCGCTGCGACATGACCTGTGCCACGCTGATTGGCCAGGTAATCGAGATGGAAGATCCGGACACGGTAGCGGCTCTCATGGTCGAACCGATCGGCCACACGGGCGGCATCATCGATCCGCCGCCGGAGTATCTGCCGCTCTTGCGAGATATTTGCGATCGATATAATATTTTGTTGATCTTCGATGAAATCATCACTGGCATCGGGCGGACGGGCCAGCTGTTCGCCGCCGAGACTTTCGGCGTGACTCCCGATGTGCTTTGCACCGCCAAGGGGCTGTCGGGCGGCTATGCTCCGTTGTCAGCCATGATTTGTACAAAATCGATCGCCGATGTCTTCTGGGGACCGATCGCCACCAATCCCGGGTTCGTCGAAGGGCACACCTTCGAGGGCAATCCGCTGTCGTGTGCCGTCGGTATCGAAGTACTGCGCGAAATTCTCGAACGCGACCTGTGCAGCAACGCGCGGCGACAGGGCGAAGTGCTGCGAGCCGGCTTCGAGCGGCTGGCCAAGAAGTACGGCGTCATCGGCGACATTCGCGGCAAGGGCCTGTTGCAAGGCATCGAGTTTGTACGCAACCCGGCCACGAAGGAACCTTTCCCCACGGAGACGGCCTTCGGTGTGCGCGTCGGACGACGGGCCCTGGCCAACGGGTTGCTGTGCCGCTTCGATCCGCACTGGGTGGCCTTTGGTCCGCCCTTAATCGTGACCACCGAGCAACTAGAAGAGATGCTTGCAGTGCTGGATCGCAGCCTCGGCGAGACACTGGACGAACTTTCGTCATGAACGCGCCCACTGCTTCTCCCGTTTTAGGCCGAGTGTTGATCCTGTTGGCGGCGCTGGGTTGGAGCCTGAGCGGACTATTCACCCGCGTGTTGTGCGAGCCGACCAGCTTGGGACTGCACCAGCCACAGCTGACCCCGTTACAGATCGCCACCTTTCGCGTGCTGTTTGCCGCTTTGGCGATGGGGCCTTTCCTCCGTCGCGGCGACGTGTCGTTTCGTCCACTGATGCTGGGCACGGCGCTGGCGTTTACGGCGATGAACGCTGTCTTCATCACGGCCATGGCTCTGGGATCGACGGCCAACGCCATTTTGTTGCAGTACACCGCGCCGTTGTGGCTATATCTGGCGGGCCTCTGCTGGCTGGGCGAACCCCTTGAACGACGCGGCTTGCTCTCGGTGCTGATCGGCCTGGTCGGCATCGGCATCATCGTGGCCGGCGGCTGGCATGGTGAGCAGGTCGTCGTCGTGCTACTGGGGCTGGCGAGCGGCCTGGGCTACGCGCTGGTGCTGTTGGGCCTGCGGCTGATGCGCGAGGCCTCGCCGATCTGGCTGACCGCCGTCAACCATTTCACCGGCGCGGTGATGCTGGGGCCGTTCGTCTGGCATCTGGGACTGCCGACCGGGCCGCAACTGCTCTGGTTGGCCCTGTTCGGCACCGTGCAGATGGGCCTGCCCTACCTGCTGATGGCTCGCGGGCTACGCACGGTCACTCCCTCCGAAGCGGGCACGTTGACGCTGCTGGAACCGCTGCTCAACCCGCTGTGGGCCTACCTGATCGCTCCCGAGAAAGAGAAGCCGACATTCGCGACCGTTTTTGGGGGAATCTGTATCCTGGGAGCGCTGGCGTATCGCTACTGGCCGAGAAAGCGGCGCAATAGCGATTCCCAAGCCGGCACGATCGTCTACCATGAATGAGGAGGCCCGCGTTTCCCCGCAACGAAGGAGAATCCTCATGCGAAGTCTGCTGCTGTCGATCGTTCTCGGAGCTGCGGCTCTGGGAGTGGTGGCCCTGACCCCCAGTCAGGCCGAAGCCACCTGGCGACGTGCTTATTATGGCGGCTACCACGGGTACTACGGTGCCTACTACCCGCACTATCGCCCGGTGGTCGCGCCGGTGTACTACCCTCGCTACACCTATGTCGCTCCGGTGTATGGCGCGTTCTACACCCCGGTAGTGCGGCCGTATATGCCGGCCTACACCTACTATGCTGGGCCGAGGATCGTTTATCCCGCACCGGGCGTGGTGTATTATCCGCGCGTCTGGTGAGCGGGTCAGTTCCGAGCGAGTCGGCGACGTTGGCGGTCGGCTCGCTCCACTTCAAAACTCCAGCATCTCACTCTGCACCAGCGCTAGCACAAAGATTTTGCCATCCCCCATCCGACCGGTACGAGCCGTGCGACTGACGGCGTCGACAATCTCTTCCGCCTGCTCGTCCGCCACGCTCGCCGTTATCTCCACCTTGGGCAGAAAGGCCATGCTGTACTCGCTGCCCAGGTAGCGATCGAGATAGCCTTTCTGACGACTGTAGCCCTTGGCCTCGCGAACCACACAAGAGACAACTCCCAACTCGGCCAGTTTCCGTAACACCGCCTCGGCTCGAAACGGCTTCACCACGATCATCAACTGTTTCATCTGCTCGACCGACTTAGTTGCACGAAGGCGAACACGGAGCCACGTCCCACGGAGACACCCCCCCTGCTCTTCGCGAAGCCGTTCGCAAGGATCGTTCTGATCCGTTTTAATCCGTGGTTGTCGATCCGTGTACCGTAGGTCCGTGTTCGCTCTTTTTTCTTCTACTGACCACCGTTGTTCAGCTGGTCGAGATAGCTGGCAAAGGAGATCAGAGCAGTCTTAATGCTGAGCTTCACTTCGAGCCGTTCACCGGCTTCGATGCTAAACTGCATCTGGTCGCTGCCGGGCGTGGTGAACGCCTTTTTGGCTGCTGCCGGTGCTTCCTTCTGCTCTCGCGCCATCAACGGAGCGAGCTTGGCGGCGGACAGAGTCACCCGCATCGGCTGGCCCACAGTTGGCTTGGCCTGGATCGCTTGCTTGATGGCGCTGAAGGCATCCTCTCCCATCGTCACCAGTAAGGCATCGTCGCGAATCGCCAGGTACAGTGGACCAGTGCCGAACAACTCGCGGGTCTGCTCGTCGACACCTTCTTGCTGCGTTACGCGATGGATATTGACTCCGCCTTCCTTATCGACATCGGTCTTGATCGCATTGCTGGCCTCGGGCACCTGTTGGATCAGAGCCTTGATGGCCTTTTCAATCTCCGCCCCCTTTTCCACCTGGAGACTCATGACCACGGTGTATTTGCCCTTCTTGCCTGGCCCGCGCATGTCCAGGCCAACGTCGAGCTTGCCCGCCGTCGCGGTTGGTTTCAACTTGTTCACCAAGGGCGTGACCAAATCCCGAGCGTTGGCGTCAATATTCTCCAGCCCCTGGGCGATCGCCTCCTCGATGACTGGGGCGGCGGCCTTGTTGACCGACTCGGGCAAGAAGAGATGTAAAAATCCGCCCATAACAGAGTCTTTTTGTGCTATTCCCGCTGCCACGCTGCCTGTTGGCTTCAGACTGGCGAGGTTCTTCACCAACGTCGAGCCGGGCTGGCCATCGAGACTGAATGCCAGCGACAAATCGCGTGCCTTCTGATCCAGATCGAGCTTCAGCTCCATCTTGGTGCCTCCTTCGAGCAGAGCCTTGACCTGATGCGCCGCCTCGTCGAGCAGTGCCGCCCACAGGACTTTTTGTTTGTCGGTCGCCCCAGGGAGATCTTGATCCTTCATCTCGCCTAACATCATCGACGAGGCCGACACGCCGAGTTTGCGCACCTGCTCAGGGAGTTGATCCAGGTTCAGCGTCAGGGAGAGAACGCCGCCTCCGGCAAGGATCTTCTCCGGCGCGGGCAACTGCTCCTTGGCCGGCAGAGTCATCTTCTCGTTGAGTTTGGCCGAGCCGTACAGGTAGCCGTTGGCGAAGCGGAACATCAACGGTACGGGCACGTTCTCGACCTGCATGGTGTACAGTCCAGCGGCGTCTTTCTCGGCCTTGAAATTCAGCGAATCGAGAAAGGCCAGGAAGGTCTTCTCATCGGCAATGGGCAACAGCAGCATGACCTCACTTTCGTTGAGGCTGGGCTTGAGGTTGGCGAACAAGCCGATCGGCTTTTTGACATCGACGCCTTCCAAGCCGTTGGGGCCGGTCCGCGCCTTGAGCAAGCCTTCGAGTTGTTTGCCTTCTTCTTCCTTGCCCGCTTCCTTGATCAGAAAGCGAAAGTCGCCGATCAACTCTTCCAGAGGTTTCATCCGAAGCAGCACAGTCGGCTTCGCGCCCGGCTCGGCCTGGCTGGCTGCCGCTCCGCCGAGCATCGTAGCCAGGGCCAGCGTTAATACAACAGATACGCGCATAAAAAGACTCCTTCTCGAATCAGCAGTGACGCCATAGGAAAACCGCTATCAAGGTTGGCGTCAAGCCCGCTCATCTCACCCCTGGAGGTTACCCATGACCGTGCAACAAGGTTTCGCGACGGTGGCTTTCCTGATACTCGGTGCGACGGCTCCACTGGTGTTCAGCCGTGAACAGCCTCCTGCTCAGCGAGACGCTCCGGAAATCGTAGTCGAAAAGAATCACATCGACTTTCGTCACGGCAAGAACCTGTTCACCCGCTATCACTTCGCCGAGTCCGTCGCGAAACCCTACTTTTACCCCGTTTACGCGCTGGAGGGCAAGGCGGTTACGCGCGGCTGGCCTATTGAAGATGATCCAGAGGTGAAAAGGGGGGATCATCCGCATCAAAAATCGATCTGGTTCTGTCATGGCGATGTGGTTCCCGAGGGGCTGGAGTTCAAAAAGCACTTCCGCAACGTGGTCGGCATCGACTTCTGGTCGGAAGCTAAGGGACACGGCAAGATCGTCTGCACCAAGGTTGATAAACCGGTGCAGACCAAGAATCATGCTTCTGTCCGCACCACGAACGAATGGCGTACCGCCGAGGGGCAAAAAATCCTCGACGAGACGCGGACAATCCACTACTTCCACGCTGCCCCGGGAGCGAATCTACTGGTGCTGGACATCGACCTGGCCGCGAATGACTATCCGATCACCTTCGCCGACACCAAGGAAGGTGCCCTGGGCGTGCGCGTCCGGGAAAGCATGCGTGGCGATCGTGGCGGACTGCTAACCAACGCCGACGGCAAGACCGGCGAGGGCAAGCGCCCCAACAAGGACAAGACCGGTTGCTGGGGCTTGCTCTCCGCCTGGTGCGACTACTCCGGTCCGGTGGACGAACTACACAAGGCGGGAATTGCCCTCTTTGCCGATCCGAGAAATCCTATTGATACCTGCTGGCACGTCGGCAACTACGGCCTGATGGCCGCCAATCCGTTCGGTCGCGAGAAGCATGCTGGCTTCCCCGATCGCGCGGGCAACAACACGCCCGTCAAGCTGGCCAAGGGCGAACATCTGAAACTTCGCTACGGCATCTACGTCCACATGGGCGATGTCAAAACGGGCAAAGTCGCTGAAGCCTATGCCCAGTTTGCCAAGCTGCCGCGTCATTGAGCTGCCGCGTCAGAACGGTAGGCTGCGCTCTTTGCCTCGATAGCGTTCGAATGCACCGGGGACGAAGCGGTATAACTGAGCTGGGCGATGCGCTCCCTCTTGCCGGGTGCCCTCACTCGGCTCGACCAGTCCTAGTTCTTGGACCTTGCGGCGAAAATTGCGGCGATCGAGTTGGCGGCCAAGAATCGCTTCGGTGACCGCCTGGAGTTCGCTGAGCGTGAAGCTGCTGGGCAACAGTTCAAAGCAAACCGGAGCCTCGGCCAGGCGGTGCCGCAGGTGCGACAGAGCTAGCCGCAGAATCACATCGTGATCGAAGGCCAACTTCGGCAGAGCGATGACGTCGAACCACTTGGCGGCGCGGGCGTCACCAGACGCCTTGAGCACGGCTCGATCGCCAGGCACCAGACCCGCCCAGACCACGGTGATCGTGTGGCCGCGCGGATCGCGTCCGGGAGTGCCGACCGCACCGACCTGTTCGAGAATCACTTCCCTCAAACCCGTCTCCTCCGCCAGTTCGCGTGCGGCGGCGGCGTGCAAGTCTTCATGTTCCTGAACAAAGCCACCGGGCAACGCCCACCGTCCGCGAAACGGTTCCTCGTCTCGCTGGATGAGCAGCACTTCTAACCGCAGCTGGTTCAACGCTCCGGCGACCGTAAACAAGGCCATGTCCACGGTCACCGCGGGCCGAGGCCAGTCATAGACGTACTTCCGCTTGGTCATGGCGACTCCTCCCAACCAAGAAAAAAACGAATTTCTGGTATGATAGTGTTGACTCAACACAAAGTCTAGCGTAGTATTAGTGTGAGAATAACACTAATAGCCTCTTCAACAGAGGCAAGGAGGGTCGCCATGCTGGGAATCCGTTACTACAAGGCTGCTCCGACGACTTATGTGCTGCAGTATGCCGGTGGCCGGGTCAAACGTGAGGGGTTGGGTCTGTCGTTCTTCTATTTCGCGCCGCGCACCACTTTGGTGGCTGTGCCGGTAGCGAGTACTGACGTACCGTTTATTTTTCAGGATACGACCGCCGATTTTCAGGCTGTTACTGTGCAGGGACACCTCACCTTCCGTGTGCAGGAGCCCAAGCGCCTCGCTGAACTGCTCGATTTCAGCTTGACGCCCAATGGGGAGTATGCTTCGGAAGACGTGGAGAAACTTCCGCAACGGATTACCTATGCGGCCCAAACTGCCGTGCGAGCCGAGGTGCAATCGCGACCGTTGCGTAGTGTGTTGCTCGAAGCCGACGCCATCGCTCAGAAGGTGCTAACGGCTTTGCGGGGATCCACCGTCCTCTCGGCCCTGGGCGTGGAAGTCTTGGGCTTCTCGGTGTTAGCCATCAAGCCGGTACCGGAGACCAGCAAGGCCCTCGAAGCGGAGGCGCGGGAGCGGCTGTTGCGCGAGGCGGATGATGCCATCTACTATCGCCGCAACAACGCCGTCGAACAGGAGCGACGCATTCGCGAGAACGAACTGGCTACGGAAGTGGCTGTCCAGACCAAGCAACGCGAAATCGAGGAGACGAAACTCTCCGGCCAGATCGCGCTGGAAGAATGCCGCAAGGAGTTGGTGGCCACCGAGGCGGACAACATGAAGACTCGGGCCGATGCCCAGGCTTATATGGTCAAGGCCACGCTGGAGCCGTTGTCTCAGCTCGACGCCAAGGCACTACAAGTACTGGCCTCGCGCGACATGGATCCACGCCTGTTAGTGGCGATGGCCTTCCAGGAGATCGCGGCCAATGCCACCAAGGTCGGCAATCTAAACATCTCGCCGGAGTTGCTCGACTCACTGCTGCATCGCAATGGAGACGAGTGAGCCAGCGACGTGCCTCATAATATAGACGCTTATTTCTCTCCACTTTAGGGAAATAAGCGTCTCCCCTCTTCCCGCTCGGAGAGAGGAGACCGATCTCCACAGTTCTCAGAAATTCACTCTCAGGCACACGGGTTTCACGAAAGGCAGGTGCGTTATGGAAAAAATCGTCGTCGTGACTCGGCGAACGCGGTTGGAGGAGTTGATCAATCGCTTCAACACCCTGCCGCAAGCCAAGTTTTACATCGAACACATGGGCCTGGACTTTTCCGACTACGAGCAAGAGCATGAGGTGTTCACCAGAGTCGCCCGCAAACTGCTGCGTCAGCTCGAAAATCTGGGGCGCAAAGTCCAGTGCATCGACTGGACCTTTCTGCCCAACTTCCTGTTCGATCCAGCCGATGCCGTGGTCGTTCTCGGTCGTGATGGGCTGGTGTCGAACACGGCGAAGTATCTCGACGGTCAGATGATCGTCGGCGTTAATCCGGATCCGTCGCGAATCGACGGCATTCTGTTGCCGTTCTCGCCAGACAAGGCTCCGCACGTCGTCGCTCGCGTCCTCGAAGGACGAGTGACCTGCCATGAGATCACCATGGCGGAAGTGCAGCTGAATGATGGACAACAGCTGCTAGCCTTCAACGATTTCTACATCGGTCAGCGAACGCACGTCTCGTCGCGCTACAGTCTCACCTGGCAGGGGCAAACGGAACGACAGTCGTCCTCGGGTGTGCTGGTGTCCACTGGAGCGGGATCCACTGGCTGGCTCAGCTCGACGCAGAACATGGCCCGAGCGGTGTCAGCGTTACTGGGTTCCAAAAAGTCGTCCAAGCTACCCACCCTACGGCTGGAATGGTCCGATCCGCGACTGGTGTTTGTAGTTCGCGAACCGTTCCTGAGTCGAGCGTCGGGCGTGAAACTGGCCGCGGGAATTGTGGATGAAGGAGAGGAGCTATGTCTGGAATCGCACATGCCGGAGAACGGCGTCATCTTTTCCGATGGCATCGAGGCTGACGCGCTGGCGTTCAACTCCGGCAGCGTGGCGACAATCCGCGCCGCCCAGCGCAAAGCACGTTTCGTTGCCGCCTGAGTTTCACGAGTACAGCGGGCGATGCTGACGCAGCACTTCCAAGGTGCGGGTGAACTCCGCCGGCAGCGGGGCCTCGGCCTCCAGCAGATTCCCCTTACGCGGATGCCGTAGCCGCAGTCGATAGGCATGCAGAGCCTGGCGCGACAGCAGCACCTCGTCCTGGTCCTCATCGAGGCCGGCGACCAGATCGGACAGGCAGAGCCGATCGCGACCTGAGTAGACTTTGTCAGCCAGCACCGGACAGCCGACGCTGGCCAGGTGGACGCGGATCTGGTGCGTGCGTCCGGTGCGGGGCTGACAGCGGCACAGGCTGAAGCCGCGAAACCGTTCGATCACTTCGTAGTAGGTGCAGGCCTCTTTGGCGTCCTCGTCCTCATCGTCAGCAATGGCCATCTTGACCCGATCGAACTTGTGATGGGCGATCTTACCCTCGATGTAGTCGCTGTCGCGATCGAGGATGCCGGCAGTGATGGCAATGTATTCCTTGAAGACCTTGCGCTGCTCGAAGAGCAACGACAAATCGCGGTGGGTCTGTTCTTCTTTGGCGACGAGGATGACGCCGCTGGTGTCGCGATCGAGGCGATGGACGATGCCGGCCCGATATTCGCCGTTCAGTCCGGAGAGTTGCGGGAAGCGATGTCGCAGGGCGTTGACCAGGGTGCCGCTCCAGTTGCCCTTGGCCGGATGCACGACCATGTTGGCAGGTTTGTTGATGACGGCGAGAAACTCATCCTCGAAGAGTACCTCTAAGGGAATGTCTTCCGCCGCCGGCGCGGGCCGAGTCGGTTCAGGTGGCGTGACCAGGATTTCATCCCCATGACGGACCTTGTAACTCGCTTTAGCAGGTTTGCCATTCACCGTAACACCGCCGGCATCGATAACCCGGCGCACACTGGAGCGGCTAAACTCGCCGAACAGCTGGCACAGGTACTGATCGAGACGCATGCCGTCGATCTTGAGGCGGGCACGATGCTCGATCCGTTTGGGTTCCGGGCTTTCCAGCAAATCCATACGACGCCAGTCCGAACAAACTACCAGCGCCGCTCGCCGAACGTCGGCAAACGGCCTTCCTGGATTGTAGCAGGTTCGGCGGGCTACTTGGCGGAGAACTCTTTCTGAAGTTCGTCGATCTCGCCGCGTTCGAGGGCGGCCTTGAGTCGTTCGAGCTGCTTGGCCGCATCCTTGCCCAGTGAGGTGCTAGCGTACTTCTCGGAAAGCTCGGTGTAGTATTTCTTGGCCTTCTCGATCTCGCCGAGCGATTCGTTGCCCTTGGCGGCTCCCCAGAGCGCCTCCTGATGCAGCAGCGGAAGGCGGGTCGATTTGTCGATGAGTTCTTCGTACAACCGGGTGCCTTCGCTGAGGTTCTTCTGGGCTAGTGAGTGATTGGTGGCGAAATCCTGAATGCCCAGCGACAACAGCATGCGTGCTTGCTTGAACTTGGCCAGGCGTCCCTGTGGGGTGTCTTTCAGGTCGCCATCCACAGCAGTGGCCAGCTGAGTCGGAAAGACGATCTCATCCAGATTCACCCAGCGTTTGGACGCGGCGAGTTCGGAGGAACTCCAGAACCAGCGAAACAGAAGAATCGCCAGAATGCCAAACATGGCGATGGCCAGGTAGATCATCGTAGAACGCGACGGTCCGTGTTTGAGCGTCTCAATCGCCTTGCCCAATTCCACAGCCAGTTCGTTGCGTTCCAGCGCCTTACGTTCTTCCGCCTTCATTGCCGTCTCCTGCCAGCGTCCCTTGCCGAGCCACGGTAGGGAGGCCGGCCGATCGTCTGTTCGGTGAGATCTGGTGATGATAGGACGGTGGCGACAACTGGTCAATGCGAACCAGCACTCACTGGCTAGTTCGCAGGCTAAAGCCTGCGGCTAGCAGTGAATCCGAACCGGTGTTCGCCGGCTAAAGCCTGCGCGTGTTCCCTACGCCGGCTGAAGCCTGCGGCTAGCAAATGCGACCTGGTAGCCGCAGGCTTTAGCCGGCGCTCCGCTACACCATGTTGCAGAGCGTTCTAATCCATTTCTAACAATTCCCGGCGCAAAAGTTGCCTATAGTTAGGTGGAGTCCCAAACCGGGAGTGAGGTAGGTATGCTTCGTCGGCCTGCTGGAAGACTCCTGCTCGGCTACCCTCCGCATGCACGGAATCTCGCCTGATTCCACACCTTAGAACCTCCTTCGCCATGCCGCGAATGATAACCGATAGAGTTGTTCCATGCCTGTACGCTTGCTGATCCCTCTGTTGTCCAGCTGTCTAATTTTGCTCCACGGTGTTGATTTTTATCTGACCTGGGGCTTGCTCGAGAGCGGCGTGCGCTCCGATGTCTACGAAGCGAACCCCTTGGCCAACTCGATCCTCGAACGTCATGGTTGGTCGGGGCTGGCCGGGTTCAAGATATTATTCGGTAGCATTGGCCTGGCCGCGGGATTAATTCTCTGTTGGAAGCGGCTGACGCTGGGCCTACGCATCCTCGCTCTGCAGTGTCTGCTGATGGCCGGCGTCGTCGGTTACAGTGCTACATTGATCTCGCATGTGCCGAAATACGATCTTCCGCCAGTCGTGGATCTGGAACAGTATGGACGCAAGCTCCAAGCTCACTTTGCCAGCCAGCAACAGTTTGAAGAGGAGAGGACGCGCATTTGTCAGTCAGTGTTGCAAGGCACTTGTAGCATGCGAGAGGGCCTGCAGCAATTGCGCGAGTTGATCCAGACGCACCGACACAGCTTCCTCGCTGACCAGAGGCGTCAGTTGCCGGCTCTCAACCAGGACAGCCAACTGGCGGCTTATCTGTATCATCACTGTAGCCGACTGGCCACGGAGCCAGCGACGCGAGCGAGTCTGCGCCGCCTGAGCCGACAGATCGCGCGAGCGTATCCCCAGGCTCCGCGGATTCACGCTTTGCGAACGGCTCCCGGCGTGGTTCCTGCCTGGACGGCTCAGTAGTGGACCTGCACGAGGCATGACACGACAGGTACTGATCCTCGGCGCGGGGCTGGCAGGATTGGCTGCTGCCGGGCCGTTAGCCGCTCGGGGGTTTCACGTTCGCTTGGTCGAGTCGCGGAACCGAACCGGTGGGCGGGCCAGCTCGTTCACCGACGCGACCACCGGCCAGTTGATCGACGCCTGTCAACACGTGAGCATGGGCTGCTGTACCAATTTCGCTCACTTTTGTGCCCAGGCCGGCATTGCCCATCTGGTGGCTCCACAACGCCGGCTGTACTTCATGACGCCCGATGGTCGGGTCAGTTCCTTCGGGGCCGATCCGCTGCCCGCGCCGTTGCACCTCACTCGGAGCTTTTTGACCGCGCATTATCTCACGTTCGCCGAGAAGACAGCCATTGCCCGAGGCTTGGCGGCACTACGGTTCACCTCCTCCGAGGACGATCGGCCCTTTCGAGACTGGCTAATCCAGCACCGCCAGCCGCCCCGAACCGTCGATCGCTTCTGGGGGCTGGTCTTGGTCAGCGCTTTGAACGAGGAAGCAGATCGTATTGGTCTCAAATACGCGCGCAAGGTGTTCGTCGACGGTTTCCTCAAGCACCCACGCGGTTTTCAGGTCGAGGTGCCTACCGTGCCACTGGGACAACTCTACGGCGCGGAACTCGATGCCTGGCTGGCACGCAATCGCATCACCCTGTCGTTGAACCAGGCCGTGCGTCGGATCGAGGTTCGCGACCAGCGCGTTGCCTGCATCGAGTTGCGTTCGGGAGAGCAAGTGTCGCCAGACTGGGTCATCAGTGCCTTGCCGTTTCAACGCTTGCTCGAACTGTTGCCCGAAGTAGTGATTGAGCAGCACGCCTGCTTCGCCAACCTGCGGCATCTGCAAACCTCACCAATCACCAGCGTGCATCTGTGGTACGATCGTCCGATCTGTCGGTGGCCGCACTTGGTGCTGATCGATGGCCTTGGTCAGTGGCTGTTCCAGCGCGGCGAAACGGCACCGGGCGAGCATTACATACAGATCGTGGTCAGTGCCTCGCGCCGCTTCCGAGGCTTGGGTCATGAGGAAGTGCAACGGCGCATCGTGGCCGAGTTGCGTTCGCTGCTGGGTCACTCGGCGCAGTTGCTCCGCGCTCGTGTGGTGACAGAGCATCAGGCCACCTTCAGCGTCGTCCCGGGAGTCGATCGCTGGCGACCTTCCCAGAAAACACCGATCGCTAATCTCTTTCTTGCTGGCGATTGGACGGCGACGGGTTGGCCAGCCACCATGGAAAGCGCCGTTCGCTCGGGCTACCTCGCCGCCGAGGAACTGCTGGCCCAGACGGGGCACCCGGTTCGCCTGCTTCAACCGGATCTGTGACGCAGTTCGGTCGAGGAAAGATCCAGACGAAAATCGAGCGGTTCGAACAGATCGGCATACGCTGCTGGCATGGCCACGTCCGCCAGCGTTTGATAGCGTTGCTGAAGCAAGCGTCCCGCGACGAGAAAGCGACAACCCAGGTCGCGCAGCTCGCCCAGGGCTTTCACCAAGGCACGCCGACTAGCATAGAATCGCCTCTCGACAACGCGAATCGCCGTATCCAAGCCAACGACGAACTCCACGCCGGGAAACAAACGGGCCTTTTCAAGGAACGTCGCCGCCCGTGTCAGCCACAGTGGAGCCACTCCGGCAAACTGTTCGGCACGGCGGTGAATCTCTGGCTCATCCAAGGGCGGCTTCTCGACGTTGACAATGCTCAACTCGAAGGCCGCCTGGCATCCTCGCCGCGCCTCAGCACAGCGGGCCAATCCTAGATGCCCAGCGTGCAGCGGATTGAACGAGCCAGGCACCAACAGCGACGGCGACTCCGTCTCTACGACCAACTCTTCGCGCGGATCGAGCCGCACTGCAGCGAGCCTTCCCTGTACCAACTCTCGAATCGAAGACACGGCGTGTCCCAATCTCACGAGATCTGAACTCAACTAGTCAATGGTGATAAATCTATGAAGAATTCGTGCGTGTGCGAGCCGCTTAGTAGGGGCTGTGCCGTTCCCTGTGGCAACGCGGCCCGGATCATGGCCGGAGGGCGTTCATTGCTTTGTTGAGGAAGAAGCGGGCTGCCTGATCGCTCAGCAGGCGAATCGGTTCCACCCAGACACGCGGTGAACGTAGGGTCCCGCCGACGCGCAGATGCATCACGCGGTCGGACAGAGCTTCCGTGACGCGGACGAGCACGCCCACCGGGATCGGACCGACGGCGGGGAGTCGCCGTAACAGCGACCGCAACATCACTGGATCGAGACCGATTGACGAGGTCTGAGCCATCACGTCCAGATCGAGTCGACCTTGCAGCGTGACTGTGCCTTGAATGAACAACAAGAGAAAACTGCTGTCCAGCGTCATCTCCGAGATACGAAAGACGCCGCCCGACAACCGACCGCGCACCTCGCCGGCTTGAAAATCCAGCGAGCCGCGACCGGGGACCAGATGCGGCACTAAAGCGCGGAGGATCGGCAACTGAAACGCCTGGGTGTCGTTGAACTTGGCCTGGACGTTAGCGCTCAGATCGTTCAGGGATCGCAGATCTGTTGAAGAGAAGTCGATGCGTCCGGTCATGCGGCCACGGATGATGGAGGCGGCCTCGCCAATCAGACTCGCCAGACTCCGCAGACCGGCATCAAACACCTGCAACTCGCCCTCCAGATGGAGATAACCGGCGTAGCGCAGGGTGGCTCGCAGTTGAGCGCGACCGTTGCCCAGCTGCGCAGTCGATTCTCGAATGGACAACTCGCCGTGTCGAGTCGAGGGAGCAAAGGTAAATTCCACGGGTAGCCGCCAGTCACTCACTTCGACTCCGTACATTTTGCCGCGCGACAGGGAGAATGCGCCGGCTCCGCGCCACTCGGAACCGAAGTCCAGCCGTAGGCTAGCATCGATTCCCCCCTGAAAGAGATCTTTCATATCGGTGTATGGAGCCAGCAACTGCTCGGGTTGAACGCCACGGATCCCCAGATGGATCCAGCGACGAGCTGGATCTAAAAAACCCCATTCACCCGAAAGCCGAACCTTGCCGCCTCCTATCAGCCCGCTGCCGTCGCGTAGCGTGATGCCTTCGTCGGCCACCTCGACATCGATGCTGAATTGTTCCATCCACTCTCGATCGCGCCAGGACAGTTGCCGCACTTCCAGACTACCCAGCGCTGTGGGGTATCGTTCGTTCGGTTCGTGACGAAAGGGCAGTTTCAGCGAGAGAATGCCATCGAGTTCGCTCCAGGGAGCTTCGAGGCGAAGCGAGTTCCACAGCTCCGAGAGTCGCAGCTGTTCGAGTTTCAGTTGTCCCCCTTGGCCAATCGCATTTGGAGGATATCGACCTTCTACCACTACCTTGCCGGCGAGTGTGTCGCCGCTTAGTTTGTAGACGCCTTGATTGTGGAGCCAATCCAGTCGCCCCCGCAGGTTCCGAACCGGCACTCCCAGCAATGCGAGTTGGGCCGACTCCAGATCGAGCTGGAGCTTCATGCCGTCATCGTGGCGATAGAACACGCTGGCCTGACCGGAGACCTGGCCTTTTACCTCGAAACTGGATCGGGAGAACATTCGGGACAACCGTCCTATATCCAGGCCGGCGAGGAAGAGTTCGGCCTGGATCGACAGTTCGTCCCAAGGCACGCGAAGCCAGCCGGTCAGCCGTCCGCCATAAGCAAGGACGGAAAGATCGCTCAGTTCGAGTTGCTGGCGATCTAGTTGAATTCGTGCTGCGACATGTTCGAGGCGTTGCCAGGGGCCAAAATCCAAGCCGCGCGCATGCAGCGTTCCCTGGGCACGCTGGCGGTCTAGGTCGTAATCTAGAGAGGCGTTGACCACGCCACCAGCGGCGTCGGCCCGAGCATGGGCCATATACAAATGCCCCTGAGTGAGTAGCAAATTGGCCGACAAATCCTGAACAGCGACGCCGCCGATCTCCACCGCTTCGCTGGTGAGCCGGGCCACTCCGCGCCAAGCGTGGATCTGTTGGATCCGTTGCAATGGCACCTGAACGCGTGCCATCAGCGACGCCAATCCACTCAGGCGGAGGTCGAACCGCCGAGCCAGTGGGCTCAGGTCGACGTTGTTCAACGCTAGTTCGGCTTCCAGATGCGACGCGCTGCCGTCGTCCCGCAAGCGTATCTGGACGGACTCGTTGAGAGCGAAGTCAGCGATACGGAGTTGCTCTAGCTTGGCACTGCCCGTGAGGCGTGGTTCGAGACCGGACTCCTCTAGCGACAACGAGACCTTTCCCTGACCGGTGAGTTGGCCCTCGACCTCCGGAGGAATGTTCCAGCTAGCAGGCAATCGCGACAGTCGCACGTTGGCAACGGCCAGGTCAAAACTCAGCTGGGCCGGCTCGGCGCGAAAATCTAGTTCTCCCGCCAACGTCAGCATTCCTTCCGCCGTCTCCGCCGTCATCTGTTGCAGGGTGATTCGATGATTCTCGACGAGCAACCGTCCCGAAACCTGGTTTGCTTCCAGGCCAAACTGTTTCAGCCTCAGTCGCTGGAGTTTCGGCTCGGCCTGCACGCGATAGTCATAATCTTGTTGATCGAGGAAGTAACGCAAGTGCAGGGCCACGGAACTACTGCCGTTGGCGTCGAGATGGTCCCAAACCGTAGGCGGTACGAACGGTAGATCGACGAGGCGATCCGGCGTGATCCGCATTTCCGCGGTGTGCAGTTGCAGTTCGAGCCGGTCGTCGGCCTGGGTCGCCGCGAGCGACCATTGCCCCCATCGCGGATCGGTTATTTCTCCCTTGAAGCGAAATTGTTGATCGTCTCCCTCGACGAGGCCGCTGGCTCCGGTGACTACCAACGGCGGGCGATCGTCCTGGGCGATCCGTACCGTGGCTTGGCGGAACCCAACCCGATACCGCGCCCGGGGCGGCTCCGGGCCGAACCACAGCGACAGATCGAGCGGAATCGTTCCTGCCGCGTCGAGTCGTCGCGTCAGGTTTTTGGGGAGGAAGGGCAATTGGCGGAACTGCTCTGGGGTCAGCGCCAACCCCGCATGCTGGATGTTCAGATGCAGTTTGCCCTGGCCAAACCGTCCCGTGAGGGCGAACTTGCCCAGACGCGGATCGTTCAGTTCGCCCAATAGATTTTCTGGTCGATCCGGTGACAACGTCACGTCGCCCTGCTCCAAGATGAGCGGCGGCCGTCCTTCCTGGTCGAGGGTCAGCGTGAGGCCCTGAAGGCGCAGATGCGGTAATCGACCAGACCGAGGCAGTACGGGTAATGCCGTGAGTAGTTTCCCAGTGTGATCGAAGCGTAAGTGCAGATGCACGCCCTGTAGCTCGAGGCGATCAGGCAACCGTTTGCCGGCAATCGCACTGGCCAGCGAGACATCGACGCGAACTCGTTCCACTTCGAGGTAGGGCCTGGTCGAGTCGTGGTCATAGAAGCGCAGCTCCTCGATGACGCTGGAGCCGATCAGTCCTGCACGCAGCGAGCCGATCGTCGCCGTGGTTTCCAGCAACTCGCCCAAGTCGCGAGCGACGAGTCGCTTCGCCGAGTCGGAGCGCAAATAGAGTGGTACGCCAACCAGCGAACTGAGGAGCAAGAAGACGAACAGGACAGCGAGGATCGCGAGCCGGCGACGCCAGCGAGACATGGAGCCGCTCCTCGGGTTCCGATGGGAAAAATTAGGAAATTTAACCTCGTCAAAGTGTTTTGATTGCACGAAAGATGTAGGCCTGGCGAGCGAAACTCAGGCGATGCTCGACGTGACCAAAGCCAGCGGCGCGGAGCTTCTCTTCGACCACGTCGGCGGGCAGATAATGGAAACGGCCTCGGGCCGCTTCGCGCTTCAGCCAGGCGGCGTAGCGCGACATCCGCAGACAGTTCTTCAAAAACTTCAGCGGTTTGCGGGCCGTGAAGATCGAAGGCAAACTGAACAGACCGACCCGGAACCAGCTGGGATTGGGTACATTGACCGAAAAGACGAACCGCCCACCCGGACGCAGCAGCCGGCACACGTCAGCAAGCAGGCGATCATACGCCTGGGTGGTCCACTGGCCCAGGGCTTCCGACCAGTGTTGCGCGTAGCTAACGGCCAACCCCGAGACGACGCCGTCGATGGTACCTGGGGAAAAGCCGCTCAGACCGCTGGAAAAGTCGGCCTGCACAAAGCGGATGCGCTGTTGGGAAACCGGCGGCGAGAACTCCTGACGCAGCCGGGCGATGGCGTCGACATTGGCGGCGGCACAATCCAGGGAAATAATAGATCCTAGTTGTCCCTGACTCTTTTGCCACAGCAGCCGGGTCAGTCGGCCCGCGCCGCAGCCCAGATCCAGCCAGTGTTCCCCCGGTGCGGGGTCGAGCCATTCCCCGGTGTGGCGGAACAGCTCCTGGTACGGGGCCATCTCGCCTTGGTCCCAGTACGCCTTGGCACAGCGCTTGTCGTACCAGTAGTTGATGTCGGCGGCAACAGCAGCGGACATAGCAGCGGTCTCCCATCCGTGTGGGGGTCACGAAGCACGGCGATGCGGCTGCACCGCCAACGTGCGGACGATGCTTTGCACATGGTCGGCGGCGTCCAACTCCGCCGAGCGCGACACCAGCTCGATGGCAAAGGTGAAGCCGCCGATTTTGAGCGTATCGCCTTGTTCCAGCGGAGCCTGTAGTACCTGTTCGCCGTTCACTTGGATGCCGTTGAGACTGTTCAGGTCGATCACTTGCCAATGCCCCTGCTGATGTACCAGCCGACAGTGTCGGCGGCTGACGTCGGGCAAGGGCAAGCGGATGTCGGCCTCGGTGTGCCGACCGATTAACACATCCGGACGAGTCACCTCGATAACTGCTCCGCTTGGTTGCAGGACGAGCCGCATCATTGGAAAGTCCGAGGCTCCCGAAGGCTCCGAGTGCAGACGCAGCAGCGGTGAGCCTCCTGCGTAACTGGTGGTCTTCATCGGGTCATATGCTTGATCCATAACCGATCGTATTCCTGTTCCGGAGGTCCGAGGGAGCAGGCGGTGTAACTCCCGGCAAGTGAGACCGGCTTATACCAGAAGGGAGAAGCGGTGAAAAGAGGACTCGAGCAGGCGCTTGCAGATCGGACTTGTGCTGAATTACCGGTAACAGTATGACCATGGCTCGTGTTTAGCGCTCATTGGGAGATCCCAAAAATGGAACGACCGGGTAGACTCCTGGGCAGTCTCGTCCTGCTGGGAGCGGTTCTGCTCGCACCTCAGGTGTGTGGCGACGACCGGGACCAGGAACTGCCTCCCCCTCGACTAAACAACCAGCCGAAAAAGGACGACAAGACGCCCCAGGGACCGCCGATTCTTCCTCCTTCGGCTGTTGCGGGACTCGCTCCCGCCATCCCAGTTCGTTTTAGCGAGGTTCTGCAACTAGCCAGCGTTGCCAATCTCGACATCGCTCAGGCCAATCTTGTCGTTCAGCAGGCGCAGGCCAACTTATTGCGTGCTCAGTCGACCTTTCTGCCTAACCTGAACGTCGGCAGCACCTACACCGAACACGAAGGGGCGATTCAGCGAACCGAAGGCACCGTGGTCAACGTTAATCGGGACGCCCTGTTCGTCGGCATGGGCACGACATTGACCTTCAACATCTCCGAGGCGATCTATGCCATTCCCGAGGCACGTCGACGACTTGACGCCACCATTAACGGCCAGGTGCGAGTGACCAATGACACCCTGCTGCAGGTAGCCACGGCTTATGTCAGCGTGTTGCGGGCGCAGCGGCAACTGATGCGGCTGACCGAAACGCTAGACTTTCTCACCTCTGAACAGGAGAGCGAGTTGCGGGCCGGCTCTAAAGGGTTGTTGCCGCTCATTCGCGCTTTCGTGGACTCGGGCACGGGGCTGCCCTCCGATCAGGCCCGCGTCGAAGCCGACGTGGTTCGGCGTATGTCGGAGCAGTCGCGGGCGGCCCAGGATGTGCGGACGGCAGCAGCGGAACTGGCCCGACTGTTGCACCTTAACGCTGCCGTCTTTCTGTTGCCTGCTGAGGATCCCCGTTGGCCAATCGAGATGCCCGGCGGTCCGTGGTTCCATCAACCGATCGAGGTGTTGGTCGATCAAGGGTTGCGCTTTCGTCCCGAATTAGCCGAGAATGCCGCCCTTCGCGAGGCCGCCTATCTTCGCTTCCGTCAGTCGCAGTTGCAGCCGCTCGTGCCCAGTCTAGTGACGGCCTTCAGCTACGGCGGGTTTGGCGGGGGTCCCACGGTCGTCGGAAAGACAGCAACGGGAAGCAACATCCTCAGTCGCTCCGGCGTGATCGGCGACTTTGGCCAGCGGCATGATCTGGAAGTCGGTCTGGTCTGGCGGTTGCAGGGACTTGGGGTCGGCAACAACGCACAAATTTGGGATAATCGCGTCCGACTGGAGCAGCGGGAGGTGCAGCAGCTCTTCCTGCAAGATTTGGTGGTTGCTCAAATTGTCCAGGCTCTGGAGCAAGTGCAGCGTGCCGCCGAGCGCGTCCATCTGCTGTGGGCGAGTTTGTTCGATAAATACAACCGACCCGATGGGGCGGTCTACCGGTCGCTGCGGTTGAACTTCCTGCGGATCAAGGGAGGTCAGGGGTTGCCGTTGGAAGTGCTGGACTCGACTCGTCGTCTTAGCGACGTACTCGCCGAGTACGCCAACGCTTTGAGTGATCTGGACTTGGCGCGATTCCGTCTGCTAATAGCATTGGGCATGCCCCCTGCGGCGCTGCTGGATCCGAAACTGCTGCCGTTGCCGCCGAACTGTTCCGCGTCGCTGAACGAAAGCAAAGAGGTCGCTCCGTCGACGAAAAGAAATTTCAATGAAATTCACCCGGAGGCGAACCTGCCGTCTCCGCGTGCCGTAGACAAGATGGCTCAACCGGGAAAAAATGTACCAGCACCGAGTCAAAGCCAGAAGCGTGGAGTTGAATTACACAAAGCTCAGCCGCGTACACCTCTTCCAGACGATGGCTTGCAAGCTCTACCGCCCATGCGGTTGCCCCAGTGAGGATCATTTCTAGCCTGAAGCGGCTTTTGCTTTTCAAAGGATATTCTGTATGTGGCTAGTCAACCAGGCGCTTCGTCATCCCTACACCGTATGGGTCGGGATGATTCTTGTCACCGTCCTGGGACTGTTGAGTTACAACCGCACACCAACAGACATTCTCCCTTCGTTGAAGGTGCCGGTCGTCGTCGTCTTTGCTTCCTATCGCGGTATGCCGGCTCCGGACATGGAACAAACGGTGACGGCGATTCTGGAGCGAGCCTTAACCAAGTGCGATCACCTGGCCCACATCGAGTCCAAGTCGCTGCTGGGCATGGCCATCATTCAGGTGTACTTCAAGCCGAACATCTCGGGTGACATCGCCGCTGCCCAGGTCATGTCCATCGTCAATGGTGAGATGCAGAACATGCCGCCTGGCATGTTGCCGCCCAGTATTCTCAATTACGACGCCAGCGCTATCCCCGTCGGCAATCTCGTCGTCTCCAGTTCCACCCGCGAGGACAAATTTCTGCTGGACTACGCCGATCATCAGCTACGCGAGGAACTTGCGGGGATCGACGGCCTTTCTGCCGCTCCCGTGTTCGGCGGGGTGTTTCGCCAGGTGCAAATTTATGTCCACCCACGCAACCTGGAAGCCTTGGGACTGTCGCCTCTAGACGTGGCTCGCATCGTCAACACTCAGTCGACAGTGATTCCCACCGGCGAAATCCGCATCGACAAACAGAACTACTACGTCCGCTCCAACGCCCTGATTCAGGATCCCAAGGAGTTCGAGAACATCCCATTGTACAACGATGGGCGAAAGATCGTCCGACTCAAGGACGTGGCCGAGATCGTCGATGGCACTCGCTGGCGAACCAACATCGTTCGGGTCGATGGACGCCGCGCTGTTTACATGCCCCTGTTGCGTCAGGCGGGAGCCAGCGCGGTGCGTGTGGTTGACAACGTCCAGACTGCTCTGGAGGAACTCAAGCGTCGCGGCACTGTGCCCGAAGGGGTGGAACTCGAAGTCGCTTTCGATCAGTCGATTTACGTTCGCGACGCCTTGGCCAATCTACGCCACGAGGCGATTCTAGGAGCAGTGCTGGCCTCGCTGGTCGTGCTATTGTTCCTTGGCAGTCTGCGTGCCACCTGCATCGTCGCGTTGGCCATTCCGCTTTCGCTGCTGGCCGCCTTCGCCGGACTATACTTCACCGGCGAGACGCTGAACATCATGACGCTGGGCGGGTTGGCCCTGGTGCTGGGCCGTGTCGTCGATGACGTCGTCGTCGATGTCGAGAACACCATCCGCCATCTGGGCATGAAGAAAACCCCGTTCCAGGCGGCTTTGGATAGCGCCACCGAGATCGCCGTTCCTGTGTTGATGGCCACCGTCATCACGGTCATCGTTTTCTTGCCGCTGGTGTTCATGACCGGCATGGGCAAGTACCTGTTCACTCCGCTGGCGGTGAGCGTGGCCCTGGCTTTGTTCGCCTCCTACATCGTGTCGCGAACTGTCTCGCCGCTGTTCAACTCGCTATACCTGACAAACGAGATGGCTAATCACCATCATCGGACCGAACGCTTTCCGTCGTGGCTCTACTCCACGGCACTAGTGCTGACCGGACTGGGCGGCACCGCCTGGTTGGGACTGACCTACTTGCCGCTGGGGCTGGACGAAGTGCCGGCAAAAATCAGCAAATGGGTCGCGCTTGCCCACCAGGCCGCCCTCGTCGCCGCTCTGACTGGTGTGACTGTGCTGGCGGCGGCGCTATTGTTCTGGTTCTCGCCCACCTTCGACCGCCTCTTCGATCTGGGATCCCGTATTTACGAACGCATGCTGCGCGTGGCTCTGCGCTTGCGTATCGTCGTTTTACTCCTGGCCCTGGCCCTGCTGGTACCCGCCTACCAGTGCTTCCGACAGATCGGCAAGGAACTGTTTCCCGACGTGGATTCCAGTGAGTTTACCCTACACATGCGTGCCTCGGGAGGGCCGCGCGTCGAGGAGACGGAACGCCAAGTCGAACTGATCGAGAATCTGATTCGTGGCCAACTGGTCCGCGCCGAGGAATTATCTCGCGAGATTCAGTTCTCGGTCCAGGTCGGCGAGGAAGATCGCTTGGCGGCGATTCGTCAGGCCAACCCTGACGAGCGAGCCTATCTAGACCGGCTGATCGACGCGGTACGAGCGGGGCAAGGCATTCAGGATGCCATCCAGCAAGGCAGCGGACGCACTTTCGTGATTCCCGGCTTGATCCCACCGGAGGATCTCAAACTGATGTTGGCCAACGTCGGCCTGTCGTCGCGCTGGTCATCGATCTACACACCCAACAACGGCCCCCACGCCGCCTTCCTGCGCGTGCAGCTACGCTCCGGGTTTGCCGGCAGAACCACTCCAACCAGTACTTATGTTGAAGCCCTCCGCGAGAAGCTACGTCCGCGCTTTCCTATGCACGATTTCTTCTTCGAGAGCGGCGGAATGATCCGACGAATTCTCAACAACGGCGCGGTGGCTCCGATTGAGGTGCAGGTGTTCTGTCGTGACCACGAACAGCGACGAGAGATCACCCGCTTTCTGCAACGCCAGATCGGCTCGCTGTCCAGCGTGCAGGAGGCCATCTCGCCACAAAATCGCGATCTGCCGCAGCTGAAGATCAATGTCGACCGCGAGCGTGCCGCCATGCCGGGACTTACCGAACAGGACGTGATCCGCAACGTCATCACCGCGCTAATGTCGAGCGCCCAGATTGCGCCCAACTTCTGGATCGATCCCAAGTCGGGAAATCCCTACGTCATCGGCGTGCAATATCCCGAATGGGCGGTCGATGGCATCCGCACCCTGGAAGAAATTCCCGTCACTGGCGGACGAATCGGGCGTGATGCC
The DNA here is from genome assembly GCA_937923405.1 of uncultured Gemmataceae bacterium. Classification (GTDB taxonomy): domain Bacteria; phylum Planctomycetota; class Planctomycetia; order Gemmatales; family Gemmataceae; genus CALDUY01. Next base: position 32,108 of record CALDUY010000014.1, on the reverse strand, counting down.
TTTTCACGCCAACAATCCGACCGCCTAGGACGAGCCACCTCGCCGGGAGATCGCGGCTCGAAGCCGGCTCCGATGGTGCGGTTGGAAGACGTCGCCACGATCGAACGCGGCATGGGACCGGTCGAGGTGTACCACTTCGCCGCCAATCGGATCAGTCAGCTATTCATCAGCATTCAGGACAAGGATCTTTCCCGCGTCGCTGCCGACATTGACGGCATTCGCAAGGCGTTTTCCATCCTTTATGCTCTCGATCAACTACCGCCGCACAAGAAAGCTCTCTCTGCCGATCCGTCGTTCGTGCAGCGCCTGGAGAATTATCTCAAGGCCGAGCAGCCCGACGATTCAGAGCGCCGTGCCTTGCAGAACGAGTGCGACGCTGACCCTGAAACTCTGCGGGTTCCCAAGGGGGTACGCATCGAGGTACGCGGCGAAGTGGAATCGATGCGCCAGTCGTTCAGCGACATGGCTTTCAGTCTGTTCTTGGCCGTGCTGCTGGTCTACCTGGTGATGGCGGCTCAATTCGCGTCGTGGATCGATCCGCTGATCATGATCGTCTCGGCTCCGCTGGGGCTGATCGGCGTCGGCCTGATGCTCTGGGCGACCGGCACCTCCTTGAACATTCAGTCCTGCATGGGCGTCTTGATGATGGTCGGTATCTCGGTGTCCAACTCGGTGCTGATGGTCGAGTTCGCCAATCGTCAGCGGGCTGTCGGTCTAGACACACATCGAGCCATCCTCAGCGCCGCGGTCATCCGCCTGCGTCCGATTTTGATGACCACCATTGCCACGCTTGCTGGTCTGGCTCCGATGGCGATTCATCTTCATCCAGGAGACGAGATGAACTTACCACTGGCCCGCGCGGTCATCGGTGGCCTGTCGGGATCTACGATTCTAACCCTGTTTGTCGTTCCATGCTTGTACACGCTACTGAAGCCGAAGGGCGCTTCGGAAGGGACAACACATTCATGAAGGTACTTAAGCCAACGATCTATCTGGCCGCCTGCTGCTTGCTGGCACTGGGCTGCGTCAAAGAGTCGTCGAGTCAAAAAAAGCCTCGGTACGTCGAACGACTACCTCGCGTGGAAGTGACGCATCCAGTGGCCAAGACCATTCGCCGCAAGTTGAACACCTCAGCGACGGTGGAGGCCCTGAAGAAGGTCGATCTGACGGCTCGTGTGTCCGGTATGGTCACTGACCTGGACGACAAAATGGACATTGGCCATCTGGTTCGGAAGGATCAGGAGTTGCTCCGACTCGATGTGCCGGACTTGTTCGCGGATCGCGAAGTGAAAATGGCGATGCTGGAACAGGCCAAGAAGCAGCAGCAGGCCGCCGACGCTGCTTTGGCTGTGGCCCAACGCGAGGTCGAGGAAGGTCTTGCCGACGAGAAACGCTTTCAGGCGGAAGTGACCTTCAACCGCATGCGATTGGCGCGGATCAAGGAGTTGGTCCGGCAACGCGCCCAGGACGCGCAGACCGAACAAGAGGCCACGCGACAAACCGAGGCTGCCGAGGCCGCCTTGGCCAGCAATCGCGCCTCCGTCACTAAACGTCGAGCCAAAGTCGAGCAGACTAAGGCCGATCTGGAACTGGCCCGGCAGCGCGTCCGCACCGCTATCGCCGAGATCGCCAAACTCGATCGCACCATCGAGTTCGCTACCGTGACCGCGCCGTTCGACGGCGTCATCACTCGCCGCTGGGTCGATCCTGGGGCCGTCGTCAAGGACAACGCGCCGCTGTTGACCCTTATGCAGGTCGACCGAGTTCGCGTCTTGGTAGACATCCCACAACGCGACGTGCCGTTCATCAACTCCCGCGAGCAGAATCCCAATGCTGATGGCAACGGCGATCGAGTGCTGGTGCGCATGCCGTCAATTCAGGGCGAGATCGAGGGCTACATCACTCGACTGAGTCGCTCGCTGGATCCGGTGACCCGAACGATGCGCGCCGAAATTGAACTGTCCAATCCCGGACTGAAATTGCATCCAGGCATGTTCGGATCGGCCTCGGTCCTGGTCGAGGAGCGTTCCGACGTGCTAACCGTTCCCGCTAGTGCCATTGTGCGTCGCGGGGAGGGAGCTATCGAGGTTTATCGGATTGTCAACATGGAGCCGACCGGCGTCGAGCGGCGCGGCGTGCTGCAACGAGTTGCCGTCGAATTAGGCCTAGACGACGGAAAAGAGGTTGAAGTTCGTGGGCTGAATCGAGACGATTGGATCGTACTCCGCGCCACGGGCGTGATGCGTTCCGACGAGCCGGTCCTGGCCATCCCGGATCGCGAAAGCCTGTTGAGCAAGTGAGGATCGTTCGAGCGGCGGGGAAGCATTGCTCGAACCAGGGAGCCGGGCACACCTGTCGTAGGGGTGGGTCCACATTCAGGATGCGAGGAAGACATGCTCACGCTCAGATTGCCGGACGGTTCCAAACGGGAAGTCCGACGGGGAATTCGTCCGCGCGAGGTGGCCGAATCGATCGGTAAGCGTCTCGCTCAGGCCGCCATCGCTGCCAAGGTCGATGGGGTCATCGTCGATCTGGAACGCGAACTCGACCAACCAGAGGGCGAACTCGAATTTCAACTGCTCACCGATAAGGATCGCGAAGCGTTGGACGTGTTACGCCACAGCTGCGCTCATGTCATGGCTCGGGCGGTGATGCGGCTGTTTCCTGGAGTGAAACTCGCCTTTGGTCCAACTATCGAGAACGGGTTCTACTACGACATCGACAGTCCAACGCCGATTCGTGAGGAGGATTTTCCCCGCATCGAAGAGGAAATGGCCAAGATCATCGCCGCCGCCGAGCCTTTTGAGCGATTCGAACGTCCGACCGCCGAGGCTCGTGGACTAGTCGAGGATCTTCAGCAGAGTTATAAGGTCGAGCATATCGACGACGAACTCTCGAAGTTTCCCTCGTTGAGCTTCTATCGCCAGGGCGAGTTCATCGATCTGTGTCGAGGGCCACACATTCCCCATGCCGGCAAGATCGGTGCCTTCAAACTGCTGTCAATTGCCGGAGCCTACTGGAAGAACGACTCTTCGCGCAAACAGTTGCAACGGCTCTACGGCACCGCCTTCTTCACCAAAAAGGATCTCGATACTTATCTAACCCAAGTTGAAGAAGCCAAAAAACGCGATCATCGACTGTTGGGCAAGCAACTGAAACTGTTCACCATCAGTCAAGCGGTCGGCTCAGGACTGATTCTGTGGATGCCCAAGGGCGCGACGGTGCGTCATCTGCTGGAGTCGTTCATTCGCGACGAGTTGGTGAGACGCGGCTATTCACCGGTCTACACGCCGCACATTGGTCGACTGGAACTGTATCGAACCAGTGGTCACTTCCCCTACTATCGCGATGCTCAGTTTCCGCCGATGTACTTCAACGCCATCGCCGGGGCGATCGATCTGGCCCAGTATCGGCTGGCGGGCGGCGACTGGGACGAGGCTAAGGAGCGAAAGTTCCTCGAGCTGTGCGACCTGGCCCATTTCAAGATTCCTCAGTATCGCAAGGCCGGCTCCTTCGGCGAGAAGGCGTCGGCAATCGAGAAAGTGGTTTCGCAGTTGCTCGACGGTGTCGGACTGGAGATTCCGGAGTTTCATAGTGCCAAATCGACCGCCGAGCGTGCCGCCGCCCTGCTGCGTTGGCTGGAGACCCACGAAGGCTATCTGCTCAAGCCGATGAACTGTCCGCCTCACATCCAAATTTACAAAGCCGAGCCACGCAGCTACCGCGACCTGCCGGTCCGCCTCGCCGAGTTCGGTACGGTCTATCGCTTCGAGCAGACGGGCGAACTGTCCGGCATGACTCGCGTCCGTGGCTTCACTCAGGACGATGCTCACCTGTTTGTCACCGAGGAACAGATCGAATTGGAATTAGGCAACAATTTGGATCTGGTATTGCTGGTACTCCAGAGCCTGGGGTTGAACGACTACCGGGTACGAGTTGGGTTGCGTGATCCGCGGAGCGATAAGTATGTGGGCCAGCCCAAAATCTGGGAGCGTGCCGAGCAGACCTTGATCGAGGTGGTCAAGAATCGGGGCATGAACTATTCCGCCGAGCAGGGCGAAGCGGCGTTCTACGGACCGAAGATCGATTTTGTCGTCCGCGACTGCATCGGTCGTGAATGGCAGCTGGGCACAGTGCAGCTGGACTACAATCTGCCGGAACGCTTCGGCCTGGAGTACGTCGGCAAGGACAACACGACCCATCGACCGGTGATGATCCATCGGGCACCGTTCGGTTCGATGGAACGGTTCATGGGCATCTTGATCGAGCATTTTGCCGGGGCCTTCCCGCTGTGGCTGGCTCCGGAACAGGCGCGAATCATGCCGATCACCGATGAGATCAACGACTATGGCCAGCAGGTCGAGCGGCGACTGAGCGAGGCCGGCTTCCGAGTTACCGGAGATTATCGCTCGGAAAAGGTGAATTATAAAGTTCGCGAAGCTCAGCTGGAGAAAATCCCCTACATGCTCGTAGTCGGCAAGAAGGAGCGCGAGACCGGCAGCGTCGCTGTCCGCGACCGGATCGAGGGCGATCTTGGCGCGATGCCGATTGAGCAGTTGATCGCCAAGCTCACTGCGGAAGTACGCGAAAAGCGCATTCGCCAGGTCAGCACGGCCTCGGCGGGCCTGGAGGGGGGCAAAGCGCGGTTCTCGGAGTGATCGGGAGGTCGGCACATGGCCCGAGTGAAACCAGTGATGACCTGGAAGAACAATGCCGAGGTGCTCGCCCATTTCGGCGGCATTGCTCCCGAGCGGATTTGTTTTTCGCCCTTGCCGGGGTTGGCCACCGAAAAGGATTTAACTCGTCTCAACGCTCGAAAGGAGAAGCTCTACGAATTGGTCGACGGCACCCTGGTGGAAAAGATCATGGGGTATCGAGAGGGGTTTCTCGCTGCGGACATTATTCGTTTGCTAGGTCGGTATCTCGATCGCAACGACCTAGGGGATCTCGGGGGAGCCGATGCGACCATGCGCCTGATGCCGGGTCTCGTTCGTATCCCCGATGTCTCGTTGTGAGTTGGGACAAACTGCCGAACCGTCAACGGCCTAATGAGAGTATTCCCGATTTGGTTCCTGATCTCGCCATCGAAGTTCTCAACGAAGGCAACACTACTCCTGAAATGGAACGCAAAGTTAAGGAATACTTCTTTTCTGGTGTACGTCAGGTCTGGTTAGTAATACCCCAAAAACGCATTATTGAGATCTATGATGCTCCAGATGAAAAGGTGATACGGACCGAAGAAGATGTTCTGGATGGGGGCGAAATTTTCCCAGGGCTGAACCTACCCGTGCGAGAGGTGTTTGCTCGCGAACCAAAATCTCCCCTCGCGCAAAGGCTCCCGACGCAGCGGCAAGAAGTAAGCGTGGTTCTCAACCGCCGCGCAAGAGAGCGTCGAACTCCTCTTCGCTCAGGACGGGTACGCCCAGAGCTTGCGCCTTGGCGAGTTTGCTGCCGGCCTCCGCGCCGGCGACGAGGAAGCTGGTGTTCTTCGACACACTTCCCGCCGCTTTGCCGCCGTGCTGTTCGATCAACGCTTCGATCTCGTTCCGCTTATACTTGGTCAAGGTGCCGGTCACAACGACCGTTTTGCCTGCCAGTGCATTGCCCACCGGAGCGGCGACGTCCTCGGTCAGTTTCAGCCCAGCAGCACGCAGGTCGGCGACCAGTTCCTGCCCTGTGGGAGAATGAAAGAATTCCCAGACACTGTCGGCGCGGGTCGGGCCGAAGCCTTCCACTTGGGCCAGGTCGGCCTTGGACGCGGCCAGCAACCGATCGAGGCTAGGGAAAGCCCGAGCCAGCAACCCCCCCATGCTTTCGCCAACATTAGGGATGCTTAATGCGGACAATAACCGGCCCAGACCGCGCGACTTGCTCGCCTCGATCCCTTTGAGCAGGTTCTGCGCCGTCTTTTTGCCGACCCGCTCCAGAGTCAAGAGTTTCTCTTCGGTCAGGGAGTAAAGGTCGGTGACTTTCTTGACCAGTCCCGATTGCACCAAGGCGCGGGCCATCTCCTCACCGATGCCGGCAATGTCCATCCGTTCGCGCTTGGCGAACGATTCGAGTCGGCCTTGCAGCTGGGCCGGACAGGTCGCCGTCGCCGTGCAAACGTAGGTGGTCTCGGTCTCGTTGAGTTTGGTTGGCGCACCGCAGACAGGGCAATTGGCGGGAAAGACAAACGGCTTCTCCGAGCCAGTCCGCAACTCGACCAACACCTGCTCGACGTGTGGGATGATGTCGCCACGTTTGACGACGACGGCCATATCACCGATGCGGATGTCCTTGGCCTTGACCTGAGCGGCGTTGTGCAGCGAGGCATATTGCACGGTAGTGCCGGCCAGCTGTACTGGAGCGAGGCGAGCGACCGGCGTTTGTTCTCCGTACTTACCCACCGAGATTTCGATATCAAGGATCCGCGTAATCCCTTCTTCGGCCTCGAACTTGTAGGCGATGGCCCAGCGGACATGTTTGCTGGTTGCTCCCAACTCCTCGCGTTGCTTCAGATTATCGAGCTTGATAACCAAGCCATCGATTTCGTAAGGCAGAGACGAGCGGCGGTCGTTCCACTGGTGACAACAGTCGATCACTCCGTCGATGTCATTGAAGAAGCGAACCTCGGGATTGACGGGAAAGCCGAAAGCGCGGAGCGTGGCCAGCGTCTCCTCATGCGTCGCAAGTGTCACCCCTTCGACCGCGCCGGTGGAGTAGGTGAACAAACGCAGTTTCCGTTTGGCACATTCACGCGGATCGAGCAGTTTGAGCGAACCCGCCGCGAAGTTGCGGGGGTTGGCCGCCGTCCGCTCTCCCGCAGCCTTATACTGTTCGTTAAGAGCCGCGAAGTCGGCCTTGGTCATATAGATCTCGCCGCGTGCTTCGAACAGCGCCGGCGGATGATCGGTGTGCAACCGCAGCGGTACGCTGCTAATCGTGCGGAGATTGTGGGTGACGTCGTCGCCGCGTTCCCCATCGCCACGGGTGACGCCTACATCCAGAAGACCGTGGACATAAGTTAAAGAGATCGCCACCCCATCGATCTTCGGTTCGACGACGTAACGCAATGACTTGCTGTTCAGCAGTTTGCGGAGACGAGCGTCAAACTCACGCAGTTCCGCCGGAGTCGTACACTTGTCGATCGACAGCATCGGGACGCGGTGCGTGACGGTGCGAAATCCAGAGATAGGCGATCCGCCAACTCGCTGAGTAGGGCTATCGGGCGTGATCAGCTCGGGATACTTCTTCTCTAGTGCCGTCAGCTCGTCGAGCAGTTGATCGAACTCGCGGTCGGAGATGACTGGAGCCGCCTCAACGTAATACAGATAATTGTGATGAGCAATCTGCTGACGTAACTCGGCAAGGCGAGCAAGTTCGGCTTGGCTGGCAGACATCGATCAACGAGCCTCGGAAGGTCGATCAGTCGAGGAATGGTTATCGATTGTCGGCTTGGCGACCTCGGATTTCAAGCTCCGTTGCCAGTCCCAGAACATGCTGGCCAAGCTGAGCAAAACCACTAGGGCGACTTCGTAGAGCAACCACTTCCAGCCGTCGCTGCGCAGGGCATCACGCCATTCCGAGGGGGGCGGTGGATTCCCCGCATCGATGGCCTTCTGTTCGAGGACCGGCACCAAGGCCAAAGCCACCGCCGTCAGCACGAACAGAAGGCCGGCGAGCAGCAGCAGCAAATAGAACGGATTACGCGGTTCCGACGAGGCGGTCACGATCCGACGACCCAGGGGGCATCCACAGGTTGGAAGCTAGTCAACTCTTCGGGCTTGAACCATAGGGCGATCTCGCTCTGAGCATTTTCGACGCTGTCCGAGCCGTGGACCAGGTTGTTCTGCACACTGAGCGCGAAGTCGCCACGAATCGTGCCGGGAGCGGCTTTGGCTCCGTCGGTCGCGCCGATCAGATTGCGAGCCACCACGACGGCATTAGGACCTTCCAGGACCAGCGCCACCGTCGGGCCGCTGGTCAAAAATTGCACCAGTGACGGGAAAAACGGGCGTTCGCGGTGGACGGCGTAATGGCGTTCTGCCAACGCCTTGTCGGCCTGAAGCAGCTTCAGGGCGGCCAACCGCAACCCTTTGCGTTCAAACCGTCCCAGCACTTCGGAGACTAACCGTCGTTGGACACAATCGGGCTTCAGCAAGATCAGCGTTCGTTCCATTATTTCCCTCAGGTCTTACCATTTTGGCAATCTGTGGAGATTCTAGTCATCTTGAAGCCAGACGGTAGAGGTGCATAAACCTTCACCATACATTCACTTGAGTCTGAGTCCGGCGATCCTAACTATAACGATGTATTTTGTAGGTTCTGTTGTCAGATCTTCTTGGAATAATAAAGGACACAGAGGACTCTTCTTATGAGGCGAAAAGGCTTCACCCTGATTGAATTGCTCGTTGTCATCGCGATTATTGCGATTTTGATTGGTCTTCTTCTGCCCGCGGTACAGAAGGTCCGCGAGGCGGCGGCGCGCATGCAGTGCAGCAACAATCTCAAGCAGCTCGGCTTGGCCACGTTCAATTACGAAAGTTCCTATGGCTACTTCCCGACTGGCTGGCAGTGTCCGACTCCTTCGGGGACGGCCTCGACCATGACCTATCTCAACAGCCTGTCCGCCGGGCCACCGCTGCCAGGTGTACCGCGCTTTACCAACCTCTTCGTCGAACTGCTCCCGTACTTCGAGCAGGACAACTTACAGAAGATGTGGGATTACAACAATGTCAACAACAACCGTGGACCGGATGGGTCGGTCTCGTCGCAGGTGGTCAAGATCATGATCTGCCCCAGCAGTCCCATCGCTTCACAACCCAAGGCCACGGTCTCCGGCAATGTCTACGGTCTGAACAGCTATGGGGGGATTGCCGGAATCTACGCTTTCCGCGCCTTCCGCAGCAGCGCTTTCGTCATTAGCAACGACGGCATCTTCTACATCAACAGCCGAACCAAGATCGGCGACATCCTCGATGGCACCAGCAACACCTTCATGTGGGGCGAACGCTTTCATCGCGACGTGAACTTTGATCGAATGTACAGCAACTTCCCGATCATCGGTTGGAGCGGTTGGGCCTGGTGCGATCAGGCCAACGCCATTGGCGACTTCCTTGTCGGTGCGGCTCGTCCGATCAACTGGCTGATTCCCAACGATGCCACTGGTCCGAATAGTTCCGCTAACCCCTGGGTGCAGGAACGGCTCTCGACAATGGGCAGCGGCCACTCAGGCGGAGCCAACGTCTGCGTCGCCGATGGCTCGGTCCGCTTCGTGCGTGACTCTATGGACATTCGCGTTCTGCGAGCGGCCTGCACGCGAGCTGGCGGTGAAGTGGTTAATCTGGACTAAGTGGATCGGAAAAGGTAGCTTCATGTCGCGGCTGGTTCAATCTAGCGTGCTTCTGCTCGCCATGGTGTTAGCGTCTGGATGTGGTCCGACCGCTGCGCGGATCACCCCCGTCGAAGGGGTGGTGAAGCTGAACGGGAAGCCGGCGGCCAATCTCTTGGTCCAGTTTCACCACATGACGGCGGACGGCAAGACGGTCAGTGCCTCCGGTGTTTCCGATGCCTCGGGCAAGTTTGTTCTCAAGAGCGGGGACCGCGAAGGTGCTGCCGAGGGTAACAACAAGGTTACGCTCGTCGATAATAACCTGGCCACGGAAGACGAACCAGGACCGGGAATGAAGAAACTACCTCCTAACCGTATCTCTCAAGAATACATGTCGGTCTCGACGACTCCTCTCGAAGTGATCGTCGAGGCTGGCAAAAAGGAGTACGAGATCAACATTCCTGCTCGACGATGAGTTTTCTTCTGGGAGATACGACTTTTCTCCGCCGCTTGAGGTCCGTCTGGGTACAATACCTCCCAGAACGAACATCGAGCGGCTCGTTTTATTTGAAGGCCCAGGATGAGTCTTCCTGCTCTGGACATTCTCTTTGAGGATAATCACTGTCTGGCAATCTGCAAGCCAGCCGGTGTGTCGGCCACGCATTTTCAGGGGCAGGAGGAGACGATCGATCGCGCGGTGAAGGCGTATCTGAAGGCCAAGTACCGAAAGCCGGGCAATGTCTTTCTTGGGGTGGTGCATCGGCTCGATAAGCCGGTCTCAGGAGTGCTGCTTTTTGCTCGTACTAGCAAAGCCGCCGCGCGGTTGTCGGAGCAGTTCCGTCAGGGGTCCGTTGAGAAAACCTATTGGGCCGTGGTTGAAGGTGAACTCGCGCGGCAGGCCGGCTCGCTGGAAGATTGGCTGCGCCGCGATCGTCTAGCCGGACGGGTCGAGGTCGTCCAACCGGGCGATCCAGAGGCGAAGCAAGCCTTGCTGCACTTTCAGCAACGCAACGTCCACAACGGGCTGACCTGGCTGGAACTACGTCCGCAAACCGGACGCACCCATCAACTCCGCGTCCAGCTCGCCCATCACGGCCACCCGATCTTCGGCGATGCCAAGTACGGAGCGGTCCACACGTTCACGCCCGGCATTGCCTTGCACGCGCGAGAATTGACCTTCCTTCATCCAGTGCGCTACGAACCGATCACACTGACTGCCGAGCTGCCACGCTCCTGGCGTGGCCGCTTCGCCTACCTGTTGCAGCCGGGAGCTGCGCGATGACCACTGAAGCGGTTCTGCAAGCGATTCGGACCAGCGTGCAGCGCGACGTTGGCCAACGAGGCCTGGCCAATCTGTTTCAGGCCTGTCCGCAGGACTTCGCCTTGATGTGCCACAGTCTCGCCGAGACTCCTGCTGGCCATCTGGGCATTGTCACCGGCTTCTGGATACCCGGCGTAGGGCGTGGCGAAACTGACGGCCCTCTCGGCGCGGTTTATCTGGCGCGCACCTTGCCCCAGTTAGGTATCACTATTTCCCTTATTAGCGATCCTTTTTGTCGAGATGCTCTGCAAGTGGGCCTTCGCCTGGCCGATTGCGAGTCGACGCTGGTCTACCTGCTCGGCGAAGCTTTGCCCGCCTTCACCCATTTGCTCGCTGTAGAGCGTGTTGGTCCTAGCCACACGCCGAACAGCGTCGATCCCGTCACGGAGCGTGTCCGCTTCGAGCAAGAGGTTCCACCACCGCATCACAACCGGTGCCACAGCATGCGCGGCATCGACATCACCGATCAGTTACGCGACGCTGCCGCACTGTTCGAGTCTCCCGGCGAAACGATCACGCTAGGCATCGGCGATGGCGGCAACGAAATCGGCATGGGCAAGCTGCCCTGGAGCCTGATTCGAGCCGAGATCACCAACGGCGCATGGATCGCCTGTCGTGTGCCAACGCGGTATCTTCTGGTCGCGGGCATTAGCAACTGGGGAGCCTACGCCTTGGCCTCCGGCGTCGCCGTACTCCGTGGCCACACTCCGGCTCATGATTGGTATAATAAAGAGTTTGAATACCGTATTTTAGAAGCCATGGTTCATCAAGGCGCGCTGGTAGACGGGGTCACGGGGCGAGCGGAACTCTCGGTCGATGGACTGCCGTTCGAGTCGTACATTCAACCATTGATCGAGATTCGCGACGTACTCCGAGGGGTAAGGGGATGACCGGCCAAGAGGTGCGTTTGTTGGCACGAACAGGGCAGTTAACCGGACCGACGCCGGGGCTGGCTTTGGGCTATTTACAGGCCAATCTAGTGGTGCTGCCGCGCGACTTGGCGTTTGATTTTCTCCTGTTCTGCCGCCGTAATCCGCGTCCGTGTCCGCTTCTGGATGTTTGCGATCCGGGATGTCCGGAACCGCGAGCGGTGGCTCCTGGTGCGGACCTGCGAGTGGATTTGCCCCGTTATCGCGTGTGGCGCTATGGCGAGCTGATCGAGGAGACCACCGACCTGCGTGCCTGGTGGCGAGATGACTTGGTGTCGTTTCTCTTGGGGTGCTCGTTCACCTTCGAGGCGGCTTTGCTCCGCGCGGGCCTGCCGGTCCGCCACCTCGAACAGCATCGCAACGTGCCGATGTACCGCACGAACCTGCCCTGTGTCCCCGCCGGCCTGTTCCACGGACCGATGGTTGTCAGCATGCGACCGATGACTTCCTATCAAGCCGAGCAAGCGGCCCAAATCTGCGCCAACTATCCGCTGGCTCACGGTGCGCCGATCCACCTAGGCGATCCCGAACAGATCGGCATTGATGACCTGACGCATCCGGATTTCGGCGATCCTGTGGAAATTCGCTCGGGTGAAATCCCCGTCTTTTGGGCTTGTGGCGTCACACCGCAAGCTGTGCTGATGCAGGCTCGTCCGTCGTTCTGTCTGACCCACGCACCGGGGCACATGTTCGTCACTGATCGCCGCGACGAGGAACTCCAAGGCAAGTGGTTCCTCGAGAGTGAGACATAATTTCGTTAAATTCGTAATTCGCAAGGCGACTTTGGAGCAGAAACCACTTGTGCGAGCGTGCAGTGTCCTTCGGGTGCCTCGTCATAAAGTTTTGCCACTTCAGAGTTTGGCACACTCCTACAATCTTGCCCAACCGCTTGAAATGAGCAAATATACACCCGGAGGGACTCGAACCCCCAACCCTCGGTTCCGAAGACCGATGCTCTATCCAATTGAGCTACGGGTGCAACCAAGGTGATCTTAGCAGGAGAATCGCTGAATCGCAACCGTCTGTTGCAGAGAATCTCCGTGTTTGCTCAACAGAGGACTACCCATCTAGGTGCATGGCCTCGATAATAGAGAAACACGATCCGGCCAGGCGTCCAGCATTCACGGAAGCGGCTTGGATCCAGTCAATCTCATTGAGGAGCTGAACATCATGTCGGAATTCCAGCAGAAACCCGCCGCGCAAGAACCTCAACCCCAACAAGCTGAGATTATCCTTCACGAAAAGGATGCGCACGTCGCTTACTCGAACTTCGCGCGGGTCACGTCGACGGCAGAAGAAGTCATCATCGATTTCTGCCTCAATCCCAATCCTTTCCACACCGGACGCCAGGAGATTAACGTTTCTCAACGGTTGATCATGAACTTCTACACGGCCAAGCGGCTGTTTAGTGCGCTGGGAATGACGCTGCAACGTCACGAGCAGACCTTTGGTCCGATCGAGCTGGATATCCGTCGGCGAGCGACCGGCCAGCAGCAACCGCCAGCGGGCAAGTAATTGCAACGCGATTTGCTGGAAGAAGCCCGAGAGGCCAGCGCAAGGGCGCTCGGGCTAGTTCACTTCGACCAAGCGCGGACGATTCGTACTAGATCGCGCGTCCGCGCTGGATCCAGTTCCTCGAAGGTATAACTGATGCCCGTGGCGACGAGAAAGCAGTCGGCCCACGGCAGATACTCAGTGACGTTCTCTGGAGTGACGCCACTGGCCAACGCCAATGGTTGATTGCCGATGGCCTGCTTCATTAAACGTATCTTGTGAGGATCGGCGGCCTGCCCCGTGCCGGGGCCGCTCGTGGTGATCACGTCCATCCAACCCACGGCTCGACGAGCGGCGGCAGCGACATCTCGCACTGGGCGCTGATACTTGAACGCTACTCCGCCAAAGTACAGTCCTCGCCAGCCGCTTTCTTGCTGGGCCTGCTGAACTCGGCGAGCAGCGGGTTGTTCACTGCCGCGCTCGTCGATCAAGGCATCGTCGGTCCAGACTCCCTCAGCATGAGGACCAACTCGACGAAAGACTTCGTCGCCTCCCAAGCCCAGACAGTTCACGCCGAGCCAGAAGTCATTCGCGGCCCGTAGTTCCGCATACAGTTCCAGCAGCTCGTCGTCGCTGACTCGTCCGTGACTGATGAGAAACGCGCCATCGGCTCCGGCTTCGCGAGCGATGTCGAGGTTTCGCTGGGCTTGCTCGCGATCCACTACATGCAAGATTGGTAGAACAGTATGTCGCTGCGGAAAAACGGTGCGATAGGGATTCATAGGACATCTCAACCACATATTCAGGGCTTCTGGTTCACTGTAGCAGGCAGAGGATCTACTTCCTAGCACCGTTTTGAACTGGGCGCACGCTTGCGAAGGAAGGATTGCTCTGCTACAACAGCCCTTGCGGGCAGGTGAGTCCTCGCTCTCCTCCCAGTTCCCATGGCCGAGGCACATGAAGAAGGGCGTTCCAGTATCGCCAGGTGTTGCTGTCGCACATGCCTACTGCGTAGATGAAGTCATCACCAGCCATGAACCCTACACGCTGGATGATGCCCATCTGTCGGCAGAGGTAAGTCGCTTCGAGCGAGCCTGTGCGGCGGTGATCCGCGAGTTAGACGACACCATCGCGCGTGTCACCAAACAAATCGGCGACGAGGAAGCCGCCATCTTTCGCGCCCATCGCCAGCTACTGCGCGATCCAACCCTGTTGAACAAGGTCAAAGCTCGGATCTGCGAGAAAAAGCTCGATGCCGCTTCGTCGCTGCGCGAGACACTCGAAGAGTATGCCGCCCTGTTTCGACAAATTCCCGACGAATACTTGCAAGAGCGGCTCGCCGATCTGCGCGATGTGGTCGGTCGCGTGGTCGTGCAGCTTTCTCGGGACGAACAGCCAGAGAAACCCCTCGCTTTCCAGGAACCCGTCATTCTGATCGCGCCGGAGATTTTCCCCTCCCAAGCCGCGTTGATTGACAAACGCTGGATCGCCGGCATCATCACCGAAACCGGGGCGGCGACGGGACATGCGGCCATTCTGGCACGGGCGCTGGGGATTCCCGCCGTCTCTGGAGTGCGTGGCATTCTACGTGAGGTCAAGACGGGCGATCTGGTCGCGCTGGATGGCCGCGAAGGCCACGTCTATATCAATCCCAGCACCGAAGTGGAGTCGGCTTATCGCAAATTGGCTCGCGAATATGTCGATTTCAGTCATCGCCTGATCGAGAACCACGAACAGGAAGCGATCAGCCCAGACGGCGTGCGGGTGGAGTTGTTGGCCAATGTTTCGGGGGTCGCGGATGCTCAGATGGCTGGTCAGGCCGGTGCGACTGGTGTCGGACTGTATCGTACCGAGTACCTCTTCCTGACCCATCCTTCGGTTCCGGATGAGGAGGAACAACTCGCGGCCTATCGCGAGGTGATCGAAGCGGCTCCGAACAAGCTGGTGACCATTCGCACACTCGATCTGGGCGGCGACAAGCATGTGACCTACCTGGGCACCCGCAAGGAAGCCAATCCGTTCATGGGGTTTCGCAGCATTCGGCTGGCCTCGGCCTATCCCGAGTTTTTTCAGGCCCAACTCCGCGCCATCCTCCGCGCCGGACGCTACGGGCAAGTCAGCCTGATGTTCCCGATGATCTCGCAGTTGGAAGAAGTGCAACGCATCAAGCGTGTGGTTCATCGCACCAAGATGTCGTTGCAGCGGAGTGGCATCCCGTTTGCTGAGAACATTCCCCTGGGCATCATGATCGAGGTGCCCGCCGCCGCCTTGTGCATCGACGAATTGCTGGAAGAAGTGGATTTTGTCTCGATCGGCTCGAACGATTTGATTCAATACCTGATGGCTGCCGATCGCGACAACCCCCAAGTAGCGCACCTTTGCGAGCCGTTTAGTCCGGCATTGCTGCGCTTGTTGGCACGAGTCATCCGAGCGTGTCAGGAGCATCAGAAGCCGGTCACACTGTGCGGAGAAATGGCCGGCTGGCCGCGCTGTGCCCTGGCCTTGTTCGGAATGGGGCTGCGCCGCCTGAGCATGAGCTGCGCTGCTGTCCCGATGATTAAAGAATTAGTGCGACGAACCCCTTTGACTCAAGCCGAGGAAATCGCTCGCCGAGTTCTCACCATGCCGACCACAGGCGAGATCCGGGGCTATCTCACCCGCAAGGTGCAGGAAATCTGGCCCAACGTGGCTCTGGTGGACATGCGGCATTGAGTGCCGCTGCAAAAACCAACCAAGCCCTCAGGCAGGGGCGTGTCGGGCAGTCCGACGGCGACGCAGGCGCTGCCGCCAAGCCAACGCCCCCAGACCGACCACGGTCAGGGCCAGGGTGCCTGGCTCCGGCGTTTCGGCATTACCCGGCGAGCCAAACTCGATACTGGCGATCCCCCACGGGCCAGGATTCGTTTCCAGGGTCAGCTGCTTGTAGATGTCAAAGCCATACATCCCCGGCCAACTGAGGGTCATCAGGGTGTTGCCGTTCGGCAAGAGTACGGAATCCAAGGAGATGACGGAAACATCCTCATCCAAGTAGGCAAGAAGACCACCAGCCCCCACCATGGGGCCTGCGGGGGGCAGACCGACTAGTTCGACCTGGACAAAATCAGTCGTGATGGGATTGTTTGTGCCTGGCTCGACAAACTTCATCTTCACCGCGCCACCATACCCCGGAGTAAAGTCCAGCGTTCCATCCGGGGCCCCGTCTGGAACTGGAGTGGTGGTCGGCACCCAGACGATTTGTCCGTTGATCATCGCCAGTGCCGTGTTCTGGAACACCACGCCTAGATCGGAATAGGCGTTGCCTGCCTGTCCCCCGATCGTCACTGGGGAGCCGTTGATCGTGAACGGTGTCAGTGGGGGGTGTGGAAATATGGAAGTCGGCGTGAGAAATCCGCCGTGAGCCAACGGTGCGTGTACGAGTAGGACGCTAGTGAGCAGAACCAACAAACGCATGATCGTTCCCTAATTGCACGAGTGATTCCTCACTCCACGCTCTGGGTGAGGAGAGAATTCCGTTCCATAAGCCCCCAGCATTAGAACCCGTACTCTCAGATGGGACAAGCCCAGTCTCTCCTTCGAGGTCGCAGGGCGGCGGCTCATAGCAGTTGGCGGATCGGTTCGCAGAGCAATTCACGGCGTATGGGCATGATCAGCCGAGTTGCCCTTTCGGAGAGACGCTGATCGCCGAACCGACGGCAAACACCGTCGAGTAGGGTTGTGCTTGTGTCAGCAAGCCCCACTCGGGACCATAGACAGCAGCGAAGTCGAAGTCGAGTTGGTAGCTCTCGATGGGAAAAACGTCCCACACGGGATGAGTCACCTGATACCGGAGTGGAACGCCGCGACGACGGGTCACACCGAAGCCCCACTGATGCTCTTTGAAGAAATGTTCGACGGAGGTCTCCGCAGGCCGGAAGACCGGCTTACTTCCGGTTACGCTCAGTTGATGGCTTCGTCCTGCGAACTGCAGGCGAAAACGCATGGTGCGGCGCTCGGCGGTATCTTCTTGCTCAGCAGTGATCGGCGCGGCAAGATACGGCTCGTTGTACACCCACCGCGCGATCCAGGCGATCAGGCGATGCGGCACAAATTCGCGCACAAACACCACCCCGCGTTCCTCTCCACGACGCACATAGAAGCGAAGGTTCAGTTCGGCGAAGTTGCGATAGCCCGGCCAGGAGATGCCCAGTACGCGCGTATCGAGAAACTCGAAGGCCACCAGCGACACAAACGCCTGCCCCTCTCGCAGATCGAGCGTCAACCCTGGTGGAAGTCGCGGCAGTAGCAATTCTTGAGGCACTGCGTAAGTGACGAGGAACAGGTTCCGCCACTCGGCGGTCAGGAACGGTCGGGTCATCGCACCAGCGTGTTCAGAGAGTTTATTTCTGTCAATTATAAAGATCCTTTAAGGCGTCTGACCGCCTCTCCCGAGACGGAGTCGTTCCCTTGAGGGCCTTGCCCATCCGCGTCATTGTCCCTTGCGATCTGGGCCTATACAAGAGTGCCCTTTGGTTTTTCGCTCACTCCGACTCGCCGTGTCTGCTGTGGAGACGTTCCTCTTGGCGAGTGGGAATCCGTCCTTCCGTGGCCGGTGAGGCGCTCTATCATACTGGCAGTAGCAACCTCAGCTTGATCGATCTTCTCGGGCGTGGAATCAACGATGCTTTCGCTCGTCAAGCGATTGGTGAAACCGTACCTGGTGCGAGCGGCTCATCGGCGCAACGAACGGCTCCGTCGCGAACTGGAGACCGCCGGCCGCGCCCTTGGTCCCCAACACTGGGATGCCGTCGTCGATGACCACGGCGACCTGACTCTAGGCGGCTGTCGCTTGCAGGATCTCGCCGACCGCTTCGGTACTCCGCTGCATGTCGTCCATGAGGAACGCCTCGCCGCTAACTTTCGCCACTTCCGCGACAGCTTCCTGGCCCGCTATCCCCGCGTTGAGGTCGGCTTTTCCTACAAGACCAACCCGCTGCCCGGGGCCTTGCGGATTCTCCATCGAGTCGGGGCCATCGCCGAAGTCATCTCCCACTTTGAGTTGTGGCTGGCACTGCAACTGGGCGTCGCTCCTCAGAATATCGTCTTCAATGGGCCGGGCAAAACCGTCGAGAGCCTACGCCTGGCTGTTGAACGCGGCGTGCGAATAATCAATCTCGACAATGCCGACGAAGCAGACACAATCCAGCGTTTTGCTCGGGAGTATGGCCGGCAACAGGCCGTCGGGGTTCGCGTCATCACCTCGGTGGGCTGGGCGGCACAGTTCGGCTTGCCTCTACATAACGGAGCAGCTCTTGCCGCCTTCCAGCGCATCCGACAGCTCGATCACTTGATGCCGCGTGGCCTGCACATCCACCTGGGCACAGGGATCAAGGACGTGCAGGTCTACGCTCGGGCCGTCGAGGAACTGTTCGACTTCGCCAAGTTGCTGAAAGAAACACACAGCATCGCGATTGACTTTTTCGACCTGGGAGGCGGCTTCGGCGTGCCGACCGTGGCGTCTTATTCACCGATGGATGAACGCTTGCTGAACGCCGGTTACCCGTCACGGCCTATTGACATTGAGGACACGCCGCCGTTAACGGTTTATGCGTCGGCAATCGGCGAACTAGCCGACCGCTACTTCCCAGGCGGCACGGACTCCAGGCCGACGCTGTTCTTCGAGCCGGGCCGCGCTGTCTCCAGCAGCGCGCAACTGCTGCTGTTGCGGGTGCTGGCCATCAAGCCGGGGCCGTTTGGGGCTAGCAACGTCATCCTCGATGGTGGACATAACCTGGCGATCCCGACCAGTTACGAGTATAGGCACCTATTACCGATCCGAAATTTGCAAAAATCCTTCACTCAGAAGTACAACTTCTTCGGTCCGCTCTGTCACCCTGGCGATGTGCTAGCACGAGCCTGTCAGCTGCCGCCGTTGCAGGTCGGCGACGTACTCGCCATGATGGATGCTGGAGCCTACTTTATTCCCAATCAAATGAACTTCTCTCACACTCGCCCTGGTGCGGTGATTGTCTGCCAAGGAGAGGTGCGGCTGACCCGTCGAGCCGAGACGTTTGAGCACGTCGTCGCTCTGGACGAAGGCTTATCCAACGGACCCGTTTCGCATGGTTGACCAGCGCTGGCGACTGGTCGTTCTTGGTAGCTCCGTCACAGCGTTAGGCGTGGCTCGGAACGCCTACCGCCTCGGTCTGCAAACGGTGTTGGTCGATCGCCAGGCCGGCATTGCTTGTGCTTCGCGCTGTGCCAGTTCGTCGTTGGTCGAAGGGAAAAGCGAGGCGGAGATTCTGGAACACGTCTGCCAGCTGGGCCAGAGTGGGATCTCGTCGTATCTGATCGCCACCGGCGATTTGTGGGTGAGATTCGTGGCCCGGCATCGTGCGGAACTGGACATGGCCTATCCTCAGGTGCTACACGCCCAAGAGCCAGTTCTACATCGTTGTTTGAACAAACTAGCCTTTGCTCATTGGTGCCGCCAACTGGGCATTCCCACACCGACGGCCTGTCTGGGCACCGACACGATCGCCCGTCAGTCGCTACGTCGACCTTGGATCCTTCGTCCCGAGGAGACGCTGCACGATGCCCCTGAATTGGGGTTGCCCAAGGCGATCGAGATTGCCAGCGAAGCCGAGTTGGATCACTGGTTACAGCGCTACGCCGAGGCCAACATTGTTCCAATTCTCACCGAGTCGATCTTAACCGAACCAGTAGATCAATTTTCCATCCCTTTTGTCCGCCATCAAGGCGAGACGCTATGTTACGTCGCACGGAAATTGCGACCCACGGCACGAACTTGTCGTGTGGGCACCTTCTTTGAATCTTGTCACGCACCGGCGATCGAGTCACTGGCTCGTCGGGTGATCGAGCAACTCGGACTGACCGGCATGGGCGAAGTAGAGATTCTGCGGCAACTCCAGTCAGGGCGAGAGTTCGTCATCGAGGTGAATCCGCGGCCCTGGACTCAGTACTCACTGACCCGGGCACTGGGACTGGACTTTCTGGGCATGCTGATCGGCAAAGTTGGCGTTCCGTCGAGGTTGAGTGCAAAACGCACTTGCTGGATCGATTTTAGCAATGATCTCTATGCCGTTTTCTCACGCAAGGAAGGGATGCTCCGCCAGGGACAGTTGACATTCTGGCAATACCTGCGGTCCCTGAGCCGCTGCCGCGCCTTCGGCAAACTAAGTTTGAGTGATCCCTGGCCATTCGTCAGCGATTTGTTCCATACCCTGTTTCGACGAGGCTGCCGTCACGGCGTCCAATCCTGATTCGGCGTCAGGTCAAGGCAGAACTCGGCGAGCAACTGGGCAGCTCGATTGAGATCCTCCAAATGCACCATCTCGACAGGACTATGCATGTAGCGGTTGGGAATGCCAATCAATCCGGTGGCTACACCGTCGCGAGTCAGCTGGATGACGTTGGCATCGGTGCCCGTTGCCCGAGGCACGCCGCGGATCTGCACCGCGATCTCGCGCGACTTGGCCGTCGCTTCGAGCCGCTCGAAAACCCGAGGCGAAATGTTCGGTCCGCGAAATACCACCGGCCCCTCGCCGAGTTTCACCTCGCCGAGCTGCTTCTTCTCGTTGCCAGGCGTGTCGGTGGCATGACAGACATCGACAGCGATGCCTACGGCAGGATGGATCCCGTAAGCGCTGGTCGTAGCTCCGCGCAGGCCGATCTCCTCCTGCACGGTCGAAACGCAGTAGACCGGCACTTGCAACGGTTTGCCCTGCAGCAGTCGCAGCGCTTCCATGACTACCCAGACGCCAACTTTGTCGTCCATTGCCGGCGAGACGGCCAAGCCGTTCCGCAGGGGACGATAGCCCAGCGCGACCGTGACCGGGTCGCCGTGCTGCACGAGTTCCTCGGCCTCTTTGCCGTCCTTCGCGCCAATGTCGACCCAAACGTCGGCGAACTGCGGCACCTTGTTGCGTTCCTCGTTGGTCAGCAGATGTGCCGCCTTGCGCGAAACGACGCCGGGGATCGGACCGTTCCGCGTCCAGACGGTCAGATGCTGGCCCAAAAGAATCTGCATGTCCCATCCGCCAATCGGTTGGACGTATAAGAAGCCTTCCTTATCGACGTGCTGCACCATCAGAGCGATCTGATCACAATGGCCGGCCAGCATGACGCGGGCGTGGTCGGCAGTGCCCTTGCCCGTCGCTGGGTAGCGGATGGCGAAGACGTTGCCGTGCCGATCCGTGGTCACCTCGTCGGCCAACGGCTTGGCCCAGTCGCGAACAACTTGCTGAATTGCTTGCTCGAAGCCAGAGGCGCTGGGAGTTTCCAAAAGAGTTTGCAGAAATTGGTGCGAACGTTCGTGCATGGAAGGATCTCAAGGCTAAGTCAGAGATTAGCGGATGTCAGAAATCAACAAAGGTTCGTCGAACCTTTTTGCCTCCCTCATCGGGAACACACATGAAGAGGTTATACCAAGGCGATGCGTGTGCAGATCCATGAGGGACTTCCGACATGCTCGACGCGGTCATTCTATCGGATTTACATCTGGGCAGTGCGAATTGTCAATCGAAACAGATTTGCCATCTCCTCGAACAGATCGTTGAGGGAGAGCTACGCACCGCTCGCTTGATTCTCAACGGAGACGTCTTCGACTCGATCGACTTCCGTCGACTGAACAAAAACCACTGGAAAGTCCTGTCGCTGATTCGCAAGCTGTCCAACGACATTGAAATCATCTGGTTAGCGGGCAACCACGATGGTTCGGCAGAGATCGTTTCTCATCTGCTGGGCGTAACTGTACAGGATGACTATGTCCTAGAAACTGGTGGTCAAAAATTGCTCATCCTGCATGGCCATGTGTTCGATGAGTTTATCGAAGCCTATCCGTTCATAACCTGGCTTGGAGACACGATTTACCGCTTCTTGCAATGGATCGATCGCACGCATCACTTTGCCAAAATGGCCAAACAAGGGAGCAAAACTTTTCTCCGCTGCGCGCGCAAAATCGCTCAGGGAGCAGCCAAAATGGCACAGCGTCGCGGCTGTAATATGGTTGCCTGTGGACATACGCACAATGCCGTTGAGGATTTTGAACAACAGGTTCCCTACTTCAACAGTGGCTGCTGGACCGAGTTGCCGTGTACTTATCTCACAGTGACAGAAGGAGTTGTGCAACTGAAGCAGCATCTGCCCCCTGAACAGGCGTCCGAACAAATCTTGGAATCGTCCGTGACTTTGGCCACGATAGCGGACTAAAATAGAATTGTCGGCGCGGATCTTGCAGATTGTAACGACAGTGACGTGTTGCTGTCATTAAAGCACACTGTCGGATCCGAAAACGGATTGGATCGCTGCTTTTGCCATGGAGGATTGAACATGTTGGTACTGACGCGCAAGGCGGGCGAGCGGATTGTCATCGACGACTCGATCGTGGTGGAAGTGTTGGAGGTACAAGGCAATCGAGTACGGATCGGCATTCAAGCCCCGCAGGGCGTGATGATCCTACGCGAAGAACTACTCAACGCCAAACCCACGGAGCAAGCGGGCACCCCCACCCGTGAGAACCGGCTGGCTTCCGTCTCTTAAGCGTTGCAACGATAACTTCTCCCCCTTATGGACACCGAAAATTGTTCAAGAGGCAGTCCCTGAGACACAAGGGACCGCCTCTTTACTTCTTTTGTGCAGATCAACCAGATTCTCTTCTTGGCAACTCCAACGTTGCTTGCGTCTTTACTTCATTGTCGCCAGCGCTCTATAACATCAGTTCGCTCGGATTGAAGGACTACAGGAGTTGTCGAGGATGACACAAATCAAGGCGACCAATATCACCTGGCACGAAGGCCACGTCACGCGCGAGGCGCGAGCGGAGTTGCTGAAGCAGAAAGGCTGTACGCTCTGGTTCACGGGCTTGTCTGGCTCGGGAAAGAGTACAACGGCATTCACGCTGGAGCATGCGTTGGTACAGATGGGACGACTTGCGTATGTACTGGATGGCGACAACATCCGCCACGGCTTGAACAAGAACCTCGGCTTCTCCGCTGCCGATCGCGAGGAAAACATTCGCCGCATTGGGGAGGTGGCCAAGCTGTTCGCCGATGCTGGCGTCATCACCATGACCAGCTTCATTAGTCCTTATCGGAAGGATCGTGACTTGGTCCGTGACCTACACGAGAAGGCGAACTTGCCGTTTCTGGAAATTTGGATGGACACACCGCTCGAAACCTGTGAGCAACGAGATCCCAAAGGTCTGTATAAAAAAGCACGAGCCGGTGAGCTTAAAGGATTCACCGGAATCGATGATCCATATGAACCACCGCTCAACCCGGAACTGAAACTCGATGCCACCTCGGTATCTCCGCAAGAGCAAACAACACGGATTCTAAACTACCTCAAAGAGCGAAACATTATCGGAAGTTAATCCATCTATGCCTGGGGAAATTTTTCGGCTTGTAGGCGATCGAACCCCTTCGCTCGCCTACAGTTGAGGCAAATAATCTCCGCAATAGTCGCATCAGGAGCGATCGATTTAGTTGCCGAATTCCTGACTAGTTCGCCCAACCGTTGCAGTCGGATGCAAATTCTCAAAAAACCCTTAATTTTTGTAGAGTTAGGTTCCTGGATACGTTGACACCTCTGAGCCATCGTCGTAGACTTGGCCCGACGACTTGAGCAGTTCGAGTTGTTTCCAGCCAACCATCCCACGCGGCTGGTGTTGCATCGGGAAATACCCGCACCCCGGATCGGGTCTTCCATGCCGTTACCTAATTATCCTGCTCTTTCGTATCGACCGGCGGAGGGTTTTTACACCTCCGAGGTAGCTGCGGTACAAGATCGTCCGCTGCGAACTTTTTTGCCGATCGGTTACGAACCGAACTATCCCTACCCGCTGCTAGTGTTTCTGCATGGGCAGGGATCAAGCGAGGAGCAAATCCTCCGCTTAGCGCCACGGTTGAGTCGGCGCAATTACATCTGCATCGCGCCGCGCGGTCCCCACGCGCTGGCCACCCGTAAAGACGGTCGACCAGCCTATGGCTGGGGACCGGACGAGCAAGACGACCCGCTCGTCGAAGAGTATATTTTCCGCTCTATCGAGCAGACTCGTCGCCATCTGCACGTTCATTCAGAACGGATCTATCTAGCCGGGTTCCGTGAAGGTGCTGCCCTGGCTTACCGGATTGGCTTGATGTATCCGGAACGGTTCGGCGGGGTGATCTCCCTGAACGGTTCGATGCCGCGGCATGGCGGGCCTCGGCTTCGCTTGCCTGAGGTTCGTAAGCTTCGCGTACTGATCGGCCACGGCATCGCCAATGCCATCATCCCGCTGGCTATGGCCAAGCAGGATTATCGCTTGTTTTATACCGCAGGGCTGCAAGTGGACTTGCGTACTTACCCCACCACGCATCGCATTCATCCTGACATGCTCCGCGATGTCGATCGCTGGGTTCAGGATCATATCGTGGATGAGTTTGAATCCCTGGCGATCTAACTCGTTTCTCTAGTTGGGGATATCGATGAGGCGAGACTCACTTGAGAGTCTCGCCTTTTCTTGTTCCTGACAAAAATAGACAGGAAACTGGAGAATTTTTTTCCGGTACATTCATTTTTTCGTTTAGATCTTATGAAAGGGGGAATGTTGTCGAGGAGTCCTATTGCTATGCTGCCCAGCCTCGACGAATTGTTGACTCGCTGGCAGGAAGCGCCGCATCGTAGTGCAGAAGAACTCTGCAAAGAGGTTCCCGAATTGCGCGAGCGGATTGCCATTCTCCAAAGAATCCAACATCTCGTCGAGTTAGACGCTGCTGTCCCCTGAGTGCTTGTTCTCTCACTTCGCGATGCGAAATCGATTCCGCTGCCCTGAGAGGTTTTGCTTGTCAGTGACGGTGACTCGGCGTATCCTCGCTACGAGTACACCTACCCTGTTGTCGCGAGACTCCCTCCGTGAGTAGTTCCGAGCGTCCCACCCTTGTTCGCCATTATGTGTTAATCGCTCTGTTAGTGATTACCGCGATTAACTACATTCAGCGGAACTGTATCAGTCCGTTGGCAACCACGATCGAAGAAGTCCTGGGCATCCCGCAGGAGAAGCTGGACGACGCCATCAGTGCATTCTTTTGGATCTACACCTTGATGCAGGTACCCTCGGGTTGGCTAGCCCAGCGCTGGGGTCCGCGACGTACTCTGTCGCTGTATGCTGCAGGGTGGTCAGCGGCTTTGGTCGTGGCTGGCCTTGCCGGAGGCTACGCCCAATTGTTGTTGGGACGCTCGCTTATGGGGGCGTTGCAGGCCGGCATCTTTCCTTGCGCGACGCTAATTCTGGCCTCGTGGTATCCGGCGTCGCAACGCGGGTTGGCTAGCGCGTTGCTAAACAGTGCCATGCTGTTGGGCGGGGCCGGCAGCGTGCTTTTGGCCGCTGAGTTGCGCGACTCGCTGGGTTGGGATGGCGTGTTTTTCGCTTTTGCCGTGCCCGGCTTTCTCTGGGCAGGCTGGTTTCTCTGGTGGTTCCGCGACCGACCTGAGGATCATTCTGCGGTCAATGCCGCTGAGCTGGCGCTGCTCACCCGCGATCGACCGCCGCCGACTCCCCCCGCTCCGCCGCGTTCGTTCTCCACGTCGCTACTGTTGTTGGCGACCAGCGTTCCGTTGCTGCTGCTCTGTTCGCAACAGTTTTTCCGAGCGGCAGCCAATCGCCTGTTCGATTCCCGTTTGCCGACCTATCTGGAGAAGGAACGCATCACGAGAGATCAGCTGACGATCGCTGCGGAACAAGCCACCGAGGATCCGGAAAAGGCCTACGATGATGCGGCGAAACGGCTGGCGGGGCGGCTGGCCAGCTTCCCTCAGTGGGCCGGCATCGTCGGCGGCATCGTCGGCGGAGCACTGTCGGATTATCTGCTCCGTCGCACCGGTCAGCGGCGTATCGCCCGCAACGGTGTGGCCATCGCCAGTCTCGCCGTCGCTATGGTCTTGTACCTGATTGCCTACGGTATCGCCGACGTGACGACAGCTGTCGCGGTGTTAAGTCTGGGCTTCTTTGTCTTCTGTTTCTCGTCGCCGTGTGCCTACGCTCTGGCCATCGATATTGGGGGCAAAAATCTCGCCGTCATCTTTGGGCTGATGAACATGATGGGCAACCTCGGAGCCTCGGCCTACACTGCCTCGATCATGCGCACTGTGGCCCTAGGCGGCTGGGAACTGGCCCTGGGCGTGTGGTTCAGCCTTCATCTGTTCGCCCTGATCTGCTGGTGTTTCCTCAATCCCAATGTCGTCATCGGTGAGTCTGCTGCAAAGGAGTGATGTACCGCATGTCCTTTCGCATTTTCTCAAGATCGAGACGAGCAAGGTACAACAACGCTTCCTGGATGGAGCGAAGTCGTTGGCCCAATGGCAAGAGAAGCTGCCGCGCTTACGTCGCGAGTACCTGGACATGCTCGGGCTGTGGCCGTTGCCGCACGCATCGCCGGCAAGCACTATGGCACCTATAACCTGAACCGCTGGTGGTGGCACTCACTGACCTATACCCCTGCCGGGGTCGAGTGTTGGAACGGCATTTGGGCCATCGATTACCTAGTCAGCCGCGAGGATGTCGATGCGGCCAAGATCGGCGTGACCGGCATCTCTGGCGGCGGAGCAAGCACGAGTTGGATCGCCGCTGCCGACGAACGTGTCCGCGTCGCTGTTCCTGACAGTGACATAAGCGACTTGGAGAGTTACATCAGCAACAAAATCATTAACGGCCATTGTGATTGCATGTTCCTGATTAATCTGTATGGCTGGGAGTGGACAACGATTCTAGCATTGATCGCGCCCCGACCGTTGTTGTTTGCCAACTCCGACAAGATCCGATCTTTCCGATGGAGGGCAACCGTCGCATCATCGCCCGACCGCTTGACCCGTGTGCCGCCCTTACCAAACCAGCCACCTCGCTGAGTTCCTCGCGGTCGGCAGTCGCTACCGCCGCCGAGTTGCCTGATCCGACGCATCAATCGCAAAGTGGTTCATGACCTCGTGTATTCCAATGACTGCTTTGGAAAACGGAATCGTCAATGAGGCATCGTTGACTGCTCGCTATTTAAGTCTGCGTATCCTCTGCTCCAAAATCGCTGGATTTCTACCATAACTGCCAGGGAACGATTCTGTCGCGAGAAACCATCGAGGAGCGTGTCATGCAACTGGGAATGATCGGGCTGGGACGAATGGGCGCGAACATGGTAAAACGGCTCACCCGAGCTGGGCACCAGTGCGTCGTCAACGATCGGGACAAGGCTACCATTGATGCTCTGGTTAATGAGGCAAAAGGCTCGCTGCCGGCCTACACGTTACAAGACCTAGTTCGCCAGATGACGCCGCCCCGCGCCATTTGGCTGATGATTCCTGCCGCGCTGGTCGATCCCATGATCGAAAACCTAGTCCCCCTTGTCGAGAAGGACGACATTCTCATCGACGGAGGAAACAGTTACTACATCGACGACATTCGTCGAGCTAAGGAATTGAAGTCAAAAGGGATCCACTATGTAGATGTTGGTACCTCGGGCGGCGTCTGGGGGTTGGAACGTGGATACTGCCAGATGATTGGCGGGGAAGAGCCGATCGTCAAACATCTCGATCCAATCTTCGCGGCGTTGGCTCCGGGACGCGGCAACATTCCGCGTACTCCGGGCTATGACAAAGTCGGCGGCACCGCCGAAGAAGGCTATCTCTATTGTGGTCCTTCCGGCGCGGGACACTTTGTCAAGATGATCCACAACGGTATCGAGTACGGACTGATGGCCGCTTATGCCGAGGGCTTGGGTATTCTCCGCAGCGCCAATGTGGGCATGAAATCGCATGAGAAGGATGCCGAGACCACCCCGCTACGCGATCCCGAACATTATCAGTACGAGTTCAATCTGCGCGACATCTGTGAGGTCTGGCGGCGCGGCAGCGTCATCGCGTCGTGGTTGCTGGATCTGACCGCGCAATCACTGACAGCCGATCCCGAGCTGAGCCAGTTCGGCGGTCGCGTCTCCGACAGCGGTGAAGGACGCTGGACGATCAAGGCCGCGATCGATGAAGCGGTGCCGGCCCACGTCTTATCAGCGGCGTTATATGCGCGTTTCAGTTCGCGCGGCGAGGCGGACTTCGCCAACAAGGTCCAGTCGGCGATGCGTTTCGCCTTCGGTGGCCATTTGGAAAAGCCGCACAACAAGTAAGCGGTGTTGCTCGGTCTGAACTGGACGTGAAGTCTCGGATGCCGGTTTGGGAGTCCCTGCGGCTACAGTATCGATACAATCGGCATTCTCCACATTATCGCTCGTGAAAATCAGCGAGTTCGGCGTGTTCGTACCTGAGCCGATCCGAAAGTTGCTTGCCTCACTGCTTGATGCG
The DNA here is from genome assembly GCA_937923405.1 of uncultured Gemmataceae bacterium. Classification (GTDB taxonomy): domain Bacteria; phylum Planctomycetota; class Planctomycetia; order Gemmatales; family Gemmataceae; genus CALDUY01. Next base: position 3,736 of record CALDUY010000014.1, on the reverse strand, counting down.
CTAACCGCTCTGGGGTAGGATTAAAAGCGTCACCGCTGTTTCCCGTGCCGTCAAGCGAGGCAGCGTGCGTCAGGAACTCCCATCATGGCCGAACGAGACACGCCGCACTTGTCGCCGCCCAGCGCCGAGGAGCAGGCGGCCGCCGCCAAAAAGTTTGAGTATGCTACCCGAGCCTCCGCGGGTGGGAACTACGATATTGCCATTCAGATGCTACGCGAGTGCTGCCAACTGATGCCCGCACATCTGCCCTATCGTCAGGCTCTGCGCAAAGCCCAGAAGACCAAATACAAAGACAACAAACACGGCAGTTCGCTGGCAGCGATCACCACGGTTCTGCCCAAAGCTCGACTTGGCAGTGCCCTCAAGGCCAAGCAGTACCGCGAAGCTTTGGATATTGGCGAAGAGATCCTCTCAAAAAATCCCTGGGACAAGGCGACCATCATTCAGATGGCTGAGGCGGCAGCCAAACTCGATTTGCCGGTCGTCGCCGTCTGGTTGCTGCAAGAAGCCCGCGAGTCCAGTCCGAACAACCCCGACCTGGCTCGAGCATTGGCTCGCTTGCTGGAGGAACAGAAGCACTTCAGCCAAGCGATGGTGTTGTGGGAGATTGTTCGTCGAGCCAATCCGACTGATCGCGAAGCCGAGGACAAGATCAAGCAAATGGCTGTCGATGACACGATGGCTCGTGGGCATCAATTGAACAGTTCCACTGCCGAGTTGGTCGCGCTGCCGGCCACCCCAGGCACTCCACCGCCACCGACGCGGTTGACTCCTGCTCAGAAGCGAGTTGTCGACGAGATCGACAGTCTCAAACAGCGGATCGAAAAGGATCCGACCCGTCCGGATCTGTACCTACAACTGGCAAACGCTCATCGCAAGCAGAACCATCTCAGCGAAGCATTGGCCGTGCTTCGCAAGGGGCTGCAGGCGACGCATCAGGCTCCTGAACTGTCCTTCGCGCTGGCCGATCTGGAGATCGAACCCTATCGCCGCAAACTCGCCGAGATCGATGAGTATCTTAAGACCAAGCCCACCGACGAGGAACAGCTGAAGTTGCGGCTCAAGGTGGTACGCAAGATCGACAAGCTGGAACTGGAGTGTTGCGAAAAGAAGGCGATGCACGATCCCTCAGACAAGGCGGCACGCTTCGAGTTGGGCCTTCGCCGCTTCCGCCTGGGGATGGTGCAGGAAGCCATTCCCGAACTCCAGGCCGCTCGCGGGGACATGAAGTTGCAGTGGCAGACGTTGCTATATTTGGGACGCTGTTTCAAGGCACTAGGCAACTGGCCGCTGGTGCAACGGAACTTCGATGAGGCCCTGCGGCACCTTCCCGCTAGTGAGGAGGCGCAGAAGAAAGAGTTGCTGTTCGAGTTGGCCAGCGGCCATGCTGCTGCCGGCGAACTCGAGCGGGCGGTCGAATTGGGCCTCGACCTCGCCGATTTGGACTACGCCTATCGCGACATTGGCAAGCTACTCAGTCAATGGCAGAAGCAGTTGGCCTCTCGGCCCGTGAAGCAGTAGTAGTCGCTTGCAGCTGAACTGTAGAGAGATTCGCATCTTCGAGCTTCCGAGCGGAGGACGTAAGTCCTCCGTGGGGGGGCGAAGCACGGAGGGCTAACGCCCTTCGCTCACAGGAGTCGTTGCTGAGCCATTCCAAAATTCAGTTATGAAGCAGTAGTTGCACGATCACGGGTTATTGGGAGGCGGCGGGTCGCCGTTGGTGTTGGGCGGTCCCGGCGGATCGGTCAGGGTGAAAGTAACGGCAAGCTCTTGAGGAGGAGAACCGCTCTCCTTCACTGTCAACGTCACGCCATGTCTTCCGTTTTTGGGACAACTGAACAGCGCCGTCCAGTTACCCCCCATCGTCGAGCAAATTCCGGAGTAGGTGTCCTCATCATCCAGATACTCTAAAGTGGCCGAGCTTAAGGTATTACCTGGGGTGATCGTACCTTGAGCGACAAAATGAGCATGGCTGTGGGTCACCTCATCTTCCTGAGGAGACGTAATGGCAAATCCGGAAGAAACGAGTTGCTGGCCCCTACTCTTGGCCAGTTTTACTTTTCTCAAGTAGGCGAAGGCCTGGTTGTTGTTTTTGAGCAGAATGTTGATGCGTTGATCGATCATCCCGTCGGAGGAAGGCACATCGACAAACAGAAACCAGTTTTTGCCTCGTACAAGCATTGTGACTTGCTCGGGCTGAGGGGCGACTCCGTTTAGTTCCACTGTCAAAATCGGACGGGGCAACCGTTGTTTGACTGTGCCGTACAGGACGAAGCGAAAGAAACTGCGATCCGTCCCGGTGGTGGGATCTTTTTTGCTGAACTCGAACAACGCCGTCAGACGACTTCCCGAGTGAGGCCAGACACATTTTTCATTCGCCACGTTAGTCACTCGCTTAAAGTAGAAAAGTTCTTACTGCTGCAACGGTTGTACTGTCACATCCTTGAAAGCAGCAGCTCCGTTGTCGACAATCAGTCCCAGCCCGCCTCGGGGTTCAAAACGACCCGGAGAAGGCAGATTCGGAAACTCCGTTTTGCGAACGGTGGCATTACGCCAAGCCATCTGGCCACGAACACTGATCTTGTCGGCACTGACCCGCATGATCTGATTACTGTCGAGGAAGACATGTAGTTGCGAGGGGGTCACCTCAATGACCAGGTGACGCCAATTTTTCCAGGCGTTCTCGTTCCAGAAAAAGCCTGGACCGGCTCCGCAACTAAACCGACTACTCCCAGCCCCACGAATGCCGCGTCCTAGCTCCATGACTCCCTGCATGCGGACCCAGTTGGGTTGAGGTGCTTTGGGAATGTTGGGGGCCTTGGCCTTGGTCAGAACGTCAATCCTGTTCTGACCTTCGTCATACATATCGCTGTAAACCACTTCGATATAGAACGGACAGAGGTCTGGGCCTAAAGGAAAATCGTAGTGGCCCACTACTAGGCCAACGCTGCTGCCTAGCATGCCTCGGACTGGTCGAATTTTGGCCTCAAAGCGGTAGTACTCGCAACTAGGATCGCGAAGTAATTCCAGATAACTGCGCGTCCAGGTCTCGATGCAGAAGTTCCCTTCCTGATCGGTGGTCTGCGTAGCTTCACCGACTACCCAGTGCGACCAACGCGGCCTGCCGCCTTCGGGGATCAGCGAGACGGCTTTCTTCATCTGTAGGTCAGCCACCACCTCACGCATCGGACGATACGGATCTTGTAAGTCGATGATAGCACCAGCGCTGATTGCTAGCACAAAACTAATCAGCGCCAATGCCACCAAGCCACGACGCCGTTTCACCCAACGTCTAGCTCGTTGCAGCCGGGTCAGCGGACGTACCAGGAGCGGCGCACCGTTGAGCCAACGATCGAGATCGTCGGCCAACTCCGCTGCCGTGGCATACCGTTTTTTCGGCTCTTTCTCCAGACAGTGCAGGCAGATTGCCTCCAGATCAGCGGGCACATGAACCAGCGGCGCGGGATCGGCGTTACGCACCAATTCCAGGGTCTCCGAGCGATTCTTGCCTTTGAAGGGTGGTCGGCTAGTCAGGCATTCGTAGAGGATCACCCCCAGCGCCCAGATGTCGGAGTGCGGCCCAATCCAGGCGGTCTTGCCGTGAGCCTGTTCCGGCGACATATAGGCTGGCGTTCCCAGCACCATTTCCGTGCATGTCAACTCCGAATCTATATCCATTAGACGGGCTAGCCCAAAATCGCCGATCTTGGCCGTGCCGTGTTCGTCGAGCAAGATG
>CALDUY010000013.1 GCA_937923405.1 uncultured Gemmataceae bacterium | reverse complement strand
AGCTGACGGCAAGCGATGGCGAGAGGATCATCCAGCTCCTTGTCCGTCGCTGCCGCCATGAACATAAACAGCGGCGATGCGAAGCTCGTGCTGCTCTGTCCGGCATGGAAGAAGTACGGAACGGCTAGGACGGTGAAGCCCGGCACTGTGATCCTGCATAGCCGGGCCGATGACGTGGTTCTCTTCGCCGACAGCGAAGAGTTAGCGAGGACAAGTGGAGCCACGCTGGTCGAGGTTGGGGACGATCACCGGCTGGCCGACCCGGAGCCGCTGGCGGCGATGTTGAAGGCGTGTGAGATTGCAGGATGAAGCCGATTACGTTCGTTTGCCACGAGACGCTGCCGCTGGCCCCCGAAGCGATTGCCGATCAAATACTCGACGTGACGAAGTGGCCGGAGTTTCGTGGATGGGGGCCAATCCCAGGCATCCAGTCCGCCGAGTTCGAGACAAGAACATCCAACGTCGTCGGCACTCGCATCCGGGTGACGAACCTGGACGGGTCAACCCACGTCGAGGGAATCGTGGATTGGCAACCGGATCGGCGTCTTCAGCTTGAGATGAGGAATTTCTCCAAACCATTGTCCCGCTTGGCAACCCGCTTCGTGGAAACGTGGGAGTTTGAGCCGATTGGCAACGGAACCAAGGTAGCTCGCTCCTTCGAGTTGAACGCCAAGTCGATGCTGACGAAGCCGGTACTCTGGTTTATCTCGTTCTTCTTGAAGCGGGCCATCGCTCGTCATCTTCAAGACATCAAGGGCAAACCATGACCACCACCTACACGCACATCCTCGATCTGGCCAAAGAAGCCGAGCCGCCCGCTGACGGCATCTTGAGCCGCACGATCTTTCAAGACGACAAGATTAAGGCCGTCGTTTTCGGCTTCGGCCAAGGCCAGGAACTTTCCGAACACACAGCGGCGAAACCGGCCATGCTGTTCTTCGTCAAAGGTGAAGCGACCGTGGGCCTGGGCGACGACATGAAGGAAGCGAAGGCCGGAACCTGGGTTCATATGCCTGAGAACTTGAAGCATTCGATCAAGGCGAAGACGCCTGTGGTCATGTTGCTGGTGTTGCTGAAGTGAGTGGGCGACTCGTGCTGCGAGCGGTCGCCGTCTGGCTGGTCATTATCGCTGCCGAAACGGTTCACGGCATCCTGCGGGGCTTGCTGCTCGTGCCGCTCGTCGGCGACCACCCCGCCCGGCAGATCGGTGTCCTCATCGGCTCTCTCATCATCTTCGCCGTCGCCTACCTCTGCGTCCCCTGGATCGCCACTCCGACGAAAATCCAGATTCTCGGCGTCGGCCTGCTATGGGTCGTGCTGACCATTCTCTTCGAGGTCGTCCTGGGCTACTTCGTCCTCGGTCTACCCTGGGAACGGATCACCGAGGATTACGACCGGACCCGTGGCGGCTTCCTGGAATTCGGGATGCTATTCATGGCCCTGTCGCCGTTGCTGGCGGTGAGGATGCGTGATCGAAAGCGGGATCACTAGACCAGCACATCCTGCATGTCCCGTCTCGGCGTGTGGTGCTTCTCCGGCGCTGCAAAGCCGAGACGGAACGGGTGCTGCGGGAAGAGGGCGGGTTGAGGTTGTAGCTTGGCGACCTCGGCCTTGATCTCCTCCACCTGGACAATCTGGCTCATGGGCTGACACCAAATGCCCTCTGCTGCCGCCAGCAGCGAAAGTCGCTGATACACCTGCCCGACCTTGATTTGCGTTTCCCGCTCGTTGTTCTCCGTACTGATGAGGCCCAGGACCGGCGACGACATCAGCACGGTCGAGTCCTTCTTCGCCGTGGCCGATCCCATATTGATGTGAGTGACCGCCAGCTTGCCAATCTTCGACATCAGCCAAGACGTGCCGAAGACGCCCTGGCCGATCCAGTGACCAAGTTCTTGCCGGAAAGCCGGGTCAGCGAACTCGATGGCATCGGCCCGTACCACAAACTCATCGACTTTTCGCTTGATTGACTCATCAGGGGTGAGGAGTAAGGTGATGCCCGGCTCGACGCAGCGCCCTCGGAGTCGATTCAGCACCGCAGCCGGGACTGGCCGACCGTCGTATTCGCCGTGGTTGGTGTGCCGTACCACGATCATTGGGAAGAGGTCCGCAGGATGCTCGGTGGGCTGCTGCCTTTTCTCCTCAAATTGCACCCTGGCGGCGTGCATGGGATTCTTCGGGTCGGGCAGATAGTCCGTCCGATGGCCTAGCCTGAAATGCTCTGCTGCAATGAGCAGGTTGGTTCTCCAGGGCGCAGGCAATGCTGATATGCAGTTCTCGCTGGTCGTCATCAGCGACTTTGAGCCACCGGCTCTGGTCCATGAACACGTCGATGCGGTCGTCAGCGATGCGGAACTTCCAAGGCTGCGTATTGTGGCTCGACGGGGCAAGGACGGCGTACCGGACGAGGAACCGCAGGCGGTCAGTCAACGGGCCGGTCGTGGGAAACTGGTCCTCTTCAGTCTTCCAGGCGTCGATGGTCGCCATACTGTTCCTCACCGATTCATCGCTGTAATGCTCAGTTGCAGCACGGTCGCAATTGACACCCACACGAAATAAGGAACCTGGGCCACGGCGACCCAGCGGTAGTGCGGCCAGACGGCAACCATCATCCAGATGATCGTGGACCAGACGATCAAAATGTCCACCGAGGCCAGCGGCAGGTTCCGCATCCCGAACTGGATCGGGGTGAAGATCAGGTTCGCCACGAGATTGATGGCGAACGGCAGCGTCACCAGCCACGGCACTTTCTTTCGGATCGCCTGCACGAAGACGAAACCGAAGCTGACGAGGATGATCGGGTAAAGAATCTGCCAGATCATCCCGATGGTCGCCGGGGTGGGTGTCCAGCTTGGTTTGGCGAGCGAGTTGTACCAGTCGATCCAGGGCATGTGTTGTCCTACTGACTGGCAAGGCTGTCGATCTCTCGCAACAGTGCGTTTACGATTTCGTAGGCTCGACGCTGTTCCATTTCCACATCGAAGTCAGTTCCGGCAGTGGCTTCCTCGGCTGTCTGTGCCGCCCACACCGGGCCGATACTGTCCAGTCTCTCGAACTTCTCCCGCAGGATGCCGATGCCCTCAACGATGAGTTTGTCACCCGTCTTACCCCGGAATTCCTCGGCCAGCTTTCTGTAGCCGCCGTGGTAGTGTTCGATGCAAAAGCAAATGTCGTAGGCGTCCTTCTCCTTCTTACGCTCGCTGAGGGTGATGGCCTTGATGCAGAGGTAAGCGGCGATGATCGGCATCTTCGCCGTGACTTTGTTGTGTCCGCCGTTCGGAAGAGTCCCTTCGACTGCGACATCCTGTTGGAAGGTGAACGCCAAATCCACCCCACGGGCCTTCCACACGGCCAGTTCTTGAATGCGGTGATGCGTTCCATCGGCGGCGATTTCGGGAAACTCGCCCGTGATGAGATCGACCTTCTCCTGGATAGGCGTGCCGGGGATGTTGCGAAAGAAGCGATTCGACATCTCCGTGGACTGCTGATACCCGGCGTCCGCCAGTTTCTTTCGGATCGACTCGTAGGCTTTGGGTTCGAGCTTTCGGGCGTCGAGGGCGAGATCGACATCGAGCGAACCGATATGCCCTTCGTTCGGAAATGCCAGTTCAGGAACCCAGCCGCCCACGACGGCCAGCTTGTCGAGGTCTTTGGCGAGGATCGTCAGCACTTCAATCAGGACGGCCCGGCAAGCGTCAACTTCGTTCATTGGCTGCCTCCTGACTTCGGTTCGCTGGCTGCGAGCAACGGACGAAGTTCTCTCTCGAAGACCTCTTCCGCTGCGTCCTTTCCCCGCCCCGACAGTGCCATCAGGTCCAGGTAAAGTTGAAGCGGGGAGACAACCTTCACGCCGTCGAATTCTTTGGAGTCCGTGAACACTGCGGGATCATCCGTGATCCAGAGGATGCAATTTGCCCCCGTTTCGACTTCCTTGGCGTCGAGATGGTCGAGCAGCGATTTCAGCTTGCTGCCCGTCTCCAGTTTTCTGTCGATGTAGGCCACGCTCTTGTCGTATCGGACCATCGGCGAATACCGCCAAGCCGCTGCAAGCTGCGTCAGGGCGTAAGTGATCTTGTTCGTCCGACACCATTCAGCGAGGCGTTTTTCGATTTCGTTGGGCCGAGGGATAGCGAAGAGTTGGACCCGCTTTACATGCGGGCGATATTCCGCCGACCATCCCTGAAGGAGTTTGACGGCATCCCGCACGAAGAGCAGGCGGTCACGTTCTTCGAGGTACGCATCCTCGATGAGCGCAGTCTTTGCCTTCGACACTAGGCCCAGGCTCACGTCGGCCTGCTGCGCCAACTGCTGAACTTGCCATCCCTTGCCAGGCTTCGTGAGAAGCGTGCGGACGACCCGGCTCGACTTCTTGGAGAAGGGATCGACGGCCTTGTTCACCGTTGGACGGTTCGGGCGACCGGCAATATGCACGAACAGCCCAGGTGCGGCGATCCAACAGTTTCCCACGCCATCGAGGTAGCTGACGTTCTGCTCCCGGCACATCTCTGCTACTCGTGGCGAGATGTACGGAGCGCAGAGCAGAATCGTACCGTCCGGGCGATCCCCCTTGAGCTTTTGGAACAGGCCCAAGACCGTGTTCGGGAAAAGGTGCTGCCGAGTCTGTACGAGTAGATCGACCCGTCGCTGGTCGGGCTTCACCGAGAGCGTGATGACCTGATCCCACTCCACCTTCCGCTGGTCGGCACGCTTCGCCTCGCCGTCAACAGCGTTGACGATCTCGAAAGCCGCAGTCTCCTCGGCCAATCGCCGGACCCACTCGGCAGCGGGAACAAAGGCTCGGTCCTGTGCTGATTTCACTTTTTCCATGATTTCATCGATGAGTGAAATTAGCATAAAAAGTGAAACTCCGCAACCCGATTTCACCCGAACGTGCTGTTTCGCCGAACAGTGAAAACGACAAGAAAAGTGAAATTATCGGGCTGCTGCATTCGCTGGGAAGCGTTGGTCGCCAACAAAAAACTGACCAGCCTCCCGTGTCGGAAGGTGGTCAGTTGGGCCTACGATGTCGAGTTGGCGATGCACCCTAAATGCACTGTATGGCCTGGAATGCACCGTATTTTGAGGATTTTTTCTCCGACGCTTAATTTCACAAGTTGTCTTAGGTCAATGGTTTGTGTCGATACTGTTCACCTATCTATTTCGCCCATGACGATGTCGATGCTGCCGACAATAGCGGGGATGTCGGCGATGAGGCAGCCGTTGCAGATGGCGTTGGTGACGCTGAGGTTGAGGAAGCTCGACGACTTGGCCCGGACACGCAGAGGGACGGCCTGCTTGTTGGGTGCGCCGACGACGTAGAAGCCCATCGCGCCACGGGGACACTCGGTTTCAAGGTAGGCCTCGCCACCTGGCAGGTGACGCGGCGGTTCGATTCGATGCGATCCCTGAGCGCTAGGATAGCGCTGCATCGCCTGGCGGATGAGCTTGATGCTCTCCAGCACCTCCAGCATGCGAACGTAGAAGCGATGCCAGCAGTCGCCGATCACGGCACCGCGTGGAGTGCGGTACGGCACGCCGTAGTAATCGTCGTCGAACGGCGGAATAATCACTTTGAAGTCGTAGGTCTCGTAGCCGCAGTACGGTTCGAGCTTGCGCAGATCCCATTCTGGATCGCCAGCCTTGCGGTTCAGTGACCCACGGAGCATCGGTCCGGAGCAGGCATGCGACAGAGCCAGTTCTTTAGAGAGAATGCCGATCCCTGCTGTCCGTTGAACGAAGATATGGTTCGTCGTCAAAAGGGCATGATACTCCAGGATGCGCGGCTCGAAGTAGTCGAGAAACTGCTTGCAGCGATCGATCCAACCTTCGGGAAGATCGTCGTGAACGCCCCCGATGGTGATGTAACTGTAGGTCAGCCGCGCACCGCACAATTCCTCGAACAGATCGAGAATCATCTCGCGTTCGCGAAAGGCGTAGAGAAACGGGCTGAACGTGCCCAGATCCAAGCCGTAGGCTCCCATGCCGACCAGATGGCTGGCAATGCGGTTGAGTTCGGCGATCATGACTCGCAGCACGTTGGCCTTCTCGGGCAACTTCATGCCGCACAGTTTCTCCACAGCCAACGAATAGGCCAGGTTCATGTTCATCCCAGCCAGATAATCCATGCGATCGGTGTAGGGGATGAACTGAATCGGCATCACGTTCTCGCCGATCTTTTCGGCGCAGCGATGCAGATAACCCAGATGCGGGGTGACCTCGGAAATCACTTCGCCATCGGTCCGCAATACCAAACGCAACACGCCGTGCGTGCTGGGATGCTGCGGTCCCATGTTCACCAACATCTCATCAGTGCGCACGTCGAATTCGACGATGGTCTGGTCCTGTAGCGTGGCGGGAGACATAGTGCAGTGCCTCGATCAACGGCCGCGAATGCCGTGGTATTCTAGAGGAAACTCGTAATCTTTGCGCAAGGGATGGCCTTCCCAGTCCTCCGCGAGCAAAATGCGGGTCAGATCAGGATGGCCAACGAAAATCACGCCGACCAGATCGTAGACTTCACGTTCATGCCAGTTCGCGGATCCGTAAAGTGAAGTAAGGGTCGGTACCTCGGGCAGCTGGCCCTTCTGATCGTTCTTCCAACGTGGCAGCAGCACCTTGACCACCAAGCGATGCCGATGCTGAAAACTCTGCAAGTGGTAGACCACCTCTAGATGCGGCTCAAAGCCCGCCTTGGCCGCCTTCTTCGGGTCCGGTTCGAGATAATCGACCCCGGAAATGTTGTGCAATAGATCAAAGGCCAGGGTCGGTTCGTCACGCAGGTGGCGCACCACCTCGACCAGATCGCTGGGATCGACGACGATAAACGGATCGATTGCTTCCAGGCTCTTGGATTTGATCTTCGTGCCGAACTTGGTTTCCAACGCGGTGATGATGTCACTAGCTGTCATGGTTCCCTCGATCACGCCTTGGCGGGTGCGGCTCGTTCCTTATTGCGTTTGGCCCAGGCGTTTTGCTTCTCGACGGCCTTGACCGGATCGGGATCGCTCAGTTCGGGCGGCAGATGAGTAAAGCCGGTCCGCGCTGGAATAGGAATCTCCAGCGGCTGGCCCTTGGTGAGATCCTTCATGGCTCGCACCTTGTCCTGAATCCGCATCAGCCCTTCGAGCAAGGCTTCGGGGCGCGGCGGACAGCCGGGTACGTAGACATCGACCGGAACTACTAGATCGACCCCCTTAACCACGTTGTAGCCGTACTTGTAATACGGTCCGCCGCCACAGGTGCAGGCTCCCATGGCGATGACGAACTTCGGGTCGGGCATCTGGTTGTACAGCCGACGTACCCGAGCAGCCATCTTGAAGTTGACAGTACCGGCCACAATCATCAAGTCAGCCTGGCGCGGCGTGGCCCGGAAGGCACCAGCGCCGAAGCGGTCGATGTCGTAGCGCGAGGCACCGGTAGCCATCATCTCGATGGCGCAGCAAGCCAAGCCGAAGGTCATCGGCCACATGCTCGACTCGCGTGCCCAGTTGATCGCCTGTTCCAGTGTCGTAGTGACCACACTCTCTTCGAAGCGTCCTTCGAGCCAACCCATGAGAAATTCTCCCGCTTGATCATCGCAAGATCGACTATCGACTCGTCGCGGCCGCCTGGAGTTCGCGCGGCGTCGGAGTTGATTGACGCAGCGCCGCCTCGGTCGCCGTACTACGCACCCAGGCAAGATCGCCTCGTTTCCATAAATAGGCAAAACCAACCAACAGCACGCCGAAGAAGACGAGAATCTCGACCAGAGCCATCAAGCCCAGCGAAGCGGACCGATCCTTAGCATACTTGACTAGCGGCGTTTGCAGGGCGCGAACCCCCTCTGGAGTCAGTCCCGCCAGCGGATTCGTCGTGCCCTGCCCCTTGCTCAACGCTTGCATGCGTTCGAGGGTCAGCATGTTCCACAGTTCGGCTTGGTCGGGGTGAGCCTTGTTAAGAGCCGCTCGCGCTTGTGCGGCGATCTGCTGAATCTGCTTGGCACCCTCGGCAGCTTGCTGACTGTGTAGCTGAATTCGACCGGGCAGATATTTATTCAGCACTGGGATGCGATCGGAGACAGGAAACACGTTGAGCCGATCCGCCCCAAAGGTTTCGAGATTCTCTAGAGTCAAGGCTCGGGCGTTGTCGTTGATCTCGTTGGGACGATGGCGCAGCGAGTTCAAGATGGAGCTAAGGCCGGCCAACGGCATCGAACCGGCCTGCGGTGGAGCCATTGGTCCACCCACACCTCCGGCCTCACCCGCCCGGGGCTGCAAAGCCTTGTCGATCTCGTTCCGCTCAGCTGAACTCAACTTCTCCAAGGCGGCCAGAGAAGTCGCGGCCTCGGCACGAATCTGTTCGATTATTTTCGACAAGGCTTGATCAAACAAGGCGGCCTGTTGGCGAATCGTCGCCAATTCAGCAGGAGTCAAGTTTCTGAGCTTGTTGAAGTTTTTGACGTCGAGATAAGTCAGCATCTGCAGTAACGCCTTGTTCTCCTGGTGCAACCGTTGAATGGCAGCAAACTCGACCTCGCTCATATTCTCCAGCGCTCGCCAGAGTTGCCGTTCGGTCTCTACATCCTTGACGCCAGGCGTCAGTGGTGTTCCGGAAATGCTCCCCCGAGGCGTGCTGAGGGCGTTGACAACGGCGGCCAACGCCTTGTATTCCTCGCGCGTCTTGGGATCGGGCGTGGCGTGAATGGCGTTGGCCTTGCCGAAGATCTCGGCCCAGGGGAAGAAGAAGGCCACCTCGACATCGAAGATAACGAACAGCAGAGCCACGACGTAGAACCGCAGGTCGAATTGAATCCACGCCGAACCGATCGTCGGCTCTCCGCACTCGTAAATCGTCTCTTTCTCAGGATGCTTCTTGTCGGGGCGAATGAGCATCCCGGCGACGAGATGAATAAAAATGAAACCGACCCCGATGGCGAGAAACAGGAGCAAATAAGCAGCAAGTGAGGTCATAGTTCGCTCGGAGAGAGACTAAGGGTCAGGAGTTGGCCGGGGCGGTCGGATTGGCCGGAGCAGCGGGAGCGGCGGGCGGGGCCGACTCGGGCGGGGGCTTGACCCAGACCGGCTCAACAACGAGTTTGGAGGCCGCCACTGCCGTTGGATTCAACGTCGCCTGGCCCCAAGCCACGGTGAGCGGCAGCTTGGCGAAATCGACGATGCAGCCATCGCGGCTGTAGCAACTCTGGTCGTAAGTCGATCCCATGAAGATGCAGTCCACGGGGCAGGGATCGACACACAGGGCACAGAACATGCACTTGGTGTAGTCAATCTTGAAGCCGTTGACGACGAACCCTTTGAGAGGCGGCTTGGCCTTTTCCTTTTCGATGTAAATGCAATCGACCGGGCAAGCACGCGCGCACTTGTCACAGCCGATGCAGGTAGTCAGATCAAAGCGATGGAAGCCCCGGTAGCGAGGCTTGACCGGAACTGGCAGTTCGGGATACTCGAATCGTTCGGTATAGGTACGTCGCCGAAATGTCTGCAGCAGATACCACAGGGTAATGTACATCCCCTGACCGACAGTGCTGATCGTCTGAACGATATTCGCAAACCACGCACGCATGGGTCACCCCTTCGCGCGGACTGAGAAAGAAAGAGAACGGCGTGAGGGGATTATAGAAACGCCTCGCGCAATCGCAAGATGTCTGCTCGGTAGAAGATTTTCCTTTTTCGCCACCCGTTTTCATGTGCTAGGCTAGCTACAGGTGAACCATCTTCGCACTGGCAATGCCACCCCTCCTGGCCGTGCCTGACTTCGCGACACGACGTGCTCTAGAACTACTCGCGGTTGACGTCGTTGGGTTCGCGAACCGTTTCACTCTCGTTTCAAGAGTGCTATATATGCGCAAAGAGCAAGAGGCCAAATACGATCCTTCTCGTCCCGCTTTGATCGTGCTGTATGGCGCGACGCGGAAGAAGTTTCGTCCTCTGGAAGGCGAACTCACCGTCATTGGTCGCGCGCCCGGTTGTGACATTGGCTTGGTCTCGCCGGAAGTCGCTCCGGTGCATTGCATTATCGTCCGAGTGGCCAACGGCTGGCGAATCCGCGATTGCTCGGGTCGGGCGACTCGGGTTAACGGGAAGGCGATTCAGGAGGAGCCACTCCGCAACGGCGATACCATCCAGGTGGGTACGTTCAGCTTTGAAGCACAGCTTCCCGCCACATTGGCACCGATTCCGACCAACCACGTCGCCGGCCCCCTCGTCGATCGCCTGCAACGCTCGCGAAGACGTCTGGTCCAGCTAGCACTGGGAATGCGGCAACGGGTTCGCGAACTCACTCAGCAATTAGAGTCCGAACAATCTGATCTGGAACGCTATCGCGCCGATTTAGAGATGCTGGAACACCGACTGCGCCAGGCCGTGCAGGAGAACCAGACTCGGCAAAACAAACTCCTTGAGTTGGAAGCGGCTCTGAAGAAACGTACCGAAGAATTCGAGCAGTTGACGCAAAAACAGCAACGTGAGGCACAGGAACAGATCACCTTGCTAGAGAAAGACGTGATCGCCCAACGGGTCGAACTGAAGCAAGAAGCCGAACGACTGGCCGAATGGAAGCACGAACTGCAGGCACGCCAGACCGAGTTGGAAACCACCGCAGCGCAGGTGGACGAACTGCTCTGTCGCGAACGCGAGCAACTCGATCACGAACGCCAAAAAATCGCTGAGGAGCGCGAGCAAGTCCGCCGTGAACGCCTGGAAGTGATTCAGCTTCGCGCTGAGATGGAACTGCTCCGCGACGCGCTGGCAGGACAAACCCCATCGCCCCTCTCTAGCCGAGAGACCAAACTGGACGCAGAGCCTAGCGAACGATTGGAGTCGGCGCGGAAGTTACTCCGCGACCTGGCCGGACGGCGCAAAGCTGCGGAACCAGCGGGGAGCGGGTCGCGCGGTCGACAGCCTCGCCCTGCTGCGGATACTGAACTGGAGTAATTCGCTCGTCAATCTCCGTAATGAACGTGGGCTCGCGGTAGTCGCGATGCCCCAACCACCCGTGCTTCCAACGGCAGTTCGGTGAACAACGCCACTAGCTCCGGATCAAATCCGCCGTGTAAGGCGTTGTCGCGCAACATCTCCAGACAGACCTCGTGCGGAATCGGTGCCCGATAAGGTCGATCACTGGAGAGACTGTCGTAAATGTCGCAGACGGAGAGAATACGCACCAGCAGCGGAATCTCATCGCCGCAAAGTCCATCTGGATAGCCCTGGCCATCGAGTCGCTCGTGATGCCAACGAATCAAAGGGACAGCAGTTCGCACCGAGACGAGCGGCTCGACGATGTGGGCTCCCTGAACAGGATGCTCGCGAATAATCTCGTACTCTTGGCAGGTCAGCGGGCCGGGTTTGTTCAGAATCGCGTCGGGAATGCTGATCTTGCCAATGTCGTGCAGTAGTGCCTCTTTTCGCAGCACTTCGATCTTGTCGTTGGGCAGTCCGACAACCTCAGCCAACTGGATACAGAGGTTGGTCACTCGTTCCGAATGTCCGTGCGTGAACCAACTCTTGGCCTCGACGGCGCGTGCTAAGGCGAAGACCACAGCCTCGGCCGAGTCGCGTTCCTCAATCAGCTGGCGAATCCGCAACAGTGAGCGACACCGCGCCATCACCTCGACCAGATGGAACGGCTTGGTCAGATATTCGTCGGCTCCATCCTCCCAAGCGGCGATGCGATGAACGGAATCGTTCATCGCTGTCACCATGATGATCGGAATCCAGCGTGTGCGCGGATCGCGTTTGAGCCGTCGGCAGACCTCGTCGCCGGGAATGATTGGCAGATCCAGATCCAGCAGAATCAGATCGGGAGTACAAGTGGCCACGGCTTCCAACGCCGCTTGTCCGTCCTCGACCACGGTCACGGAATATCCCTCGGCGAGCAACCCATGACGTAACAAGGCAGAGATGCTCGGTTGATCGTCCACCACGAGGATATGCTGAGACCGAGCCGCATCCTTCGCCATGCCTGCCTCCGCTGGGCTTCCGGAGAATTCTTAAGGAGTTGATTTAACCTAGACCGTTGACACTGCGCTGTCAAGCAACTGTCCGATCTTGTGACCAACTTCGCCGACGTCTACAATCGCCTTGGATGTAATACGATGTTATCCCACTGGAGAGGTGGCTGATGAAGCGTTGGGGAAGGCTGGCACTGGGCCTGATGTTGGTTGGACTAGCAGCATGGTACGGTGTGGGCTGTGGCAAAGCCACCGATCCGTGGGAAAACGAGACAGGCTCACCTCGCATTGTCGTGACCATTCCGCCGTTGGTCAGCGTGGTTCGGGGTGTGGCCGGCGACCGCCCGGCGATCAAATGCCTCTGCCTGGTGCATGGACCGCATGACTACAACCTGGGCACCCGCGATGTTCGCCTTCTCAACAAAGCCGATCTCTTTTTGGCCATTGGACTGAGTCTGGACGACAACTTCGCCGACGGCATGCGTGTCCAGGCGCGTCGACCCGATCTACCCTACCTCAAGCTGGGCGACAAACTGCCGGAGTCGTCGCTTTTGGAGTTTCAACACGTTTGTACCCCTGCGGAGGGGGAAGCGCCGCACGAGCACGGCAAATGGGATCCGCATATCTGGCTGGGCATCGAGGAAATGATCGCCATGACCGAAATGGTCCGCGATCAGCTGTGCAGCATGGATCCGGAACACGCCTCAGAGTATCGCGAGAATGCCAAGAACTACATCGCCCGACTAACCGCGCTGCACCAGTACGGCAAAGAGAAACTCGCCGACAAGAAAGTTCGACGCATCATCAGCTTCCACGAAGCGTTCGGTTACTTCGCTCGGTCGTTTGGCCTGGAAGTGGCCGGCGTCATCGAGGTTGGTCCCGGCGACGAACCCAGCGCCAAGCATCTGGCCGACATCGTCAAGTTGTGCCAAGATGAGAAGAACCCCATCGGCGCGATCACTCATGAGCCGCAGTATAAAATGACCTCTGCCCAAGTGGTTTCGCGTCGGCTCAACAACCGCGTCCCCTTAGTGCTGATCGATCCCCTGGAAACCGCTGACCCGGACGAGTTGCAGCGCGAAGGAGCGATGTGGTACGAAACCCGTATGCGAAAGAATCTCGACGAACTGGCGAGCAAACTCCGATGACCGATGCCCTGATTCAGATGCGCGACGTCAGCGTGACTCTCGGCGGAAACGAGGTGTTGCGCGGCGTCGAATGCGCCCTGGCCCGGGGCAAGGTGTCGGCGATCATCGGTCTCAACGGAGCGGGAAAAACCACGCTGCTACGCGCGATCATCAAGGAGGTGCCCTATTCCGGCGAGATCCGCTTCCTCTGCGGCCACGATCACAGCAAGCCCACGCCGGAACACATCGGCTACGTTCCGCAGAAGCTGCGCATCGACTCCAACCTGCCCGTCACTGTGCTGGATCTGTTCGGCCTATGCCTGCGTCAGCAGCCTTTATTCTTCGGCCTGGGACGCCAGTTCCGCCAAAAGGTGCAAACGATGTTGCGCCTGGTCGGGGTCGAAGGACTGATCGATCGCTCCATCGAACGGATCTCGGGCGGCGAGTTGCAGCGGGTCTTGCTGGCGCTGGCTCTGGAACCCAAGCCGGAACTGCTGTTGCTGGACGAACCGGCTTCCGGCATCGATTTTCAGATGCAGCAGAGCTTCTATAACCTCATTGGCAAACTCAACGAGGAACTAGGCCTGACCGTGCTACTGGTCTCACACGATCTGAGCATGGTCAGCCGGGTCGCTCAACAGGTGTTGTGTCTGAAGGATGGCAAAATCGAATGCCAGGGAGAACCGCGCGAAATTCTCAGTGGTGAGACGCTCGGTCGGGTGTTCGGTCAGGAAGCGGGGTTGTTCGTGCATCATGCCCATTGAACAACGTCCGCGTGGAGACCGCCGGTCATGCTGCCATCCCGCGAAGAGGAAATGGCTGCCGCGCTGGATGCCGCTCTCGACGCCATCCAGGCGGGTCAGCCGTATGACCTGAACGAACTACTGCAACGCTACCCCGAGTTGGGCAGCGCCGTGGCGGGACTGACCCCGCTGATCCCGACCGACAGTCACAACCCCGGTACGGAGTCGCTGCCGCTTGCCCACCCTCGCCAGATTGGCCCCTATCAGATCGAACGGGAACTCGGTTCGGGAAGTTTTGGGGTCGTTTATCTCGCTTATGATCCCGATGTCAAGCGACGAGTGGCCATCAAGGTGCTGAATCCGGCCCGGATCGATCAGCCCGAAGCGGTGTCGCGCTTTCAGCGCGAGGCCCGAGCCACCGGCCGACTACGTCATCCAGGCATCGTGCAGTTGTTTGACTACAGCCGCCAGGGACCGCCGTACTACTTGGTCACGGAGTACGTCAGTGGCGTCGAGCCGCGTCTCTGGTGTCGGTCGCAGAACGCCAGCCCCAAGGAGATCGCCAGCCTCGTCGCCCAGATCGCCGACGCCGTCGAGTATGCCCATCAACAAGGAGTCTGTCATCGCGATCTGAAGCCGGGCAATGTCCTGATCGATGCCAGTGGTCAGCCACACATCCTCGACTTTGGGTTGGCGCGGTTAGACCCGGCCGAAGACGCCACGCGCACCGCACCAACCACGGAGGGGCACATCCTCGGCTCGTTACCGTACATGCCGCCGGAGCAGGCCTTGGGCTTCAGCCACACCGCCGACGCGCGCAGCGATGTCTACTCGCTGGGCGTGCTGCTGTACGAACTGCTGACGGGACGGTTACCGTTTCAGGGAGCGGCGCACACTCTGCCGGCCCGAGTCATCGAGGACGTACCACCCGCTCCCAGCCGCCTCAACCCCGAAGTGCCGGCTGCTCTCGAAGCCGTCTGTCTCAAGGCGATGTCCAAACGTCCGAGCGAACGCTACGGCAGCGCCGCGGAGTTCGCCGCCGACCTGCGGGCGTTTCAGCACGGCCAACCGGTCTTGGCACGACGGCTGGGCTGGCTGGGCCGACTCCGCCACATTCTCGATCGCAGACATCTGGAAACTCTACATCAGGGTTGGACACTGCTATTGTTTCTCTTGGGCGTATGCATCTTCGTCGGTTGCATCATCTGCAATCAACTGGAGATCTATCTCAAATCTCCACGACGAGCTTTTTTGCCTATTGTGCTAACCAAGGCTATCCAGGTGGGAGTAATGCTGATCCTGGCCGCCAAGTTACGTCCGCGCGAGGCGCTGCGGATGGGCAACTCCGCCATGTCTGGCAAGGATGCTCCCCCACGCGAGGCTCTCACCGCCGCCGAACGGCAGATTTGGAGCCTCGTGCCAGGTTACTACGGCAGTATGCTGACGCTGCTAGTGGTCAATCTGATGCTGGAGTCGCCGATTCCACTCGCTCCGGTGCTGTCGGTGTTGAGCGGCATGGGCTTCGCCACCCTGGGAGCCACCATCTGGGGCTGGTTCCACGTCTGGAGCATCTTCTTCTTTCTACTGACCTTCGTGATCGTTTGGTCGGACCCGTATGGCCTCTCTTTACTCGGAATCGGCTGGTTTCTCTGCCTGGCCATCGGTAGCATTCACTTACAGATGACCCGTTAGGCGTGAACGCGCGAACAGATCAAGACATGATCCCCGAGAAAAGGGTTCATCTTTTTCTCATTTCTGGTTGCACGTCGCTTATGGTCACCCGTCTGTAACCAAAGAGCAAGAATCGTTCTGCGCCCAACCACTCAGTGAGCGACCATGCCGAACGATTGGGAACAAGGCACCGAAGTAGACCGCGCCGATCAGTGGAACTGGTTGGCCAGCGAGTTACGCGCGCGTAAGGAATCACAACGTCGCACTTGGGGCGAACTCGATGATACTACTCTAGGCCGTTACTTGGCCGGCGAGTCTTCCTCAGAAGAACGCTCGCGAGTAGAACGAGAACTGCAAGCACGGCCAGAACTGCGCAAACTGACGGAACTGGTTCGCGATGTGCTAAGCGAGCTTGGCCCCCTTGAGTTCGAGACCGATCCGGCAGTTGCCGAAGCCCCGCGGCTGCTCTCCTTTGCTCAGGCCAAACAGAAAAAAACCTGGGGCCAACGGCTGCGGTCACGCTCCTCCCTGGTGGCGGCAGCTTGTCTGGTACTGCTGCTGGGCATGGCCATGCCCCGAGGCAACTGGTTGCGGTCGCCTCACTTCTCCGCCGACGTCGCTGCCCCCTTTGCCATCGCACGCCTCGATGAGCCAGCCTTTGAACGTAACGCCGGTCTGGCTCACCTTCCGCCAGGCGCGGTTCGGCAAGCCAGCGAAGCGATTGCCGCCAGTCCGGCGTTACCTGCCGTCGGAGCCTTGGCACTCCCGGCTGAACCCCAGGACGACCTGCTCGACCAAGAGATCATCTTTACCTCATTGGAGAGCGTGAAAAAGTCGTACCTCGACCACAAGAGCAAATTCGGCCCCAATCATCCGTCGACCCGAGCCTTGGCGTGTAATCTCGCCGATGTTTACGTTGCAGGGCTGAACGGCTCTCCTGTGGCGATGAAACGGCCACCGGAACCCCTCGTCCGAACCGAGACTGCTCCCGGTGTACTTGCGACCACCGACTCAAAGCCTGTTCGTGCTGGTCCGCCGCGCTCCCTCTCCGGACCGTCCCAATCGCGGTATCCTTATCGGTTGGGCTATCAATCGACTCGTCAGATCAACCGCGACGTGGTGCCGATCTTGATGACAGCGCTACAGCACGCCACAGACAGCGAAAAACGGTTGACCTACGTCCAGGCCTTGGGTCGGCTCGGTCCCGCTGGCCGCGCTGCTGTTCCTGTTCTGAAGCAACGGCTGGAGGACAGCACCGATGCCAACGAAGTTACCGCCGTGTTGCTGGCCCTCAAACAGATGGGCGAAGCGGCCTATCCGGCCCGTCCGGTGCTGGAGTCGCTCACGCGGCTAGATGGCAAAAAGCCGGGAATCACCTCGTCTCAACGGGCGTTGGCCTTGCAGATTGTTCAGTATTTGCAAAGCTCTGAAGGGCGTGTTGGCATCTGCGACGAAGAGGGCTGCTTCACGCTGGAGACCCTGCAACAATCGTGTCTACAGCTGACTCAACTAGCTCGCAAATCCGGGCTGGAAGTCTACCTCGAAACTGGTCCACTGGATCGGGTTAATCCGGAAAAGCATCTCAAGCGAATGGGTGAACGGGCCCTGTATCTCGCCGTGGACATGCGTACTCCTGCAGTTCGCATCGAACTGAGCGAGCAGCTGAAAAAAGAATCGTTCAACGTCGAGGCTCTGCGCAAACACGTTCTCGACGCCTGCCGCCAGGGCAACCTGGATCAGGGATTGCTCGCAGGCATGAAAGCACTGGAAGACAGCACCAAGCCGGGCAAATAGTTCCTGGGAGGATCTGCTGGCCTCCGTCATCCGAGGTATGCGCCGTATAATCTGTTGGCTTCCCTGCCTAACCTGTGTCCTCAGCGCGAGCTACTCATCGTTCCTTAATTACCAACATGATACAGTATCAGGTGATTGCTTCCTGGACGCTGTTTGCCGCGTCGCAATCCTTCCTACCCAGAGAGTTGAACCTTGGCACGCTTCCTCGCAATCGACTGGGATCAGAATCAGCTTCACATCATCTCCGCGGAGGTGAGCAAGGGGACTGTTCGCGTCAAACGAGCCAAGTTCTGGCAGGAAAGCCGGGTGCCCAACCCTGCGTTGGCCGTGGAACTGGGCAACTTCCTCAAAGAGAAATTAAAGGAAGCTAACATCCCTCCTGCCCCCGTGTTGGCCTGTGTCGGGCGCGATCGCTTGATTGTCAAAGACATCCGTTATCCCTTGGTACCCGACATCGAGGAGCCAGCGGTCGTTCGCTTTCAGACAGTAAAAGAGCTGACCGATGCTGCCGAAGATGTCATCATCGATTATGTTCGGTCTGGTCCTCCAGTTGGAGGCGAACAGAAAGCGTCGGCACTAGTTGTCCGCAAAGAATTTGTCGAGGCTTACAAAACCATCTGCGAGACGGCAGGGGTGAAGCTGCTGGCGGTGGTTCCGCGCTCAATCGGTGTGGCCGCCTGCCTTCGCAAGGTCATGGGCACCACCATCATCACGCCCTATCCCAATCCGCGGGATGGAGTGATTGCGGTGCTCAACATGGGCGAGAAGTTCGCTGAGATCTGCATTCTGCAAGGCGACGCCTTCCTGCTGACTCGCTCCTTGAATAATGGGCCGAATCTAGCCAGTGAAATTCGCCGGAATCTTATCGTCCACGCCGGTCAGATGCCGCATCTTCCCGTCGTCGCGGTGTACCTGACGGGCACCGGAGCGGGCGAACTGCGACAACGGCTGAGCGACATGATCGAACAGCCGGTCTACACCTTCGATCCGTTCGCCTGGGATGAGTCGATCGACTTCAGCGAGGGCCAACCGAAGCAGGAGACGCAGGAAGTCAAGCCGGCGACGATGAACCTGTTGCAGGAGACCGGGGTACCTCGGCCCAGCGTGCCGACTCGCGGTACCTACTCCGGAGCGATGGGACTACTGTTCCTTAAGGCAGCCGGCAACGAACTACCCGTCAACTTCGTTTCTCCGCGTCAGCCCAAACCACCTGTCAACCCGAACTATCGGCTAATCCGCCTGGCAGCAGTAGCCATCCTTGTACTGTTCGTTGGCATCATCGTTCTAGGACAAGTGCTGACGGCCATGAACAGGACCGAACTGGAGCTACGTCAGGCTGAATTGAAAGCCGTGGAAGATAAACTGCTTCAGGATCGGGCTTACACAAAACGGCTCAAGGATATTGACAGCTGGGACACTGTAGTTTGGTTAGACGAGTTATACGATCTGAATGCTCGCATTCCCGATGTCAACAAACTGCGGATCACTTCCATCAAGGGAGAGCCGTACCAGTTGCAAACCAAAGAGAAGAACAAAACGACCATTGAGAAAACGATGGGGAAAATCACCATCAAAGGCAAGCTATTAGATCGGCGCAATCCACGCGAACCTCTGGATCAACTCATCGAAGAGCTACGACTGGATCCCAACTACATTGTGGTGAATCCCGAGGTCACCAATGACACCTTCGTCTTCACTCTGCTGATTGATCGCAAAGGCCCAGATGCGTTCAAGCAATTGGTGAAGGTCGAGAAAGCGGTGGTTGCCGAAGCGGAGAAAGAGGCCAAGAAGGAGAAGCCGAAAACCACCGAGGCCGAGGACGAGAACTGGGAAGAGGAATTCGATCCCTCGAAGTTTGGTAAAAACACCAAGGAAAAACAGGCCGCCATCGAGGCGCTTAAGAATAAACTGGAGAAAGGCGGCAACGCGATCCGAGGAGCCGGCGACGATATGGGCAGGGGGAAAGGTAAGATGAAAGGTAAAGGAAAGGGTAAGGGGCGACAGAACGACAACTAGCAGAGTGGGTTGTTCCTGTTGGGGGTTCGACTCAACCTGATGAGGATAGATGATGACCAGGCGTGAGCGGTTGATGGCGATTCTCTTGGTGGTGGTGGTCGTGGTCGTGGGCGGTGGCCTACTGGCCCACATCTTCATTGTGGAGCCGTTAAACCAGATCGATGAACAGCTTCTCGTGACCCAGGAAAAGCTGAGTACGGCTCTGGCGCAACAAAATCAGGAAGAGAAAATACGCGCCGAGATATTCTCCGTTAATCCTCGCTTGAGCAACTGGAACAAAATTAGTCTGCCGCCTAAGAATCCCGCGCTGAAGAAAGCCGGCCTCAGCGAAAAAGCCCAGAAGGAAAACCATCGGCACAACATGCAGGTGGAGTACGAACGCTACCTGAGTAACCTGATGCGGACGAGTGGCTTCCGCGCCGACACGATCTCGGTTAAGGTGGCCCAACCGGACGCCAAAACCAAACTGGATCTGCCCAAAAACGCTGAGCCGCCCTATGAACGCCTGGCGTTTAAGGTCACTGCCAAAGGGAACAAGGAAACTATCGCCAAGATGCTGACCGAGTTCCACAAAGAGCCTTTGTTGCATCAGGTCCGCGACATCGAGATTAGTGTGCCCAACAATCCGTTGGCGACTTCGACCTCGGCCTCCACTTCCGACTCGGGAGAAGAAGCGACTCCGACCGGTCCCCGAGGTGGAGGGGCTGTTGGAGGGGGACGACGTCCCGCGCGGGATAGTGGCAACGATGGTACGCTCAATCTGGCCATGACAGTCGAGGCGTTAATGGTACGGGACGCCGAAGCACGCGCGACGATGAAGCCTGAAGCGGTGTCCTATCCGCCGCGTGTGCTGTCCAATCGCGATTTCACGATGCTGGCCAAGCGCAACATGTTCACTGGAATAGCACCGACCTACACCCCGCCGACTCGAACCGAGACGCCACGTCAGACCGAGAATCGCGCCGAGGTGCTTCGCTTCGTCAAGTTGACTATGCTGTACTACGATCCTAACCGCGACCGTTGGGAAGGGACGCTGTACGACCAGGCTAACGGGCCGGTGCGCATCGATGGTCAGGATCTGGAAGGGAATCCGGTCAAGAAGATTCGCTGGGAAACAACTCTGAACACCCGTTTGCGCAATGAGCTAAAAATTCCTGATCGTTACGGCAATCTGTTGCTCGATGCCACCGTGGTTCATGTGGACGAACAACAGCTAATTCTGAAAGCCGACAAGAGTTTCTTCCGACTTCGCTGTGGTGACACGCTGTACCCGGCAGTAGAAAAACCACTGAGCAAAGCAGAACTGAAGGAACTGGGCTTGGAAGAAGAGGAAGAAGAGGCCAAAGCGGAGGAGGGAGCAGGTAACGAGGAAGAAGACACAGAGGGCTGAGTCCGTTCTAGCGAACGAATCGCTTTCATCCTCGCCCCCTGTTTTCCTCAGTAGGGAGTGGGATAAATAGAGATGGTTCCACTCTCTTTTTGGAGTGAATAGGTATCACACCTCTACTTTCTCCCTGTGGATTTCACGCTCGCAAGGCCAGAGGGAGTACGAAACTAAGGTTTCAGTTTCGGGTTTATGTTTGAATAGGCTTGCGAGTCGCGACACGGCCTTGGTTGGCGCTCGAAGCAGCAACTTCACTAAAAAAGCCCCTACCTCTGAATTTTCTGAATAATCAGGGGTAAATCTGCCGATGGTAACGATTACCGGGGTACTATGTAACGGGATAGCGATCGTGCGCAGGACCGCCATGATGGCTGGACAGCCTGCACCTCGGTCGCTATGAAGCGGACGATCCCAACTTTTGTCCTCGAGCAGGGCAGACTTATGCGAGCAAAAGCAGCCGACAGCCGGCGGTGCTGGGCCAACCGTATGACTATTCGGGTGGGTCTGGGCGTCGCACTGGCCATCGTGGTAAGCTGTGCTTCCAGTGCCAGCTGTGCCGACCCCGGACGCGCCATCGTGATGAGCACGAACTCGGCCGCTCCGCCTCCGCCACAACCCGGAGCCGCCGCCCCGGCTCAGGTAGAAAAAAAGGCGGAAGAGAAACCCCGCAAAAAAGACGAGAAACTGTACGCCTTCAACATGATGGACAAAAAGCCGTGGGGCAGCGTGTTTGCCTGGCTGTCCGAGATGACCGGACGACCAGTGACCGGCAACAGTTTCCCAACGGGCAGCTTCACCTACATTGGCCCTCCGAAAAAACAGTATACTCTGCCTGAGGTCATCGATCTGATTAACGATGGCCTGCTCGGCGGTCCCGCCACCCAGAAGTACTACATGATTAACCGGGACCACAAAGGCTTCCTGATCGTGCCCGCTGATGAGAAGATCAGCCCGGATCTGTTGCCACGCATCAGCGCCGATGAACTCGACGAGCGCGGCCGCACCGAACTGGTTCAGGTCATTATCCCACTTCGGGTGTTGGATGCGGAAACGCAGGCTCCTGAGGTCAAACGCATGATGGGGCCGTTCGGCGAGATCACACCACTTCTGGCCTCCAATGCCCTGATGTTGCAGGACACAGTTGGCAACCTGCGTCTCATCAAAAAGACGCTCGACGCCCAGGAAGCGCAAGCGACGACCCCGGCCAACCGCCTGACGTATCAGTGCAAGTTTATCAAAGCCTCAGAGGCAGCGCGGATTCTCAAGGATCTGATGGGCGATGGTCGGGCGGGGACGACGTCCTCTTCGACCTCCGGTTCCGGGACGACGGGACGACCGATCTCGACCAACAAACGGGCGCATTTCATCACCACCAATGAGGCGACCAACACCGTGTTGATTACCGGTCCCGCTGATGCCATCGCTCAAGCCGAAGGCTTCCTCAAGAGCATCGATGTGGGCAAGACGCCGATCATCGTGGGTCGGCCCGAACTGAAGATCTACACAGTGGCGGCGGGCACTGCCGAGGCGGTCAGCAAGACGCTCTCCGAAGCCTACAAGAACTCGGAGACGTGCCGGATCACCACCGCCGGCGGTAACAAGGTGTTGGTTTATGCCACACCCGAGGACCAGATTGAAATCGCCAAGCAGATCCTTGGCACGACGGAAACGACGGCTGGTCCTAAAACGGTGATGCTCAGCGTCGGCGATCGCGAAGCCAAGGAGATCGCCGACACCCTGACCAAAGTCTTCGGTGACACCAAGTCCGGAGCGGCCTACGTCGAAGCGGTACCTGATCGCAACGCCGTGATCGTACATGGTACAGCCGAACAGATTGCCGAAGCCCGAGCCATTGTGGCAGTGGCGACAGGCGACCTGAACTCGTCGGGCGATCCGGACACGGGCATCGGCAACGTCTCCGGCCCACGAACGCGCAGCATTACGCTGGGCAACGAAGGCAGCGCGACCATGCTCGCCGAAGAGTTGGCCCGCATCTTCTCCAAGATGCGGAAGAATCCCGTCGAGGTGATCACGCCTGATACGATTCGAGGCAATCGGGAAGAACCGGCGAAACAGAAACCCAAGGGACCGCCAGCCGGCGATAACGACGCCCGCGCGCCGCTGGATCTGCCTAACGGCATCCGTCGAGTGGCTATGCGGGATGACGACAAAGGCGGCCTTGTCGATCCGCGCGATCCGGGCAGTCTCAAGGGCAAAGACGACCGTCCGGGCAAGGCCGACGTGCCGGTTCGCATCTTCGCCTCGGGCAATCGCCTGATCATTTCCAGCGACGACCCCAAGGCAGTCGAACTGCTGCAACAACTGGTGAACCTATACACCAAGTCTCCAGGTAAGGGCGACTATAAAGTCATCAAGTTGCAGCACACCAGCGCTGTCGACGCGGCCAAGACTCTGGACGAAATGTACAACGGCAAGGCCCAGCCCCAGGGTGGGGGACGTGGTGGTGGCTTTAGCGCGTTGTTTGGCGGTGGAGGCGGCTTCCCGTTCGGTGGTCGTGGCGGTGCCCCGGATGCCGGGGGTACGGCTGGCGGCCAAGAAAACCGCATCCGCGTGGTGGCTTATCCGGCGACCAATTCGCTGCTCATCCGCGCGACTCCGCTGGATATGCTGGCCATCGAACGCATGATCGCCACGGCTATTGATGTCGATGACACCGATCCGCGCGGGCTGATCAAGACCTATCGCATGGAGTTGAAGTACGCCAGCGCTCGCGAAGTCGAGTCGGTCCTGATGAACGTCTATCGCCAGCAGACGGCAGGAGGTAGCGGACGTGGCGGCTTCGGCGGATTCGGTGGCGGACAGGGAACCGAAGGTCGACCAACGGCCACACTGTCTGTGGGTGTCGATGAACGTACCAATACCCTGATCGTGGCCTGTCCGGAAGGATTGTACAAGGACATCGAGAAGCTAGTGCGCGAAATCGACGAATCGTCGAAGATTGCCACGCGAACCATCAAGGTAGTCTCGGTTCAAGGGATCGATCCTAGCCTGGTTCAAGAGGCCGTGTCGGTCATCACAGGTCGCGCTCCGACCACGGGTTCACGTTTCGGCGGAGACCGAGGTGGATTCGGTGGCGGCATGGGCGGCGGCAGCAGCCCCTTCGGCGGCGGCAGTCCCTTCGGGGGTGGTCGCTTCGGCGGCATGGGTGGTAGCCCCTTCGGCGGCGGAGGCTTTGGCAGCGGTCTCTTTGGCGGCGGAGGTGGTCCCTTCGGCGGCGGAGGCTTCGGCGGGGGCCGAGGAGGCGGCGGACGCATCAGCGATGCTCGCCAGCCGGGACAAGGGCCGGATTTTTTTGAGCAACGGGTCATGGAAGACCCTGAGGAAAGCGGCCTCTACGATCCCCAACTCGACCGTCACGCGGTCAGTCTGATTGACGAACCTACTCAGTCGAAGAACACCTCGGATTCGTCGATCCAGCCCGTTCGCTACGAACAAAATGTGCCTCCTCTCGCGGCTAACCTGGCCGCGGGAGCGGCCCCGCCTCCGCCCAAATCCCCGGAGGACACCATCGCCAGTCCACGTTCGGGCATCTCCATCACGCCGATCGATCAGCTCGGAGTGGTGGTGATCTCGGGCAATACGCCCGCCGATGTCGCCGCGGTCGAAGCGCTCATCAAGGATATTCAAAACCGTCCGCGCCCCGGCGATGTGAAGTCGCGCTTCGTGATGCTGGAGCATGCCGACGCTACGTCGATCGCCAACTCGTTGACGTTGTACTACCAGCGTGTCATTGTCAATGCCTCGGGCACGTCGCGAGTGACGCAGCAACAGACCGGCACGGTGTTCCAGGGGGCGACGCAACAGCTCTCCAGCGTGATTCTCCAGCCGTTCCCCCGCTTCAACACCATCCTGGTGGCGGCTCCGGAAGCCCGACTGGACGAAATCGAAAAGATGATTAAGGAGCTGGACAAGCCCACCACGCCGGATGCTCGCCCGATGGCGTTCCCGTTGGCTCGTGCCTCAGCCTCGCGCGTGGCTCAGACGCTCATCAGCTACTACAGCACGCGCTATGCGGGCAATGAAACGCTGAACCAGAACCAGATCCGCATCACGGCGGACGATGCGACCAACACGGTGTTCGTGCAAGCGGCTCCAGCGGACCTGACTGAGATTAAGGACTTCATCGAGTTCTTCGACAAGACACCGTCGGCAGCGCTGAACGAGCTACGTATCGTGCCGCTGCAAAACGGTCTGGCCGATGAAGTCGCCAACCTCATCATTCGGGCCATTTCGCAGGGAATCGTCCCGTCGACCACGGTAGGCTCGGGAGTGGTTCCTGGCGGAATCGGAGGAGCTGGGGCGCTGGGCGGCGGTGGCTTCGCCGGCCTGCAACCTGGTGGCATCGGGGCCCCGGGCGGAATTGGCGGAGTTGGCGCAGGCGCGCTGGGAGGCGGCGTTCAGGGAGTCCTGGGCGGTGCCTTGGGCGGAGCCGGCGCGCTGGGCGGGGCCGCAGGAGGCATTCGTCAGCCGCAAACCGCTGGTCTAGGAGCCGGAGTTGGGGCCGCCGCGGGAGGCACAGTCAGCGCCACCAAGATTGTCTCGCTACGGTTCATCGGCAATCTGAAAGGCTCCAAGCCGGTCGAGAGCGGCTTCCTGGAGGACATCCGTCTGACGCCTGACGTTCGGACCAACAGCATCCTCGTCTCGGCCACGCCGCAGACCGTGGATCTGATCCTCAGTCTGATCCGCGAGTTGGACGTTCCGCCGGCGGCCCGAGCGGAGATCAACATCTTCCCGCTGCAAAAGTCCGACGCGGCAACGATGGCGGTCATGCTCCAGAACCTGTTCCTCGGCACGGGCAGTCTGCCACAAACCGCCGGCGGCACCGGAGCGGTACAAATTCCCGGCGCGGGTGGCCAGGTGCCCGGACTAGGCGGCCTGGGCGGTGCGCCCAACACGGGTGGCTTGCTCGGAGGTGTCGGCATCGGCGCACTGCGACCACTCACTCTTAGCCTGGGTGGCGCGGGCTTTGAAGGCGCTCCGCTGATCGATCTCCGCTTCACCATCGATCAGCGCACCAACAGCCTCATCGTCGCGGGCAGCCCGAACGATCTGTTGACCATCGAAGCCATCATCACCCGCATCGAAGAGTCCGATGTTCAACAGCGGAGAAATGAGGTCTACTGGGTGCAGAATTCGACCGCCGTCGACATCGCCAACTCGCTGAACAACTTCTTGCAGCAAACGCTTCAGGTCTACTCGCGAGGAGGCATTCTGACGCCGTTCCAGGATCTCGAGCGCGAAGTGGTCATCGTGCCCGAACCGATCACCAACAAGCTGATCATCAGCGCCACGCCACGTTACTTCCCGGACATCATGCGGCTGATCCACGAACTCGACGCGGAATTGCCGCAAGTCGTGATCCAGGTGCTGATCGCGGAAGTGCAGTTGAGCGGCAACGAAGAGTTCGGCGTCGAAATCGGTCTGCAAAGTCCGGTGTTGTTCCAGCGCAGCATCTATCCAGCGGCGGCACTGACCGGCACGGGAAGTTCGACCTACTCCAACCCGGGCAACAACTTCATCCAGGGCACCACGGTACCGCCTGGCGTGACGGTCAACGCCACCGGACAGCCTGCGACGGCTTTGGGCTATAACTTCAACAATCCCATCGTCGGCCTGGGCAACAACCCACTAGTGAATCCGGCCATCGTCGGCTTCCAGGGGTTGGGCAACCTCGGCACCGGTCGCGTCGGAGCGGGGAACGTCGGCGGATTCGTCTTCTCCGCTGCCTCCGACTCGGTCAACATCCTGGTGCGAGCCCTCAAGCAACAGGGCCGTATCGAGATCCTCAGCCGACCGCAGGTGATGACCCTGGACAATCAGGCAGCTCAGGTCGCGGTTGGTCAGGATGTCCCGTATACCACAGGTACGGCGACGGCGGCGGCCACGGCCACCACTGCGGTTCAGTACCGAGCGGTCGGTGTTATCCTCAACGTCGTGCCAAAAATTAACCCGGACGGCAAAGTCATCATGCGGGTCACACCCCAGGTGTCCAGTCTGCAACAGCAGTCGCTCGACTTGGGCAACGGAGTGTTGGCCCCGGTGTTCAACCAGCAGATCATCGATACCACCGTGATTGCTCGTGATGGAGAAACGGTGGCTATCGGTGGACTGATCACCCGACGCGACATCAAGTCGGAGAACAAGATCCCGCTGCTGGGCGACATGCCGGTACTCGGCTCGCTGTTCCGCTATCGAACGCAATCACGGTTGAAGCAGGAACTGCTGGTGCTGCTCACGCCGCACATTGTCCGCAATCGAGCCGAAGCCGCTCGCGTGCTGGCGGAAGAGTCTCGCCGCATGGACTGGGTGATCGGCGACGTGATGAAAGCGCATGGTCCGACGGGCATGGCTCCGCTGTTCCCCAAGCCGCCCGAAGGAGCCGAGGTGGATGGCGTGATGAACAAGCCGGTCCTGCCCTCCCCGTCGATCCCAGCAGGCACGGTGCCAATCTTGCCGCCACCGATCACCCCAGTGACGCCGTCGCCCCAGGCGGTGATTGACGGCTACCAGTTGCCCACGCCGCGTCCCTCGGCGAGCGACATTCTCCCGGTGCCCAGCGGAACAGGAGTTCCGCTGAACGGAGTGCCCCACTCGGGCGCGACCGTGCCGCCAAGTAATCCGGGAGCGGGAAGCGTTCCCCCCGCCCAGGGGCCGAGTACTCCTCCGCCGCTTTCGGCCCCTCTGCCCAACGGCTCAACGCCCGAGTCGCTGAGTCGTCAAACTACGGCACCGTCGGCGCTCACACCCACGTCGCACGGTTCGCCTCCGGAACTGCCCGCTGATCGCCCGCTGCAGGGATTGAGCATTTTGTCCTCCCAGCAAAGCCCGCTGACGCCCGTGAACGTGTCCAGTCATTCATCTCCACCCAGTGACGGAAAGGAGTCCGGTCGATGGGGTCTGTTCCAAAAGCGGCGCTAAGTTGCCGGCTCGCCCTGCTGGCCCCGTTGCTGGCGGCCCTCCTGGCGACGGGATGCGTGGTGACCGAAGGCAGTCTCTGCTTCTGGCACACGCCCGGCGAGAAACCGTGCCAGCTGGTATGCATCTGGCAGAACCATGTGATGACCGTGCCGGACTCGGCTAACAACGGCGTTCCGACGCAAGGATTTGCCGGTCGAGTCTATCTCTTCGGCCAGAACATGGACTACCCGTTGTCCGCTCGGGGTACGTTGATCGTGGATCTGATCGATGAGACCTATGATCCGAAGAAATGGGTTGAGCGCTGGATCTTCGATCCGGACACCCTGCAACGACTGAAGAAGCAGGACATCATGGGCATGGGCTACACGGTCTATCTGCCGTCGAAGGAGTACCGCCCCGACATGACCAAGATTCGTCTCAAGGCGTCGTTCCAGGAGGCAGACGCCGCTCCGTTGTACACCGAGAACGTGGTCACGCTGTCGCCGTTGGACTTCAGTATGCGCGACTCGCACACCCCGATGAACCTGCCCGCGATGCAACCGACGAAGACGACGTTCAAGCCGGCCATTCCGATTCGATGAGTTGGGAAGTACCGTACTGGTCCAGTGTCTCACTTCGTGAGGGAAGAGGAGGTTGGTCTCCTTTCCCCTCACGAAGGTTGTTCAAACAAGGCATTGTGTCGGCCTTTAGTATGTTCAATCTTTGTGATTCAGCAAGGTCTCCCTCTGTTGAACGCGATTCTCTGCTGGATTTCTCAGCTCTCCCAATTTTGATTCGCAAGTAAAAATCAAGTCATTCCACTTTTCACTTTGCACGCGACACGCGACACGCGACTTGTGACCACTTGATCACTTGCCGCCCCCCCCATTTCGCTAAAATCCGCCTAGCCAATCGA
Source organism: uncultured Gemmataceae bacterium (assembly GCA_937923405.1). Classification (GTDB taxonomy): domain Bacteria; phylum Planctomycetota; class Planctomycetia; order Gemmatales; family Gemmataceae; genus CALDUY01. Next base: position 202,709 of record CALDUY010000013.1, on the reverse strand, counting down.
CCCACAGTTTCTCTCAATCGACTTCGTGTCGTTGAACGAAGCATGTGCTTGGGATCGACCGGGAGAAGCCGCGTCAGATTCAGGACTTGCCAGATAATCGTTCAGTAGTTCGCCTGTGTGATTCGATTTCCGTTCATAGTTCATCGAGAATTTTCCATGGAAAAGCAACTGCTGTCTGGAACCGGAAAACGAGTACTGATTTCGCTGCTAACCTGCTATCTGTGGAGTTTCGCAATCCCAGCTAGCGCTAGAGCGGCAGATCCTGCCTTTGGAACCTCGACCTGCTATGTTCAGTCTGTCACCGGAGGCGGAATGACATTCTGGCAGATCAAGGGCACCACCTCAGTGACCGGTCTCAACCCCGGCAGTAATCCTGTTTCCGTTACTATTAAGTTTCAAAAGAAGGCAAGCGGTGCCCCGAACTGGACCGACCTCTCGACCGTGACCCAATCCACGAACGGAGTGAATGGATACGGCGACTATTGACACCGGCTTCATCACTTTCACGCCCGCACCTGCTTCCGGAGATCAATACCGAACTCTTTGTAGTGGAAAATACCAGACCGGTCCGCCTCTGGTATGGAACGACTTGATCCCAGTTGCTTCACTGCCCGTTACTCCTGTCCCTTGAATTTACTCGAGTGTGCTAAAGGTAGTTTGACTGACTCCGCTTGTTCGACCGTTTTGTGTCGAGCTATAATTGGCTAGAAATGCTTCAACGCCATTCCGGATATAACAAGGCGGCAAAACAAAAAAATTCATATTCGGTTGATCCTCTTCGTTGCAGTCTGTAGGAGGCAGCGTATCATGCGAACGACGATCCGACGCGGTATCACGCTAATCGAGATGCTTCTGGTCATTGCCATCCTCGGCATTATGCTTGGCATTTTGCTGGTCGCCATTCAGAAAGCGCGAGAATCGGCCACGGTGCTACAAAATAAAAACAACCTGCATCAGATCATCCTAGCGGTGCATCTTCTGGCTGGGCAGCAGGAGGGGAAGATCGAGGATCTGATGCGCTCCTCCATGAAGGGAGTTAGGGTGGTCAAGAGCGATGCCTCCTTATTCTACCGACTCACTCCCTACGTTCACGGATCACGGGTGTTCCGTGAGGTCTACGCTTCCACAGAGGAACTGCTCGACTCCGCTTGTCCCAACGTCAAGGTTTACCGTAACTTGGCGGATCCCAGCTGGGATTACGATCCGGCTTACGTGAACACGCGCGGCAAATGCAGCTACGCTCTCAATATGTTCGCGATGGATGGTACGGTCAACCTGACAAACTCGATACCAGACGGGACTAGCCAAACGATCGCTTTCGTCGACAAATATTTCGTCAGGGGAAGTCCCAACTCTACGCTCTCGCAAACCTGCAACCTCTATTCGTGGGTTTGGGATCCGTATAACGATGAAATCTACGGAGACCGCCGCCCTACCTTCGCTGACCGCGGATGGAAGGATGTGATACCGGTAACGGACCCGATCACTGGAGCCACTCAGTCGTCGGTGCCAGGCAAGACCTTCCAGGTACGACCACGTCCAGAAGATGTGGATCCGAGCATCCCGCAAACGCCGCATCGCGCCGGGCTGACAGTGGCAATGTTTGACGGTAGTGTTAGGACGATAACGCCGTCAGTCACTGAGACGGTATTTTGGTCGCTGGTCACTCCTGCAGGCGGGGAGGTCATCCACCTCGACTAACACACAAACAGCCAACTTCGAGTTCACCGCGACACATACGCCGTCAACGCGCCTCGCATCGCTCGCACCAGTTCGGGATCAGTCGCCTCGTAGCGGTCTTCCGTGCTGCCGTTGCCGAACGATAGTGCGGGTCGATTCGCCGTGGAACGATCCACTCGTTCGCCTTTCAGTGAAGCATGCACCTGGTTGCACCCAGTTTGTGTAAGCAGTTCGACGACATTCGCCGGTCGAATGCCAGCAGCGGGAAGGATTTCGATTCTGTCGCGTGCCTGTTCAACCAGTTTAGCGATCTTCAAACTCCCTTGAAGTGCGGTCGGCTCCTGCCCACTGGTCAGAACCCGCCGAACTCCCAGATCGATCAGTTGCTCGAGCGCTCGGGCCGGTTCAGGCGTCACATCGAAGGCGCGATGAAACACTGCCTCGCGCGAGCCGATCTGTCGCATCACCTGGGCACAACGCGGCACATCGATCTCTCCGGCCTCGGTCAGCACGCCAAAGGCAATGCCGTCGGCCTGCTCGGCAAGTGCGAATGCCACATCGGCGAGCAGGGTCTCGAACTCGGCTTGAGAGTAACAGAAACCCGCAGGTCGCGGTCGAGCCATGACGATCATCGGCAACGAGACCGCCGACCGGACAGCACGGAGCAGCCCCGCCGACGGCGTCAATCCGCCCAGGGACAGTGCGCTATTCAGTTCCAGCCGATCCGCGCCATGTTGCTGGGCCGCGAGCGCATCCTCCAGGGAAGCGACCGCGACTTCGAGCAGAATCGCCCGCATCAGGTGAACTCCACAATGGCCTTGAGGACGCCACTCCGCGGATCCAGCCAAGTCGGAAACACCTTCAGTAACTCGGTACTCGCCGCCCGATGCGTAATCCACGGACGAGTATCGATCCGCCCTTGCTCGATCAAGCGAATGATATGGCGGAACTCCTCGGGCAAGGCGTTCCGGGTGGCCAACAGGGTCAGCTCACGGCGATGCATGAGATGCTGAAAAAACGAGATCTCTTGTGTCGTGATTCCAACATAGACGAGCCGCCCACCAAAGGCACAGAACTGTAACGCCTCGGACATACTCTTGTGACTACCGGTCGCGTCGAAGACAACCTCGGCCAGGTTACCTTCGGTGCGTCGCGCCAGCTGCTCAATGGCGCTGTCCTCCTCGCCGACCAGCAAGACATCGGTCACCTTCAGCACGTCGCGACAGAAGGCGAGGCGTTGTTCGCTGCGATCAAGAACAATCGGCCGCGCTTCTGCCAGACGGACGAACTCCAGCACCGCCAGGCCGATCGGCCCCGCACCAATAATGAGGGTGTTTTCGCCGGCTTGCACCTGGGCGCGTCGAACGGCGTGGCAGCCGATGGCCAGCGTCTCGACCAGAGCGAGCTGCTCTAGCGACAATGTCTGCGACGGATGCAGCTTGCAAGCCGGCAACACGAAGCGAGGCCGCATCCCACCATCGATGTGAACGCCCAAGACCTGGAGATGCTCGCAACAGTTGGGCTTGCCGCGCCGACTGGCGTAGCTGGTTGGATCGTTGAGATATGGCTCGACGGCACAGCGATTGCCAACACGGAGTTGCTCCACGCCCGGGCCGAGCTGCAACACTTCGACGCCGAGTTCGTGACCGGGAATCCGCGGATAGCTGAAGAACGGCATCTTGCCTTGATAGCCGCTGTAGTCCGTGCCACAGATGCCGACCCGATGTACCTGCACCAAGGCTTCTCCCGGCCCCGGCGGAGGTGGTTCGGGCAGTTCGACGTAGGCCAACTCAAAGGGACGCTCCAGGCGGAGGGCATTCATCGCCGGCTCTCCCGCAAGGGTGGGGCGTTTTTCTTCAAAGTATCATCTTTTACTCACCGTGTCCGCATCAAGACGTGGCCGGCCGCTCTGGAAGGAACCTGAGCGGTAGCGTTACAGCCTTGCCCACGTGTACTGCTCACTCGGGCAACGGTTTGCCCTTGGTTTCGGGGAGGAACAGTAGCGCGATCAGGCCGATGCCGAACACCGAACACATCGTTAGACCGGCGTAGCGGAAGGGCAAGGTTGGATCGATGCTCTGATAGTCGATGAACACCTTGTTCGACAGCTGAGCCAGCAGTACCGGTCCGATGGCGGCGACGAACCGCCCCACGTTGTAACAGAACGACGTACCCGTGCTGCGCAGCCGCGTTGGGAACAGTTCGGGGAAATAGATGGCATAGCCGCCGAACAACGCCAGCTGACAGAAGCCCATCAACGGGACCATCCAGAGAATGTCGCTGACCGATTCCAGGCGCAAAAATACTAACGCGGTACTCGCTGCCGCCAAAATCAGCGAGATGACGAACGCCAGTCGTCGACCCGTGAAGTTGGTGACGGTGCTGAAGGCGAACATGCCGCAGAACGCGCCAAGTTGCAGCACCAAGGAGGTCACGCCGGCATAGAACTTGATATCGCCGTTCAACTCCGGAGCTTGCTTGAGGTAGCTATCGAGTTGCTCCTTGGACAGCTTCTCTTCGGCAGGGATCTGGAAACGTTCGCGAACCAACCGATCTTTGAAGACATATTGCTGCAAATCGACGCTGAAGAAGCCGATGGCCCACAAGCCAACGACGCCGGAAAAGGCCAGGGCCAACCCTGCCAGGGCATGGCGTCGCCAAGGAGATTGCCCGAGCATCTCAGCGTAGGAACCGAGCTTCTTGGCTCCACTAGCTTCCACCTCGCGCCGCCAGGTCTCCGGTTCCTGGAGCCGACGCCGCACCACCAAGGCGATCAAGGCTGGCAGCATGCCGACGATGAACAGCAGCCGCCAGGGAGTGATCGGCCCCAACCCGAGCAAGTATAGATCCTTGAAGAACCCGAGGTTCTCCAGGTAGCCTGTCAGCATGAAGAGTAGTGCGGCGGTGACATTGCCTACGGCAGAGAAGGCCTGCAACAGTCCCAGTGTGTACGGTCGGGCGGCAGCGGGCATGGTCTCGGCGAGCAGAGCCACACCGACGGCAAACTCGCCGCCCACACCTAGCCCGGTTAGAAAACGATAGAAGCCGAAGTCCCACACGCCAAGCGATAGAGCGCTCAACCCGGTGAACAGCGAGTACAGCAAGATGGTCAGTAGCATCGTTTTGACTCGCCCCCAGCGATCACCGAGGATGCCGAAGGCGATGCCGCCTGTGGCCCAGCCCATCAAAAAGATCGAAGTCGAGTAGCTCGCCCAGCTCTTAATCCGTTCGTCCACTTCCTTGAGAACCGCTTCCTCCTGCAGTTGCGAGGCAGTGTACTCTTTGCGAACCAGTTCCGTGACTGCCGAAACTCGCGCCAGATTGAACAGTTGTTGATCCATGCAGTCGGCCAGCCAACCGAGAGCAGCTACGGTGAACACGAACCAATGGTAGCGATTCAGCAGGCCTAATGTGCGCCACCCGGAGGAAATCGATGATACGGAAGGAGTGCTGCTCATCGTCTGGTGATCACTAAAGGCGAGAGTGTCATAAAGGCCAGGCAGGGTTGATATACCCACAACGACGATAGAGGCTAGCGCGATTCGTCGAGAATCTGTAAGTTGTCAGCCACGCTCGGTTTAGCCAGAATAAACCATGCCCCTAAGGACCAGCAGCAAATGCTCGTTGATTTGATCCACACCACCACCCGAGACGGCGTGCGACTCGATGGCATCTACCAAGCCGCCAATGGTTCGCAAGCCGCTCTCGATGCTGTTCTCTGCGTTCACGGAACGGGAAGCAATTTTTACTCCTCGACGCTGTTCGACGCCGTCGGCGAACAGTTGTTGAGCCTGGGCATCAGCGTCTTGCGGGTGAACACACGCGGCCACGATCTGATGTCCACGGCGTCGACTACGCGGGGTGGTCGGCGGCAGGGTGCGGCCTACGAACTGTTCGACGACTGCCGCCACGATCTCGCCGCTTGGATCGATTGGTTAAAGCTCCAAAACCGCTCGCGAATAGGGCTGATTGGTCACAGTGCCGGTGCCCTGAAGTGCCTCTACGCCCAAGCCCACGAGCCGGACCCCTCCGTGCGGGCCATCGTCGCGTTGTCCCCGCCACGTTTGTCGTATAGCTGGTTCCGTCAGTCGGAACAGAGCGGCCTGTTTCTGAACACGTTCCAACAAGCCCAGGCTCTAGAAGCGGCCGGTGAGGGGCACACTCTGCTAGAAGTGCAGATGCCGCTTTCGTTTGTGGTCACGGCTTCGGGTTACGTCGAAAAGTACGGCCCCGACGAGCGTTACAATTTCCTCCGCTTCCTAGCACGAGTCACCTGTCCGACGTTGCTGACATTTGGCGAGAAAGAAGTAGCAAGCCATGTGGCGTTTCGCGAGATTCCCAACGAAGTGACGGCTCTGTTCCCGTCCGTCGCCGTGGCCACGATCCCCCAAGCGGATCATTTCTACAGCGGCGTGCGCGACGAGCTGCTCCGAAGCGTGGGAGAGTGGCTCCAGACGTTAGCCCGCTCTTAATTGCTTCGCCCGATATTATGTGCCAGACTAAAAGCAACGGAGACTCGCCTTCTCTGCGGATCGCTAAGTCAGACGCAATATAGATAGATCCGAGACCGCGCGATGAATCCCCTCCTCCCCGACCAACTCGCTACTCCAGCGCCCCCTAGATTTATCGCGCAACAGAACAGCCAGCGTCCTCACGTTGACGTCTTGGACCAACTGCGTCGCTATAGCCTGGCGTTGTTGCTCGTGCTGGCAGCAACTCTGCTGCGGTGGTTGCTCCATGCTATACTGGAGAATGACGCTCCGTTAATCTTCTACTACGCGGCCATCGCGATAGCCGCGTTGCTGCTGGGATTTGGACCGGGCGTATTTAGCACCTGTCTCTCAGTGTGGCTGGGCACGTCGCTGTTTATCGAGCGTGATGGCTGGCAAATCAAGCATGTACCAGATCAAATTCTTGTGCTGATCTTTCTGCTCAGCGGCATCTGTATTGCCTGGCTAGCTGGATCCATTCACTCGACACGCCAGCAGGTCATCATCCTGCTGGAGAACATGCCCGACGTCTTCTGTGTCATCGACAGTCGCTGGCGATTTACTTACGTTAACTCGCGTTGGGTCGAGGTGTTTGGTCTGCCAGCTTCCCGTGTGTTGGGCCAAACAATCTGGGATCTCTTTCCCAAACTGATCGGCACCGAGATCGAACAGCACTATCGTCGAGTGATGAGCGAGCGCGTGTCCGTAGCCTTCGAGGCCTACTCTCCCTATGCCCAGCGCTGGATGGAAATTCGCGCCTATCCGACGTGCCAAGGCATAGCCGTTCATCTCAGCGACATCTCAACGCGAAAGGCTTCGGAACAAGCCGTTCGCGCTAGTGAGCGCCGCTATCGCGCCTTAGTCCGAGCCACGCCTCAGGTAGTTTGGTCCATCGGGATGTCGGCCAACGATGAGGAAGCCTCCCAGTGGTGGACGGAATTGACCGGCCAATCACCTGCGGAGGCAAGTGGTTGGGGCTGGCTCGATGTGGTTCACCCCGAGGACCGTGACCAGGCCCGCGCTGCCTGGCAACACGCCCTCGACACTCGAACTATTTACGATGTTGAATATCGCGTTCGTACAAAATCGGGAACCTATCGGCGGCTAGCGACGCGCGGCGTGCCGCTGTTCGACGACCAGGGCAACTTCCTGGAATGGATCGGCACCATCACCGACGTGCAACCGCGGGAGGATGCGGCAACGGCGCTGCGTCTGGCCGAGGAGCGTCTTCGCTTGGCCATCCAGGCTGGCGAGCTAGCCACCTGGGACTGGGATCTCGTTACCAACCAAGTCATCTGGTCGGAGCAGCACTACCACTTGCTCGGCTATCCCGTTGATCCTTCGGGATTGGCGAACTACTCGATGTGGAAGTCGCGCGTCCACCCCGACGACCTGCCGACCGTACAACAAGCCATTGAACAGGCGCTACAGGAGCGAAGCCGTTACTCTCAAGAATATCGGATAATTCGGGCCGACAATGGCGAAGAACGCTGGCTCTATGGCACCGGGCAGATTCTCACCGATCCCCATGGCCAAGCGGTCCGCATGGTCGGCGTGCTGACCGACATCACCGCTCGTCGTCGCGCCACGGAAGAGTTAGCGGCCTTCAACGCTCGCTTGGAACAGAGCGTCGCCCAGCGTACCGAGGAGTTGGCCCGTTCCGAGGCCCGCTTTCGCACGCTGTTTGAACACACTCCGGTTGCTGTCTGGGAAGAGGATTTCTCAGCGCTGGCTCGTTGGTTCGCCGAACTCCGCGTCGCTGGCATTACCGATCTACGCGCCTATCTTCAGGAGCATCCCGACGAGGTTTACGAAGCCCTGGGTCGCATCCGCGTTCTGGACATCAACCGTGAGGCGGTCCTGCAAAATGGCGCGGTCGATAAGTCGCAGTTATTGAACAACCTGCCGCTGTTGTTCACCGAGCGTTCCGCCCAGACGTTCGTCGAAGAGTTGGTCCAACTGTGGGAAGGCAAACGCTCGTTGGAGTTGGAAACCTGCTCGCGACGCCTGGACGGCCGCATCGCCGAGATCGTCATGCGACTCCAGGTGCCAGGCGACGATGACAACCCCGACTGGAGCCGCGTTATCGTCACCGGTACCGACGTGACCGAGCGTGCCCGAGTCGAAGAGGAACTCCGCCGTGCCCGAACTGCCGCCGAGGCTGCCAACCGGGCCAAGAGTGAATTTCTGGCCAACATGTCGCATGAGATTCGCACGCCGATGAACGGTGTGCTGGGCATGACCGAACTCTTGCTCGATACGCCCTTGAGCGCCGAGCAAAAGGAATATCTCGGCATCGTCAAGCAATCCACCGAGTCCCTCCTGAGCATCATCGACGATATTCTCGATTTCTCCAAAATCGAGGCGGGTAAACTCCTCCTCGCTCCCGTCGAGTTTGCCCTACGCGACGAACTGCATCGCATCGTGCAGACGATGAATCCGTCGGCCCAGAAAAAGAACCTTCGGCTGAACCTCTATCTAGCTCCGGAACTGCCCGAAGTGGTGATCGGCGACTCGGGCCGGCTCCGTCAGGTGCTGATCAATCTGATCGGCAACGCCATCAAGTTCACACCGACCGGCTCTGTTTCCGTGCGGGTCGCGCTGGACAGGGACAACCACAACGGTTCCGATCACTCCTCTCGGTTGAATTCCTATCGCATCCTGCATTTTCAGGTCAGCGACACAGGCATCGGCATCCCCGCGGATAAACTCTCGGCCATCTTTTTACCGTTCGAGCAGGCGGAAAATTCGATGTCGCGGCGGTTCGGCGGTACTGGCTTGGGACTGACCATCTCGGCCCGTCTTGTCGAATTGATGGGCGGTCGCATCTGGGCCGAAAGCCAGCTTGGCCAGGGCAGCACTTTCCACTTCACTGTCGAACTGGAAGTCTCGACTCGTCGATTGTCTTCGCTGGAGTTGCCGACCAAGACGCTACCGACTACTCGTTCGCTGCGCGTGCTGCTCGCTGAGGATAATCCCATCAACCAGCGAGTCGCTCTGGGCATGCTGGAAATCCTGGGGCACCAGACTACTCTGGCTACCAACGGCCAAGAGGTCCTCGATGCCCTGGAACGTCAGTCGTTCGACGTCATCCTCATGGATGTGCAGATGCCCAACATGGATGGAATCACGACGACGAAGTTGATCCGCGAGAGGGAGCAAACCTCGACTTCTCGGGTGCCGATCATCGCCCTGACCGCCCATGCGATGCAGGGAGATCGAGAACGCTTCCTCGCCGCGGGCATGGATGCGTACATTTCCAAGCCAGTTCGTCTGGAAGAGATGCGGCGTGCCCTGGCCAAACTGTGCCAATCGATGACGCCGCTCCCCCCGACTCGCCCGGTCGAGGTCATTCATTGCGACGCCTTGTTGCAACGCGCCTGCGGCAAGCCGGAGGTGGCCGCGCGCGTGCTGGGGCTGTTACCGACCGAGGGCACGCGGCTGATGAACCTCCTGCGCGAGGCGGTTCAACAAGGCGACCTCGCCCAGGCCAAGCACGCCTGCCATACGCTGAAGGGGATGCTTAGCAATCTCAGTGCCGGCCCGGCTGAGGCGGTCGCACGCACCGCCGAGGAGGCCGCCAAACGTGGCGAAACGGAGCAACTCCGCGGCATTGTTCGCCTGCTCGAGGCCGAGATGACCCGTCTGCTCGCCGCTGCCGAAGAATTACGCCAGTCGCTGCTCCAGAACGTCCCTGCCTCGTCGTCAACCTGAGTTCACAAGGACCAATCGTGTCTGAGCCTAACTCCCCTTCTCGCGTGTTGCTCGCCAGTCAGGTGTCGAACGTGCCCTGCCGTCGTGGCAAGGTCCGCGACGTCTACGACCTGGGGGATCGCCTGGTTCTCGTCGCCACCGATCGGATTAGCGCCTTCGACTGGGTGCTGCCCACGGGCATTCCTGACAAGGGCCGCATTCTGACCGCGCTGACCTTGTTCTGGCTCGATTTCTTGCAAGTACCGCATCACCTACTTTCAACCGACGTGCGCGACTTCGGCCCTGCCTTCGCTGACCATCTTCATGAGCTACAAGGTCGATCCTGTTTAGTTAAAAAGACTCAAGTCGTGCCGATCGAATGCGTCGTCCGCGGCTACCTGGCCGGTTCCGGCTGGAAAGAGTATCAGGCGACGCAGTCGGTATGCGGCGTGTCCTTGCCGGCAGGTTTGCGCCAAGCGGAGCGACTCCCCGAGCCGATCTTCACTCCCGCCACCAAGGAGGAGTCGGGCCACGATCTGAATATCTCCTTCGCCGAAATGCAGGATCGGATCGGCGCGTCGCTCGCCGAGGAACTGCGCCAGCGCAGTCTAGCCATCTACTGCAAGGCCAGCGAACATGCCGAACATCGTGGCATTATCTTGGCCGACACCAAGTTCGAGTGGGGCCAACTGCCCTCAGGGGAGATCCTCCTTATTGACGAGGTTCTCACTCCAGATAGTTCGCGATTCTGGCCGATCGATCAGTACCAGGTCGGCAGTAATCCGCCATCGTTCGATAAACAGTTCGTGCGCGACTGGCTGGAAACTTCCGGCTGGGACAAAAACAGCCCCCCACCGGAGTTGCCCCAGGATGTCGTTCTCAAGACTCGGGCGAAGTACCTCGAAGCTCTGGACCGGCTCACGGTTTCGCCTGGATCGTGACCTGGAGCGGCTCGATCCAGTGCCGATGGTCGGCGTTGTAGTACAGGTAGGCTCGGCTGGCTGGCCCGGTGTAGACGCCAGGAACCCGAGCGATCAGATCGATCGGCACCTCAATAGTCTGATCCTTGGCCAGATCGCGCCAGTAGAGAATCAGCTCGCGGCCTTGGATCTCAAAGGCGCTGACCAAGGGTCGATTTCCTCCTTCAACGATCTTGCAATGCTCTTTTAGCTGCTTCAGATCCTCCGGCACAATCAAGCCCGCCGGCAGGCCGACGATCGCCACCGCCATGCCCTGATCTTTGCCGGACACGTTGACCAGCTTGACGTTCAGACGCACCGACTCACCCTCGGTCAGCTGCTGCTTGGCCAGCTTCGCCGTCAACTGAACGTTCAGTTTCTCGGCGCTGGGCGGTGTCCGTGTGCGATAGCTCCAGCTGAGCGTGTGCGGAAAGACGTTCTTCTCGCCGGTTATCTCCACGCGCAGCGTGTTCACTCCTTCGCGGAGCCGCTTCTCGGCATCGGGTACGCTCAAGGTCAGCGGCTGACTGACGCCAGCGGCAAAGGTTAGTTCGGCTACCTTCTCTTCACCAACGAACAGCCGTAGCTCGCCGGCCTCGGGCACACGCTTGTTGGCGTTAGTCCAAGCGATGAGCGACTTCAAGGCCAGGATCGTCGCCTGCGTCGAGCCGAATGCTCCATGTCCGCCGCGCTGCTGGCCGATCCAGCGAACCGCTGTCCGGATCGAGCGATCGAAGCCCGCCGCGTCGGTTCTCAGCCAGCCCAGCGTCGCCAGCGCCGTCGTTTCGATGAGCAAATCGCGCCCGCCTGAGCCGGTGATGCTTGTCTCAGCCGAGGCAACATAGCCGTCTTCCTTCTGAAGCTTGGCCACACGGCGGAACAGTTCCTTGGCCTCGTTGGCTCGTCCGCGATTGCTCAGGCTTAGGCCGACCAGCGACAGAAAGTAGGCATCCTCAGCCGTTTTCGCCTGTTCGGTCAGGGCGTCGAGTTCGCGGATCACGTCGTCCTCGCCCGACTCGGTCAGGGCCCAGACGATGTAGGCGTTAGTGATCTTGTCCGGAGCGCGGCCAAACGAATCCAGCGCGCGAGGATTCCGCTTGAAGCCGCCCTTTCCGTCTCGCTGGGCCATCAGATAGGTACGGGTACGTTCGAGCATGTCGCGATCGACCTCATGCACTCGGGCCATGTCGCGGAACTGCAACAGGCCGTAGGCGGTTAGCGCTTCGTGCGGGGGAGCTTCGCCACCGAACCATTCATAGCCGCGCCGTCCTCGACTCCCTGGTTCTTGACACTCGAACGACGTGAGCCGCTGATAGCCACGCGCCAACAGCTCGCGTGTCCGCTTCTCCAGCTCGGGGTTGGCTTGATCTGAGGCTTGCAGGTAGCTGAGAATCAGCACGTTGGGATAGTTGGTCGTCGACGACTGCTCGAAACAGCCCGACGGCTCTTGCAGCAACCCCTCTAGTCCCTTTTGCAGATCGGCCAGCGTCGAGGGATAGACCTCGACTCGTGCTTCCAGCGTGCCGGGCAGCCAGCGCGGCAAGGTCACTTTGTGCGTGGCCGACTTCTCCAGCAGATCACTGACCGCGCCGGTGATCGGGAAGCCGTCCGGCACTACCCGGATTGACTCGCGGATCCCATCGGCGGCGAACGGTTCGGTCAATCCTTCGAAGGCCACATGAGCCGTGCCCCGTGTCAGAGTCGGACGGAAGCCGAACACTCGTCGGGTGCGACCATCGGCAGGAAGTGAGAGTTTCGTCGGCGAATCGCCCGCCACCAGATCCAGCCCGTCATGACTAGTCAGACGCAGTTCGACCTGACGCGGCGAACTGGTGTTGTTGCTGATGGCTACGGGAAGATCCAGCCGATCGCTCGCCGTCACCTCGACGGGCACCTTGGGCGACAGCGTGAAGGGCAGCCGCGATTCCAGCAGTTTCGTCGCCGCGCCGAGTCGACCGTCTGTCGTGTGCGCCACCACCGCGATCTGGAACGAGGTGACGGAGTCGCACAGATCGAAGCTGAAGTCGGCCTGGCCGTCGGCCAGCAGCAACACCGGATGCCAGTACAACGTCTCGGTGAAGTCGCTGCGCTGCATCGGCGTGGAACCGGTGGGCCGAGTGTGAGCATACTCGCGGAAGACAAACGGCTCGATCGGCAGCAGCTGCTCGCCGGGATGAGGTTCAGCGGCATCGGCGGCCATCCTTTTGTCGAGCCGTTCTAAAGCTCGTCCTGCCAGGCCCAGGACGGCGTTCTGATTCTGCCGTTCTTGGAGCTGCTTGCGAAGCTCGGCCTGTTGGCCAAAAGCCAGGTTCGGTCTACGACCGGGAGCCAACTCCCCTGCTCGCCGTGCCCGATCCATAGGACGGTTCAAGAAGTCTCGGTTGGCTCCGGGGGCCGCCAGCCGAGCTTCTCCTCGGCCCGCCGCGCCGCTGCCCATCGCCGCCATCGGCATGACCGGAGGCGGCGCAGGTGGCATGGCACCGCCGATTCCGCCTGGGATGCCTGGCCCACCGACGCCAGGCCCCCCCTCGGCAAAGCCCCATTTGCCCATTGCCGCTCGCTCAAGTTCCCCATTGGCGGCGTCGCCCGGCACGTTCTTGTTATCGCCAATAGCCTCCCTCGCCCGGAGATCCGCTCCGAGAGCATCGGCCTGAGCCGCCGACTTCGAGGCCAGCGCCGATTCTTTCGAGAAATTCCCTGCAACGAGGAGCAACACGCCACAGACCGCCGTCAGGCCCATGCCCAGTGCCGCTCGGGGAAGGTTGCGCCCAAGTGCCGACAGCAGACTCACGATCAAGCCGAAGACCGCCAAAGCCATCAGCGTCGGAAGGACATACTCACGCGCCTGCTGCCATCGCCGTTCCAGTAGCCGCAACTCGGTCAAAGCCTGGGCATGGCGTGTGTCGTTCCGCGCCGCTTGGAGACGCTCCAGCGTCTCTTGCTGCTCTCGCTGCAACTGTTGGATCTTGGTGTTGAACTCCTGGTGAACGGCATCGAAGCGTTGCTGGTCAAAATCGGTGGTCTGCACGTCGCTTTGACCACTGAGGACCAACAGCCGCTGCACGTCCTCTTGACGCTGTTGCTTGTCGGCCTCCTTAAGGGGACTGTCCGGACGATGCAGCCTGGCCTGAAGTTCAGCGGGGTTTTGCTCGGCAAAGCGCCGCCACCCCTGCGTGCCCAGCAGCAGATCCAGGGCGATGGCCGCTTTGGGATTGTCGCTGAGTAGAAAGTCGGCGTACTCCAACTCCTCGGGTCGGGCCACCTCCGTGGTCAGCAGGAAATGCGTCGGCATCGCGCGATGGGTCTTCTCGTCGGCCAGGGTCAGCACACTCTGATCGACCACCGCCACCAACGCCAGACTGGGCACCGGCTGACCAGCTTCGTTGGTCGAGCGAACCGTCACCTTGGCTTTCTGGCCAGGGACGTAGCTGTTGGCGTCGGGCTGGATCGCTAGGTTCAGCCGCTGTTTGGGATGACGATAGACCAAGCGTTCCGCCACGGGCACCAGGTCACGTTGCTCGGCACCGGGGCGTTGCTCGAAGACGGTGATGCGACAAACACCACCAGCTCCGAGCTTCGGCTTCAGCACGGCTTCCGTTGACCCCGGCGCGACCTCGACCAGATCGAGCAGCTGACCGCGACAATAGGCTCCGACGATCAGAGAACGCGGTTGAGCTGAGCGAACCTGAACGCGGATGGGATCGTCAGGTTGGAAGACACCGCCGGGCACCTGCAGCACCACGCGATTTTGACGGAGTATCGGGAGCGGTTTTCTCTCTGTAACTCCTTGCGGCGAGTCGATGCGTAGCTCGTACTTCTTCCCCAGCCGCGGTGTAAAGGTGAAGACGCCCTGCCCTTGGTTGGCTCCGGGATTGTCGTCATCGTGGAAAGTGGCCACGACCACGTCGAGCGGTTGACTGTCTTCCAACAGCGTACCGCGTAGCTGAGCCGGTTTGCCCAGCGGCGTGCGGGCCTGAAAGTAGACGCGGTTGGGCAGATCGGCAACGAGATCGCCGCCCTCAGGGAAGAACTCGACGTCGAGTTTCTTCAGCACCAGCGGAATCGAGCGCGACAGGGTTTCAACCACCCCACCATCGTCGAACTTGACGGCCAACGTAGCCGCGCCGCGCTGGATGGTCGTGGGCAAACGGAAGCGGACGAGGGCACTCCCCTGAGCATCGGTCTGGAAGCGCAGCGGTGCAGCGCTGGGGTTGCCCTGAGCATCGAACTGCACGTCATCGATGACAACGGTCGCCTCGATGGGACGATTGGCAACTGGTCCGCCATCGGCGCGCTGGGCGCTGACCCGGGCTTGTACCTCATCGCCAGGGCCGAAGCTGGCTCGGTTGAAGTCGAGCTTCTTGTCCAGACGCGGTTTCTGATAGCGATTGACCAGGAACTTGCGGGTCGCCTGTGGGAAGCGGTTCATCTCCTCGCGAACAGTCAGCGTGTACTCGCCGCCGGGAGCTTCCTCATCGAGTTTCACCTCACCGGCCCCGATGCCGAATAGGTGGCGTTCCTCGGGCCGAGTACGAGTCAGGCCACGAGCTAACACCTGCTCCGCGCCGAGCGGATTGGTCAGGGTGTAGACTAGCTGAAACTCGTCGCTGGGCGGTGTCAGCGAGTGACGATCTAGTGTCAGTGAGCGGAAGCGCACCACCTCGCCGGGCTGGTACATCGGTTTATCCGTGGTCAGATGCGTCAGATAAATCGGCGCAGTCAGGCGAACTTCGCCCTGGAGACTGACTTGCTGGGCCGTCTCCTTCTTCCCTGTCGCATCGCGTTCCTTGTCGGCAGACGATTCCTTTCGTGCCGTCACAAGCATCGAGAGATCAGCTCCCGGCTCGAAGCGCAGCCCAGCGGGCACGCGGACACGATAGGTGCCCTTGCCCTGACGGATGACAGGCAGCGTGGCGACGGCGTCTTTCTTCGCGGAGTCGCTCGACTTGGCCTCCGCTTTCGGGATAGCAGCGGCGGTAGCAACCGGCACCGAAGCAGTGGTGGTCTCTCGACGCGGCTCCGACTGTTGCCGCACCTGAGCAACGATCTCGGCCTCAGCGGGGTTACCGTTGAGATCCACGCAGCGGACGAAGTAATCGGTCGGCGCGCCGGGTTGAATGGTGCGCGGTCCGGTAACGAACAGTTGCATCTGCCGCTGTTGAATCTCGCGCTGTAGAGCGACGAGCCGCTGCTGCCGTTCGGTTTGGGCTTGTTGCAACGACTTGGCCAGCGCGAGCAGTTGCTCTTGTTGCTGGGAGACGGTCTGCTCGTGGTCACGTACGGTTTGTGACGCGGTCCGATAGCTGACGTAATTGCGGACCAGCGGAGTGCCCAGGCCAACCACGGCCAGGAGCAAGGCAGCAGCCATGGCCCAACGAGCCAGGGACAGCCCACGCCCCCGACGGCGCAGCGGCAGGACGACGGGCTGTTCGGTTGGCGGCACGAAGCGAACCTCGGGGAAGTGCAGCTTGGCCGCCTTGGCCAGTAGCGCTTTCTGCCCGCGTGCCACTTCCAGGGCGGCTTGGCAGGCAACGCAGCCGGCGACGTGGTCGAGGAACGCACGTTGTTCCGACTCGTCCAGTAGGTCGTAAAGATGATCCAGCATCTGCTCTTGGCAGGTGGTGCAGGTCAGCATGACACTCTCCCCAGAATCGCGTTTAGCAGGCCAGGACTTTGCGCAGCTTCTGCAAGGCGCTGCGCATCTGCGTCTTGACCGTGCCAACGGGGCGGTCGAAAGTCTCGGCTATTTGTTCGTAGGTCAGCTCGCCGTTCTGACGGAGCAGGAAGACCTCTTTTTCTTCCGGACGAAGCTCCAGTAAGGCAGCGCGAAGCTGCTCCAGAGATTCACGCTCTTCCAGTTCGTGCAAGGGCGACGGTTGTTGCAGGTGTGGCATCAGTTCAGCTCCCAGCAGCGGTTTGGCTCGACGCTTCCAGGCACTGCGGTGCATGTCCCTGGCCGCGTTCAGCCCCACGCGAAAGATCCAGGCCCGAAGATTGTGGACCTCGGGCAATTCCTCCCGAGCGCGCCAGCAGCGGAGAAACACTTCCTGGGCGATGTCCTGAGCGTCGTCCTTGTTGCCCAGCACGAACCAGAGAGTACTGATCAGATCATCGCGCGCGTCGTTGAAGGTGCGTAGTAGTACCTCGCCCCAGGTGGAAACCGGAGGCGTGCCCACAGGCGAGACACGTTCACTAGAGGTTTGCGTGGCGCTCTCCACGACACCCTCGGAATCGTCCTTGGTCGTCTGGGCGGACACGCGGCGAGCGGATCGGCTCATTCCGTCACCCTTTCGACGAGGTAGCACTAGAGATGGTTTGGCCGTCGGGCAAAAAATCGCCGCGTTTTCTACCGGTCTCTTTCTCGCACGCTCTCACCGGGCATCACGGCCTGACTGCCAGCATAACCCCACGGCCTGGCACCTCGTTGGTCTGCCGCTACTTTTTGACCAGATCGAATGTGTCGAACAACATTCCCTGATGATCAAACGCCTTCAGCGTCAGTTTCCCGCCGTGGACCGTAACATAACAGAAATGATAGTCACTGCGACACTGCGCCTTGAACCAAGTCGGCACCGGCGTGAAGTCTTCCAGCCGACCGCCTCCGCCTCCGGAAGTGACGTAAACAATCCCCTTCTCTTGATCGACCTTGCCGCCGCGAATCGGCCAGCTTCGCTCATAGACGTGTATATGTCCGTTGAACACCAAGTCCACCTGATGCTTCTCGTACAGTTCGACCAGCTTCCGCGCGTTGCGATCGCCCATCGGCGAGGATTTGCCCTTGAAGGTATCGCCCCAGTCGTCGCTGTCCGAGGAATAGGCCGGGTGATGATGGTAGCAGATCTTCCACCGTGCCGTCGATTTGCCCAGTTCGGCATCAAGCCAGCGATACTGCTCCGAGCCAGGTCCGACGCTCTTGTTCGTGTCGATCGAGAAGAAGTCAGCATTGCCGTAGCTGAAGCGGTAGTAGTATTCCGGCTGAGGCAGAGCGAAGTAGCGATAGTACCAGGCGTGGTTCTTCTCATGGTTGCCGATGCAGGGAAAGACAGCAACTCGCGAATACAGCTCTTTACACGGTCCGAAAAGTTCGTAAATCCACTCTCGCTTGTCTGGTCCCGTATCGACCACATCGCCGAGGTGCAGGGCGAAGTTGGGTCGACGCTGCCAAGCCAGCGTGGCGATCTTGCGCGTCACCGCTGGGTTCTTCTGCGTATCGCCGAACAGCACGAACGAGTAGGCATCGTCCGGACCCACCGCTGTGCCGAACGTCAACAGTGGCGAGACCAGTTTGCCCCCCGCACCGCTTGTTTCCACCTGATAGACATACGGTGTGTTCGGCTTCAGCTCGCTCAGCGCGACTTCGTGTATCGTCACGTCTTTTGCCCCTTCCTTAGTCTCTGATGCCGAACCGATGCCATACTTCACCACCGAGGAACCGGGGAAGCTGGTTTCCCAGAGAATGGTAATCGATGTAGGAGTAACATACTGCAAGTATGGTTCGATAACGAAGTGCGGAAAGTCGCGCTCGTTGGGGAGATTCACTGGATCGGGTTGCCCGGTGGCTCGCAATTGCGGTGAACGTCCAGCGAGCAACACGCAGCACACCAACAACACCGCACCAGCCAGGGCCAAAAGAGGACGCACCATGTCAGGCACCTCGCAAGCGAAACCTCGACTAGAAACGTTGAAGTTGGCTTATAGCGCGAACCTGAACTCGGCTTGTTCTTCATCATAAGATCATCTTCATGCTCCCCGCTGTCGATGCCGTGCTGCGTTCCTGGCCCTACGATCCCAGCCTGTGGATCACGCTGGCGATTTGTGCCGCGATCTATCTGCGAGGCTGGCACATCCTGTCCCGTCGCGATCCCACCCGCTGGCACGCCGCTCAACCGCTGTCGTTCCTCGGCGGACTGCTGGCGTTGTTTCTGGCGCTCGGCTCACCGTTGGAGCCGTTCACGTCACTGCTGCTTCAGGCACACATGGCCCAGCATCTGTTGCTCGTCATGGTTGCTCCACCGTTGCTGTGGCTGGCTGCTCCGTTCTTTCCGCTGCTGCGCGGTTGGCCCGCCCAATTGCGTTCTCTGCTGGCGCCGCTGTTGCGTTCCACGACGTTACACCGCCTGTTTGCCCGACTGACGCATCCTATTGGCGCGGGACTACTGTTCTTCCTGACGACCTGGAGTTGGCACCTGCCCGCGCTGTACGAACTAGCGCTGACTTCGCCACGTTGGCATTACTTCCAGCACGCTTGTTTCTTGGTCAGTGGGCTACTGTTTTGGTACCCCGTGGTGCGACCCTATCCAGCCAAGCCGACTTGGTCGAAATGGCTCCTCGTGCCGTATCTCATTCTGACCGACGTGCAGAACACCGCCCTATCGGCGTTGCTGAGTTTCTCCGACGAGCCGTGGTATCCCCATTACGCCGCTATGCCGCGTCTAGTAGGCAGCGTGATTGACGATCAAATCGCTGCCGGCGTGCTGATGTGGGTGCCCGGCTCAATCGCCTACCTGGTGCCGTTGTTCCTCATCGGGCTGCAACTGCTGTTCCCCCAGGCCGCCGCTCGCCCCGGACAAACCAAGCCGCGCCGCATTGCTTTACCTCTTGTTGATTCGTCGGAACAGGGGTTAGTTCGGCAGTGGAAAGAGACCGCTCGTTCCCCTCTTCCCCTCATCCCCGAACCCTCTCCCGCACGGGGAGTGGGGAGATCGCACGGTTCCCCTCTCCCTAAGGGGAGAGGGGTTAGGGGTAAGGGGGTACGCAAACCCCGCTGGGATCTACTGCGTGTTCCTATTCTGGGCAACTTCCTCCGCTGGCAATTCGCGCGGCCTCTTCTGCAACTGACGCTGCTGGTGCTGGCCGTAGTGGTCATGCTCGATGGTTGGCTGGGACCACCGATCACGCCGTTGAACCTGGCGGGCGTCCTGCCGTGGATTCACTGGCGCGGCTTGCTCGTGTTTAGCCTATTTGCACTCGGAAATGTGTTCTGCTATGGCTGTCCGTTTCTTTTGCCCCGCACCCTGGCCCGACGCTGGTTACCGGCTTCACGACCCTGGCCGCGCTGGCTGCGCAACAAGTGGCCAGCGATCGTCTTGTTCGCTCTGTTTCTCTGGGCCTACGAAGCCTTCGCGTTGTGGGATCGGCCTGGGGCGACCGCCTGCCTGGCGCTGGCCTACTTCCTGACTGCCTTCGTTATCGACGGGATCTTTCGCCACGCCAGCTTCTGCAAGTTCGTCTGCCCCATCGGCCAGTTCAACTTCGTGACATCGCTGGTCTCGCCGACCGAACTGGCCATCCGCGAACGAAGCGCCTGCGACTCCTGCACCACGAAAGACTGCATTCGCGGATCGTCAAACTCTCCAGGCTGCGAACTGGCCCTGTATCTGCCGCGTAAGCAGGGCAACATGGACTGCACCTTATGCCTGGACTGCGTCCACGCCTGCCCGCACGACAACATCGAACTGCGTGGCCGTTTGCCGGCCTCGGAGTTATGGAGCGATCCGCAACGCTCGGGACTGGGCCGCTTTTCCCAGCGTCCAGACTTGGCGGTTCTGGTGTTGCTGTTCGTCTTCGGCGCGTTCGCCAACGCCGGTGGGATGATCGCTCCAGTCGTCGATTGGCAGGATGCTCTCACGGACAAACTCGGCTGGTCCTCCCCACTGCCCCTGGTGACCGCCTTCTACGTCGTGGCGGTCGGCTTGCCGACATTTCTACTTCTTTTCACCTCGCGAAAGTACGTTTTTAGTCTCGTGCCCCTCGGTACGGCCATGTGGTTCAGTCATTATTGCTTTCACTTCTTCACTAGCTACGAGGTGGTGATCCCGGCCCTGCAACGTGTCGCGTTCGATCTGGGCTGGTACGCTCAGGCTCCGACCTGGGTCTGCTCCTGCTGCGCCCTGGTGCCGGCCTGGTTGATTCGCGCCGAGATCCTGGCCCTGGAGTTCGGCCTACTGCTGTCGCTGTACACCGCCTGGCGCGTCGCCGACCGAAGCCCCATCAAAACAACACCTTACGCTATCCTTATAATTGCTTTATTTATTCTCGGGGTGTGGATTCTGCTGCAGCCGATGCAGATGCGCGGCACGATGATGGGGTGAACCGATGCCGACCGTTCGAGCCTGCCTGGCCCTTTTGCTGCTCTCGCCGCTGCTCTACGCCGACGGCGGGCAGCTACGTTGGACCGAGGAGCGTTACGGTCTGCGTGTCAGTGTCTTCACGTCGCCGACGCCACCCACGGTCGGGCTGCTCGATGTCAGCGTGTTGGTACAGGACGCCAACGGGAAAGTTCGGTTGGGCGTGCCCATCCGGGTTCGGGCGATACCGCGCCAGCAACCGTCGCGGGTGATCGAGGCGATGGCCAGCACCGAACTGGCGACGAACAAGCTGCTACAGTCGGCCCATCTGGAGCTCGACCGCCCTGGGCCGTGGCGGCTGCTCGTCGAGGTCGAGTCCGTGGCGTTCGAAGGCGAGATCTTGATCGAGGAAGCCCCGGAGTCGTGGTGGGAGTTGCTCCCCTGGCTGACCTGGCCGTTCGTGGTCATCGGTCTGTTCGTGCTAAAAATTTTTCTCCAAAGCGCGAACCCTCGATCTTCTCCTGCGTCTAAATAAGTACATGGCGGACGACAAAATGTCTGTCACAAAGAGAAGTCGCTGGTTCGATCCCAGCCTCGATATTGGGCGACGTGCCCAACAGAAGCGGCTTACAAACTCGTGGTTTGGCACCACACCAGCCTATTAAGCTGGAACATCCGGTTCGAATCCGGTCGTTCTAACGCCGCCTCGACTTGCACGTAGCCCAAAATGCGTCTGTGATGTAACGGTAGCATGTCGCCATGCCAAGGCGGCAGCGTGGGTTCAAGTCCCACTAGACGCACTGGAACCGCGCCCAACAAAATGAGATGTTTCAGGTTCGACTCCTGATCAGGGGAGGCGGGTACTATTGCCGTTCTAGTGTAGGCGGTTGTCATGCCTCGCTGAAAACGAGGAGGACGCGGTTCCACTCCGCGGGACGGCACTGCGACGAACGAGGATTTGCCGCAAGCCAAACGCCACCTGACGCGGATCCTCGCCGTAGCCTTCGTCGGTTAGACGAATCGATCCCGGCAGCCGCAGATGTAGCATCGGGTTTGGTTGCATTGTCTTGAGGTCAAGTTGGAGATGAAATAATTGATCGACTGGCACTTCATGGCAACAGTACACTCCCGCGCGATCCAAACTCCATTCGATTACAGCAGGTTGCTCATTCGGGGCGCGCTTTGAAGCAATCTGATGCCCAATCAGCGTCACTTGCCAGCAACCCGGTTCGGGAATCGGCAACCACAGCGAAGCCTGATCGCCGTCATTCCAAACACCCCACTCTTCCTCCAATGACCAACCATATCCCAGCAATGCCCGACCGGCTTCGTTTTGCCGTACCTCTAATTCCAAAGAGCCATTTTCAGCTAGTTGCCGAGCAAACTGCCGACGCTGTTGTTGTAATTGATCGATGGCGACAAATACCTGATCCAATTGCGGCTGCAGCGATTCAAAAAAGATGGCAACATCATTAGTGCATGTATAGCTGTGATTCACGGAAGGCAACTCAATTCTAGCTCGCGCAAGAAAATCACGCACAAACACAAAGAGTGGAATGAAACTCTCATCGGGTAATCGTTAGAAAAATCCGCGACCTGGGCGAAAAATAGTCAATCGATCAATAATTGCAACAACTAATCGTCGAAGCCACTCCGATTCAGGATAGACTTGTCGAGCTACACGAAGAAAGCCAAGCCCCATGTTCAACCAACCAAGGCGACGACGAGAGTCCGACCAGGAAAACCAACGAGAATAGGTATTTTGCAAATGCCCGCGTTTGAAGTACATCGTATTGGTCACTCGATGGAACGCGCCACGAGCAATCATCTCTGCAAGAAAGACAAACTCCTCTTGGCAACTTTGATTCTCGGAAATCGGAATCGCTTCACCAAGAGGCAAATAGCTGGCTCGCATCAATCCACGAAGTGGTTCATAGCCAATTCTCTCGATGTGCCGAAACACTCGCTGTTGTGCGGTGCCGACGATACTATCCATAACATCGCGTTCAAATCGACTGCCAAACCATTGAACGTCAGAGTAGGCAATTGCGATTTCGGGATTGGCTAGCATCTCCGCACGTAGTGCTTCGAGATAATTGGTTGCAGCCAGATCATCTTGTTGCCAGTAAGTAAAGAATGGGCAATCACATTGCTGAATTAACTAGTTGAGATTGCCTGGCCAACCTTTGCGATTGGATTGTACCACTAGTTGAAAACGCGAATCCGAAAGAAAGGGTAAACAAGCTTCAACTGATGGAGCATCTTCACCATCGACGCTAATAAGAACTCGAAAATTGGAATACGTCTGATTGCGAATCGAGCGGAGTGTTTCCGCAACCAATTCCTGGCCACGATATACCGGAACAGCAACAAAAATGTCTGGAGAAGTCATGCAGCTACTCGCATGGATAAAATACGCTGGGCCAATCGCTCAGCAAATAACGGAGCAACTGTGTATTTGCCTGTATCAATCGTGTGATACCGACCAAACGATTGCGGACTAACAATATAGCGTTGGTGCAAGACACTCTTAGGATCGTCTACATCTGTTGTTCCCAAGGCATAAATCACCCCCTCACGTCAATTATTTTGCTCGCTTATATTCGTTGAAAGAGTTTCAATCGATGGGATGATTGCTTGTAATGCTGCCAGAATTTCTCGTTGCTTTTGAACAATATCATGATATTTCGCAGGGCTAGGAATCAATCCACTTTCTATTCTACTACAACCAACCGGATACCACGATAAATACATATTACTGTTGCAATACTCCACCACATCACCGAATGGACCGAGAACAATCGTAGTCGTTGGGATTTCCGCATGAACACTCGAAGGCAAACGAAGAAATCCCTTGCGACGGAATGACCAAGGACGCGGAGGGTGAATCCCCTCCCCATCGTCGTGTCAATCGCTAATCGGCCACACCAGGAGCAATTAATCACATGCTGATAATCTTCACAGAACTGGTGTCCCTGATCAATCGTAAGTTGAATTCGGTTTTTCAATTCTCGTGCGGCAACCACTTTCGATTGAAGGTGTAATTCAATCCGCGGATCAATTTTGACGCGATCGATGCGCAAATCGGCCACATTGTCTGGATCTATCGCGATTTCTGACGTAGCAAAAACTCCAATAATCTTTTCTTGGTCATATAGCTGTGCCAATTGCCGCGAGTTGAGCCGTCTTACAGAATGCGTAGCAGAGATGCCAAAATAATCCGCGCCAGGTCGAGGGGAAATGTCTTGGATAATTCTATCAATAGATTGATAACGGCCCTCCAATTCATCTAGGGAAAGCAGACTACACGATGGACCGCATAGTAAAATGGTCGCGAAATTTGAATCTGGTTTATGTCATGTTCCAGCCAGCGTTTCAGCAGCGAGGCGAAGGAGAACGCTCCCTCGGCCATCAGTCGGGCAGTGGCGAATCCAGCATCGTTGGCATAGACGTAGCTGAGATGAATCTTGCCCTCATTATGACGTGAGGCTCCAAGCATGAGTGCCTCACGTGATTCAAAGAGATCTACCTTGGCTCCTCGTCGTGCCAACTCCAAAGCGATGCAGATTTCCTGAATACCGCCACCAATTACCGCGATGCGCATGCTCGCTCGCTTTCTCTAATGTGACGAATTGGGTGGGACCGGGACGTAGGAAGTTAAGCGGTTGAGTGCAGTTCAGTCCTCTCTCCGAAGTGGAGAGAGGAAACGCTTTTGGACCCCACCCCTCGTTTGGAGAAAGATTGGGAAGAAAGAACACTTTTGGCACGCTCGCGAAAGCTGCCTCACGGCGTTTTCCATTGCACATGCATGCGTCCGGTCGAGTCGATCATGGTGATTTGTGTATCGGAGATGGAACGCACTCGATAGCTTAGGATCTGTCCGTTCAGATCACGTTCGGTAGAAGCGGTGACGCGAATGATAATGATGCCTTCTTCGAGTTTCCAAGTGCCCGAGGTGCGGACCGGCTCACGGAAAATCTTCTTGAAGCCGGATTTCGGAGTTTTCGACGAGGAAAAGCTGCCATCGGGATTGAAGGTGATGAGTACGATTTCATCGGAGTTCTGATGGCCCCAGGTGCCGATCAGTTCGCGGCGCATTCGGGCATCGAGTTCCTGCTGAGTGGGCGGCTTCGACGCGGGCGGCTGCTTGGGCACCTCGATGGGCGTGGTTCGCTTCACCGGGGTCGCGGTCGGCACCTTGACGCGCTTCATCCAAATTAGCAAATTGTTTGATCCCTTGGGCGAGCCAAACTCTGTGGGGCGATCTTTGGCCTCGGGAGCTGCCAAGCAGACGACAAGGGAATCGCCATCGAGCATATAAATGCCCTTGCTGCGCGTGCGACCATGTCCCGCCAGGTCGATCGCTTTGGGTTGAACGTCCGTCGTCAAGACGAATGCCGACTCGTGTAATTGCATATTCTCGGGATTGATGTACGACAGCGTCGCGCCTTTGATGGTGAGGCGTCCCTCACGGATCAAATGCGATTCGACCACACTTTCGGGAACGATCGCGCCATCGTCCAGTACCGAGGTGACTTTCCACTCGCCCTGTACCCGTGCCTGGTCGGAATCGCTTCCCGTCGAGGGTGTCTGAAAAAGGATAAAACCACTCGACAATACCCCTAGAATAAACCAGGTACGCATGAACGCGACTCCTTTCACGAGGATGGACCTTATCCGCGACGGCCCGATTCTCACCAGGGATCCGCTTCGGGTCAAGCCCGGCTCGGTTGACGGCAGTTCGACCGGCCACTAGCATCGCGAACAGGGGATTGCTTGGCACCTGGGCGAGGAGGCGGACCGATGCCGCATGCCAGTCAGATGTCCGCGGCGGATACCGGCTTACTGGTGATCGACGTGCAGGAAAAACTCTTGCCGATGATTCCCCGTGCGAAGGAGATCGTGCGGAACGTCGCCTTTCTGATCGACGCGGCCCAATTGTTGGGGATGACCGTACAGGCCACCGAACAGTATCCGAAGGGGCTTGGCTCGACGGTGTCGGAGTTGGCCGCTCGTCTGCCGGTTCGCCCGGAAAAGACGGCGTTCAGTTGTTGTGCGATTCCCTCGGTAGTGGAAACTTTCCATCGTGAAGCGCGTCCAAAGCTCGTGCTAGCCGGCCTGGAAACCCACGTCTGCGTCCTGAACACCGCGTTGGATTTGTTGGCCCTGGATTTTCGTGTCTACCTGGCCATCGATGCCGTCGGGGCACGATACCAGCTCGACCACGACACGGCGATTCGTCGACTAGAGCAAGCCGGGGTCATCTTGACGACAAGTGAAGGTTGCGTCTTCGAGTGGGTCGGCGGCGCGTCCCATGCGAACTTCAAAGCGATCAGTCGGCTCGTTCAGGAACGGATGAAAGCAATTAGTTCCGAGTAATTCGATCACAATCGAGGAGATAGTTCATGTCGATTCCCATCCCCTTCAGCCCGGCTCCGCGATTGTTGCTCGGTCCCGGCCCCAGCGACGCGCACCCGAACGTCCTGCGAGCCATGATGACGCCGCTTCTGGGGCATCTTGATCCACAGTTTCTTCAGCTGATGAACGCCAATCAGGAGATGCTGCGTTCGGTCTTTCTCACTAAGAATCTGCTGACCTTCCCTATCAGCGCGACGGGATCGGCGGGAATGGAAACCTGTCTGGTCAATCTGCTGGAACCGGGTGATAAGGTAACGATCTGCGTTAAAGGATTTTTCGGACTCCGAATAGTCGATATGGCTCAGCGGCTCGGCGCACAGGTCAATGTGCTGGAGCAAACCTGGGGCAAAGTGTTCGATCTGAACCTGATTCGCGAATCCTTGCAGCGGGAGCGGCCCAAGCTGTTGGCCATCGTTCAAGCCGAGACATCGACGGGAGCCTGGCAGCCGATCGAGGAGTTGGGCCAGCTGTGCCATGAGTTCGACACGCTGCTGATGGTCGATGCCGTTACCGCCCTGGGGTGTGTGCCGGTCCGCGTCGATGACTGGCAAATCGATGCCATCTACAGCTGTTCGCAGAAGGGGTTGGGCTGTCCTCCGGGGCTGGCTCCGGTGTCGTTCAGTCCTCGTGCCGTCGAGGCGATGGAAAAACGCCGCTCCAAAGTGCCCAACTGGTACCTCGATCTGTCGCTGATCCGACGCTATCTCACGACTGATCGCATGTACCATCACACGCTGCCAATCACGATGAACTACGCATTGCACGAGGGGCTGCGATTGATACTGGAAGAGGGATTGGAAACACGCTGGGAGCGGCATCAGCACAACCATCGAGCGTTGAAGGCGGGGTTACAGGCGATGGGGCTGACTTACACTGCCCAGGAGGGGCACCAGCTGCCGCAACTCAACGCCGTGCGCATCCCCGACGGAGTGGACGACGCGGCAGGGCGGAAAATGCTGCTGGAGGAGTTCGGCATCGAAGTGGGCGGCGGGCTGGGTGAACTGAAGGGCAAAGCCTGGCGGATTGGCCTGATGGGCTACAACAGCCGCCCGGCGGTGGTGCTGCTGGCGTTGGCGGCGCTAGAGCAGGTGTTGACCAAGCTCGGAGCTAAGGTGCCGCCGGGTGCCGGCGTGGCTGCCGCTAACCAAGTCTATCTGGCGTGAGCAGTGGCATGAATCAGCGAGGCTGTTGCAGCCCTCGGTTGCAGATCCTTATGGACGATTTGACAGGATAATATGAATCCCTCGTTCCCTTCACATCGGCCGCGACGGCTGCGGCATCATCCCCTAGTGCGGCAGTTAGTGCGCGAGACGACGCTTTCGCCGCACGATCTGATCCTGCCGTTGTTCGTGCGGCCTGGGCAGGGGGTGCGCAACGAGATCGCCTCGATGCCGGGCACTTACCAGTTTTCGCCGGATACCCTGGTCGAAGCAGTCGGCGAAGCGCTGGAACTGGGACTCCAAGCGTTCATGCTATTCGGCATTCCCGCGACCAAAGACGCCACCGGCGAAGTGGCCCTGGCCGACAACGGTATCGTGCAACAAGCACTGCAGACTCTGCGTCGGCACTACGGCGAACGAGTGCTGTTGATCCCCGACGAGTGCTTCTGCGAGTACACCAATCACGGACATTGTGGAGTGCTTTCAGAGCAGACAGGTCGACTCGATCTAGACAATGACGCGACCTTGCCGAAACTGGCGGCTCAGTGCGTCAGCCATGCTCGCGCGGGAGCAGATATCGTCGCGCCCAGCGGCATGCTCGACGGCATGGTGCAAGCGATACGGCGCGGACTCGACGAGGCCGGCTTCAGCCATCTGCCGATTCTGGCCTACTCGGCCAAGTACGCCTCGGGGTTCTATGGTCCGTTTCGCGACGCCGCTGAGTCGCCGCCACAGTTTGGCGATCGTTCGACGTACCAGATGGATCCCGCCAACAGCGACGAAGCCTTGAAGGAAGTGGCGCTGGATCTCGCCGAGGGAGCAGACCTGGTCATGGTCAAGCCGGCGCTGGCCTACCTCGACATCATCCGTCGCGTCAAGGACCGATTTGCTGTGCCGGTGGCGGCCTACAACGTCTCCGGCGAGTTTGCTATGGTCAAGGCAGCGGCGGCGAAGGGTTGGATCGACGAACGACGTGTCACGCTGGAGATCTTGACTAGCATCCGCCGAGCCGGAGCCGACATGATCCTAACCTATCACGCTCGGGACGTGGCCCGCTGGTTAGGCTAAGCCAGCATTGCCAATGCCGCCATCTGGTCTTTACCATAAGCAACACCTGTCGATTCGATTTCACGACCCGGGACGGTGGAATCATGCAAGTCGGACAACAGTTCGGCCCCTTCCTCATCGATAAAGAACTCGGAGCCGGAGCGATGGGGGCCGTCTATCGCGGCACCTACCTGAAGACCGGCCAAGTGCTGGCGATCAAAGTGATGGCTCCTGGCTACGGGGCGAACAACGCCGCCGCCTCCGAGCGGTTCAAACGCGAAGTCGCCATTCTCAAACAGCTGAAGCATCCCAACATCGTTCGGCTGTTCGGCGAGGGCAAGACAGGCGGCGTGCGCTACTACGCGATGGAGTACGTCGAGGGCGAGTCGCTCGACAAGGTGATGGCGCGTCGCGACCGCATGACCTGGGAAGAGGTCGTCGAATTCGGCACACAGCTTTGCTCAGCTCTGCAACACGCCCACGAGGCGGGCATCGTGCATCGCGATCTGAAACCGTCGAACCTGATGATCTTGGCCGATGGCACGCTGAAACTAACGGACTTTGGCATCGCCAAGGATCTCGACGAGACCCAGTTGACCAGCACCAACTGTACGGTTGGGACTGCCTCGTACATGTCGCCGGAACAGTGTCGCGGCGAGAAGAATATCACGCATAAATCCGATCTTTATTCTCTTGGAGTGGTCTTCTTCGAGCTGCTCACCGGTCGCAAACCGTTCCAGGCCGACAGCCCAATGGAACTGTTCTTGAAGCACGTCAACGAGCCACCACCCCGTCCCAGTCAGTTCGCCCTGGATATTCCCGTGTGGCTGGACACGCTGGTTTGCCAACTACTGGAGAAGAAACCGGAGCATCGTCCGCTGGATGCCAACATGGTGGCCAACGTACTGACCAGCATCCAACAGAAAGTCGAGGCCCTGCACTCCGCCGGGGTCGATGCGGTCAGCGCCGGCAACGATCCCCGCACTCGTCGCAAAGACATCACCGCCGAGGACCGCGAGGCTGCCCGAGTCATCAAGGGCAAACGACCGCGTAAGAAGCCGGTCAAACCGTGGTATGAGCAAGTCTGGGTGCGGGCGCTGGGCATTGGCACGGTGTTGGCCTTCACCATTGGAGCAATTGTGCTGCTGTTGCAACCGCCCTCGGCGGATCAGTTGTTCCGCAAGGCCGAACGGCTGATGCAGTCGGACAATCCGGAGAAGCACGACCAAGCTCGCGACGGTCCGATCCGCGAGTATCTGGCGCGCTATGGCCAGCTCGACGATGACAAGACAAAACAGATCCGCAAATGGGCCGAAGACTACGACGCCAACCGCTTCGAGAAACTGATCGATCGGCACCTACGCTACGCGCGGGAGAAGACGCTGCGGCTGGCCGTCGAGCCGAAATCTCAGTCCGAGGAAATCGCTTTCAAGGCCGCCGAAGCTGAGTATGACGGCGATCGTCCGACAGCAGAGAAGCTGTGGAAGGAGGTCGTCTCGCGCGAAGGAAGCGCAGGCATCGGCGCGTTGGCCAAGAAACGTCTGGCCGCGTTGGACGCCATCGACGCCGAGTTCCGCGCCCTAGAAGAGCTACGTTTAGGAGTGCGAAAGTCGGGAAAAGAGCCAGCTATCGAAGGACTCCGCGCTCGCGTGCTTCAGGCGTCCCGGCAGGAATCGTTCGGCGATCGTCTCGGCGCGAAGCGCACCTACGAGCTGCTCCGTCAGGATGCCAACAAGGAGCCGGTTGATCGTTTTTATCGTCTGCTTGCCGCGGTCAAGTACAAGGACCTGCACGATTCGCTCATCAAGAATCCGCAGGACGATAAAGGGCGCGTCACGGTCATCACTGAAGCTCTGCAAGCCACCGAGGCGGATCGGCAGTTGGCCCTACTGGACAAACGCCTGGTGGCCCATGAGATAGTTCAGGTGTATCAGGACGACGACGCCTTCGCCGAAGTCGTTCAGCAGGCGAAAAAACTGATCCAGTTCGTTGATAGCACTGTTGGACGCCCAGCTGGAAAATGAGGTTATCCGTGCGGTTCTGCTGCGGTTCTCCTCTCGACGAGACGCGGAAAGTTTACCAAACTGTACGGAACAAGCAGAACCACGGTTTGTCGCCCGATTTGGAATAGATCCATGAGCATTAACACACGCCTCGGAGCCATTCGCGAGAAAGTGGAGGCGGGCGTACGCCTGTCGTTCGACGATGGCTTGGTGCTGGAAGAGCAGGCCGATCTGTTCACACTGGGCGAACTGGCCAACCTGGTTCGCGAGCGGAAGAACGGCAATTTCACCTACTACAACGTCAACACGCACCTGAACCCGACCAACGTCTGTGTTTATCGTTGCACCTTCTGTGCTTTTCGGGCCGATCTACGAAGCCCCAAAGGCTACGTCATGAGCGACGAGGAGATTTTGCACCGCGCCGCCGAGGCCGAGCAGCGGGGCGCGACCGAACTGCACATCGTCGGCGGGCTGCATCATCAGCTCCCCTAC
The DNA here is from genome assembly GCA_937923405.1 of uncultured Gemmataceae bacterium. GTDB lineage: Bacteria > Planctomycetota > Planctomycetia > Gemmatales > Gemmataceae > CALDUY01. The sequence goes on along the minus strand of CALDUY010000013.1, from coordinate 171,700 downwards.
GAGTGGTATCTGAACATTATCCGCATCATCCACCGTGCCCATCCGAACCTGCATTTGAAAGCGTACACCGCCGTCGAGTGGGACTGGTTCGCCCGGATGACCGGCCGTTCAACGCGCGATCTGTTGGCGGAATTCAAAGAAGCGGGGCTGGGCAGCCTACCAGGCGGCGGGGCGGAGATCTTCCATCCCGAGGTGCGCGATCTGATCTGCGAGCACAAGGCCGACGCCGACATGTGGCTGCGCGTCCATCGCGAAGCTCACGAACTAGGTCTGCGTTCCAACGCAACGATGCTTTACGGCCACATTGAGAAGCCCCAGCATCGCATCGATCATTTGATCCGACTGCGCCAGCTGCAGGACGAGACGGGCGGATTCCAAACCTTCATCCCGCTGGCGTTCCATCCGGACAACACACGCCTAAGCCACATCAAGAAGCCCAGCGGGATGATGGATCTGAAGGTGATGGCGATTAGCCGGCTGATGCTGGACAACTTCCCTCACATTAAGGCGTATTGGGTGATGTTGGGCATCAACACGGCTCAGATCGCCTTGAGCTACGGCGCCGACGATCTGGATGGCACCGTGGTGCATGAGAAGATCTATCACGACGCGGGCAGCGACTCGCCGCAGGAACTGACCGTGCGCGAGATTCGCCGACTGATCGAGGAAGCAGGCCGCGTACCAATCGAACGGGACACGTTGTACCACGAAGTGATCCGCGAGGCGGATACCCGCTGGCGAACCGGACGATCGCTGAAACTAGTGCCGAGCTGAAAAAACTCGGGTCGAAGGCTGGAATAACGGCTTTCGACCCGCAGCAACTTCTTCAACTCAATTCGACGTCGTCGTAGCCAGATTCGCGCACAGCCGAGTAATCCTAAACTAAACAGGCTGAACGTGGCTGGTTCTGGAGCGCCAAGCTGGATTGCTCATGTCGATTTGGCGGTTGGCCGATCCGTATTCCGGACTGATGCCCAGCCACAACCACATGACGTGTCCGTTGATTGGTTGTGAGGTGAAAATGAAATCGCTTCGAACTACTGAGGTCCAAGCCAGCAGCACGACCGGGACAAGGAGGCGAAACTTCATGTTCCCAGCCCTATTTGAGTAGATCCGAACTTATGGAAAGGTTCGGGAGATTAGCACAGCATTCCGAATCAAAACAAGTAGGTTCTGTTCGTAGCTAGGGCTGTTCGTTGATTGAAGCTTAGTGGAAGAGGAGAGGGATCGCCTCCTCTGGGTGGGCAGCCAAGTGGCGGGTGGCGACGGGCAATTCTCATCAGTTTCTCACATTCTAAAGAATCCTTAGTAAACATCCTTTACAAAGCTCAAAGAGCCTGCTAGGCTACAGGCGTCGCTGTTGTTTCCTCAGGCGTGATTCCCGCATGAATGCCCGCATCGAACCGAGTCTGCTAGGCAAGATGAGCGAACGCCAGGTGCTGCGCGTGTTGCAAGCCAATGGGCCGCTGTCGCGCGCGGAACTGGCGCGGGAATGCGGCCTGAGTGCCCCAGCAGTGTCGCGAGCAGTGGCGGCACTGTTACGCGCGGGGTTGATCGAGGAGATCGCTGAGCCGCAGGCCACCGGCGGACGACCGGCGTTGCGGCTGCAACCAGCTCGTGATCGTGCTCAGGTGCTCGGCATCGCTGTCGACGCCGATCGTTGCTATCTGGTCTCCGCGGGTCTGGACGGGCGTTTACACGACAATTCTTTCACCATAACGACTCCGAAAAGTTACTCTGCCCTGCTGACCGCCCTGACTCGACAAGCTCGCCAGCTGATGGATCGACCCGGCATGACCACATTGGGCATCGGCTTAAGTCTGCCCGGCTTGATCGACTACCGCGCCCAGCGTAGCGTACTGTCGCCGAACTTGCCGTTCACTAATGGACACACGCCAGCTCGCGATCTGGCCGACCGTCTGGGCACCGAATGCTTGCTGCTTCAGGAATCGCACGCCCTGTGCCTGGCCGAACAACATCATGGCGAAGCGCGCGGCCTGGCCGACTTCGCCATGCTCGACGTGCATACTGGCATGGGGTTGGGCGTGGTCTCCGGCGGTCGACTGTTGACCGGACACACGGGTATGGCCGGTGAGTTGGGGCACGTCACGGTCGTTCCCGACGGCTTGCGTTGTGGCTGCGGCAACGTCGGCTGTCTGGAAACGGTGGCCAATGACACATCTCTTGCCCGCCGCGTCGCGCTAAAAATCAATCGGCCCGTGACCATCGAGGAGGTGATCCATCTCGCTCGGTCGGGAACGATCGATCTTTCTGCCGAGTTCGAGGACGTGGCTCGGTATCTGGCGATCGCCGTCGCCGCTGTCATCAATCTGTTTAATCCCACTCGTTTGTTTATTCATGGTCGGATGTTCGAGGCCGATGCCTCGCTGTTCGCTCGGGTCGAAGCCTTGGCCGCCCAGCGTGCTTTGCGTCCCTCGTTCCAGGACTGCAAGCTCGTTCGCGCCACGGGAAGCAAATCCCAGGGAGCGATTGCCGGCATTATTCACCATCTGACCAGTTCTCTAGTGCCCGCGTTGGAATCCAACTCGTTGTGTTTTCCGTCGGAGGTACGCCATGCTCTCCCCGCGACGTGATTTGGGAGTGGCTTTGTTGGTGGCTTTACTCGTTGGCCTTAGCGCGACTGCCGCTCCGGCGCGGTTGAACCTGCTGTTCCTAGGCGACAACGCCGGGCACCGCCCCGCCGAACGCTTCCGTCAACTGGCCCCGCTGCTGAAGAAGCGCGGCATCGACCTGACCTACACGGACAAACTGTCCGATCTGAATCCGACCACCCTAGGTCAGTATGACGGGCTAGTGATCTACGCCAACCACACCCGCATCGCGCCAGAACAAGAGGAGGCGCTTTTGGACTTTGTCGCCTCCGGAAAGGGGCTGATTCCGCTGCACTGCGCGTCGTATTGTTTCCTCAACTCACCGGCCTACATCGCACTGGTCGGCGCACAGTTTCGTAGCCACGAAACCGGCACCTTCCGCGCCACGCTCGCCGACGTGGATCATCCGATTCTGAACGGCTACAAAGGCTTTTCCTCCTGGGATGAAACCTATGTTCATCACAAGCACAACGAGAAAGATCGCACCGTGCTGGAATACCGCGTCGAGGGAGCGGTCAAGGAGCCGTGGACCTGGGTTCGCACGCACGGCAAGGGGCGAGTCTTTTACACCGCCTGGGGCCACGATCACCGTACCTGGGGCAATCCGGGATTCGTCAATCTGGTGGAACGGGGCATCCGTTGGGCTTGCGGCGGCGATCCGAGCGTGGTGCCGCCCTACGTCGATGCTCCCGAGATGACGAAGCTGGCCCGCGACCTACCACCGTTCCAGTACAAGGACGCCAAAGTCCCGTTCTATCCCGCCGGCGAACGCTGGGGCACCACGGGCAAGCCGCTCACCAAGATGCAGTTGCCCTTGACCGCCAAAGAGTCGATGCGGCACATGGTCACACCGGTTGACTTCGAACTTCAACTCTTCGCCGACGAAACCCTGTTTCAGGGCAAACCGATCTGCATGAACTGGGATGAACGCGGGCGACTGTGGCTGGCTCTGACTTACGACTACCCCAACGAACTGCAGCCCGCCGGCAAGGGTCGCGATCGAATTGTCATTGTCGAGGACACCACCGGCGACGGCGTCGCCGACAAGGTCACCACCTTTGCAGATAAACTGAGTATTCCTACCTCCATTGCCTTCTATGATGGCGGGGTGATTGTGCATCAGGCTCCGCACACCTTGTACCTGAAAGACACCACCGGCGACGGCGTCGCCGACCTTCGTCGCACGCTGTTCACCGGCTGGGGCACCAACGATACCCACGCCGGACCGAGCAACCTCAACTATGGTCTGGACAACTGGCTGTATGGCATCGTGGGCTATGCCGGCTTCCGCGGCCAGGTCGGCGGTGAACGCCACTCCTTCGGCCAGGGGTTCTATCGCTTCAAACCAGATGGCTCGAAGCTGGAATTCCTCCGCAGCACCAACAACAACTCTTGGGGCGTCGGCTTCAGCGAGGAGGGGTTGTTGTTCGGCTCGACCGCCAACGGCAACCCCAGCGAGTATCTGCCTGTCCCCAACCGGTACTACGAGTCGGTGCGCGGCTGGTCCTCTAGCGTGTTGCGCGGCATAGCTGGCAATGCGCCGATGCACCCCATTACCGACAAGGTGCGTCAGGTCGATTACCACGGGCGGTTCACGGCAGCGGCGGGACACGCCCTGTACACGGCCCGCACCTATCCGCGCGAATACTGGAACCAGACGGCGTTCGTCTGCGAACCGACCGGGCATCTGGTGGCGACGTTCCAGCTTCAACCTGACGGTAGTAACTTCCGCTCACGGAATGCCTGGAACCTGTTGGCCTCCGATGATGAATGGTGCGCGCCGATCATGGCCGAGGTCGGCCCCGATGGCCACGTTTGGGTTCTCGACTGGTACAACTTCATCGTCCAGCACAACCCAACGCCGGCAGGTTATCGCACAGGGCGCGGGGCCGCCTATGAAACCGAGCTGCGTGACAAGAAGCATGGCCGGGTCTATCGTCTCGTCCACAAAAAAGCCGCGCCAGTCAAGCCGTTGTCGCTGCACAACGCCCAGCCGGCTGAGCTAGTGGCGACTCTGAAGCATGACAATCTGTTCTGGCGACGGCATGCCCAACGTTTGCTTGTCGAACGGGGCCAACAGGACGTGGTGCCCGCCTTGATCGAGTTGGTCCACGACACTAGTGTTGATGCCATCGGCCTGAACCCCGGGGCGATTCATGCCCTGTGGACGTTACATGGCCTCGGTGCCCTTGAGAGGGAAGCGGCGGCGCGGAACGCCGTGGTGACCGCGCTGCAACATCCCTCCGCCGGCGTGCGCCGCAATGCCGCTCTGGTCTTGCCGAAAACTACCGCGGCGGTGGATGCCCTTTTGGACAAAAATCTCCTCAACGACGACGATCCACACGTTCGCCTCGCCACCTTGTTGGCCTTGGCAGAAAAACAAGCCACCGACAAAGCCGGCCCCGCCCTGGCTCAGGCTCTGACACGCGACGAGAACTTGGCCGATCGCTGGATTTCCGACGCCCTGACCAGCGCTGCCGCTGCGCACGCTCCGGGGTTCCTCGTGGCGGTGGCCAGCTTGAAGCAACCGCTCGACTCGCGTGCTGTGCCGATCGTCCAGACAGTCAGCGCCCATTATGCCGCCGGCGGACCGAGCGACTCGATCGAGCGGTTGTTGCAGGCGTTGGGCAGTTCTCCGGCGACGACCTCAGAAGCGATCCTCGCCGGACTGGCTCGCGGTTGGAAGGGCAAAGGCCCGGCCAAACTCAGCGAGGAGACGGGCAAAACACTGGCCAAACTGCTGGAGAAAGGTTCGCCGACTGCTCGGGCCAATCTGCTGCGACTCGCCGCCGCTCTGGGAAGCAAGGGGTTGGAGATGCACTTGGCCACCGTGGTCAAGTCGCTGTTGGAAACAGTGGAGAACGCCGAGGCCCGTGAGAGCGACCGCATCGCCGCCGCCAAACAGTTGATCGAACTCCAGCTGGAGAGCGACGAGGCGGTGGAACAGTTGCTGACGCAACTAACGCCCCGCACCTTGCCGGGCCTGATTAACGGAATTCTCGACGCCATCGCTCTGAGTCAGTCGAGCAAGGCAGGACAATTGCTCGTCGATCGGCTAGCGGAAATGACGCCGACGGCCCGGGCTGCCTCGATCCGCGTGCTGTTAGGACGGGCTACCTCGACGAAAGTGTTGTTAGACAGCATCGAACAAGGTAAACTACAATTGTCCGACTTGGCCCTGGATCAGAAACAGGCGCTAGCGGCCCACCCAGATAAGTCCCTCCGTGCCCGAGCTACTAAACTGCTTGCCAAAGGCGGCGATCTGCCCAGCCCGGATCGTCAGAAAGTGATCGAACAGCTTATGCCGTTGCTCAAACAGAAGGGCGACGCGACCCAAGGTAAGGTCGTGTTCAAGAACCAGTGTGCCAAGTGCCACGTCCACTCCGGCGAAGGCACCGCCATCGGTCCGGATCTGACAGGCATGGCCACGCACCCCAAAGAAGAGCTGCTGATCCACATCATGGATCCCAGCCGTTCCGTCGAGGGCAACTTCCGCGTCTACACCGTGACGACCAGCGACGGCAAAGTATTCTCCGGAATGCTCGCCTCGGAGTCACGCACCTCGATCGAGTTGATCGACACGGAAGCTAAACGGATCACGCTCCAGCGCGACGATATTGAGCAACTTAGCGGATCTTCTAAGTCCCTCATGCCAGAAGGATTCGAGAAGCAGCTCAAAGAGCAAGAGTTGGTTGATTTATTGGAGTTCTTGACCCAAAAGGGCAAGTATCTGCCGCTGCCTCTGGACAAGGTGGCGACCGCCAACAGTTCGCAGGGCATGTTCTACAGCAAGAGCGAACCGGGGGAACGGCTCGTCTTCCCCGACTGGAAGCCGAAGATCTTCAAGGACGTTCCCTTCCACGTCGTCGAGCCGGGACCGACCAAGAACAACGTAGTACTGCTGTACGGTCCGCAAGGGACTATCCCGCCAACCATGCCTAAGTCGGTCACCCTGCCGGTCAATAGCAGCGCTAAAGCGATCCATCTGCTGAGCGGCATCAGTGGTTGGGGCCATCCTTTAGGACAAAAAGGATCGGTTTCGATGATTATTCGTCTGCACTATGCCGATGGGTCGACCGAGGATCACGAACTGAAGAACGGTCAGCACTTCGCTGACTACATCCGCCGCATCGACGTACCGGGTTCTACTTTCGCCTACTCGTTGCGTGGCCGACAGGTTCGCTACCTGGCGATCACACCCAAACGCGAAGATGTGATCTCGAAAATGGACCTGGTCAAAGGACCAGATGATACCGCGCCGATCGTCCTGGCCGTTACCGTGGAAACTCGTTGAGGAGGCATCCAGCATGCGAATCGCTCGACTCGTTTGTCTGGCACTGGTTCTGGGGCTGGTGAGTACTGCTCTGCCGCAGGCTGCCGAGAAGGAGCCGACCTTCACCCCCGAGCAGATCGGCTTCTACGAAAAGGACGTCCTGCCGATCCTCAAAGAGAACTGTTTCAAGTGCCACGCCGACAAGAAGGCGCGCGGCGGACTGAAGCTCGACAGTCGCGCGGCGATCCTCAAGGGCGGCGATCTCGGTCCAGCGGTACTCTTCGACAAACTCGACGACAGCCCGCTGCTGAAAGCGATCCACTACAAGGACGGTCTGGAGATGCCGCCTTCAGGCAAGCTGCCGGCAGCGCAGCTTGACACCCTCGTCAAGTGGGTGAAGATGGGACTGCCCACGACTCCCGCCAAAGAACAGATCAGCAAGTCGGACGAACACGGCAAACTGGAGATCACCGAGGCTGACCGTAATTGGTGGGCCTATCTCCCGCCGCGTCAGCCCACCGTACCGACGGTGAAGAACCCGGCCTGGCTCAGCACGCCGATCGATGCCTTCGTGTTGTCGCGACTGGAAGAGAAAGGTTTGACACCCAATCCTCAGGCCGACCGTGTGACGTTGGTACGTCGGCTGTACTACGACCTGTTGGGGCTGCCGCCGACTCCCGACCAGGTCGATGCCTTTGTCCAAGACAAGCGGCCCGACGCCTATGAACGGCTGGTAGATACGCTGCTGGCCTCGCCGGCCTATGGCGAGAAGTGGGGCCGACACTGGCTCGACCTTGTTCGCTTCGCCGAGACCAACGGCTACGAGCGCGATGGCCCGAAACCCTACGCTTGGCGATTCCGCGACTACGTCATCCGTTCGCTAAACGCCGACAAGCCCTACGATCAGTTCATCCGCGAACAGCTGGCCGGCGACGAACTGCCCGGCGAGGACGCTGACCGCATCATCGCCACCGGCTACTATCGCCTGGGGTTGTGGGATGACGAGCCGGTCGATCCCAAACTAGCGCGAGCCGACGAAATCGACGACTGGGTAACGACTACCGGCCAGGTATTTCTGGCCATGACGATGAACTGTGCCCGCTGCCACGATCACAAAAAGGATCCGATCCCGCAGTCGGATTATTACCGACTGGTCGCCTTCTTCGAGGACGTGAAACACTTCAGCAACTCGCGTGATCCGCGGTCGATGGCCAATCTGACCGACATCACGCCGCCAGAGCAACGCAAACTCTACGAAGAAGAGGCGAAAAGGCGAGAAATCCGTAAAGCTGAACTCGCCGCGGCCATGCGCAAGATCGAGGACGAGGTCATCAAGCGCATGTCCGCCGAGGATCAGCGCGCTGCCGAGGGCATCGATCGCCCCACGGTGATTCGACGGATGCGCGGTTACTTCCAGGGCAACGAGCAAGAGACCTACGTCAAGCTGCGGAACGAGCGGAACCAGTTGGATCGGGTGCAAATTCCCTATCAGCAAATGGCGTTGTCGGTGAACAACTGCTTGCGGAACCCGCCCGACACCCACGTCATGATTCGCGGCAATCCGCACGCTCTGGGACCGAAGGTTGAGCCGGGCTTCCCCACTGTGCTGGGAGCAGCAACGCCGAAGATTCCCAAGCCGTCGCATTCCGCTCGCACTAGTGGTCGGCGTTCAGTGTTGGCTGACTGGATCGCCAGCCGCGACAACCCCCTGACGGCGCGAGTGATGGCCAACCGGCTGTGGCAGTATCACTTCGGACGCGGCCTGGTGGCCACGGCCAACGATTTTGGCAAGCTCGGCGAACTGCCGACCCATCCCGAGTTGCTCGATTGGCTGGCTGTCGAGTTCGCTCGTGACTGGTCGCTGAAACGAATGCACCGGTTAATCGTCACCTCGTCGGTCTATCGTCTGGCTTCGACGGGACAGTCGCAGGCGTTGACCGTGGATCCCGGTAACAGCCTCTATTGGCGCTATTCGATGCGCCGCCTGACCGCTGAGGAGGTGCGCGACAGCATGTTGGCGGTCTCTGGGCAGCTCAATCGGCGTATGGAGGGACCGGGGATCTACCCAACAATTCCGCCGGAAGTCTTGGCCGGACAATCGCGGCCCGGCGAGGGGTGGGGCAAGTCGCCTCCCGAGGAACAGGCCCGCCGCAGTGTCTATGTCCACGTTAAGCGATCTCTCATCGTGCCAATTCTACAGACGCACGATCTGGCCGACACCGATTCCAGCTGCGCCGTTCGTTACACCACCACCGTGCCGACGCAAGCGTTGGGACTGCTCAACGGCGAGTTCAGTCAGGAGCAGGCCGACGCTTTTGCCCGACGGTTGACCGAGGAAGGCGGAGAACTGACGGAGCAAGTTCGGCGAGTGATTTGCCTGACCACCGGCCGCCAGCCCGGCGAGGACGAGGTTCAGAAAGACGTGGCCTTCGTTCGTTCGCTGGAGCAAAAGAACAACCTCGATGCCCGAACCGCCCTTAAGCTGTACTGTTTGCTGGCCTTGAACAGCAATGAATTCATGTACCTCGATTGACCGGGAGCATACCTGCCATGACCCGACCAACCACCACCGGCTCGTTCTGTGGCCGCACTCGTCGCGAATTTTTCTGGGAAACCGGCGCAGGGTTCACCGGCTTGGCGCTGACCGGCTTGCTCTCTGCGGATGGCTTCTTCGATCGCCCGGCTCAGGCAGCGACCGGCAAGGGCGCGTTTCTGAATCCGATGGCTCCCAAGCCGCCACACTTTCCTGCCAAGGCCAAGTCGGTCATCTTCCTGTTCATGTACGGAGGGCCGTCCCAGGTCGATACCTTCGACTACAAACCGAAGCTCTACCCAATGGATGGCAAAACCATCTCGATCAAGACGTTTGGTCGGGGCGGCCACAAGAACGAAGGCCGCGTCGTTGGGCCGAAGTGGAAATTCAAACAGTACGGCCAATGTGGCAAGTACGTCTCCGATCTATTCCCGCACATCGGCGAGTGTGTCGACGACATTGCCTTCATTCACTCGATGTACGCCGAATCGCCGATCCACGGCTCAGCCATGCTGATGATGAATTCCGGACGCATTCTCTCGGGGCATCCCTGCCTGGGATCGTGGGTAACTTATGGGCTAGGTAGCATCAACGAGAACCTACCCGGCTTTGTCGTCATGCTCGACAAGACCGGCGGGCCGATCTCCGGCCCCAAGAACTGGTCGTCGGGCTACATGCCCGCCGCCTATCAGGGGGTCGTCGTCCGGGCCAGCGGAACACCGATCCACAACCTTCAGCTTCCTCCGGGCATGACCAGAGAGGCCCAACGCCAACTGCTCGATCGGCTGCGGGAGAAGAACGAGGAACATTTGGCCAGCCGCGCGGACAATAGCGAATTGTCGGCTCGCATCGCCAGCTACGAGTTGGCTTACAAGATGCAGCAATATGCTCCTGAAGCAGTAGACTTTTCTAAGGAAACCGCTAAGACGCTGACACTGTACGGCATCGACCAGCCACGGACCCGCGACTTCGGGCAAAAGTGTCTATTGGCTCGTCGGCTGGTGGAACGCGGCGTGCGCTTCATCCAGATCTACTCCGGTGGTGCCCACAATGACGACAACTGGGACGCCCACACCGACATGGTGAAGAATCACAGCAAACATGCTGGTGACACCGACAAGCCGATTGCCGGCTTGCTCAAGGATCTCAAGCAGCGCGGCTTGCTGGACAGCACCATCGTCGTCTGGGGCGGCGAGTTTGGTCGACAACCTACTGCCGAGTACGCTGTGGGAACCGGTCGTGACCACAACTCCTACGGCTTCACGATGTGGATGGCAGGTGGCGGCATCAAAGGCGGCGTCTCAGTTGGCGCGACCGACGAACTGGGCAACAACGCCGTCGAAAATCGCTTCCACGTCAAGAACCTTCACGCGACGATTCTGACCCAACTAGGGCTGGATCCCAACCGCCTGTCGTACTTCTACGGCGGCCTCGATCAGAAACTCGTCGGTGTGGAAGGCGCGGATCCGATCCACCAGATTATCTAGCGTGCGAGAGGAAAACCGCCGAAGGTAGCCGCCGGTAGCCGCGGACTTTAGCCTGCGATCTTTCGCTTACACCGCAGGCTGAAGCCTACGGCTACCTTTCAGAGCAAGCCTGCGGCTACCGGTAGCCGCGGGCTTTAGCCCGCGATCTTTCGCAAGCCCGCGATCTTTCGCTTCCTTTTATGCCACGACGCAGTTGCGGCCTTTATTCTTGGCGAGGAAGAGTTTCTCGTCGGCCATGCGAATCAGGTCGTGGGGAGTGAGCAACTCACCACCATCGGTCGCGGCCACTCCCCCACTGATGGTCACTTGATACGTTTTGCCCTCGTACTGGAAGGGGTGCTTCTCCAGCAGCGAACGAATGCGTTCGGCCACGAGTTGACCGCTCTCTAGGGTGGTTTCCGGCAAGACGATGACGAACTCCTCGCCGCCGTATCGCGCGAATAGTTCTTCCTTGCGAATCGACCCTTTCACGCAGGCGGCGACCTCGCGTAAGGTGAAGTCGCCGCCGAGATGGCCCAGCTCGTCGTTGATATTCTTGAAGCGATCGAGATCGAACATGATAAGGGCCAGCGGACGATTGTACCGTCCAGATCGTGACAGTTCGCGATCGAGAAACTCCAACAAATAGCGCTTGTTGTGTATGTCGGTCAGGGCATCGATGATCGTCAGTCGATAAATCTCTTCGTGATATTCCGCTTCGACATTGCCACCGGCCAGGAAGCGGTAGATGCAGTTGCCCACACGCAGATAGTCGCCGTCCTTGAGTTTGCAGATGGAGGCCGGCACGTCGTTGACGAAGGTGCCGTTAGTCGATTGCAGATCGATGGCATAGTAGCCATCCGCGCCGGGTTGGATGCGAGCATGCCGGCGCGAGACAGAATGATCGTTGATGCGAATGTCGCAGTCGTTGCCCCGCCCCAGAACCATTGGCGAGTCAGTCAGGGAATAGCGTGTTCCCATGCCTGGTCCGGTGGGATAAATATGCACGACACACGCATCGCGGCGTGTCGTGGAAACGAGCCGATCTGGAGCAGTGACCCAGGTTTCACTCGTTTTCTCCATCGTGAAACCCCGCAAAAGCGAACCACACTTAGGAAGCCACGCGGTTGCGATGTTCCGAAGTATTCTTCCCTCTCTACCAGCGGGCAAGAGGGAATCTTCTCACACCAGTTACCAACGGCGTAATTCCTAACACTGGATGGCAAACCCGAGAAGTTACTCTATGATGCGATTTTAGTTCACGATTTCAGAAATGGCCAAAAAAGAAGCATCTCCAACTGTCCGAAAAGACTAAAAACAACTCGACCCAGTTTCGGCGGAGCGCAACAACTGGGTCAAGTAATAAAGTGGAGATGCTCGCGGAGTTACCGTCCGATGACCTGGACGCCGCCCACTTCGGGAACCGTCAGATCGATCAGGACTGGCTCGCCGGTGACGGCGACGGCGACATTGCCGGCTGTGTCGCGCACGGTCAGTTTTAGGTACACCTTGGGCGGAATCTTCTGCGGTACGTCCCAGGTGTAGCTACCCGTGTTGGGCAACTCTGGCCCGCCGATGAACTCCCAAGGGCCGGTCGCCGGGTTCGTGGTGTATTCCAGCGTGATCGGATTCTGAGCCAGATTGCGATCGGTGGCCTTCCACAGCAGTACTAGTCGCGATCCGTTCAACTCATCGGGCTTAGGCATGAACAAAGTGGCCTCGGGCTTGGTTGTGTCGCATTCCAAGCGAACGTGCGGTGCAGTGCCGGGCATGGGTGGCGGTTTGCCCAGACCAGCGCGACTTTTTACCACCAGGTAGAACCCATAGATCTTCCCTTCTTCCGGCAGGTTCACCGTCACGCTGCCGCGAACCGGCGTTTGGCTGTTGATCTCCGGAGAAACGGGTAGCGTCATCACGGGATCGTCCGGCGACTTTTCCCAGGTCGCGCCTTCATCTTTGGTAACGTAGACGTCCACACTTCCCAGCCCCGAGGGACCGAAGCGAGCCACCTCGAAGCTCAGCTTGGTCTGTCGGCTGTTGACGATCTGCACTGGCGGCAAGGGACCACGCGACGGAGCAGGCGGCGAGTACAGCGACGCATTAGACGAACTGCTGCTGATCGGCGTGTGTTCGTAACCTGGCGACTGCGCGGGCATCGGCGAATGCATGGGAGAATGTGTGGCTGGCGGTTGTTGCACGCTAGTCATCGGCGCGGATGGAGGCGGCATCGACGTGGCAGTAGCCGGAATGGGCGGCGGCATCGACGACACCGGAGCTGGCGGAGGTAACTCGTCACTACGAGTTCGGGCGAGAGCTGGATCGAAGCGATTCGTGGTTCCCGGAGCAACCTTTTCGTCGGCCCCCTCGTTGCCGGCCAAATCCTTCAGGGTAGCACGCACATGGACATCTCCAGGCACGTTGACCCGGAAGCGATGATTGCCGCGCTCAAATGGTTGCGTCACGGGCAACGGCGTCCACTGCCCGCCGGGGTTGTCCGCTGGTCGCCAGGCCAGCACGAAACTGGTCCATTCGGCCCGTTCGTCGCTGGCTTCCCACGCGACGACGATTTCATCGCCGATCCGTTCGAGCTTGTTGATCTGAACTACCGGCGGCTTGGTATCGACACAGACTTTCATCTGCACCGGAGCCTGATAGATATTCTCGGGATCCTGTTTGCCGGTTCGGGCGTCGATAGTGGCAACACTGAAGTAGTAAATTCCATCCTTGGGTGCCCAGAAGTCGAACACTTTGCTTTTGACCGGATCGGCTCGACCATAGATCCCCCAGTTGCCGCCCTGATTGCTCGAGGTGTAGAGGATCAGTTCTTTCACCTCGTGTTGCCGTTCTGGCTGCACGCGGATTGGAATCTGAAAGCCGCGCTGGTTCATGTAGACGACATCTTCGGTGACAGCCGAGCCGGCCAACAGCAAGCAGGTCCAGGTAAACCATCCAGCGGCCATGGATCTTCTCCCCGTAAAGCGGCTCGGCTAGTGACATGCTCCGAGCCTGCACTCCCCCACGTCGGCGCACCGACGCCCTATTCCCGGTCGCTCTGTCTGAGTCGTCTGTACCGTCTTTATCGACTATCGGGCCACAGGAATTCAAAAAAGTTGACAATTCCAGCGAAAAAAATTCAAGCTATCGATTCAAGCTGGTGCAACCGGATACGGTCGTCTCATCGCCACAGAACAGTACCCCTGGGCAAGAGCGGCAAGGCCTGGTATACCGAAGCTAGAAAGTGTCGGATTCGATGGAGGAGATTGAGCAATGAGCGACCCCCACGGCGGACATAGCGGCACGACTCAGAACCTGTTCAACGAGGCTGAATTGACCCAGTTTCACAAGGACGACATCCAAGCCGGCGGCGCAATCATCGTGCTGATGACCGCCATTTTCACCATTGGTCTGATTCTGTACACCGTTATCGCCGTCGTAGTCGCTCGCTAAAGTGGTGACGTACTCCCTCCGAGCGGAGGGGGTCAGCCCTCCGTGCTGCGCGATAAACACGGAGAACTTACGTCCTCCGCTCGGAAGCAGAAACGCTCCCTCCCCGCGAAGAGCGTCCGCCCTCCGTGCTGTCTCAAGCTGCTGCCGACGAGCGGCTGGTCACGCCCATTTTGCGGGCCTCGGTGATGGCCTCACGAATCCGAGAAAACGGCTCACGGAGATCGAGATTACCCTCGATTTGCTGGAGCAATTCTTGCAGAGCGGCAACATCTCCCGGCTGAGACGAGTGACACACCAGCCCACCTGTGCCGTTCGGCAGTTGTAGCGCGGCGCGAGGATCGTCCGCCGGGGCTAGCCAAGCTACGGGGCAGTCAATCTTCAACCGCAGATCGAGAGCCTCTTCACAGCAGGTGAGAACGTACTGAGCCGCAACGGATGCTTTTTCAACCAACGTCTTGCCGATCAGTTCGCCACAGATGTACGGGACAAGTGTGCCGGCATAGAGAATCTGCTGTACTTTGTTGGGTTGAACCGCACTAGAGAGACGAAACTCCAGCGGACGCCCCCAGATATTGGTCACCAGGTATCCGCCCAGATAGGCACCACCCTCTTGCACCACTGTCAAAAAGCCTAGATTCAGCGGAGTCGAGGCCACGGGGATCCTCCTTGTACGAAGCCAGTTATTAGCGATCGACTGAAGCAATGACCGGACTTGAATGCCTCTCTTGGCCTGAGCAGTACCTCTCGGTAAGATTACACGAATAACCTGATCGACATAGTAATCTTGCCCAGTCGCTAAAGGGACGTGCATGGCGGAGCATGAGGAAAAGCGGTCGGCGATCGAGGGAATCAAAGAGCAGAGCCGGGGGTTGCGAGGTACCCTTGCGACCGAGTTGACCAACGACGAAGAGAAGTTCGGCGACGCGGCCAAGAATCTGCTGAAGTTTCACGGTTCCTATCAGCAAGAGGATCGCGACGCGCGTAAGGCTCGGCGTGGCGACGGTCTGGGCAAGCTGCACATGTTCATGGTGCGGTGCAAGATTCCCGCTGGTCGGCTCAGCGCGGAGCAGTATCTCGGCGTGGACGCCCTGGCTGGCACCTACGCCAACGGGACGCTGCGGTTCACGACTCGGCAGGGGATCCAGCTCCACGGCGTGCTGAAGCGCGATCTCAAGGCAACCATTGCCGGCATCAATGCCACGCTGTTGACCACGTTGGGAGCTTGCGGCGACGTCAATCGCAACGTGATGGCCTGCCCGGCTCCGCTGCCGGGGCCGCGACAGCAGATGCAGACCGACGCCGACCGGATCGCAGCCCATCTCGCGCCGCGCTCCAACGCCTACCATGAGATCTGGCTCGATGGTCAGCCGGTCGATCCGGAAACCGAGGTCGAGCCGATCTACGGCAAGGTCTATCTACCGCGGAAATTCAAAATCGGCTTCGGCCTGCCCGAGGATAACTGCGTCGATGTCTATGCTCAAGATCTTGGCCTGTTGGCTCACGTCGAACAGGGGCAGGTGGTTGGCTACAACCTGCTGGCCGGCGGCGGCATGGGCATGACGCACGGCAACAAGAAGACCTTCCCATTCCTGGCAAAAGCGATCTGCTATATCCCTGTTGAGCGAGTCGTCGAAGCCGCCGAGGCTGTCATCAAGCTGTTCCGGGATCACGGCAATCGTGCCGACCGCAAGCGAGCGCGGCTCAAGTACGTCGTTCATGATTGGGGCGTCGAGCGCGTTCGTCAGGTGCTGGGCGACTATCTGGGCGGAGCTCTGCCTCCGCCGCGCGAGATGCCGGTCACTGGCGTTGATCTGCACCTGGGACGCCATCCGCAGGGCGACGGCCGCTGGTGGTACGGCTTAAGCATCGAAAATGGCCGAGTCAAGGACGACGGCGCACTCCGCCTCCGCAGTGGACTACGAGCCATTGTCGAGCGATTCCGTCCGCAGCTCCGCATCACGCCGACGCAGGATGTTTTGCTCTGTGGACTAACCAGCGCCGAGCTAGACGCACTGGAAGCGATGCTCGACGAGTATGGCATTGCACGACCGGAGCAGGTGTCGCCGTCGCGACGAGTCAGCATGTCGTGCCCGGCGATTCCGACCTGCGGTCTGGCCATTTCTGAGGCCGAGCGTGCTTTGCCAGGGATTCTCACCCAGTTAGAGCAGGCTTTGGCCGAACTAGGGCTGTCTCACCAAGCTGTCAGCGTGCGAATGACCGGTTGTCCCAACGGCTGTGCCCGACCGTATCAGAGCGACATCGGCATTGTCGGACGATCGGGCGACAAGTACGTCATCTATGTCGGCGGGCGCGCCGAGGGCGATCGGCTCAATTTCGAGTTGCGCGACCTGACGCCGCGCAGCGAGATCGTCTCGACGCTGTTGCCGTTGCTGCGCCGCTGGCGCGACGAACGATCTAGCGAGCAGGAGAGCTTCGGCGACTTCTGCGCCCGCCTAGGGCGGGATGCACTGACCACAGCCTCCGCTCACCTGTGATCCTCGTCCCCTCACCGGAGTAAAGCGAGTTAAATCCTACACTGAGAGACTGTCGCTATGTCTTACCGCTGGCTGATATTGCTCCCTGCGTTGAGTCTTGCCGTGCTTCAGGCCGCTGCTCCGCCGGCCGGAGTGTTACCGTTGACCAACGGACTGCCGCGCACCCCTGCCGAGGAGCAGGTCACTTTTGAAGTGCCGTCTGGCTTTCGCGTCGAGTTGGTCGCCGCTGAGCCGGATGTCGTCGATCCCGTCGCGATGTGCTTCGACGAACGCGGCCGCATCTGGGTGTGCGAGATGCGCGGCTATCCCAACAGTGGACGCGGCACGGGGCTGATCACCTCGGGACGGATCAAACTGCTGGAGGATCGCGACGGCGACGGCGTTTATGAAACCAGTTCGGTCTGGGCGGAAAACCTCCGCTTCCCCACCGGGCTGATGCCCTGGCGTGACGGCTTGCTTGTCGCTAACGCTCCGGATCTGCTTTATCTCAAAGACACCCGAGGCACGGGCAAGGCCGACTCGCGCCGCGTGCTGTACACCGGCTTCGACGTCGCCAACATCCAACAACTGCTCAACTCGCTTCAGTTCGCATTGGACAACCACGTTCACGCGGTGGCGGGTAATGCCGGCGGTCGCATCACATGTCCGGAGAAGCCATCGCTGCCGCCCCTCGATCTGCGCGGTCGCGGGATTCGTTTTCGTCCCGACGAGCCGGGCAGTCTGGAGCCGACCTCCGGCGGGGGACAGTATGGCCTGACTGCCGACGACTGGGGCCGCTGGTTCACTGCCACCAACAGCCAGCACCTGCGACACATCGTTCTACCCGATCACTACCTGCGGCGCAATCCCGCGCTGGCCGTTCCAGCGGTGACGCTGGACATTCCCGAACACGGGGCTGCTTGCCGAGTCTACCGCCGCAGTCCGTTCGAGGCTTGGCGTGTCGTTCGCACTGGTCAGCGAGCCGGCGGCCCCGACGCTCAGCGCTTTGCCTCCACTGAGTTGGTGCCCGGTGGCTTCGTCACCTCCGGATGTAGTCCTCTGGCCTATAATGCCGACTTATTCCCTCTGGAATATCGCGGTTCGGTGTTCGTTTGTGATCCCGCCAACAACCTGATTCTCCGTGATACCCTAACGCCGCACGGGGCTACCTTCATCGCTCGTCGCGGACATGCCGAGTCGGAATTTTTCACCTCCACCGACAACTGGTGCCGACCCGTGCATCTGACACTAGGTCCAGACGGAGCGATTTACGTCCTCGACTTCTACCGCGAGGTGATCGAAACGCCGTTGTCGTTGCCGCCGGACATTCTTCGCCGAGTGATGGTCGAGTCGCGCGGACGGGGCCGGATTTGGCGCATCACCACTGCCCCGGCAGGCAGTCGTCCCGAACCGGTCCGCCTCGATCGCGCCAACTCGGAGACGTTAGCCAACCATCTGGATCATGCCAACTCCTGGTGGCGGTTGACGGCGCAACGGCTGTTGCTGGAACGTCAGGCTCGTGACGTGGTGCCAACCCTGCGACGGCTAGCTCGGGAGGCGTCCGCCGTGGGCCGCGCTCATGCCCTTTGGACCCTGGCAGGACTGGGCGAACTGCGTCCCGACGAGATCGAGACAGCGCTGCTTGCTAGCGAACCGGGGTTGCGCGAGCAGGCGCTGATCCTGGCCGAGTCACACGCTCGGTCGTCGGTCGCGCTGCAACGCCGCATGGCGGCATTGGCCGACGATCCCTCGCCGCGCGTCCGCTTCCAGGCCGCCTTCTCGCTGGGAGCAATCGACATCCCAGAAAGCATCGCCGCTCTGGCCCGGTTGGCGGGACGAGTCGACAACGACAGCTGGACGCGGACGGCGATTCTGTCCTCAGCCTCGACAAGCGCGGGGCGCTTACTGGAAGCCCTGGCCCGACAAAAGGACGTGCCCTTGCCGATGCTGCGTGAGCTGACGGCTCTAGTCGGCGCGTCGGGCAACGAGGCCGAGTTAGGCCGAGCCCTGCGGTTGCTAGGCCCAGTTGGAGCCGAGCCGACCCCGTTTCAGCTGGCCTTGCTCGACGGACTAGGTCGCGGCTTGGCGTCCAGTTCTCGACCGTTGGCGGCGTTGTGGGAGAAGCCTGCAGCGGCCCTGGCCGAGCCGGTCGCTCAGGCCAAACAGTTGTTCGACAAGGCCGCCGTCGTAGCCCGGAACGAATCGGCGACGCCGGCTCAGCGCGTCACGGCGACGACCTTGCTGGGACGCGGGCCGTTTGCACCGTTGGCGGAGGCGGCTGCCGACCTGCTCAGCCCGCAAGCGCCGCCCGAAGTGCAGCTCGCCGCCGTGCGTGCCCTTTCTTCCCATTCGCGATCGGAAGTGTCGGAATTGCTCCTGGCGGCCTGGCCCAGTGCCGGACCGACCCTACGCCGCGAGATCACCGAGGCTCTGTTTGCTCGTAAGGAGCGGCTGTCGGCATTGCTGACCGCGTTGGAAAAGAAGCAAGTGCTGGCCCTCCAGCTGGAGCCGGAGCGCCTGGCCCGACTGCGCAAGCATCCTGACGCTGCCCTGCGAGCCCGCGCCGAGAAGATACTCGCCGGGCAACAGACTCCCGAGCGCGCCAAGGTGATCGAAAACTACCGAGCCGCTCTAACGTTGAAATCGGATCTCCAGCAAGGCAAAGCTGTCTTCAAGAAACACTGTGCCACCTGTCACCAACTCGAGGGCGTTGGCGTGCAGGTCGGAGCCGATCTCCAAGCCGCCTTGCGGAACAAAAGTGCCGAGGCCCTGCTCATCGACATTCTCGATCCCAGCCGTGAGGTCGATCCGCGCTTCCTCGCCTATCAGGTGACGACACGGCGCGGCCAGGTTCTTAGCGGCATCATCGCCACTGAGACGGCGTCGAGCCTGACGCTGAAGCGCGGCGAAGGAGCGGAAGAGACCGTGTTGCGAACGCAGCTGGAAAGTATCGAGTCGACTGGCAAATCGCTGATGCCCGAAGGACTGGAGAGTCAGCTCAGCAAGCAAGACCTGGCGAACCTGATCGGCTACCTGCTAGCAGTCGGCAAGAAGTGAGCCATGTTCGAGCGGAAGGCGTCAGACCTCTGTGTTCCGCGACAACCACGGAGGACTTACGTCTTCTGCTCGGAAGAGCCGCTATCCGAAATCTCCACTTAGCGCGAGGGGCGCAACTCCAGCAGGTGCTGTCGCGGTCCGGGCAGGAACGGCGTAGCCTTGCCTTCGACCCAGGCGGCGTGGCCGTCACGATAGTGCGGCGAACGCGGGTGGCCGCTCTGGCCTCCGGGCATGTGAAAATAGCCTTCTTCCTCGCGACCGGGAGACACGGCCAGTCGTTGTGACGCTCCCTCTGCTGGGGCCTGCACGCGAGGCATGGCGTGGGAATTGCCGGGCAACGGTTGTTCCGGCATGTCCAACCGCAGCCAGCGAGCCAACGGTCCCAATCCTGCCGAGAGTGGATGCCGAATCCGCGCCCGATTGGCCGCTCCCCAGGTGTATTGTTCCAAGGCGGTGTCGAACGCCTCGCCTCGTCGGCTCACCTCATTGCCCAGACGATCCACGGCATCGAGCAACAGCGTCTCCCACGAGGCATAGCCCGGCGGCAGTAGATGGGCCGGCTTCTGCGTGACCAGTTGCCAAACCGATTCCTCGACGTTGGCCGTCAGATGCCGATAGTGGACGCGCGGATCGGCTCGCCGACACGGTGCGGTCAGTGAGCCGAGAATGATCTGATGCAACAGCTCGCGCCAACGCCGCACCAGCCGAAAGCCCACCGAATCGATGCTGGCTCGTCCGCCCCAGGCGACGACTTCTCGCCGCAGGGCCGACCGCGAGTTGCTGTCAGCACAGACGCTGGGCGTCAGCGTGTCGAGCATCAGCCGTTGCCAGCGATCCAAAAACAGGGCGCGATCGTCGAGCTGGATGGCCAGCATGTCGCTCTCGGTACACACTTTGCGGGCACGCAAGCCATCGCGAATCTGCATCGCTCGCGCCCCATGGTCGTAGTTGGCCAAACCGATGCGAGTGCAACCGGGCTGATCGACGACGCGATTGTTAGCGGTCCACAACAGACCGTCCAGCGGTCGGACGAGACGCGGATACTCGGCAGGATCGAGCCAACCATCCCAGCGCCGCGAGGCGTTCCAGCTCATGGGCACGGTGCCATCGAAGCCGAGGCGGCGCGGCAGTTTGCCTAACACGGTCCAGGCGATCGCGCCGTCGCGATCGACCACGACCAGGTTCTGAGCCGGTGAGCCGCAGGTCGGAGCCAGGGCCAAGGCCTCGTCCAAGGTGCGCGTCGATTCCAGAAACATGAGATTCAAATTAATGCCTTCTTCGTCGTGGGCCACCCAGCGCAAAGCACAACGTCGGCCTTTGTGGTCGCGATCGACAATCGGACCGTAGCGCGTCTCCTCAACGGGGAGCAAGACCGGCGAGCCGCCCTGAACCTCAATGCGCTCCTCGTGAACGACGACCGGTTCGTCATCGTTGAGAACGACCAGATCGGTGAAATCGCCCTCGGTGTTGGTGAAGCCCCAGGCCAGATAGGTGTTGCTACCGACCACCATCGCCGGAGTGCCGGGCAAGGTCACGCCAATCACTCGTTGGGCCTGCCCCTGCTCGTGCCAGTGAAACTGAGCGCGATACCAGATGTTGGGCAGCATCAACCCCAGATGCATGTCGTTGGCCAGAATCGCTCCACCGTGTGCGGTACGGGTGCCGGCCACCGCCCAGTTGTTGCTTCCCGGTCGGATGGACACAGAAGCTGGCGTAATCGTCGGCGGCGTCCAGCGCGACGGCTCCTGGCGTAGGTCCACTTCCGAGGGTTGCGGCAATCGGGCCGAGGCGAACGCTTCACCCTGCATTGGCGCGTCCCAAGGCGAACCCGCGGGAGAGAGAAACCGGGCTAAGGCCGGCGGTAGCAGATCCTCGACCAACCCCTGACAACGCTCCCGAGCAATGCCGCCTGATTGCAGCATCAGATACATGGCATGGACCACGAGCAGCGAATCCTCCTCGGACCAAGGCACCGGCTCGACTCGCAACAGCTGATATTCCCACGGCCCATGCCGCAGCGACCGCCGACCCGCCTCGACTCCCTCGGTATAAGCGCGGAGCAACTCACGTTCGCGCGGCGTGGCCCGACTTAGCCGTTGCCTAGCTCGGGCACGAAAGCGATGCACCCGCTGGCGTTTGTCTTCCTCCAGGGTCGCGGCACCGAGCAACGCCGAGAGTTCTCCCGCCGGATGTCGTCGCAACAGATCCATCTGAAAGAAGCGATCCTGACCATGAACGAAGCCGGTGGCGCGGGCCAAATCGAGCCGATTCCGCGCTGTGATCGTCGGAATCCCCAAGGTATCGCGTTCGAGCTGCACTGGGTCGCTCAGTCCCTCCACGACAAACACGCCGTCCAGCTGCGGCAGACTGGCCGTGAAGAGAAACCAGGCCCAGCCGATCAACGCGACCAGCACCAGCACCAGCAACGCCCGACCGAGGTAGCGCGGCCAGAGCCGACCTCGTCGTGGCAGAGCCAACGGCGCGAATGTCTTCTCGCGACGACGCACTGGCAACGCCGAACCTAGGCGATCCAGAAGTGCGGCACGAACGGATTTAGTCATGGCTTCTTAAGATTCAGGCTCGCCGTCTGGATGCCCCAGAGATCGAGACCGCCCTTGCCGCCGGGCCGATCCGACGCGAAGTACAAGAACCGTCCGTCACGAGTGAGGTTCGGCGAACGGTCTCCAGTCTTGCCGTCGGGATGATTTAACGCCGACAACGCTTCGGGCTTGCCCCAGCCTTTGCCTTCGCGATAGACCACGAACAGCCCCCAGCGGCTGTTCTCCAGCGGTCCTTGCACGATCATCGTTTTACTGTCCGGCAGCAGCGTGGCATGGTGAAAGTTGACCGGCAGCTCGACCAGCTCCGGTTCGCCCCAGCCCTGCGGCCCCGTCGCCGTGTCGCGCTGGACGACCAGAACACGCCAGCCGTCCGGTGTGCGGCGACTGAAATACAGCGATTTGCCATCGGCGCTGAGCCAGGGATGCAGCTCGTCGGCGTCGGTGTTGACGTTGCGGACCGGAGTCGGAGCCGACCACGCCTTGCCGACATCGTGTCGCACCGCGACGTATAAATCAAAGTTCTTCGACTGTTTGTCCTTCTTGGTGGCGAAAAAGAGATAATGCGGATATTTACCAGTGGTGGCGAAGACGCTGCGATCGTCGGCCCGAGTCGAGACGTAATCCTCGACGAGCTGCCCCTTGGCCGGCCAGGGCAGGTTGGCAGTCCGCCGGCGAGCGAACCACAGGTCGTCCTTGCGTTCCAGGTTCGAGGTCCAATAGAGCGTCAGTCCGTTGTCGGCGACATGGGGTTCGTCCTCGTCAGCCTCGGTGTTGACCGGCACATTGATCGGCTTGACACGAGGAACCTCATCGCGCGTCCAACCGGGTCCGCCGACCAGAATCAGTATTGTCACGATCAATAAAGGATAAATCAGACGGGACATATCAGCAATTCTCCGTGTGCCCAGGGACAGTGACGGTTCCAGTTTACTCGATAGGTAGATGAGGCACGCAAAGGATTTCCCAGCGATTTCGTCCGGCTTCTTTGGCCGAGGCCAACGCCTTCGCCGCCAGTTCGGTCATCTGCACATAATCGGTAGGCACACCGGCCTCGGCGACGGCGAACCCCAGAGAAATCGTGAGCTTGATCTCTTGCCCCTTGTAAGAGATCGTCGTTGCCTCGACACGAGTACGGAGTCGTTCCGCCAGCACCCGTGCGCCCTCAGCGTTGGCCTCGCGAGCCAGTACGAGGAATTCCTCGCCGCCGACCCGTGCCACCGAGTCTACCTCCCGCACTGTCCCCGCCAGCAGCGCTCCCAGCGTGCGCAGGACGTGATCACCTCCCGTGTACAGATAACGAGTATTAATATCCTTAAAGTGATCAACATCGACATAACCGATCGCCAATGGGCTAGGATAGCGAGCATGTCGCTTTAACTCGAAACGGGCCAACTCTTCGATGGCACGGCGATTGAGCATACCGGTCAGCGGATCGGTCAGTGCGAGCCGTTCCAGTTCACGGGCCTTCTGTTCGAGTAGTTGATTGGCCTCCTCCAGCTCCCGGGTTCGCGCCGCCACACGCAGTTCCAGTTCGCGATTCAACTCCCAGAGTTCTTCGAGGTATCGTTCCCTTTTCCGCTCCAGAAAGTATTTGTCTGACGCATTGCGGAGAATCTGCAACAAGTCCGAAGTGCGAAACGGCTTGAGCAGATAATAGTAGACGTGACCGCGATTGATGGCCTCGACGGCGTCATCTAGTTCGCTGTGCCCGGTCATTAACAGGCGAATCGTTCGCGGCGAGAACTCCCTGGCCCACTCCAACAGTTGCACGCCCGGCTTGCCCGGCATCCGTTGATCGGTCAGCAGTATATGGATGGTCTGCGTGGAGAGAATCTTTTCCGCTTCGGTAGCGCTGCGAGCAGTGACGACGTCGAATTCGGACTCGACCAGTTTCGAGGTAGTGGTCAAGACGTGCGGATCATCATCGACCACCAACAGGGACGATCGCCGCAACCGTTTGTTGGCCAGACTCTCCTGGAGCCGGGTGACGAGGCGGGCGATGACCGGATCGCGTCGAGCAAAAGCAGCACGTAGCCGATCCTCCGAGACAGACAGCTCGTCGAGTTTGAGGCGATGCTGCACGGTCGCGGGAGTCAGTTCGAGGAGTTTGGCGATCTGTTCTGGAGTGGAATGGTGGTAGAGATGCAGCATCACCACCACACGCTTTTCCGCGGGCAGTGACTCCACCAGGCGAAAGAGCATGGCTTGCTCGTCGTTCGCTTCGGTTGTGGCGGGGAGGCGTGGTCGATGTTTCAACCAGTTGCGGCAAGTGACGGCGGCCAAGTTGGTCAGCCACGGCGCGAAGCGGCTGGGATCCGGCAGTGAGGAAAGTTCTTCCCAGCCGCGAATCAGCGTTTCCTGGGCCAATTCTTCCGCTGCTTGGGCATCCGCGGTGTGGGCATGACACAGAGCAACCACCACGGCGGTCCAGCGGCGAACAAGCTCTCCGTAGGCGCTGGAATCCCCCTCCAGTGTGCGCCGCACCAAGGATTCATCATCCATCGACGGTCTCCGCGACTGCCTTAGGGTAGGGCAGTATGTTTCTCCTCGGCGACTGTCGGCAACCCCGTCGTCCGCGACAGTCGGCTAACGCATGGGGCGAGACTCCAGCAGCGCCAGGGTAGCCCAACCTGTGGAAAGGAACGAGATAAACTGATGTTTTCCGCCAGGATCTCCATTGTCGAACCAGCGCTGGATTGGTTTGTTCCGCGTGGTGACAATCCAGGCTCCCTCGTCGGTCTGGGTCCGCAGCAGATAGGCGATGCCGCGACGATAGCTCGACGAATCGGGACGGACTCCTGCTCGCTGAAGGGCCAACAGCACCGTGGCCGTGGCGTAGGCATCGCCAGGACGCTCCGGAATCTGTCGCCACGAGCCATCGGCAAGTTGCTGTCCGAGCAATTCGTCGCGAGTCTCGTCGATGCGTCGTTGCTCAGCCCCAATCTCGATAAGGCCGTGCAGATGAAAGACGCGGTCCTCAGTATCCACAGGACGGGCCTTCAACAGCCAAGCTGCTCCGTTTTCGTAGGCGACTTGGTGACGCGCTCTCCGAGTAGGATCGTTGGGAGCAAAGTGTTTGAGGGCGGCCAGGGCCAAGGCCACATTAGTGAACTTGCTTCCCTCGCTGGGAACCCGCTGGGCAACCGCCGGCCAGGAACCGTTCTTCTCCTGACGAACGAGCAAGTAGTCGATCAACGCGGCAGTGGTCTCGTCGGCGGGATGCTCGGCCAGTCGCAAGGTGTGCAGGGCATAAGCCGCCGTCGTGCTGCGTCCGCCGATATTCTCCCCCTTGCGGATCTGGGCCAGGCTGGGTCGAAACGAGTCGAGAGTGAACTCGGTCTGCTTCTTCAGCAGTTCCTCTGAAACGGGATAGCCGCGTGCCTTGGCCGCCTTCCAGGTGGCAATCGTCAGCGTCTGATGATGACAACTGAAGCACTGGCGGTTGCCAACGTAATTTGTCGCTCCTTGTTCGAGACGGCGCAATGCTCGGCGAATGGCGATCTCGACTGGGTCGGGCGGTGCCGCCGCGCTCGCACAAGCCGAGAGTATCAGCCACACCACCAGGGAAGTGCGCATGTCGTTGTCTCCGACAGGATTACTGTTACCTGATATCCTACCCAGAGAGGAGCAAACTTGGCTAGGTCGGTTGGCGAATCAGTCTTCGTCGGCGTCCAAAAAACGCTGCCGCACCTCGGGAGTCGGCACTCGGCAGGCGTTTAGCTTGCCGAACCAGCGGTAACGGTTGGCGGCGATCCACTCGTAGCCGGCATCGCGGAGAAATTCAGGCAACAACAGCAGCAGCGACAGTACCGGCCAGGGCAGCTTGAGGTAACGGGTCAGTCGCAGCGCCGCCGTCGAGCGCGTCCAACAGCGGTTGCCTTCGATCAGCACCATGCTGTCGAGCTGATCCGTCGGCAGGCCGAATTGTCGCAATAATTCCTGACCGGGACGCGATTGCAATGACGCGAAGCGAAGCCGTCCGGTTCGGTCGTGATCCAGCAGAAATTGGATCGCCCCGTCGCAAAACTTGCAGACGCCATCGAACAACACGATCGGCTCGTTTGCCGCCGTCTTTGCTGTGATTTTGCCTGCACTGCTGTTCGACATAAAGACTGACCTACCAGGCTGTATACTGCAAACGCTCCTAGATATGATATACAAAATTCCACATCCTGTAGGGATAGAAGCGATGAATACCCACGAATTGAACCGTGTTCGACCGCGATCGATAACCTTCTTGACGCTACCGGGACCGACTCGCAAGCGATTGCCCAGTCCGTACTGTTATCGCCTCACCTACGAGACGAGAACACCTATGCTGCCCGGCTGTCTGATGGTTTGGGATGTCATGGGTGGACGCGATATTTACCAAGTGGTCCTGGAGCGCAACGAGCAGGGCTGCCTCTGTTGGCACTGCACCTGTCCAGATGCGGTCTATCGTGGCGAGTCTCGCGCGAGTCACTGCAAACACGTTCACGGCCTGCAAAGCGTTGGGCGTCAAAGCACCTGACGAATCGGTTGGCCTCGCGTGATGGCCACTGGTCGGCCCTGGGTGTCGTGGACCTCAGTATGTAGATCCAAGCCGAGGCAGTGGAACACCGTCGCTTGCAAATCCTGGGGAAGAATGAGGCCATCACGGCAGAACGCGCCGATGCGGTCCGAGGCCCCGAGAACCTGTCCGCCGCGCACGCCGCCACCGGCCAGCGCTGCACTGAAGACGTGGCCCCAGTGATCGCGACCCGCATTGGCGTTGTGTTTGGGCGTGCGGCCAAACTCGCCCATCCAGACCACCAGCGTGCTGTCGAGCAGCCCGCGCGTTTCTAGATCCTCCAGCAGGGCCGAGTACGCTTGATCCATGATCGGCATCAGGCGTCGCAAGTTCTGAGCGTTCTTGGCGTGGGTGTCCCAGGCTGGACTGCCGCCCATCTCTTCCTTCATGCGCGTCCAGTTCACCTGCACCAGTGAGACGCCGGCCTCGACCAGTCGGCGCGCTAACAACAAACTCTGCCCCCAGCGTGTCATGCCATAACGCTCGCGCAGACGAGTAGGTTCGCGTTCCAGTTCAAAGGCGCGGCGTGCCCGACCGGCGCTGAGCAGGGCCAGTGCTTTCCGCGTCTGAGCATCGTAGATCCGCCCGACGGCATGGTTTTGCAAAGCGCGGTCCACCTGCTCCAGCAACGAGACACGCTGGGAAACACGTTCCGCCGGCACGTCGTCGGGCAGTCCCAAACCGGTGATCTGGAAACCGGGTTCGTGCGGCTGGCAGTGGATCAGCCAGGGATTGGCCATCCGCCCCAGGAAGCCGCCATCCTGGCCCGGCCAGGTCAGCCCACCATCGTTCCAGATGTGTTCAGGCAAAGTGATGGCCGCCGGCAGACCGTTGCATTCACGGCGGAGTTTCTGCACCAGCGCCGCCGTGCAGGGCCAGTCGTTGGGCGCGCCCGGCTTGGAATTTTCCGAATTCATCGGCTGATGCGGCACACCGGTCAACATCCAGTAGCCACTCGACGAGTGCGCGTTGTCATTGGTGCTGAGGGACCGCAGCACGCAGATGCGATCCAGCCGCCGAGCTGTCTTCGGCATCAGTTCGCCGACCTGAATGCCTGGTACATTGGTGGCAATGGGACGAAACTCGCCGCGGATCTCCTCCGGCGCATCGGGCTTGGGATCCCAGGTCTCGTGCTGAGGCGGTCCACCGAGATGAAACAGGACGATGCAGGCCCGCGCCTTGCCAAACGAGCCGACTGCCGACCGCGCTTGTACATGCGGCAGCGTCAGTCCGAAAGCCGACAATCCTCCCAGACGAAGCCATTCTCGACGCGAAAGAGTTTGGAGACTCAACATGGCGTCCCTCGTGCAAGCGGGATGGAAGGCGTGAACAGACAGTCGGCAGGATAACTGAAATGTACCGCGATCGGCCCCGTTTGACCAGGGAAAAATCACCGGGCCAGGCAAGCGGCATCGAAGACCGGTCCATCGACACAGACGCGGCGATAATCCCAGCCGTCGGAAGTTTTGACGCGGGTGACGCAACTAAAACAGATGCCCACGCCGCAAGCCATCGGCGTTTCCAGAGAGACGTGACAGGACGTTCGCCACTCGTCGGCCAAGCGCATCAGAGCGTGCAGCATCGGCTCAGGACCACAGCCAACAAGATGATCGACCGGCCCATGACGACGTAGCAGCTCGGTAACGTATCCTTTTTCTCCGAGACTGCCGTCTTCCGTGGCCAAATAGACCTCAGCTCCGGCAGCGCGGAACTCGTCGACTCCCGCCGCCAAGTCCGCCGTGCGCACCCCGTAGAAAATCGACACCCGCTGTACGGCGCGTGACGGGGATTGACCGCCATAGCCACGCTCGCCGAGTAGCTGACGGATGTAAGCTAGAAAGGGCGTCTGTCCGATGCCGCCCGCGACCAAGCCGACGTGTCCTAATCCCGTCAGCGGCGCGAAGCCGTTACCCAGCGGCCCGACGACTTCGAGTGGCTCGCCAACCCGGATCTCGGCCAAACGTCGCGTCATCTTACCGACGACCAGATAAACTACGTCGAAGCCGACCACCTCGCCGTTCTCTAGCACCGTGTCGTAGAGAGCGAACGGTCGCCCTAGCAATGGATCGGTGGTGTTGGGCAGGCGGAGCATGACAAACTGCCCCGGGCGAATCGCCGCCGCCAGAGCCGGAGCGTGCAGGCGAATCCGGTAGGTGTCGCGGGCCAAACGAACCTGCTCGACCACGGAGGCGGCGACATGCAGCGTCATGACCGACGTTGGCTCCGCACAGAACGCGATCGCGACGTAGGCACGACCGTTGGTTCAGTGGAGGGCCGCCCTCGTCGCCTAGACCGGGGTGGAGCCTCACTGGCGGCAGGAGTTGTCTTTACCTTGACTTCACGGCGCGGTCGAGGTTGGCAGGCCAGCCGCAACCGTTCGACCTCGTCGGGAGGCAATCGTCGCGACTTGCCTTTGCCCAGACGATCCAGACGAAGAGGACCAATCGCGATCCGCTTCAGGCGCATTACCTTGTGTTCGAGCTTGGCAAGCATGCGGCGAATCTCGCGATTCTTGCCCTCACAGAGAACGATCTCCAACCAGGTGCTATCTCCCTGCGACTTCAGCCGCTTTACCCGTCGGGCCTTGACGTGGCCATCGGACAGCCAGACGCCCTCCAATAGTTGTTCGAGATCCTTTTTGGTGGGTTTTCCAGCTACCTGGACCAGGTAGGTTTTGTGAATCCCGAAGCGGGGATGCATCAACTTATGAGCCAGGTCGCCATCGTTGGTCATCAATAGCAACCCTTCGCTGTCCTCGTCGAGGCGTCCCACGGTGTAGACACGCTGGTTGACGTGGGGAATCAGATCGATTGCTCGAGGGCGATTTTGCGGATCGTGATTGGTGCAGAGATAACCACGCGGCTTGTTCAGTAGCCAGTAGACCAACGGTTCGACGCGGATCGGTTGGCCATCGACCGTGACTTGCTGTGTCTCAATATCAACGCGCGTACCCGGTTCGCGAACTTTCTGGCCGTCGACACTGACTCGGCCATGAAAGATCAACTCGTCACAATACCGCCGCGAACCAACCCCCGCATGGGCTAACAATTTGTTCAAGCGTTCCATAGTGACCGTATTGTAGCAGACTGTTCGCTTCAGAACAGTGCAGACGGGCTGTGAAGGGTCGCTCGACTAATAACTTGTAGCAACTAGGCAAGCCCAAGAAACCTACTCGCCGAGTGCGGTTTTCAGTTTCAGCAATTCCTCGCAGGTAGCGGACAGTTGTTGACGTAGTTCGGCGACCGTCTGCTCTAGAGTGGCCAGTCGTTGCCGCCCTGTCTCGACCTCTCGCTGAATGGCTTGGAAGCCGGTCTCTAACGCTTGCACTCTGCCATCCTCGCGCGGCAACGGGGCGGTAGCGGCTGTGGGAGGCGGCGTTGAGACAGCGGGCCGGGCCGCAGCCGGAGCGATGACCGTGCTGCTGGCCATCGCCGACGCCGCACGCGCTCGGAGGCGATTCAGTTCGGCTTCCTCGTAAAAGCCATGTGTCACCATCGCTCCGCGTCGGTCTTCAGAAGTCAAGTAAATGACCAGATTCCGCTCAACGAGACGCTTGAGCAATTTCCTCAGAGTTTCGAGATCGTCGATCGGCTCCATGCGGCTGGCGCGAGTGCGAAGTTCGCCCTCGGTCTGAGCCCCCCGAAGCAGCAGTTCGCCCAGAATAGCCATTTCGACTTTATCCACCATCCAAGCATCGTAGAGCAAATGCCGCCAGCGCTCGACACGCCCGCCGACCACTTTGGCTGCCAGGCCGCGCGCCTTGCACGACATTAAGGCTTCTTCGACATCGTCCTCATCCAGTTCCAGCACCGGATCGCGATTGGTCTTCTGATTGCTCCCCGTGACGAGGGCATTGAGACTCATCGGATAGGCATCTGGTCCCAACGTCTTTTGCTTTTCGATCAACACCCCCAGCACACGTCGTTCATTGACGGTCAACGTGGGCCAGGGACCGGTGGAATCGGGCGACACGGCGACATCGGACATGACTCCCTCCCGTCCTTCGGGCTAGTGATTAACTCGTGGGCCGCACCCCCGCTCCCTGACTGGACAGGGAACCTTCCGGCGGCGTGCGCAGACTCTGCTGCATGAGTTTCTTGTACACGTCCGCGCCTGGCTGTCCATAGGGGTTAACGCCCATGAGCCGCCCTTCTACCACCGTCGCCAGCATCAACATCTGCATCAGTTGCCCCAGAGTATGCTCCGACAGGGTGGGCAAAATCAGATCCGAAGTCGGTCGCCCAACGTCCCAGTACGACTGATTGACCGCCTTCAGCGCCGCCTGAGAGATGTCCGGGAAACTCTTACGATTGAACTGATTCAGATCGTCCTCGTTGTGATCGGCCATCTGAATAAAGATCGGCACCGAGGTGGGCGACTTGACCACCAGATTGTTGATGAGGCGGTCGCGCGGACCATCCTGATTCTGTTGTCCGCGGGTGTACAGATCACGAGTCGACACCTGGGTCAACGGAGTGGGACCGCGGCCAAACTTGCCTAGTGACTCAGAAACCAACTGCTCGTACCAACGCCCTACCCCTTCGAGCTTGCGCGACCAAACCGACATGACCCGGAGCGGCTTTTTCAGCTCCTCGTAGACGAGATAATTCATGGCCGCGAATTGCAACACCGGATTGCGTTCGACGGGTTCTTCGAGGAAGCGCTTGGTCATGGCGGCGGCACCGAGCAACAGCGCTCGCACGTCCAGGCCCAACACAGCAGCGGGCAACAGTCCCGCCGGTGAAAAGACGCTGAATCGACTACCAATCCCCTCTGGAATAGACAAAATCCCATCTTCAGGAACGCCCATCGCCTGAAACAGGCTCTGGACCCGCGTTCCGGGACCGGTGACAGCGGCGAACAGCCGAGGCAGCCACGGCGAACGCATTCCGTAGTATTCGGTCGCCTCACGCCAGAAGACGCGCAGGGTGGCCGCTGGCTCCAGGCTCAGTCCCGATTGCGAAATCAGCACCACGGCCCAGCGTTCTTCGCTGCGATCTGGATCAACACAGGTCACCTGCAACAGATCGAGCAGTTCCTGTAATGCGTCGTTGTCTGCCGAGAAGCCTTCGAAGTATACACGCGGAACGCCGATTCGATTTTCAACCGGCAATTCATTGTGATAGGTGCTGCGCAGAGCGTCGAAGATCGCCTTGCCACCGAGATAGGAGCCGCCCGCGCCGAGGAAGACCACGCGGTCGGCCTCTTCGCGTAGCCGATTTGCCAGGGCGAAGCACCGTCCCAGTTCACTCTGATCCTGCTTGCGCCGATAGCTCTCCAGCAGGTCGTGCGGCAAGTTGATAAACCCCGCGTCGAGCGGCAGATACTCGCTGGGCGGACTGCGTAGTTCGCGATCCGCTGCTACTTGACTGCGACACTGTAGCAGTCGTTGTTGCAGCTCCTTGAACCGAGTGGGATTGACAAAATGGCTGGCGCGCAACTCAGCGGCGGCGGTCCAGTCTTCGATGACTGGCGCTAGCAGGCCCTGGTAGTTGTAGCTGATCGATTCGTCTGGGAGTTCCATGAGTACGTCCGGTTTCCGAGGGTTCGCCACGCGGACGGGCCATTCACGTCGCTTGACAGTAAACTATAACTCCGCTTTTGATCGGGGTAAACTCTTCTCATGCCAGCAATATCATTCGACCGACCGATGCTGATGGATGGAGCGATGGGAAGTCGGCTGTTGCGGCTGAACCTTCCCTGTTGCGAGCAGGCCAATCTGACCCACCCCGAAGAGGTGGTTGCTCTCCACCGCGGCTACCGCGCTGCCGGTGCGGAAGTGCTGCTCACCAACACGTTTCAGGCGAATCCCATCGCGCTGGCTGGTTGCGGTCTGGAGGATCAACTCCACCGAATCGCCGTCACCGCGCAGATGCTGGCCTGGTCCACCCAGCCACGTTTCGTCTTGGGAGATGTCGGCCCCATCTACTCGCCTGGCAATTTTCGCGAATTTGCCGATCGTGACGCTTTACACCTGACCCTGACGGCTCTCGGGGAAGCGGACACCCTCGATGGGATTCTTTTCGAGACCTGCTCGACCCCCGAGGCGTTGGGCGCGGTTGAGTTCGCTTTGCACCAGGTCGAAGCCGTCCGCGATCTACCACTCTTGCTGTCGATCAGCTACCACCGCCAACCCGACGGAAGCCTAGTTAGTCGCAGCGGACATCCCCCTGAGCGATTCGCCAGTTTGGCCAGCCGCCACGGCGTCGCCGCGCTAGGCGTCAACTGCGGTCGGGACATCGGCTTGGACGAGATCCTCACTATCGTTCACCGCTATCGCCAAGCGACTGATCTGCCGTTGTTCGTTCGCCCTAATGCCGGCACTCCGCTGGCGAGTGGGGTGTATCCGCGTACTCCCGAGGAATTCGCCGCTTGCGTGCCCGAACTGCTGCAGGCCGGCGTCTCCCTGCTGGGCGGCTGCTGCGGCACAACCGAGGTCCACATCGCCGCCATGCGAACCGCCCTGGTCAACGGTACTCCTCGCGCACCGGAGAAAACAAATCCAACGCCCGAGTATGCACCTCCAGCGTGACCACTTTGTGCTTGACGCCACCCGGAATGCGGTAGAGATCGCCAGGACCGAGCGTGCGCACCTCATCGCCGATATAAAAGATCGCTTTTCCCTCTAGTAGCATACCGACCTGTTCGTGAGGGTGAGAATGCTCCTCGACGACCGAGCCGGGTTCCAGATCGACCACGGACATCATCATTCGTTCCATCGCCGCAGTGCGGATGTGAACGCCAGGAAAGATCGTGTGTCGGCCCATCTCGTGCGGTTCGGGGAAGTATTTGCTCATGGGGGTGCCTCAACAGAACAACGCCGACGAGGAAGGTTCCCCGCCGGCGTCACTGGTTCGTCTTCCTCCGAGAACAGCTTAGCGGAAGCCACCTAGGATGTAGTGAATCTCTGCCGTCTGTTTCACCACGATCGACATCGTCTGCGGATCGAAGGTGATCGTTCCGACCGCTTCGGGATTGTTTACTTTCCAACTCTCTTCATCGATATTTTTGGTGATCATGTTGATGATCTGATTGACCTGTTCCATCATGGCCAGATGCGACAACCCCAGTGGTACGGTGTAGTCGGTGACCAGGGCCAGATCGCCAATGTAGTACGAACGTGTCGTGGTCATTTCCTTGGCCCGCTCACGCGAAGTGATCTGAATGGTTTCGTCCTTGATGACGTAGGCCAGATTCAGATCGGCAAGGATGCGTTTCAGCACAGTTCGCATCGACGTGTTGGCCTTCAGGCTGATCGGCGTATCGTAGGTGACCGAAGCCTCTTGCAGAGCGCGGCGGTCGGCGAGGATCTCTACCTTGCTGATCGTTCGCAGATAATTGATGACCTCTTCCAGGGTCGCCTTGTCGAAGTCCACCGAGATGGTAGTTTTGAGAGCGTTCATGATCGCCTTTTCCTTGGCAGTCATCTTCACCGTCACGATGCGCTTCTTGGACAACTCGACCCAGTTCTTGGGGAAGGTTACCTCGCGATGCTCGGGAACCGCTGACTCCTCGACAGAACGCAGCACTCGGGCGTAGCGATCTTGAGCGCGAATCCGTTCACTGCGAGCATCGGCCAACATCGTGTTTCGTGTCTCCAGCGCAGAACGAGTATCGTTCGCAAGGCGACGTGTTGCCTCTGTGCGTTCGGCTTGAGTAGCGGCCCGGCTCTCCGTGGCCACCACCCGGCCTAAGGCGGTCTCGTTCTCCCGCAGCGACTGTCGCCGTCGTTCTCCGGCAATGCCACGCACGCGATCGAGATCCGACTTAAGGGTGACGATCAGTACCTCACGACGACGAGCATCCAGCGAAGTATCGGCACGAACCGTGGTCAACAGGTTCCGTAGCTTTTCCAGAGCCGCGTCGAGATTAGGATTGTCCTGACGAACGAGCTTATACGCCGCCGCTCGCTCGTCGGCGAACTCTTGCTCCAGACGTTGGGCCTCGATCTTCAACCGCTCGCGAACGGTGTCCAGATCATTAGCCGCACCAACCACCGACATCGAGAGCAACAGTAGAGCGGCCAGAGCCAGCATTGGTTTCAGTGCAGACATGATCGCGCAAACCCCTCCACAAGTTGCACCCACTCTTCCCATAGTATTACCCTACCTCTGGTGAGGTTTTTTCGCCAGCGAAAAAGTCTTCGTTGCCCATGGCTTTCAACACGGGCCGTACCTCTCCCGCCAGAAAGACCGACCCGGTGACGCATATCAGTTCTTCCGGTTGAGCCTGTTGCAGGGCCTGACGAACTGCCCAGCACGGATCCGCCTGCGCCTGCACCGGAGAAGAGTTGCACTGCCGCCACAGCTTGACGAGATGTTCCGGGGCAGTAGCCCGTAGATTGTTAGTGTAACGGGTCATGACGGCCCGATCGAAGGCACGGCCCAGCACTCGAAACATGCCGGGAATGTCCTTGTCGGACGAGCCGGCAAAGATCAGGGTCCGACGCCCCGGCGGAAAAGACTGTCGCAAAGTAGCGACCAAGGCTTCCATCGAGGCGACGTTGTGGGCACAGTCCAGCACCAGAAATGGCGAAACCCGCAGCACCTCCATACGAGCCGGCCAATTCACCGAGGCTAGACCGCGTTCCACGGCTTGCTGGGGCAGATGCAACCCAGCGCGAGCGAGTAATTCTAACGTGGCCAGCGTGATCGCGGCGTTGGCTCCCTGATGTTCGCCCAGCAGATTCAAAGCGAACGAGGGCCAGGTTCGCTTCGGCGTGGTCACGCGAACCCGCGGTGGCTGAAGTCCGTCTGGTGTCACCCGACCGGGTTGATAGTCGTAGTTCAGGTCGTGGCCCAGTTCGAGCAGTGGAGCCGACCGCTCGGCGGCAATCTGGCGAATCACCGCGCGAGCCTCTTCGTCGTCGGCCCCGGACACCACTGGACGCCCCGGTTTGATAATCCCCGCCTTCTCCCGCGCGATCAAGGACAGGCGATCGCCCAGAATGCGCGTATGATCGTAGCTGATGCTAGTGATGACACTGACAAGCGGCAGACAGATGTTCGTCGAATCCAGACGTCCGCCTAGCCCGACTTCGATCACAGCCAAGTCGACCCGTCGGCGAAAGAAGTGCAAGAAGCCGACGGCGGTGGCGATCTCGAAAAAGGTCGGCGGCACTGTGCCGACTGCTTCGCGAATCTCGCGGATCAACTGGGTCAGTTCACCTCGGCTGATTGGCTGGCCGTCGACGAGAAAGCGTTCCTCCAAATGGGTCAGATGGGGCGAAGTGAACAGCCCAACGCGATAGCCGGCCTGACGCAGAACGGCGGCGAGCATGGCCGAGGTCGACCCCTTCCCTTTGCTTCCGGTGACGTGAACAATCCTTAGCCGCTGATGCGGATTGTCCAGCCGAGCCATCAGCGAACGCATCCGATCGAGCTTCAACTCGCCCCGTGCAGGGACGCGCTGCTCGAAATTGATGTGCCCAAACCACCAGTCAATCGCCTCGTCATACGTCATTAGAGGGGTGCTATCCGTTCGGGCGGCGACGCCGGGTCAGCAAGTAGTCGCTCTATTATCAGAAGATCGGCTAGTCTGACGAGGTAGGAAGAAGGGCAAAATCTAGCCAGTAGCGATGGATCGTTTGCAGGGCCAGCACAAAGCGCTGAAACTCCTGGGGCTTTTCGATGTAGGTGTTGGCTCCGGCGGAATACATCCTCACTACGTCCTCTTGCCGTTTGGACGTGGTCAGCACAACGACCGGCACACGACATAACGCAGGAGTCGCGCGAATCCGCTCCAGCACCTCGTAGCCAGTCATCCGGGGAAGGTTCAAATCCAGCAAGACTAGATCAGGGACACGGGCCGCAGACGTTTCTGCTTGTTGGCAAGTGTTCAGCAAGTAATCCAGGGCTTCCTGGCCATCTCGAACGACGACAAGATCGACGGGCAAGCCACTCTCCTTGATCGCTCGCTGAGTGATTTTAATGTCGGCAGGATTATCTTCGACGAGCAGAATGCTATGAGCCGGCTTCATGGATATTCGCCCGGAGAAAGATCCAGCTAGAGCGACTTATACCAACCATGTGAGCATTAGCTATCGATCCAGGCTGACCGCAGGCGATGCTCGAACGTTTCCGCAACGACTCTGGCGAGGAGCCGGGTTAGTTGATCGAGGAATGTAGCGAGTATTTGATGGACCTGGGCGGGCGTGGCCGGTCGAGCAAGAGCTACCGCCGAGAGTCGCCCACTGATGGGGTGGAGACAATCACCGACCCCTGGGCCAAACCCGGCGATCAGGCAACGGCGAAGCACCTGAGCCAACAAGAAGCCTCCCAAAACACGAAGTTCGGGATGGCTGATCTGCTGCGTGAGCAGTTTAGCCCACGAGACCGGCGTTGCCTTTGTCTTCTCCTGTATCCATTCTAACTTTGGCAGCGGAAGCATTCCACGAGAATGCTGCAAAATCTCCGTGACACGACCAGCCCAACGTGCCGGATCAACCACCAATTCCTTGGCCAGCAGATAATCCGCGCCCAATTCCCACGCCCTGGCCGCGTCCCGAGCCAAGCCAGTCTGACAGAACAGAGCGATCGGCGGACGTCTCGGCGACGTCGGCGGCAGTCGCCGCAGCAGTTCCAACCCACTCTCGCCCGGCAAATTGACGTCCAACAGCAGCAACTCCGGAAGTGGTTGCT
Organism: uncultured Gemmataceae bacterium; assembly: GCA_937923405.1. Classification (GTDB taxonomy): domain Bacteria; phylum Planctomycetota; class Planctomycetia; order Gemmatales; family Gemmataceae; genus CALDUY01. Next base: position 134,088 of record CALDUY010000013.1, on the reverse strand, counting down.
CGGCTTGCAGGGCTTGCCAGACCGGAGCCAACTCCATGAACCGGGTTAGCCGCAGGCCGTTTCGTTTACACAGAATCGACACTACCACGCCCAGTTCGGGATCGTCATCCACCAACCACAGGCTTGTCTGGCTCATGGAGTTGCTAGCTCTTGCCTCTTGCTGGTCATCGACCAAGCAGAGGAAGTCTCTGCTTGGTTGGGATGTTCGCGCAGGGTGAACAGAAAGGTGGCTCCTTGACCCAGTTGGGATTCGACCCAGATGCGTCCGCCGTGTGCTTCGACGATTCGTTTGCAGATGGCCAGGCCCGCTCCGGTACCTTCGATTTCGTCCCGATGATGCAGGCGGTGAAAGATGCGGAAGATCTGCTCATGATGGGCCGGCGCGATGCCGATGCCGTTGTCGCGGACGAACAGCGTGACCATGCCGCGATCATTCTGAGCAGAGGACGCACGCCAGCCGATCACCACTTCGGGAGCTTCGGCCTGATTATACTTCAGAGCGTTGGAGATGAGATTGGCCAGTAGTTGCATCAGGCGTTCTGGGTCGCCGACCACGGCTGGGAGCGGCTCTTCGACGCGGACGATAGCGTTTTTTCGCTGAATCAGATCGCGTAAGTCGTTTAAGACGGTGGCGATGACCGGCGGCCAGGCAAACGGTCGCGGGGTGTGGATCACCCGCCCAGTGCGACTGAGTGTCAACAGATCGTCGATGAGGCGGCCCATGCGTTGGCTGGCCTGGCGCAGGTAGGTCAGATACTCTTCCCCGTCGCCCTTGAGTACGTCAGCATAGTCGGTCACCAGAAACTTGCTGAACGCCTCCAGCGAGCGGAGCGGTTCCTTGAGATCATGCGAAATGACGTAGGTAAACTCTTCGAGTTCCTGATTGATTCGCCGCAGCTGCTCGTTGGCTCGGCCCACTTCTTCGGCCTTGCGTTGCAACTCGCGTCCCAGCCGTTTGGTTTCGCTGATGTCTCGAGCCGCGCTGCGTGAACGAAGAAACGCTCCGGAGGCATCGGGACGGACCGTGGTGCCGATCCACACGTCGATGATGGTGCCATCTGATTTGACCCACCGCGACTCGAACTCGCCGGGCTGTCGCAGTCGCGACGGATCTTTCAGGTACTCTTCTTTACCCTGAGGCGTCAGCAGCAGATGATACGGCTTGCCCAATAATTGTTCGCGCGAGTAGCCCAAGGTCTGAAGCAGCGTGGCGTTGCAGGCCAAGAAATTGCCCTGAGCATCGAGACTGAAGTACAGCACTGGGGCAAAGTGGTACAGATCGAAGTAGCTCTCTTTGAGCCGTTCCAGATCCTGCACCGTCTGACGCAGCTTGGCGTTAGCGATGGTTTTCTCGCGTTCGGCCAGGACGCGAGCCGTGACATCCTGAAAATGACAGCGCAGGTGCAGCGGTCGATGGTCGTCGTCAAAGGCCGTTAGAATGTCGAGCTGGACATACCGCTCCTCACCAGTCTCGGTATGAGGACCGAGCAACCGCAGCGTCACGTTGTGCGACTCGCCATCGCGCAGCGCCTCGCGGACAGCGGCGCGGAAGATGGCGGCATCCTCAGAATGGATCACGTCGAGAAACGACCAGACCAACTGATCCTGAAGCCGCCGTCCGATCAGCCGGCTAAGCGGTTGGGTCAACGACAGGACGTTCAGATTGGGAGCGAGTCGGGCCACCATTCGATGTCGCGAGGAACCAACCACGAAATGCGTCGCCAACAGGCTCGCTGGTCGATCGTCCTGGTCCGACTCGCTACGGCCCAATGTCAGATGAAAGCGATCTAGTTTCTCCTGAACAGCAACCAACTGGCTCAGCGCTGTGCGATAGGCCGCGCCCAGACGTTCGAGTTCCTCGCTGAGCCGCTCCAGTTCTGGATCGGGGAACCGCTGGTGTAGTTGCTGTTGCTGGCTCGTGGAGGTCTGGCGGCGCAAGCGGCCCACCAACTCGGTCAAGCGGGCAAGCATCTGCTGGGTTTGCCGTCGCCAGAGCATCCAGGTGACCAGAGACGCAGCCAGGCCGCCTAATCCGGCAAGGAGCGGTCCTGTCCAGCGTGGCGCGTCCACGGCGAACAGCGGAGCGACAAAGTCGCGCAGAGCGACAAGGCCGGCGGCCAACCCACCGCCGACCAGTGCCACTAGCATGACCTGGACGCGCCGCGTCTCCATGCACGATGTTCTCTAGGATGCCCAGATTTCCTCGCTTTGACCAGAGATCGAGGAAATCATAGCAGATGGACACGGTCGGTGCGAGTTAGCCTTGAACCGGCATGCACACCTGTTCCAATAGTTTCTCGCAACGGTCCTGTAATAGATCCGCTAAATTCGGCAAAGGTTGTCCCTCTGGTAGCGATTCGGACAGAGCGGTGATGATCCGCGGGAAGGCATACAAGGCGGCAAAAGCATCGAGAGTGACCGGTTCCAGGCGGGCATGTCGGCCCTTACGTTCGGCTTCCTGCCAATGAGTCTTACTCTTGCCGGTCAGAGCCAGATCATCCTCCGGCCGCAGCAGGATCAGATGATCGATCACGGCGGGTTCCAATTCCAGGGCGGTCAGTTTGGTGCTGAGATCCTTAGGCTTGGCAGGTCCGCGGCCGAGGAACAGGCCAATGCCGACCTTCCACGGTTGGCCGCCCTTGCACACCCAGTGCGCGATCGACAGCACGCCATAGGTCGGATGCTCGCCGAAACTCAGTTCGGGCACGACATGCTGCAAACGCCAGGGACCGACTTTGACGCCGTGTTCGTGGGCGATGCGTAGGAACGCGCCTAGCCCCGCCTGCAGCTCGCGTGTCGCGCCGGTCAAAGCTCCCTCGGGTTCGAGCTTGCGTCGGGCCGAGCGCACTTCGTGATCCCATATGGTCTCCAGCGAGCGCGGCGCAGCCGGCTCAGTCGTCGTTGGCGGCGGGGTTTCCACTTCCACCACGACTACCGACTTGACTTCGGGAGGCAGTTCCGGCTGGGGCAGACGCGAGATAGGTTCCGACTCTACCGCTTTGGGCAGACGCGAAGTTACCTCCGGCTCAGTAGAGATCGCCTCGGGCAACCGATACACCATGCTGTCGAACAGATGGCGGAACTGTTGCAACATGTCGCGCAAGGTCGGCTCGGTTCGAGCAACCCGTTCGACCTGCTCTTCGCTGAACGGATACAACGGCGGTAGCTCGGCGGCGTCGGGCAGCTGATTCAGCGCTGGTCGCAAACGTGCCTCGACCACGCGACGGACCAACTCCGGCGGCGGTGCTTCCAGACGCAGCGCCTGCAAGGTGCCATGCTCCGGCAGATGAATTGGATTATTTAGACGATCTTGAATGTAGCCATCTAGCGAAGGGACAAAGCGATTCCACAGCCCGCGTTCGGCGAAGATCAAAAAGGCGATGCCGTCGATCTGGTGCATGGCCTGGACGATGCCGGCGAAGAAGGCCTCGGCGGTACGGTGTGCGTCGTCACTGCGTCGAGCCAGCAGCAAATCTTCCAGCTGATCGAAGGCGAAAACGACCGGCACCCGCAGCGACTGTAGCACCCCCATGACCGCCTTGAACAGAGCCAGCACCAATTCTTGCCGACTCGGTCGCACCTGGAAATCCAACTCGGCGAAGCCGTAGGTCAGGAACGTGGCCAGATCGGCTTCGTCGCCCAGGAGCATGGCTCGGCTGAAGCCTTCGAGAATGTGCCGCCGCATCAGTCCAGCGGTGTTGCGCGGCTCGGTGCGATCGATGTACTGAGTGATCAGCTCGGCGGCGCGGGACAATTCCAGATTCGCTTCGTCGCACATTTTCTTCAGCGCGCCGGGCTGGAACGGCAACGGCACAGGCTTGGCCAGGCTGTCGATCAGCCACTGGACGCGCTCCAGGGCCTGCGAGGTGCCCAGACCGAGTTTGCGGGCCCAACGCCCCAGTCCCGGAGCGGGAAACAGTTCCAACCGTTCCGCCGGCGTCAGCGCCTGCAGCGCCGCTCGAAAGGTGCCGCGTACCACCTGTTCGCCGACGTACTCCAACGGCCGCGTGTTCTTTTGCTTGCCGCCACCTAGCAATGTGTCGATCAGCTGAAACAGCAGATATTCGAGAAACTCGGTGTCTTTCTGATAAACGCCAGGGGTAACCAGCAGTTGCCACGATCCCTCGGGGCCGTGCTTGATCGAGTAGAGCAGATGCGTTTTGCCCGCTCCCTTGTTGCCCAGAATCGGCACGACCTCGGAATGAGTCGTCGGAGCGTAGCGGTAGAGATCGACCACCCCCAGGAGTTGCTCGCGCTGCAACGAGTACAGTTCGGGCACATGGTAGCGAGCACAGACCTCGTCATCGGGATTGCGGGCGAAGTAGTTGCGGAACGGATTGCCAGCCCGACGAAGAACCTCGGCGGCACGGTCTTGCAGCGAACGAGCGGACAGCATCGTGGACATGGGTCACCTCAGTAGCGACGGATACGGACTAGCGATAAATTCGCTCCGTGTTATCCTTCTTTGATCCTTCGAGGGCTTGCGTAGTAGGCGATTTCGTGGCCAACGAGCAGGGCATAGGACGGTTCGGGCATCTCGTAGAGTGGTCCGGTCCAGGGATGAAGCCAGAGTTGCTCGGCGGCTTGCAGCCGACGCAGCGCATCGTGGAACAGACCGATCGAGGTTGCCCCGCAGTGACGAAATAGTTCCGGCAGAGGGCAATCTTCGGTGACGGCGCTGCCCGTCCGTCGAGCCAGGGCTGTTAGAATGCGCTCGTCCAGCTCCACCAGCGCCGGGGCTGGTTCCTGGCGAAACTCGGCGAATTGAGTCTTCAGATCAGGGCTGGGTGTCTCTAGCCGGCTCAGCACGCCAACGATGGTCGTGCGAAGCGATTCCAAGCCCGCTTGAGTTTGTCGAGCAGTGGCCAACAGTTGGGCCAGCTGAGCTTCGCGGGCTTCGAGAATTCGCACACAATCATCGAGCACCTGCCGAGGATTGGCTTGGCCCAGCAGATAGCGCAGGCCTTTTTCGGTGATAGTGCAGATGGGAAACCGACCGTTCTGGTCGCGAACGGCGAGATAACCTTCCTCGCAGGAGCGCTGCGCTGCTTGCTTGCCCAGTGAGGTTGTGGGAAACAACCCCGGACTGTTCTTCCCGCTGTACAGTGGGGCTCCGTCGGCTTCCGCGGCGGCGCGGGTCAGAGCGCTGATGAGCAGGGTGCTGGATCGATCCGCCACGTCCCCCTCCTTGGGTCGATAGTTCGTGACAAGGTTGCCTGGTATTATCTCCAGCATGCTGGCGGACGCAAGCCCAACGCGCCGACCTACCGCAGCCCTGGGTTGTCCGCTAAGATCGTGCCCAGGGGAAACAAGGTCTCGTCAAGGAGCTTACGCATGTGTCAGATGGTTCGCCTGGCAATAGTCGCGCTGGGGTTAGCACTGGTCGACGTTCGGGCCGACACTCCACCGGCCAGGACGCAGGAGGCGACCCTGTTTCAGACACTGAAGGAAGTCATCAACAAAGGAGCCGACCTGTACAACGGTGGCGACCCTGCCGCCTGCTATCGTCTCTTTGAAGGATCGCTCATGTCGCTCAAACCGATGCTGGAAAATCGTCCCGAACTGCAGAAGACCATAGCCAAAGCCTTGGCCAGTGCAGAGAAGGATCCACTAATGTGGCGGCGAGCCTTCACCCTGCGTGACGCCCTGGACAAGGTCCGCGGCGAGATAAACCCCAACCGGAGCAAAGATAAGGCCAAGCCGCCCATCGAAAACAAATCCGGCGAGAATCTGCCTATGCCCAAAGCCGACGAGAAGAAAGACGAAGGCAAGCCCCCCGAGAAGAAAGGCGAAACCAGCAAGGACGAGAGCAAGGTAGACAAGCTCAAGAGGGACGACACGGAAAAGGAGGAGGCCAAAAAAGACGAAGCGAAAAAAGACGAAGCCAAAACCGACGAGAAGAGCCAAGCTACCGAAAAGAAGGACGAAGCGTAACGCCTCCTGGTCAGAGGGAGTTCTCGACGTGGACAGTTTCACTATTTCGACCTCGCAGCGGAATACCTTCGTGGAGATCACCGGCCAGGTGCGTCATTCGCTGAAGCGGCGCGGCCTGCGCGAAGGCATCGGTGTGGTCTACTGTCCGCACACGACTGCGGGCATCACCATCAACGAAAATGCCGATCCCGACGTGGTGCATGATATGCTTTTGTGGTTAGAACGAACGATTCCGCAGCAGCAAGCCGGCTTCCGTCACGGCGAAGGCAACAGTGATTCGCATGTCAAAGCGTCCCTGGTCGGCTCCAGCGCGGTGATTATTGTAGATAAAGGCGATCTGGTTTTGGGGCGTTGGCAAGGAATCTATTTGTGTGAGTTCGACGGTCCGCGCACTCGGACAGTATGCGTTCAGTGGCTTGGCTCGTGAGACCCTTGCAAGGCCTCGTCGAGGAAGGTGAGCATTTGATCGATGCTGCGTAGCAGGTTGGGTCCGGCCCAGGTCTGGCCTTCGCCTTCCAGCTCGATAACCCGCGCCTTGCCGCCGCATCGGTTCACTACTTCGGCCAGTGCCCGTGCCTGGGCGAGCGGCACCACGGCGTCGCTGGCCCCATGCACGATCAGAAACGGTGGCGGCGTTTTTGGGTGATACAACACTGGCGAAGCCTTGCGGTAAGCCTCGGGACAACTCTTCAGATCGCCCCCGAACAGCGGGATCAGGTTGCGCGTTCGCACCTCATCGGTTTGCAGAGCTTCGGCGGTCAAATCAGTGGGAGCGGCGAAGCTGACCACGGCCTGGACCCGACTCGACTGCGTCAGATGATCGCCGTGTTCGTCGAACCCATCGCTCGGGTCCGTCACGCCCATCAGACAGGCGAGATGGCCACCCGCCGACAGACCGACCACCCCGATGCGGTTGGGATCGACTCGATACTTGGCGGCGTTGGCGCGAAGCCAGCGCACGGCTGCCTTGCAATCTTCCAAACACGCCGGCCAGCGGTGCTTCGGAGCCAGGCGGTAATCGGGGGAGATGGCCACGTAGCCGCGCCGTGCCAGCACTTCCAGCGTCCGCGTCATCTGCTTACGCGAGCCGCCCACCCAGCCGCCGCCATGCAAGCAGACCACCGCGGGGAAGGGTCCCTCTCCGCGTGTCGGCATGTGCAGGTCTAGTCGCAGCGTGGTTTGGAGCGACTCGGCGAAGCGGATATCGTTCTCCGCCCGCGTCACTGGCCCAGGTTCCCGAGCCACTCCAAAGGCCCACAGCAGCCCCACGGTCACGATCAGGCTCGCCGGCACTATCCATCGACGCGACATAGACCAACCCTCCCCGGAGTTTGGCTCACTATGCTCCGGGGCCGCTCGATTTACAAGTCGAACCTGCCGAGCAGTTCCTGCAACTCGCGCCCGTCGAGAACCTCTTTCTCCATTAGTCGTTGCGCGATTGCGTCCAACACAGTTCGCTTGCGGCTGAGCAGTTCGCGCACCGACCGTGCTGCTTCCTCAACGATGGCTCGCACTTCCAGATCGATCTCGCGAGCCGTCTCCTGGCTGTAGCGTGGTGGCTCCGAACTGGCAAAACTGCCTTCCAGGAAACCTGGCCCGCTGGCTTCCAGATAGCTGACACGTCCCAAACGACTCATGCCAAACTGGGTCACCATGCGCCGGGCGATGTTACTGACTTGTTCTAGATCGCTGGCCGCCCCGTTGGAGATTTCGTCGAAGACCAGTTCCTCGGCCAGTGTGCCGCCCAGAGCCACCTTGATTTGAGACAGCAGTTCGGAGCGCGTGACCAGGTAGCGATCCTCGTCGGGTCGACTGAGGACATAGCCCAGCGCGCCGACACCGCGTGGGATGATCGAGATTTTGTGGACCGGATGCGTGTTGGGCAGCAGCACTGCCACCAGAGCATGGCCGGCCTCGTGGATGGCGACGCGCTGCTTCTCGTCAGCGTTCATGATGCGGCTCTTGCGTTCCAAGCCGACAGCCCCACGTTCGATGGCTTCGTCGAAATCGGCCATCGTCACTTCAGGCTTACCGGCCCGAGCTGCCATCAAGGCGGCCTCGTTGACCAGGTTGGCAAGATCGGCTCCGACCAGTCCGGGAGTCAGTCCGGCCACGCGGCGAAGATCGACGTCGGCTCCCAGGCGAACGTCACGAACGTGGACTCGAAGAATCGCCTCTCGACCGTTGATGTCCGGACGATCGACGACCACAGTGCGATCGAAGCGACCAGGTCGGAGCAAAGCGGGATCGAGTGTCTCGGGCCGATTCGTCGCCGCCATCAGGATCACGCCTCGGTTGACATCGAAGCCGTCCATCTCGACGAGTAACTGATTCAGCGTCTGCTCGCGTTCATCGTGGCCGCCGACCACCGCGCCGGCGCGGGTTTTGCCTAGAGCATCGAGTTCGTCGATGAAGACGATGCAGGGAGCCTTGCTCTCGGCCTGACTGAACAGATCACGGACGCGCGCCGCGCCGACGCCGACAAACATTTCGACAAAATCCGATCCGGAAAGACTGAAAAAGGGAACGCCAGCCTCGCCGGCCACGGCCCGAGCCAGCAGCGTCTTGCCGGTGCCCGGCGGACCGACGAGCAAGACTCCTTTGGGAATGCGCCCACCCAGAGCCTGATATTTCTCTGGATACTTCAGAAAGTCGACCACCTCACGCAGCTCGGCCACCGCCTCCTCAATGCCGGCCACATCGCGGAACGTCACCTCGACATCTTTTTGCGCGTACATCCGCGCTCGACTGCGGCCAAAGGAGAACGGCGAACCGCCGCCCGACATCCAGCGCAGAGCAACCACCAACATGCCCAGCATCAAGGCGACCACTAGCAAACTCAGCAGTGCGTTGCCGATGGTCTTGATCGTCGAGTCGTCTTCGGCCCCCTGGTAGGCGATGCCGACGCTGTCGCGCAACAAAGTGTAAATCTCTGGATCACGCTCAAACCCGATCCGTAAAGTGCGAAAGGGAATCGTCTGAGTGTGCTGCTTCTCCTCGCCGCCGGACGAGACTCGATCGGTAGTAAGGATCTCGCCGCGCAGGTCGGCATGGCCTACTTGCACTTTTTGAAACCGAACAGCTCCGCCAGATCGCGAACTAGCTCGCAGCGTTTGCAGCAAATCACTGTACCGCAAGCTCAGCGGAGCCATGCCGCGCTGATACTGCAGCCAGAACGAACCGACAACGAACAGCATGCCCACGACGAGAGCCAGGCCGCCCAGCCAGGCCGCCCCGCGTTCGCGGTTGCGTTTGCTCAAGGATGATTCTCCTCCACCGGACGAGTCGCGATGAGACTTCACTGTAGCGCCGCCGAGCTACTCCGTCAACTCGCCAGCGATTCCCTAATTCGCCCAGTTGGCGTTTTCTGCGACAGTTGGCGAGAAACTGGGGTTGTGACGTTTGTCGGCTTGGCGGTATCTGCCCCCTCCAGGAACGACCTAAGACCGTATAACGGGGTGGCCGATGCGATTGACTCAGCTTCGCTCTCGTCCCTACACGCTGGCGACAGTGCTGTTATTCGCCGTGCTGTTGGTACCGTTCTGTCGACGGATCACGGCGGACTGGGACCGGGTCTACGTCGCCGCTGCCCAGCGACTAGCCGCGGGGGAGCAGATCTTCGCTCAGGGCTTCGTCTATCCACCGATCAACGCCTGGCTGGCCCTGCCCTGGGCGGAGCTGTCGCGCTGGCCAAGCCGACTGCTGTGGTACGCTGTCAACGTCGTCGCTCTAGTCGTGTTCGTTCGCGTAGCTTGGCAGTTGACCGGTGGGCAGAGGCTGGAGGGCAACTCCGACTGGCGCGAGCATCTCATCTGTTGGCTGGGACTGGCTGGCTCTGGGGCCTTCGTGATGGACGCGCTGACTAATCATCAAACCGATCTGGTGATTGCTGCTCTGGTCGTACTCGGCTGCCAATTCCTGATGGCTCGAAAGCCCCTACGCGGTGCGGTCCTGCTCGGCGTCGCCACCGGCCTCAAATGCACACCATTGCTCTTCGCCGCCTATCTCGGCTGGAAGCGTCGCTGGTTAGCTGCTCTAACGATTCCGCTCGTCGCTGCCGCGGTGAATCTTCTGCCTGAGTTGACCCATCCCCGCCCCGAGCAGCCCGCTCGACTCGTCGAGTGGGCCGATCGCTTTCTCTCCCCGTTCGCCGATGGCAAGCAGGAGTTGGGCCACTGGCATACGGGGGTGAACTACAACCACTCGTTGGCCGGATTCTGGAACCGCCAACTGCTTTGGGATCCCGACTATCAGGGCAAGCACATGTTCGCGCTTCCACGAACACACCCCGCCCCCTCATGGGTTGTCAAGAGTGCCATTCTAGCGACTATTTCGATCCTCTTACTCTTCACTCTGGTCAGCGCGGCTTTTCAGCGGTGGCACTTCCAGCCTCCTGAGAGTGAGGTGATCGAGTACGGTCTGGTACTGATTCTCATGCTGCTGATGAGTCCGCAGTCAAGCAAACCGCACTTCTGCACGCTGCTGTTGCCGGCCTGGTGCGTGGCCCGCGCCGCCGTCACCTGGCCGAGTCGGCGACTGGGGGGTCTCCTGGCCGTCGTGGTTCTCTGCGGACTTTTGGTCAACAAAGATCTGGTCGGCAAATGGTGTTACAATTGGCTGGTCTGGTACGGTGTGATCACGCTTAGTGCGATTCTGTTGCACCTGGGCTGTTGTCTGGCGTTGGTGCAGTCGATCCGTCGTTCGTCAGTCGTGCCGCTCCCTTGCACGACGAACAAGCAAGCGGCATAAACCGCCCCCTTTCCCTTGTGGGGAGAGGGAACAAAACAGTTTCTCCTGCCACAGACAGAGATGAGCATAAACCCCTTTTCCCCTCTCCCTTGTGGGGAGAGGGGAAAAGGGGTGAGGGGTTCCTCAAACGTACTGTCGATCCGTGCCCGTGGTGAAGTCGGCCATGCGCTCGCGCTGCACCCAGATACGACCGTTGAAGTACATCTCGCGGCGGAACCAATCGCGTCCCGCGCCGCCATCGAGATAGTCGGCGAAGCCGTCCTTGCCGCCGTCGAGATAGTCGTCGCCAGCTTGGCCCCAGAGATAATCCTGTCCCGGTCCACCGAACAGGCGGTCGTTGCCGTCGCCGCCCAGCAACCGATCATTGCCGACGCCGCCGTACAGGTGATCGTTGCCACGTCCGCCAATGAGCAGGTCATTGCCGGGACCGCCATAGATCCAGTTGGGAGCCTCGTCCTCTTCGCCGCCCCAGCAGATGTCCGCGCCGAAGCCGCCCCAGATCCAGTCGCTGCCCGGTCCGCCGTTCAGACGATCGTCGCCGTCTTCGCCGTACAGCTTGTCGTCGCCTTCACCGCCATGAATCACGTCGTTGCCGGCACCGCCGTAGATCACGTCATCGCCTTCGCCGCCCTCGATGTAGTCATTGCCCGCACCGCCGTAGATCACGTCATTGCCTGGCCCACCGTAGATCAGGTCGCGGCCAGAACTGCCGGTCAGCGTGTCGTTGCCCTCACCGCCGATCAGGACGTTATCCTCCTTGCCCTGTCCGACAATCAGCACATCGTTGCCGCCCTCACCATCGAGGTAGCCACCCGACACGCTCATCAGATAGTCATCGCCTTCCCCACCGTAGGCAACGGCGTACAGATCGGTGTAGTTCTCGAACCGATCGTTGCCATCGTTGCCAAAAAAGTAGATGTACGATCCGGTAATCTGGCTCGTCTTGAACCGCGTCACCTGACCATTCTCGGTCACCTGATAGTAGTCGATGCCCTCGATGGTTATTTTCTCGGCAATGACACGATCGGCCTGATTGCTGCCGTCGATGTACAGATTGGAGTTAACGCTGATAAACGTCGCAGGGGTGAGACGGTCTTCCAGAACTTCGACGTTCAGGCGAGCGGGCGTCATCCGTGACAACTTCTTCACGATCAAACTCCCGTAGTAGCTTGGGGGAGATAGGAGACTCAGGAAAATCACGACCCATCCTAAGTCACTTTAGCGGAACAAGTTGTCGCATGTTCGGACGAACCAGGCAAGAGCAACCCGGCGAGTGAACCTGAAGAACTGGATGCAAGAGCGATTCCGCACTCATCAGTCGGACCCGAGGATCTCTCCACCTGCCGGAGTGACGTTTCCTCAGTAGGTCGTCGGGGACATGCTTGGCGACAAGACGCGAACACCTGCCATCGGCGATGGCCGCCAGCATCGAGATGCAGTCTTATACACGATTCCAAAGCGTGAGTTGCATACGGTCTTCCCTCGCCCGTCCCCCTCACCCTTTATCCCTCTCCCCCAGGGGAGAGGGAACTAGTGATACTCCCCTGGGAGAAAGAATCCGACAAAGAACCATCCGATTCGGGAACGTGTATAAGCGAGAATTTTCGCTTTCCGCTCACCAGCGATAGTTATAGTACACCGCCAGCTCGTAGCTGAACGGTCGCGGGCCGGTCAGCGGGATGCTGCCGCCGACGGTCAGCAGCGAATTGCACGCCAAGTCAAAGTGAACCCCGCCGGTCAGCGTCACCAGGTCGACCAGTTGCAGTAAGTCACCGTCTCCCGAACGCAAAGGTGTGGTGACGTGGCATTCCAACGTCGGAATCACCGCGCGGAGCAAGCAAGTCTCGTCGCCGACTCGGATGAGATAACCAACGCCAATGTCGTTGAACATCACCAGCGGTTCTCGCTCATCAGTGCCTACTAGTATCGAGAAGAAGCCGTGCAAATACCAGTCTTCGCAGGTGGTCAACCAACCGACAAACGGTTGCAGCAAGGCCGAACGCAGCGTCGTGCCATCGACCAGATCCAGCCCTTCGCCCGAGGGAACCGTCGTCATCAAGCCTGTCGAGAGAACCGAGCCGGTGTCGGGATCGTTCAGCAGAGCAAACTTGACGAGAATGCTCAGATCGCCAACTCCGCCAGTGTCGAGACCGTTACTGATATAGGACACCTCCCCTGCTCCAGGTGTGCGGCGGAAGGCGTACAGTCGATCCGCCTCAGGGACGCTCGACACGGTCTGATTCAGGTTGAAAAACGGCAGACGCAGGCCGACGCTGAGAAGGCCGTCAAATAGTGTCTTTTCCACACCAAGCACTTCGCGATGGATGGCCGCGTTGCTGATCTGCGTACTGTTGAGCGTCGACAACGGATCATCGGGATTGCCGGTCAGTGTGCCTGCGTAAGTCGAGCGCAAGGGAAAGACGCGGCCATCGGGTAGCGTCAGTGTGCTTTCACGGTTCAGCACACGAACTGGGGTGCCCTGGAAGTAGTTGTAGGTGACATACGCGCGATCCTGGGGCAAGGGACTTTCGTTCTCGGCGATCTTGAACGCGCCGCGGTTGGGCATCGGTCCCAAGATGGTGTACTGGTCGCGCACCTCGCCGTAGTTGGGGGCGGCAGCGGTGGACAGCACGGTCTTCACCTGCACCTGACGCACGGCCATGTAACCGGGCAGGTCGCCGATCATCGGCGGCGGCAGAAAATCTCCGGACGGCGGCTCAGGATAGTTCGGGTTGGGCATCGGCTGCGGAAACGGGCGAATCGCGCCGGGATACACTGCTGTTGGTCGCGGATCCAGTGCCCGGGCACGAGCGGGGTCCGGTGACGGCTGGTATTCCGACGGCGGAACCACGATCCGATCGCGAGCTGGCTCGGGTAAAGGCGGTATCACTTTCTGAGAAGGAGCCGGATTGGGCATCGGCTCGAAGTCCAACGGCGGAACCGCGCGAACTACCGGACGCCCCAAGTGGGCGACTTGGCCAACGGGTTCGGCTTGTTGCCGCGTCGCGTTCAGCGCCACGGGCCGGCCCAGCGTGACGATCGGCTCGCCGGCCTGCACGGTCCAACTACACAGTGCCCCAGCGATCAGGGCCGACATTTTCCAGTTCCACCGGGGCAGCATTGCCGGTCCTCCCCCTTAAGAGTAATCGTTGCAATCCTTGTTCAGGGAGTCGGCATCACTCTTCGCTCAATTCCAGCAACTCTTTAAAACAGACTAAAACTAGAAACCGCTGAAACTCGCGAAATCGCTATTGCTTTGCCATCTTGCCGAGAGCGTGGTGTTTTGGCTGTCTAGCTTTCATTTCTTATCGCACCAGAGAGAATCTCGCCCGTTCTCGGCGTTTCACCGCTCCACGCACTTTTCGGCACACTCGAACTGATCCAATTTCCCGGCGCGGTCGATACTAACTGCTAAGTGAACGTCGGTCGGAGAACTCCGGCAGACAGCAGGCATCGCGAGAAAGGAGGGGGAATCGCATGATCCGTCACTTACGGATCGCCGCCCTGATCGCGTTCCTGGCCTGCACCGCCTCCAGCTGGGGGCAGGTGCTGCAGCAGGATCGCTATATCATGGTCAAGGAAGAGGGAAAGCCCGCCGTCAAATGCAAGGTGCTCAAGTCCACCAAGCAGAAAGACGGCACCATTGTCAACGAAGTCCAGCCAGAGAACGGCGGACCGGTCATGACCCTCGTCGAGGGGGGAACCGGTGGCATTGTCTCGGTCAAGGAACACAAAGGACTGCGAACCCCCAAATCGGGGTCGACGATCTCCACGACCGAAGACAAACCTGGATTCTTTGGCCGCATCTTCTCTGGCAGTAAATCCACGAACGAATCGCGCCCCACGACGATTCCATCAACCAGCACGGGGATACGCCAAACCGCTCCGACGCCGCTGCCGCGAACCGAGGTGCCGACCAGCAAGCCGGTCTCACAGAAGACGATCGCTCTGGCCAGCAAGACAACCTCGTCGTCTGCGGTGCAACCGGTGACCCATAACACCGTAGTGCCGACGAGCAAGACCACAACTTCCTCCCAGGTACAACCTGCCTCGCCGGTGGATTTTCGCCAGTCTTGGGGTAAGGTCGAGTCGAACACGACCAGTACTGTGGTCAGCCAACGGCCAAGCCTTCCCGTGGCCAAGCCGATGAAACAGGATCCGATCGAGCGTCCGGATCTGTACACCAACGTCAGCTTGCCTAGCGAAACTGGCCCGAGCCTGACTCCGGTCAATACCAACGCCCTACCAGCAGTGCCGTCCGCGACGACGTCCACGGCGGCGAATCTGCCCGTTGGGCCGGTCACCCCGGTCAGCGACGTGGGGCAAGCCATTCCGTCGGCGGCGAAGCTCCAGTCACTGCCCACGCCCGAGGCGAAACCAGTCAGCACTCCGCTAAAGCCGCCGGTCCTGGCCAGCACTCCGGCCCCAGCCAGCACTCCGGCTCCGACCGACACTGGCACGGTCAAGAGTACCGCGACCTGCGATTGTGCGTCGAACCCGCAAGGCGTGCCCTGCACGACCTGCACAAGCAAACCGTCCAGGTTTATGCGCAAGTCCGACTTCAAAAATTGCCCCACCTGCACCGATCAGGGATGCAAGGACTGTAGCAAGGCCACTTGCACTACCTGTACTCAGTCTGAGTGCAACGACTGTGGCAAGGCCGCTTGCTCGACCTGTGCTACGACTGGCCAGCCGGTTCGCTCGGGCCTGCTCTCCGTGCTGGGTAACGGCGGGACAACGGTACGCGAACCCAAGCCGATCGTCGTCAAGGAACCCAAGCCGACAGTCGTGCGGGAACGAG
The DNA here is from genome assembly GCA_937923405.1 of uncultured Gemmataceae bacterium. GTDB lineage: Bacteria > Planctomycetota > Planctomycetia > Gemmatales > Gemmataceae > CALDUY01. The sequence goes on along the minus strand of CALDUY010000013.1, from coordinate 118,604 downwards.
TGGTCCATTCCGGACCGGTTGTCTCGGGGTTGCCCAAGAACGAGGGCCGCGTCGGAGTCTTCTCTGGTATGAAGTCAACGGCCAGCTCAACGATCGGCGAAGGACGAGTGCGCCGTAATCCGAACCTGCCCGCAGGATTGAGTTCGGTGACGGCGGCACAGGCGGCGGCGCTCGCTCCGGACACGCCGCTGGGAGCGATGGTGCGAATGCCGGATGGAACCGTGCAGATGGTTCCGACCAGCCAGGTGCAGCCCCAGATGCCCTCGGTCTCGGTGGCTGCCGCCAACGCCTTCACCGTGACCCAGGCGACCTCGATTCCCTATGTCACTCTGTCTCCGGATCAGGCCGCCAATGCCTTCGCGATGGGAACGCCGACACGGCCCATCCCAGCGGACATGGGATCCTATCCGCAGATTCCCAACGCCTTCGCCCCACTCAGCATTCCTGGAGCCGAGCGCGTCCCGCAGCTAGCGATAGCTCCGCGGTACTACAACCCCTACGCGATGGGCTACTATCCAGCGCAAATGGGTTACTATCCCTCGCAACCGATGCTGCATCCCGGCGCGATGCAGGCTCCGGGCACAGCGGTAGTCTCCGACATGAACCTGTCGCCGCACGCCTCGCTGCTGGCCACGCTGCGCATGTCGCTGCTGCCGTCCGAACGCGAACGCGCCGTCCAGGCTTTGGCCCAATCGAACTGGAAGGCCGACCCACAGGTGGTGCCGGCTCTGGTGATGGCAGCCAAGTCCGACCCGGCCCCGACAGTGCGTGTCAGCTGTCTGCGAGCCTTGGGCCAGATGAAGGCTAACACTGAGCCGGTGATCGAGACCTTGCATACGCTGCGTGAGGATGGCGATCCACGCATCCGCCACGAAGCCAATCAGCTGCTTCCGGTGCTGACCCGACCGTAAAGTTCACGCTCAATCGGCTCACCTGGAACCCAGCTAGGTGAGCGGTTTCCGATCCGCCGTCGAGGAGCGAAGCGTCCCGCAGCTTCCCTCTTCGTCGGCGGATTTCCTTTTACCGCAACCTTCCGCTTCAGGGAGCTGGCCAGACCCGAGCCACCGGCTTTTCGTTGCCTTGCCGAGTCGTGACATAGCGTCCTTCCCGGGCATACAACGGAATCGTGGCCGGGCTGTCCTGATCTGCCGACAAACCATACCAGGTGGTCTCGCCTACTTTCAGAGGAATCGACCCTTTCACGGCTCGATTTAGGGCGAAATAGACGATCTTGCCCTGCTCACGCACTGGAGCGGGAACGGCGAGTCGCTCGTCGGCCAGATCCAGCCGATACATCAGCTGGTTGTACTCGTAACGAGGGGTCACATCGTGGTTGCCCGAAAAGGTGTGCGTGTAGGTGCCCTCGAAGTAGATCACTCGTCCGTCGCGCTGGTCGAACAACGGATGCTGCTTGGGATTGTAAAAACTGTAGCGTGGATGCGTGGCCACCTGCACGGCATAGCCCCACGGCCCCGCGGGCGACTCGGCCTCGGCATACCAGACCTCGCCTAGATACGACGCCTTACCGCCCGCTTCGACGAAAATCATCACCCAGCGACGACGATAAGCATTCCAGTAGACTGACCCACCGTGTGCCGTCACCCTCCTGCCCGTGAGCCGATCCACCAATCGCGGCGGCTTGGCAGCCTGCCCTAGTTTCCAGGTGCCTTCGACGAAGCCTTCGTACTGCTTAGGGTCGCGTACAGCATCGAGTGTGGCTGGAACTCGTTTCCGAGGAAACGGATCGGAAAAGTAGACATAGCCTTTGTGCAAGAAAGCATGGCCGGTGGGATGCAGCGGTGCCGCCAAGTCGAAATCGCTCCACGGCTCGAATCGCTGCTTGTCGTCGTTGAATCGAGCCAGGCCGCGAGCATAGACAGTCAACGGTGGCTTGACTTTGACGTAAGAAGCAATGAGCCGCTCCCGTCCGTCGGCGTCGGGCAGGACGAACAAACTGGTGATCCAGGTCGGCCCCTCGCCGGGCATTCGACACAGTTCCCGAGCGAAGCCTTGGTCGTCAACGAAATAGTTCAGTTCGACGCCCTGTTCCGGAGCCAGGCCGCCCTGGTCTGGAAGCAGCGAGGTGGCTCCGGGGACGTGGAAATTCCCCAACGGATAGCTCGGTCGGTTGGTATCGCCCCAAACCCAGAAGAGTTTGCCACGGTACAGCACGTTCAGCACGCTATCCTGACCAACCACTTGTCCGTTGAGTAGCGGTTCGCGTAAGGGAACCTTGCGACCAGCCAGTACACTGTCGCGATAGATACCCGATCCGGTGACGCGATACAGGCGTTCGGCGATCTGTGTTCTCTTTATTTTAATGGTTGCTGTGCTTCCCGGTTTGGTCTGGAAAGCTCGACCTCGAAAGCCGAAGCCATCGGGCGGCAGTTCGTAGCCGGGACTGGTCACCCCGAACCAGACGCGCTGATTGCTCTGCCCCGGTTCGTCGAAGACGGCGACGCCAGCACTGTCGGTCCATAGTCGCACGTTGGCCACAGTCCGCAACTCGACGAGTGGCACGCCCCGCCCCGTGGCTTCATCGACGACTTGGAGAGTAAACAACGAGGGATCGGCGGGAGTGATTCCTGCCAGCATGGCCAGAAGCGTCAGTGGGGTCATGATGCTGAACACGTTGTGGATACCAACAAAAAAGAGAGCGAGATGCTCTCTCTCGCTCTCTGTACTGTAGCACTCGCCGCTTATTCTTCCCCCTTTTCGTGGGCCGGCGTCATGTGTTCGACCTCGGGCCATTTGCGTTTGAAACCATCGTTGACCCAGTGAACATCGTTATCAATATCGTGGCACTTCTGACACATGTCATCCATCGCTTGGACGCGTTTCTCCTTGGGCAGATACTTCCAGGGATTGATGCGCTTGTGCCATTCTTTGTTGTCCGGGTTATGCACATGGACCAGGGAAGGACCGTGGCAGCTTTCGCACCCCACGTCCTTCAGCTTGGGAGTCAGCGTCGCGTTGATGTAGCCGGAGACGTAGCCATATCCGACGGTGTGGCAAACGATGCATTCGGGATCGTACTGGCGATTGCCGGGTCGCGTTGCCTCGACCAGCGTCTGGTAGGCATGACTGTGCTTGGACTTCTTCCACACGTCGTAGGCGTGTTCGTGACAGCGTTTGCACGCCTCAGAGCCGGCGTACTCGACTGGTTTCTTCCGGACCACGTCTACTTCGGGCAACACTTGCAGCTCATGGCGAATCTGGCCATACTTTTCCAGATAATTTTTCTCTTTTAACTCCTTGGTGTAACTCTCGATCAGCTCAATAATGGGGTGCCCTTTCTCCTTGTGTTCCGGAGTCATGAATTCTTCGCCTAGTTCTACCCGTTCGTACTTGATGTCGAAGGGCTTAGCAGGGTTGTTGGTTTTCCAAATGCCAAACACGCCAACGAAGCGACCCTTTTTGCCGAGCGTGACGATCATCGATTTGCTCCCCGCTTTGTTGACGATTTCCAGCGGACGCATCGACGGATCGTCGGCTTCGCTCAGGGCGACCACGATGGGAAACTGCGGATAAGCCTCGGCGACGCCCATCGCTTCGGTGTACGGCTTCATGCCCTGATTGCGCGAGATCAGCCCTTGATAGAGCAGAATCGGTAGGTTGACCCGCTTGGAGGCCATCTCCCTAACGATGCGATCCAGTGCCTTGGGAGTCGCTTCGATCTGCAACGTCTTGTCGTTACGAGTGATCTTCTTGATCTGTTCCTCGATAGTCGGTCCGATGATGGCGGCCACGCCAACTTTAATATCGCTGCGTGCGGGTTCGACCAATTCCCAGGGGACGGTCATGCCGGGAAAGTTGTTTTCGGCATCGATCAGGTTGGAGACGACGACGCGCGGTTTGGGGTAATTCAGAGCATACTCGGCCAGTAAGTTCAGCAGACCGGGGAATACTTCCGATTCGCCGATGCCCACAGCAGAATAGCCCATCTCCTTAAGGGCACGCATCGAATAGACGTACTTGAGCAATCCCTGCTGATTGGGCAAGTGAACGATCCCTTGCCTCTGGACGATGTCGCCCAGATCGACAGCAACGTAGGGCCAGCCCGCCTCTTTGAACAGCTGAATCAGATTGTAGCGTCGCTCTAATCCGCCATACTGCGGACGTGAACAGCCACACGGCAACAAGTAGCCAATCTGTTGCCCACTGACGAGTAACACCAAGTCCGGATCTTTCCACCCGGTGAACAGCCGGTTCGGAAACTGCACGGTTGAATTGGCCTGTGACGCGGAAGGAATGTTCGCCGCGGGTTGGGGCTTCAACCGGTTCGACAGACCGATGCCCGCGAGGACACTCACCACGGTCAAAGCAAGAGCGGCCAACTGGAATAACAGCCCGCGCTTGCTCCAGGGCTGGATCACTTCCTCTGATTGGGGATTGCGGTCGTTCAAAGACATCCTCCCTCCGATTGCGGATGAGATAGCAAGCCGCGCCTGGAGGACCAATAAAATCAGGAAGGCTCAAGAAAGCGCACGGCGGGACTACCTCGCCTATATCGGCATTGTACACTAAAGGGCGTCTATCTTTCGAGGCCAGCTGAAAAGGACTCAAGTTCCCCAATCGAGGAGGAACTCCTGTTGTCGTAACTGCTGAAGACGAGCTAATCCGCCGCACAACTGGAGATACTCGTTAAAGTCTTGTACCCCATGGACATACTTCGCTAGCCAAGCCTTGTACCGTTCCAGATCAGATTCGGCTTCCATCCAGGCTTTCAAGTGTTCTTCATCAGAAAAATACTCATACGGCATGTTGCCTGGATAGCTTCCAAAGGGCACTTCGCAGACGGCATCGACACAGAAGAACGGAATGACGGTGCGGGTCGGATCGCGGCGAATCTCTTCCTCGGGCAGCAACCGCTCACAGGTGATGATGAGTCGCTTGGCCGCCCGGGCCAGATCGAAGTCGGCCACCGAAGTTCCACGAATGCGACAGTTGCCGAAGCGATCCGCCTCATGAACGTGGATCGCCGCCACGTCCGGATACAGTGCCGGAATGGCTGCCAACGTTTCGCCAGTGAATGGACAGGTGATCGCCTTGGCAGCACTGTATTTGAACGTGTCGGTACCCAGCAAAGAGCGAACCGGCAAAAACGGTATCCCCATCGCAGCAGCCTTGAAGCGGACCGCCAGGGTGTAGTTGCTCCACTCGGTGAACTCGACCTCGCCGGACTCTGTTACTCGCCGAGCATGAGGAGAAAGCCCGCGCGCTTCCAGTCCAACGATGTAGGCCACGTCGACCGCGGCTAGTAATTTTCCCGTGCCGAGGAGATTTCCCGCACAGAGCAACTGAAAGTCATGAGTAGCAGTATGGCCGGCAAAACGCAGATTCTGACGACGCTGACGAACGATCTCATGCACCACCGCGGTGGGAATGCGGTCGGCCCCGAATCCGCCGATCGCCAGATAGTCACCGTCGTGAACCAAGCGACAGACGGCGTCCGCCACGGTTGTTAGCTTGTCTTCTCGGGCACGCGACTTGGTAGCGAAAAAAGCCCGCGCCTGATCGGAGGAAACCTCCGAAAGCAAGCGCCCCTGACCGTGGGAGACGGTCGTCATGGCTAGGATTCCCAGGCGAATCTATTCCTCATACTCCAGGAGCAGCTGCCGAAAGCGCGGATCGTGCTTGATCGCGTCCAGATCATGATCCTCGCGCATATAGCGAAAATCTCGGTAGCCCAATTCCACGGCCTTACGCAGAGCGCGGATCGAGGCGGTCGAGCGTTTCAGCAAGGCGTAACTGCACGCCAAATTATAGCGAGCCAGTGGATCCTCGGGACGCAATTTCACCAGCCGTTTATCGATTTTTAGCCCCTCGGCATACAGGCCTTTCAAAGAAAGGAGGCTGCCCATCACCCGCAGGACATCGACATAGTCCGGATGGCGGCGCAGGATACCGGCAAAAAATTCGAGTTCAAAATCGAGTTGGTTCTGCTCGGAGTGGCGATTGATACCCTTGTTGGAGGTGGGCGATCCCGAGCCTTCACTGAAGTGCTTGCCTGGTTGAGCCATCGACTCCCCCACAGACTGGGCTTAGGTTATCCGTCGCGATTATAACCGATGCCTTTAGCGATGCAAAGTCGATCCCCTCCAAACCTGGGCCGATTCCCCGATCTTCAACAAAACAGAGCCAGGCGCGATTGCTACAACCGCGCCTGGCTGAAATTGTGGGATTTGATCGGAGCGGAGGGCGTTAGCCCTCCGTGTTTCTCGCCCTCCACGGAGGACTTACGTCCTCCGCTTAGAAGCTCGGAAGACGCGAACCTCCCACAGTTCAACTGCAATCAACCACTAGTGGGAGAGGAGTGAGGGGAGAAAACCACACCTCACGACTTAGCTCCCGAACTCAATCGTCGTCATCATCAAAATCGTCATCATCGTCGTCATCATCATCGTCGTCGTCATCAAAGTCATCGTCGTCAAAGTCTTCATCATCGAAGTCCTCATCGAGGTCTTCGTCGTCGAGGTCGTCGTCATCGAGGTCGTCATCGTCGAAATCATCGTCGAAGTCGTCCTCATCATCGTCGAAGTCGTCGTCGTCGTCGTCGTCCTCGTCATCATCATCGCGACTGGCGATGATGATAAAGGGATCTTCCTCATCGAGGAGACAAGCGCTGTCCACCTGGGGATGCAGCAAGAGAGAATGAAACAAGGTGCCACCGAACATCAGGTTGTCCTCTTCACAAGTAAACGTCGGGAGGGCCACCTCCTATGGACCCTCGTGGTATCGTCGCGGACCACTCTCGACCTTCTCCCAGCCCTGCGAATCTCGACCTGGAGGCCGGGAAAGACTCCCTGGCAACGGTACGAGAAGCGTGGACGGATCATCGCAAAAAATCGACACTTCCGTGACTGCCACGGCAGGGCGAATCCGGTAGGATTTTGGCCCGTAGGGGGTCGAAGGTAATCTCTTCGTAGCGATCTGCCGGCAACCCGTCAAGCTGGGCAATCTCTTCTGAAGAATTCTGTCCTAAGTCGTTCTGGAGCAAGGAGAAAAAATCTGATGAATCTGCCGAAAAATGTCGGCGAACTGCGAGAATCGGGTTATCGACCCCGTCGTGTCAAAGAGGAACTGCGTCAGAACCTACTCGAACGCCTCGCCACGGGCCGTCCGATTCTGCCCGGTATGGTGGGTTACGAGGACACGGTACTGCCCCAGGTCATCGATGCGCTGCTGGCCCGGCATGATCTGTTGCTGCTGGGAAGCCGGGGCCAGGGCAAGACGCGCTTGTTGCGGCAGCTCGTCGACTTGCTTGATCCCGTCATTCCCGTCGTGGCCGGCTGCGAGCTACGCGATGATCCGCTGGCCCCGATTAGCTCGCAGGCTCGGCAACGGCTCGCTCAGTTGGGCGATGCTACCCCAATCGACTGGCTGCCGCGCCAGCAACGCTATCTAGAGAAGTTGGCCACTCCAGACGTGACGATGGCCGATCTGTTTGGCGACATTGATCTGCTGAAACACGTTCGCGGAGCCTCTCTGGCCGACGAGGAGTCGCTGCATTTTGGGCTGATCCCCCGAGCCAATCGCGGCATCTTTTGCCTCAATGAGTTGCCCGATCTGGCTCCGAAGATTCAGGTCGGTCTGTTCAACCTGTTGCAGGAGCGCGACGTTCAGCTACGCGGCTTTCCAGTCCGCTTCGAGTTGGATCTCTGCCTGGTCTTCAGTGCTAACCCCGAGGATTACACCAGTCGAGGACGGATTGTCACACCGTTGAAAGACCGCATCGGCAGTGTGGTGCGAACGCACTATCCGCGCACGCGGGCGGAAGCGGTGGCCGTTACCGACGCCAGCGCTTGGGAGCAGCGCGACGGAGTATCGATCGTCGTGCCGCGCTTTATCAAGGACATCATCGAAGAAGTAGCTCGCCGCGCGCGAACTCATTCGGAGGTGAACCAGCAGTCTGGGGTCAGCGTTCGCCTAGCCATCGCTGGTCGAGAACTGGTGATCTCCAGCGCCGAGCGCCGCGCCGCTCGGTTGGGAGAGCCTCAAGCGGTGCCTCGCATCAGCGATCTGCCAGCCCTGCTCGCCGGCGCTCGGGGAAAGTTGGAGTTGCTGCTGGACGAAGAAGGACAAGAGGATCGCTTCGTCACCGACCTGCTCCGCGAAGCGATTCGCGCCGTTTTTGTCGAGTATACCGATCTTAGTTCTCTTCGATGCGTGCGTGACTGGTTCCAGGCCGGCGGACGCATTCTGGTGGGCGATCAGGTCAGCGACGCAGCCATCGAGCAACAAATCCGCGGCACGCCCTTGGAGCCGCAGGCCCGCGCCTTGGGGGAGCCGGTGGCGTCGAGTGCCGAGTTTCTGCTGGAAGGGCTGCATCTGACTGGGCAGATCGGCAAACGCGGCGGGCTGTTTGGCCAACTCGATTCCCCCTGACAACAACAAGGGCCAAACCCCCGTTGCCGACCGCTTGTCTGACTGTCATGATGATCTCGTGACGTTGCATCGGGCTTGGAGGGATTTCCGCTATGTCCGCTCATACTCGCGTGTTCGTCGTGCTTCTGGCCGTTTCGCTGGGAGGGCTTGGCTCGGCGAGTTGGGCCGACGAGTCGGAAAAGGAGATCGCCCGGTTGATCGACCAACTCGGCGCGGACAGTGGGGAGGCGCGACAAGCAGCAGAGCAGAAACTACGCGAGCTAGGGGACCGCGCCGTGCCGCTGATTCGCAAGGCGGCCAACAGTCACGCCGACCCCGACGTGCGTCTGCGTACCATTCTTCTGCTGCGGACCTTAGACCTTCGCGAATTCAAAGGACACGAGGGAGCCATCCGCCACATCGCCGTTTCTCGGGACGGCAAGACAGCGTTGACCGCCTCGATGGATGCCACCGTGCGACTCTGGGATTTGATCACAGGCAAAGAGATAAAACGATTCGGCCCGCACAACACTTGGGCCTGGTGCGCTGTGTTCTCGCCGGACGAGACCAAGGTGCTGACTTCAGATGCCATGGGCAAAGCCTTGCGGTTGTGGGATCTAGCGACGGGCAAGGAGTTGCGCAAGTACCTAGGCCACGGGGGGCGGGTCTACGCGGCGGCCTTCTCACCGGACGGCAAGTATGTCCTCTCCAGCGGGGCGGAAGAGGATCTGGTCATGCGTCTGTACGAAACCGAGACAGGCAAGGAGGTCCGCAAATTCGAGGGCCACACCGGTTGGATTTGGCGAGCGGTCTTTTCGCCGGACGGCAAGAAAATCGCCTCGGCTGGATGCAACGACAAGAGTTTTCGGATCTGGGATGTCGAGTCGGGCAAGCCGCTGGTGATTGGAGCCAACGCCCACGAGGGCCACGTCGAGGGACTGTGCTTCTCACCGGACGGCAAGACGATCTTGACCAGCGGTCGCGATCAGTCGTGCAAACTCTGGGACGTGGACACCGGCAAGCTATTGCGACGCTATCCCATGCCGGATAATAACATCGAAGCGGTGGCGTTCTCCCCCGATGGCAAGCGATTCCTGGCTGGCGAAACCAACAAAGTGTTCGTCCTCGACACAGCCACAGGTAAAATTCTGTATCGCTGGGAAGAGCCGGAAGGCCGCGTCTACGCCGTCGCCTGGACGCCGGACGGCCAGCGAGCCTTGTCCGGCGGCGACGACAAAATACTTCGCCTTTGGAATGTGCCTAAGTGAAGCTATAACTTCGGCGACGCCAACTGAGCAAGGGTGGATAGGTGCCCCTGCTCGCGCGTCCACTCCAAACTACTCGCTCCGTCGATGCACGGAAGGCACGCCTTACTTCTCAGCATGGACCGTGATCTTCTTCGGCTGAGCCTGGGCGAGTTTCGGAATCGTCACCGTCAGCACGCCATTGGTGCTTTTGGCCTGAATCTTGTCGGCGTCGATGCCGCGCGGCAGCGAGATTTCTCGATAGAACTGCCCTTCGAATCGCTCCAGACGATGGAAGTTCTTGCCCTTCTCCTCGCGCTGCTCCTTGCGTTGGCCTCGCAGCGTTAAGGTGTTGTCCACGACGAAGACTTCCACATCCTTGGGATCGACCCCAGGCAGGTCCGCCTTAACCAGAAACTGTTTGTCGTCCTCTTCGACATCCACCCGCGGAGACCAAGAGATTAAGCTCGACCGGCTTCCATTCTCTTCGGCGTCTCCAAAGAACCGCTGAAACATCTGATCCATCTCGCGCTGAAACTGTTGGAAGGTACTGGTCAGTCCTCCTCGCCAAGGTATCAGATTCATCGCACACCTCCTTTTGAAAAACGCATAGCCTCAACGGTTAAACCACTGGAGATTCCAGCAAATCTCCAATAAGCTCCTCGGACCAATCCACGCTTCCCGAGCCTGGATGGGTTCGCATTGTTAGGGATGGCGTGGTGGCTGGCTAAGTGACGCAATCGCGTCCGTGTGGGTAGCTGTTTTACAACTGTTCTCACCTATTATTTTTCGCAGCTACCAGCTTCTAGACAAGGGGGTAACAAGCACGAGTTGTTCTTGATTGAGCTAGTGCCAAGTTGCTCACGCCAGCCGTTGGCCACGCGCAAGGTGGCCAACGGCGCGGCCAGCGGTGACATAGCTCATCGGCCTTCAAACAGGCCCAGCTCGCCCAGTCGATAGAACTCGGCGCAGGTCCAGCGCCACGGACGGGAAACCAGCACTGAGGACTGTGCCAGCGTGGCGGTGAGCAGCAACATGAGACTTCCTCCTCTGGGGCGAATTTCTCTCGGCGTTTCAGGGTAGATCAGCGTCAAACTCGATTCGCTGACCGCGTACCAGGCGATCCGCTTCGAGGGTCAGTTTCGGCGAACTACCTCCAGCAGCGATTTCAAAGCGGCGGCTCTCTCCGGGCAACAGCCCTTTCAAACTCGTCTTCGCGCGAATGCCGTTCACAGCGGGAAACGCATCCTGATAGATAGGCGCAATGCCCGTGTTCTTCACCACTACCAGCGAACGAGTGTTCGACGTCTCAAAGCGCGTGATCTGAAAGCGATAGCCGCAGGCCATCCCTGCTTGGCGAATGCGGTCGAACGATTGAACCCGCGGTTGATCGTCGCCAATGATCCACGAGAGATGGAAGCGAGCGGCGTGCTGCTCGAAGGGGATGCCGTGCGGCCCCTTAGCGGCGAGCGCTTCCTTCTGGTCCCGCGGCTCGAAGAAACTGAACTCGCCGCCCGCTGGCGCGATCTTCCACCGATCACGTCCTAAACGGATCCAGTTTGGCTCGTTTTCTTCCTTGTGCCGCTTGTGGTTGAAGGAATCGTCGAAGACCCCGAACGGCAAGTCGAGGAGTTTCTTCTGCGAGGCGAACGGAGCGTGGTCACCAGCCGCGTCCACCGAGATCATCCACGGCGTCTGGCGGAAGCATCGGCTAAGATGCTGAGCGAATTCGGCCTGAAACTCGCGTGAGGGAAAGGTCTTTCCCAGCTGCATTGGCCCATCGTAGATGTGATACTCGGCCCACAAACCAAACCCGACCTGCACGAAGGCCAGCCGCGGGTCGCAATCATAACGCTGAGAAAAACGATCGAAAAACTCCAGTACAAATCGCCGCCATTCCGGATGCGACCAATCGGGAAAGCCGGTCAGTTTCTTCTCGCTTTTGGCGGTCGTCTCTCGGTAATCCTTCATTGCTTTGATGTACGCGGGCACCCTAGTTGGTTTGCCCACATAGGTATCGTGCCAGCGAAGAATCGCCTGATGCTTGCGCGAGGCGATCTCGTCGAGTAACCGATCGACACGCGACCAATCGTACTTGCCCTTCTCCTGGACGACTTCATCGTAACGAACATAGGAGTATTCCAGTTGAATCGGAGCCTTGGCGACCTGGGGATTCGTAGCCCATAGCACAATTCCCGTCATTGGTTGCACGGAGGTGACTTTGGACTTCAACGCGACAGGACGCAGCTCCTGTTGGGGAAGCACCCATAGCGTCGGCAATAGCACGCTCCAACCCGCGATGTACTTGAACAACGTGAACCTCCTCTGGGATAGTGCTTTACGGGAGCACTTCCGGAAATTGATTTCGCAGTCTCCGTGATATTGTGCAGAGAGAAGTAGAAAAGGAATCGCCTTGGCGGATCATCGGGCATCTCGATAATGACGAGTAGCTCCGTCCTCTTTCGTCAGGTGCTGCCGTGAACTATATCGACGCGCATGTCCACGTCTGGACATCGGACACGATTCACTACCCGCTAGCCCAGGGGTTCAAACCGTCGGACATGAAGCCGGCCTCGTTCACTCCCGAAGAATTGTTCAAGCACACGCGCCCCAATGGGGTCAGCCGCATCAACCTCATTCAGATGTCGTACTACCACACCGACAATAACTACATGCTCGACATGATCGGCGTGCATAAAGACGTCTTCGTCGGCACAGCGATCATTGATCCAGAGGGTAAGGATCCGGCCCGTGAGATGAGCGAATTGGCCAAGCGAAGAGTTCGGGCATTTCGCATCTATCCGAAATTGTCCAAAGCTCCGATTCCACGCTGGCTGCAACCGGACGGCTTCGACAAGATGTTCCGCGCGGCGGCCCGCAACAATCAGGCCATCTCCTGCCTGATTGATCCTGACGCCTTGCCGGAGATCGATCGCATGTGCAAGAAGCATCCCGGCGCGCCGGTCATCATCGACCACATGGCCCGTATCGGCGTGACCGGCACCATCCGCGACGAGGACGTCAAGGCGCTGTGTGCCCTGGCCAAGCACAAGCGGATCCTGGTCAAAGTCGGCGCGTTCTACGCTCTGGGTAAGAAGAAACCGCCCTACACTGACCTGGGGCCGATGATCGAGCGCATCGTCGGTGCCTTCGGACCAGAGCGCTGCATGTGGGAAAGTGATTGTCCCTTTCAGGTCGGCGAGGGACATACTTACAAGGATTCCATCGAGTTGATCCGCTCCCGGTTGACGTTTCTCAGCGACAGTGATCGAGACTGGCTGTTACGCAAAACAGCGGAGCGTTTCTTTTTCACCGACTGACCTGCCGAGATGAGGTAGACATGATGCGCATGTTTGTGTTGGGAGGAGTGCTGCTGGCAGCCGTGTCCTTGGGACTGAATGCGGACGAAGCGGCGAAGAAGTCGTTGCGCGGCACCGTGCTACTGACCGACGAAGGCCGCCGCGTGCATGAGGCCGGCTTCGTTTTTGATGGCCACAACGACGTTCCTTGGCGGATTTTTGAACTCGACGATCTCTCCTTTCGTAACATCGACCTGCGCAAACCTCAGCCGAAGATGCACACCGACATTCCACGATTGCGCAAGGGCAACGTCGGCGCACAGTTCTGGTCGGCCTATGTTCCGTCCTCGACGGCTCGCCAGGGCACCGCGATCAAGGACACGCTCCGCCAGATCGACATTATTCGCCGGATGGTCGAGACCTATCCCGACACCTTCGAGATGGCCTATTCGGCAGAAGACGTGGAACGCATCCGCCTCGGTGGCAAGATTGCCTCGCTGATTGGCGTCGAGGGAGGGCACTCGATCGACAACTCGCTGGCGGTGCTGCGCATGTATCATCGGCTCGGGGTGCGCTACATGACCCTGACCCATTCGGAGAACACCGACTGGGCCGACTCCGCCACCGACAAGGCCCGACACCACGGCCTGACGAAGTTCGGCGAGGAAGTAGTTCGTGAAATGAATCGCCTGGGTATGTTGGTGGACATCTCGCACATCTCCGCCGAGACCATGCGGCACGTTCTCAAGGTAACCAAAGCTCCGGTCATCGCTTCACACTCGTCGGCCTTTGCGTTGGCGGACCATCCGCGCAACGTCCCAGACGATGTGTTGAAACTCGTGAAGGCCAACGGCGGCGTTATCATGGTGAATTTCTACTCGGGGTTCATCACGCCGGAAGGAGCGCGGCACAGTCGAGAGGTGGCTAAGGCCTACCGTTCCCTGCGAGCGAAGTATCCCGACCGCAACGACTTCCGCACCGCGATGGAGGCGTATCGCAAAGAGCATCCCTTCCCCTCGGGGAGCATTCATCACGTCGTCGATCACATCGAGCACATCATCCGGGTGGCCGGCGTCGATCACGTTGGGATCGGCTCGGACTACGATGGCATCGACATGACGCCCAAGCAACTCGAAGATGTATCGACCTATCCGCTGTTGACCCAGGAGTTGCTAAATCGCGGCTACAATCAGGAGCAGATTCACAAGATTCTCGGACTGAACGCCCTACGGGTGTTGCGCGAAGCGGGAAAGGTGGCCCGAGAGTGGAAGCTAGACTCTTGAAAATCGACTTACACAATCTTGATTATCTTCAGAATGACGCTCGGAAAATGACAGACCCCATCAGCGCCAGGGACGGCGGCGCTGACGGGTCGTCAGGGTGATGACGGCGACGCCATTTATGGTCTCATCAAGTGAGCGAGGCCCGAGTCAAACAGAATGGTTGCCTCTTCTCTGTTCTTCTCTCACTTCCTCTACAGTGCAATGCGACAGCGAAACAAAAACCGGACAAATTTTTTTAGAAATTTGCCCTCGCTCGCCTGGTTCGCTATCAAAAAGACGCGCGATCCCCTGCAACGAGGCCACGGCCATGATGCGAACCTATTTGTTGGCGTTATTGTTAACTTGTTCTCTCTCTAGCGTTTACGCTTCCGACAAACCGAACGTCGTCCTGATCTTCGCCGATGATCTGGGTTATGGCGATCTGGGCTGCTACGGAGCCACCCAGTGGCAAACTCCAAATCTCGATCAGCTGGCCAAGGAGGGACGGCGGTTCACCGATTTTTATGTCGCTCAGGCGGTTTGTTCCGCCTCGCGTGCGGCTCTACTGACCGGGTGCTACCCCAATCGGATCGGCATCTTTGGCGCACTTAATCCCTCAAGTAAGGTGGGCATTTCCGAGAAGGAAAGCACTCTCGCCAAGGTGCTGAAACCGCAAGGCTACGTCTCGGGCATCTTCGGCAAATGGCATCTGGGCCATCACGACAAGTTCCTGCCGACGCGGCACGGCTTCGATGAGTACTTCGGCCTGCCCTACTCCAACGACATGTGGCCGGCCCATCCGACCGCGAGGAACTTTCCGCCGCTGCCTCTGCTCGACGGCACGACCATCGTCGAAAACGACTTCCGCGACCAAGCCCGGTTGACGACGGCCTATACCGAACGTGCGGTCGCCTTCATCAACAAGCACCATCAACAGCCGTTCTTCCTCTATGCGCCGCACACCATGCCGCATGTTCCTTTGTTCGTCTCCGACAAGTTCAAGGGTAAATCCAAACAGGGACTTTACGGAGATGTAAGTGAGGAAATTGACTGGTCGGTGGGCCAGATCCTGAAGGCGTTGAAGAAGCACAAACTCGAAGAAAAGACGCTGGTGATCTTCACCTCGGACAATGGCCCCTGGCTGAGCTACGGCAACCACGCCGGAATCACCGCCGGCCTGCGCGAGGGCAAAGGCACCACGTTCGAGGGCGGCGTTCGCGTTCCCTGTCTGATGCGTTGGCCAGGCAAGATCCCTGCCGGCAGCGTCAGCCGCGAGCCGGCCATGACCATCGATCTACTGCCAACACTGGCGGCCTTTGCCGGGGCCAAACTGCCCGAACTACCCCTCGATGGCAAAGACATTGGCTCGTTGTTGACCGGCGAGGGCAAGTCGCCGCATGCCGCCTACTTCTTCTGGTGGGGCGGCGAGTTGCAAGCTCTGCGCAGCGGCAAGTGGAAGTTGCACTTTCCTCACGAGTATCGCTCCCTGGCGGGTGAGCCGGGCCGCGACGGCAAACCCGGCAAGTACGTCACCAAAAAGACCGGCCTGGAGCTGTACGACCTGCAAAGTGATCCGCGCGAAACGACCAATGTCGCCGACCAGCATCCCGCGGTCCTCGCCGAGTTGAAGAAGCTTGCCGACCCCGCCCGCGAGGAACTCGGTGACACCGCCACTAACCAGAAGGGCAAGGCGGTACGCCCGGTCGGCACGCTGTGAACCCTGCTCTGGACAGGGGCCAATGCGACGCAGACAATACTCGTATGAACGCAGAGTCGATCACCTGTCCGTATTGCAACGCTCGCGTGGAATGGACTGCCAGTCTGAAGGTGGGCCAGCGCACCACCTGCGTTCGCTGTGGCGAGAGTTTCGTGCTGACGCAACTGCCCGAGCCGCCGACTACTCCCCCCGCACTGACCGCGTCCCTTCCGTCGGGACGCCGCCCCAAGCCAGTGAAGGCCAATCGCTGGGTGGCGGCGGGCATTCTCGGCATGATGCTCGTCATGGCCGGCACTGGGCTGACCTACGCGCTATTGACCGTGGAGACGCGCCGGGAACATGACAAGGCGCTGCCACGCAAGTCGCGGCGGCCGTGGCAGACCGAGCTTCCCCCGCCCGCGGATCAGGCCGTCCCCCTTAGTGCACTGACTGGACTGGGCTACCTGCCGAACACCACGGGATTGATCGTCGCCCTGCAGGTGCAGGAACTGCTCGCCAGCCCCACGGGCAAGGAGCTGCGATCGCGATCATTTCGGATCGCAAATAGCGATTTTCAACTCGACAATCTGAAAGAGCTGGTCGGCATCGGAGTCGAGGAGCTGGATCACCTCGTACTCGGAGTCACCGTCCGCGACGACGAGGAGGCCGAGCTGACGCCGCCGACTCAGCTAATTGTGCGCACTATCAAACCCCTCGACAAGCGACGCATCCAGGTCGCCTTGAAGGCCAGCCGCGAGCGCGAGGACCGCTCCGCCAGCGGAGGCAAACGAACAATCTACTCGGCGAGCCTTCGCGGCGTGCCAGCGACCCTATGGTTCGCCGACGAGCGAACCGTGGTTCTGGGGCTATTCGGCCAATTCGAGCTGGTCCCGACCACTCCCAACGAGGGTACGTCGGCTTTGCGAGTCGAGCTGCGGAACGCCCTCGATCAGCGCGTGCCTCCCGGTGCGACGGGATGGATCGTCGGCCATGCCCGGGACTGGAAGAAAACCTGGCTGCCCACGTTGACCGCACAGCTAAATGAGGTTCCCCTGCTGACGCGGATCGGCGAGATCCAGACATTCAGTCTCGGCCTGATGCCGACGAGTCCGGCGAAAGTGCTCGGCTCGTTCCGCTGTATCGACGAAGCACAGGCGACCAAAATCGAACAAGAGGAGCTACTGCCCCGAGCCAAGACGTCGTCGCTGAAGTACAGTCGCGACGGCACCTGGCTCGACGTGCAATGGACGCTCGATGGGCGATGAAAATATGATGAAGCTCGAATTTGCTGTCTTTTTTTCTTGCCCCCCCCCGATATTCGTTAATATGCACACAACCTATCTTCGATCGATCTTAGGTTAGGGTTATTTCAAATCGACACGTCAACGAGGAACTAGACAATGACTCGGTTCAAGTTAGGGATTGGCCTGTTGATGGTAGTAGCCGTGGTTTGCGTGGCAGCCCATGATGGCGGACCACGACGAATGAGTAACCCGAGATTGAGCGATCTCTTCGGTGCTGATCCAGCGCCTCCCGGAGGTGGAGGTGAAGAAACCATGTCTGACTGCAATGGCAATTCGTTAACAGAGACGGACTGTCCATACTACAAGGGAAACACTGGTGCTTATCTATCTTGCGGGGATCCGTACCAAGACATTACACCAGTGTTGAAAGGCGTTCTGAAAAAGAAGCTATATGACAACGACGAAACAAAGAAGGTGTGTAGAGTGGATTCTTCTTGCGGCAAATTGTTTGCGAAAAAGAAACTCGATGAAGAATGCACACCTGTGAAACAAGAGTAATTCCGTCTCAATAGCTGCAAAAGAAGGCCACTTGACATGGCTCAGGTCTTCACAAGTACCATGTCAAGTGGCCTAATCCAGGCATATCGCGGCATCAATCATATCTGGAGCGACTCATGCGATTGAACCATCATCTCCTCAGAACGGTTTGTGGCATCGGGGCGATTATCCTGCTGGCAGTTCCCACATTCGCCACTCAACAACCAGTCACTCCACGACCCGAGGAGTTGATTGCGAGTCTGGATCGGTACATCCAATTGTTTCAAACGTGCAGCTTCAGCGTTGAAGAGAAATTCTATACCACGCGCGATCCCAACTATCGCGCGAACGTGCCATACAGAGAAAGGAGGTTTTCCATTCTGCTCGATGGTGAGAGAATGAAGATGATCGGCACTACCAATATAAACCTAATGGAAAAAGGCAAGACTGATACGATTACCGAGTCACACGAGTGGATCGCGGGAGTCGGTCAGCCGTGTTTACTCGTGTCACGAGATTCAAAATCAGGTAAGGGAACTGCGGTTCGTAGCTACACGGATATGAGCAAACAAGAGCGAATCCATCGCACGGGAATCATGGCAGCATTACCACTGATTAACGGTGGTACTTTTGCCATGAATTCTCATTGGACGATCACGGAACAACTGAAAAATTCCAAACTGTCCGTCAGGCAAGAAGCAAGTTCAGATCGGTTGATCTGGTTACTGGAAGCAACCAGTGAATGGGGAAACTACTCCATTTCCTTTGATCCAAAACTTGCTTTCGCTCCCGTTCGCATTCACAAACGTCTTGAAAGCTGGCAAAAAAATATTGGGGGCATTCCGCTCCAATCCATTCCAGAAAATGAAGGCGGACCGTGCCATGAAATCACCTGGGAATGGAAAGCAGACCGCATAGAAACTATCCAAGGTCATTCCGTTGTGTCTGCTTACACCATCACCGAAATCGCAATCTGCGGCAAAAACCGAACTAAAGACGTTGACATCCAACGTGTCCAACTCAAAGACATCAACTTACACCCTACCATTACTCCGGATTCGTTTGCCATTTCCACGCCTATCCCAAACGGTGCTCCAGCGAGCATTGAAGGAAAAGAGATGATTCGGCATGAATGGCGTGATGGTAAGATTGTAAAGAACATCGATCAGGAATCGGTGGCCAATTTGGAAGGCAACTGGTTTGAGAGCAATCGTGGTTGGAGGATGGGATTACTCACTCTGGCCGTGCTGGCAGTAGCGGGAATCGGATTTTACTGGTGGAGATCTAGTCGAACTGTTCCAAATTGAGGTGACTTTCGGATCAGCGACCATGAACTATCTATTCGTCCTCATCAGTGTGATTATCTGGGGTTCGTGGCTTCAGGCCGCCGCGCCGCCTCCCTTGGCACAAAAACCCCCGCCTCCTCGTGAGAGAGAAATAGCCGGCGGTCCCTATTGCGGCGTCTATTCAGCCTATGGCGCGTTACGAGCGGTTGGCATCGAAGTGCAATTCGAGGATTTACTCGACAACAAGTATGTCGGATCCTTCTACGGCAGTACCGCTGCCGAATTGAAACAAGCGATTGTTGATTCGGGTGGCTATTGCGAAGCAATGGAAGGGTTAACGGCTTCCGCATTACGCAATAGCTCTTTTCCCATTATTCTTCACGTTCGCCGTCCCGGACTGAAAACGGATTACGCTCATTGGATCCTGTATCTAGGCGTACAACAGGACAAGGCGCGCATTGTGGATCCGCCGAATTCCGTCGAACTGTTACCGTTCGCTGAATTGCTGTCGCTCTGGGATGGCACGGGCTTGGTAGTCAGTAAATCGCCAATCTCAACGTGGTGGATCCAGGGTAGTGCCTGGTTCGAGTCGATTGTCCTGTTACTGCTGATCGGCGCGGTTCTTGGCGGATTCCGTATCGCACTCGATCAATTCCGAATGGCTAATCATCGTCTCCGCTGCCTGTATGTTCTCCCAGCGTTGATTCTAATTGGCTTTTGTGCTGCTTTAATCACCCATTCTATTCATGATGAGGGATTATTAGCCAATCGCGCGGCTGTGGGACAAATCGTGCTTCAACACTTCGAGCCGGAATTACCCTCAGTCACTTACCAGGAAATCAAGTCGCTCGCGCACGATCCCGATGTGGTCTTCCTCGATGCGCGATTTCCCGAGGGGTATCAAATGGGCCATTTGCCTAGAGCGGTCAATCTCCCCGTCTACGCGGGATTAGTCGAACGTAGTGAGATTCTAGCCAAGATTAATCCACGAGCTCGAGTCATCGTGTACTGTCAAAGCGAAAAGTGTAGTTGGGGCGAGATAATCGCGGCAGATCTGATGTTTCGTGGCTATACCAACGTGGAATTGTACCCTGGTGGTTATAAGGAGTGGGCAGCGCATGAATCTGCCAAACCAAGTCGCTGAGACTGGGCGGAGACATCGTTTCCGCCAAATGGCACTTGTGGTTGGCGAACGAGTAGTCGCCATTGCTTTGGCTCTCCTTCTGCTGCGAAGCTCGTTTGCCCATCTGGGGAATCCTTATTACTTCCTCTCCACGGTTTACAGTTATCAATTGACCGGCATCGAACCGGGGAAATGGGTGGCGATTGTGTTACCATTTCTGCAATTGATTGTCGGCATCTGTTTGCTATTGAGATGGTGGCCGATCGAATCCTATTTGCTCGCGATATTTCTCTTTCTCGGATTTACAACCGTGCAGGTTATCGCTTGGTACAACGGATTGGAAATTGCCTGTGGGTGTTTCGGCACTTCAGGCGGGCTTCAGGTGGGTCGTCAGACCGTCACCCTGGCGACCTCGGCAGCCGCGGCATCTCTGCTGGGTTTGATGCTGTCGCTGATCTATCGCCATTGGAAGCGAACGCTTCTCGGTTGGGAATCGCTGCCATGAACACACGATCCCGGTCGGCATTCACCCTGCTGGAACTACTGGTCGTGATTGCCATCCTCGCAGTCTTAATTGGCCTATTGCTGCCTGCCATTCAGAAAGTCCGTGAAGCAGCAAGTCGCCTTAAATGCACCAATAATCTCAAACAGATGGGCCTTGCTCTTCATCAATACCACGACACCTATCAGCACTTTCCGGCAGGCTGTAGTTACCAGAACGGACTGGCTCCTCAGCCTCACCTCAGTTGGATGACACGACTACTGCCTTATCTGGAAAAGAAGGGTTATGGCAACAAGCGCTACAAGCCTTTGAACAACGCCAGTTCTTTCAAGATCCGCTCCATCGTCCCATCCTTGGTAGAAGGATGCCGATCTATTCGTGCCCTTCCGACAGTCGAACCGCTCAACCGTTCGACGCTGGGCCGTTCCTGATTGGCTTGACCTCGTATCAAGGGAATACCGGTCTCAATCGGCTGCGCAATGACGGAGTCCTCTACGTGGATTCGCGCGTTCGCTTGACCGACATCTTAGACGGCACCAGCCAGACACTTCTGGTTGGCGAACGTCCGCCGAGCAGTGATCTGGCTCTGGGTTGGTGGTATGCCGGATGGGGCCAGGCTAAAGACGGCTCCCTGGATCTACATGTTGGAGCACGAGAACTCAACATTCATCCGCGCTATCCGCATTGCGGCCCTGGACCGTTTCGGTTTCAACGCGGTCAGGCTGCTAACAACTGCGACGTGTTTCACTTCTGAAGCCTGCATCCCGGAGGGGCCAACTTTCTCTTTGCCGGAGGATCGGTTCGCTTCTTGCCCTACGAAGCGGACACGATTCTCCCCGCATTGGCCACCCGAGCCGGAGGCGAAGTTGTCCACGACTCGTTCTAGCCACTCGTCGAACGTGCCTCCGTTGCTCGTCATTTCACTCGCTTCTTGAGGATCTGCAAGGCCATTTGCTGTTGCGGGTCGGCGCGAGGGTCGTCGAGGGGCAGGCGCTCCGTAGAGCGTGGCGACCGCAGAGCCTGCTGTTGCCACCAACTCTTCAACCGTTTGCCTAGTTCACTCGACAGCCGGGCGTCCACGTCGGGGATGACGCCCCAGTCATCGTCGGCGCCACTCTCCGGGAAGCGATGCAAATTCTTGCCGCCGGGTCGGACGAAGGTACCGCTTGTTAGCTTGAAGCCGAACCCCTCCAGGCCGATCGATAACGGTGTCTGCACGCTGGCCTTGCCCAGAGTACGCTGTCCCACGACGATGGCTCGTTGGTGATCCTGAAGTGCCGCGGCGATCAGCTCCGCGCCGCCGGAAGTCTCGCTGTTGACCAACACGACCAGGGGAAAGTCGCCCGGTTTGGCCTCGGAAGTGCTGCGGTAAACGGTGTCCTCGCGACCGCGGTTCTTGATGGTGGCAATGACACAGGTGCCCAGGAACAGATCGGCCACCTCGACTGCTTCGTTGAGATAGCCGCCCGGACACCAGCGGAGATCGAGCAGCAGTCCCTTGAACTTCGGCTGGCGTGTCAGGGCGAAGACGACCGCGCGCAAGTCGTCGGCAGTGCCTCGGCTAAGGTTGGTGATACGGACATGGGCTAAGCCGGACGACTCATCGATCAACCAGTCCCAGCTATTGTCGGCTCGACGCCGCACACCTTGCACGGTTTCTGGACGATAACGCTCTCTTAAGAGGGTTATTTCGCGCTCCTCCGATTCGCCAGGTCGGCGATAATGCACCTTGATGACTCGGGACAACTCGGCGGGTTTGTTCATCCCAGTATGCGGAGATGCCAGATTCGGAATGTCGTCAAAGGGTGGCGTGCCGCGCAGGGCCAAGATCTTGTCCGGCGGAGCCTGAGCGATGGGTTGATCGTCGATGCGGGTGATGCGATCGCCGGTCTTGAGTCCGACACGCTGGGCCGGTCCCCCAGGGTAGACGGTTTCGATCTCCAGAACGTCGGTCGCCTGCAACTCCTTGAAGACCACGCCCACCCCGACGCAGTCGTGGTCCATGCCGATGTTGCGGCGTTGCTCCTCGACGGAGACGACGCCGGAATGCGGATCAAGCAGCCGACTGATCGCTCGAGCAGAAAGTAGCGCGGCCGGCTGGCCGGCTTGGTTCAGCTGATCGCCAAGCTCCTCGCGTACCTGAAGCAGCAGTTGCTCGACAGGGTCTTGCCGAGGACGGTCGGCGACGTGCTGCTGGGCCTGCTGCAAAGCTTGGGTGCGGAGCATCACGGAACGAGAGACGGCCTCGCGCAGCTGGGACTTGAGGTTACGCGGTGGAGCTTGCCGAGCCGCCTGGTAGAGTCCGAGAATCGCTGCCTCTAGCAGATCCTCGCGCTGCAAGGGGCGAAAGTAGTGCATCACTAGCTGGTCCGTGAACAAGCTCATCTGCTGGGCGTAGCGCTGGGCTTCCTCGTGCAACGCCTTGGGGTTCTTCGCCGATGGCCCCCCTGGCGGCACCGGAGAGGCCAGCACTCCTCCCCCGAGTACCATCAGCAGCATCACCCCTGGATTCCGTCGCATGGTCCGGCCTCCTGCCTGTGAACCGTCTCGGCGACTTGCTACTCTAGCCAACGTCGCTCGTCCACTGAAGGCCAACCGACCATGCCGACCCGTGTGCTGCTTCTCCGTCATGCCGAGACTGCCAACCCGAAGGTGTTCCACGGCTTCGAGTCTGACATCGGTCTCAGTGAGCGCGGTTACCGACAGGCCGCACTCGTCGCCGATTACCTGGCCACACAATCGCCGCAGGTTCTCTATTCCTCCGGAATGCGGCGAGCGCGAGAAACAGCGGCAGCGATCTCGCGGGCCTGTTCGCTGCCGATACGCATCGAACCGGATCTGCACGAACGGCGAGTCGGCCTCCTCAGCGGCCAGCCCAACTGCGGGCCCGATAATCCCTGGGCAGAAACACTGCGTCGCTGGATGGCTGGCGAAACTAACTACGCCACCGAAGGCGCGGAATCGTTCGAGGCCATGCGTGCCCGCATCCTACCGGCCTGGCAGCGCTGCGTCTCGGTTCATGCGAACCAGACGTTGGTTATCGTGGCGCATGGTGTGGTCATTCGTGTACTGCTCATCAGCTTGCTTGCTGGCTACAGTCTGGCCGACTGGAAGGAGTTGGGACCGATTCGCAACGTGGCCATTCACGAACTGATCCATGACCACGACGCCTGGAAGGCTGTGCGTCTGAACGATCTGTTACCCGAACTTCGAGAAGAATAAGTTTTTCTCTTTCCTCGGAACCGGCGACTGCTTAGGATGCCACGACGTCGTTGATTCCCAAAACTCTCACGCGAGTTTCGCCTCATGACCGCCGAAGGACTGTCGGCTTCGAGCCACTCCCCCAATGCCAGCGAACCCACCGCTCTGCCGGGGGCACGACACGCACTGTTACTGCTGGTGCTGATTAACTTGTTTAACTATATCGATCGGCAGGTGCTGGCCGCGGTAGAACCCTCGATCCGCAAGGAGTTCTTTCCACCGGTGCCCGGCCCGAACGGCGAACTGATCGAACCGGAAGAGGCCAAGGAACTGACCGGGCTGCTGTCGTTTGCTTTTCTGGCGACGTACATGCTGACCGCGCCGATCTTCGGGGCTTTGGCCACGCGCATGCCGCGCTGGTGGCTGATCGGCTTCGGCGTCGTGGTGTGGAGTCTCGCTTCGGGAGCGTCGGGACTGTCCCCGTGGCTGGGCGATCGCTTGGGCGGCGGCACGCTGTTGTTGTTGGGCTACCTGATGCCCACAGTTTATCTGGTGATGCTGCTAACGCGCTGTCTGGTGGGGCTGGGCGAGGCGGTCTATGGACCGGTGGCTCCTGACATTATTTCCGATCTCTTTCCGGTCAAAAAGCGCGGTCAGGTGCTAGCCTGGTTCTACGCCGCCATTCCCTTCGGTGGAGCGATGGGCTACTCGCTGGGCGCGTTAGTGGAACACACGATCGGCGACTGGCGTTATGCCTTCTATCTGGTCGTACCTCCGGGAATCCTGCTGGGCATTTGGTGCGCTTTCATGCCGGAGCCGCCGCGCGGCCAGACCGACCAAGCCAAAGAAGTGTCGCGCGACTCCCAATGGTCCGACTATCTGTTCCTCCTGCGGACGCCCTCGTATCTGCTGAACACGCTGGGGATGACAGCCATGTGCTTCGCCATGGGCGGACTAGCCTTCTGGGCACCGGGCTACCTCGACTACCTCGAAGTCGCCCCTGTGTTCGGCATCCCTCGGGTGATGTTCTTCGGCATCCTGACCGCGGGGCTGGGCCTGTTGGCCACCCTGGCAGGCGGCATCGCCGGAGACGCGTTGCGGCCACGCTTTCCCGGATCGTATTTCCTCGTTTCCGGAGCGGCAATGATCGTGGCATTTCCCATGCTCTTGCTCATGGTCGCCTGGCCGTTTCCCTGGGCGTGGATTCCTCTGGCCGCGTTTGTCTTCTGCCTGTTCTTCAATACCGGACCGACGAACACCATCCTAGCCAACGTCTGTCATCCGCAGCTGCGGTCGCGTGGCTTCGCCCTGAACATCCTCATCATCCATCTGTTTGGCGATGCTATCTCCCCGTTCATCATGGGCAAAATCATCGGCAACACCAACCGCTTCGCCCTAGCGTTTCAGTTCGTCGCCCTCACGGTGCTGATCGGTGGCATCCTCTGGATCTGGGGAACACGCTATCTCCAGCACGACACGGAGAAAGCTCCGACCCATCTGCCGCCGAGCTAATCACTCAGCGTGGACGACCGGCGACAACGTCGATTTCGTTGACGATCCGCTTGACGCCTTCGAGGCGTTCGACCACGGCCTGAGCGAGCTGTCGCAGGTAGTAACTGGGTAAACAACCGCGTAGCGTCAGCACCCCCTCCTGGCACTCGCAGCGTAGATTCTGAGATGAAAGATAGGCATTGTGCCGCAGACAGTTTTCCGCCCCCTCGACAATCTGTTCGGGGGTGACTCGACAAGGTAGCTGGCTCCTCACGGTCAGAAGACCGGGTTGGTCCTGGTGTCCCATGGTCTCCTCCTCACGGGCCTGTCGGACTATGGCGAGCAAGTCAAGTTATTCGTCGTTGAAACGTCCTGAAGATGACTCCTTCACCCTACAGCCGCTGACGGCATGTTGTCAACGATTTTCCTGAGACGGAATCACGGAGGATGGACGTCCGCCGCTGGAATCGGAGTAAGCGTTTCGTCGGAGCGGAGGACGTCAGTCCTCCGTGGTGGTCACGACACACGGAGGGCTTACGCTCGCTGTTCGGACGCGCGACACACGGAGGGCGGACGCCCGCTACTGGGAAAAGTCGTCGCTCGAATCCGACAACTCTCCTCTTCAACGTCGCTGCAAATCGCGTAAACTTTTCTAGAGATGCCCTCCCACCGTTGGAGTTCCACCGCCATGCGATCGCGTTGCCTGCTCTCCCTCCTGGTCGGTCTCCTGGTTCCACTACTGGCCAAGGCTGAAGGGAAACCGAATGTCTCGTTCGAGCGCGACATCCTGCCGATTTTCCAGAGCCGCTGCTTCTCTTGTCACGATGGCCGCAAACAAACGGCAGACTATCGACTCGACGTTCGTTCGGTGGCGATGAAAGGTGGCGAGTCGGGCAAACCAGCCATCGTTCCAGGAAAACCCGACTCTAGCGATCTGGTTCGTCGTATTCTCTCCGACGATGCCGAGATCATGATGCCACCCTCAGGTAAACGACTCAGCAACGAGCAGATCACGGCCATCAAACGCTGGATCGAGGCCGGTGCGGACTGGCCCAATGCTTTGGCCAACGAGGCGACCGGCAAGGTTCACTGGGCGTTTGTTCTGCCGAGCCGTCCCTCAGTGCCCAACGGTACTACCTGGGCCAACAACCCGATCGATCGCTTCATTCAAGAGCGGCTGACACGCGAGAACCTACAACCGTCGCCGCGGGCCGATCGAGTGACGCTGGTTCGTCGGCTGTACCTCGATCTGCTCGGCCTGCCGCCACGGCCGGAAGAGGTGGACGCCTTTGTTCACGACTCTCGCCCCGATGCCTACGAACGGCTGGTCGACCAACTGCTGGCCTCGCCGCACTTCGGCGAACGCTGGGGCCGACTCTGGCTCGACGCCGCTCGCTATGCCGACAGCGACGGATTCGAGAAGGACAAGCCACGCTTCGTCTGGTTCTACCGCGACTGGGTCGTTCGCGCGATAAATCAAGATTTACCCTATGATCGATTCATTATAGAGCAAATTGCGGGAGATCTTCTCTCTCCCTCCCCCCTGACCCCTCTCTGCTCGGAGAGGGATACTCGCACGCAGCTTCTCCCCAGCGGGCAGAGAGGCGAGGAGACGCTGCAAGAGCAGTTCGTCGCCACGGGCTATCTGCGCAACTCGATGATCAACGAAGAGGGCGGCATTGATCCGGAGCAGTTCCGCATGGAAGCGATGTTCGATCGCATGGACGCCATTGGCAAAGGCATACTCGGTCTGACCATCCAGTGTGCCCAGTGTCACTCGCACAAGTACGACCCACTGACGCAGACCGACTACTACCGGATGTTCGCCTTTTTGAACAACGCCCACGAGGCGAACGTCACCGTCTACACGCCGTTGGAACATGCCAAGCGTGCCGAACTGTTTCGTCAGATGCGTGAGATCGAGAGCGAGTTACAGCACCGCAAACCTGATTGGCGGCAGGCGATGGCCAAGTGGGAGCAGTCGGTCCGCGGTCCGTTGCCGCAGTGGACCATCCTCCGCCCGCGCGTGCATGATGAATCGACCGGCGGCCAGAAATATCTTTTGCAAGCCGACGGCTCGTTTCTAGCGCAGGGCTACGCTCCGACGAAGCACCGCGTCCATTTCGAGATCACCACCGAGGCCCGAGAGATCACTGCCTTTCAGCTGGAACTGCTGACCGATCCCAACCTGCCGCGCGGCGGACCAGGACGGTCGATTGAGGGCACTGGAGCGCTGAGCGAGTTCGAGGTGGAATGGGCACCCGCCGACGCCCCGACTAAGAAGCAGCGTGTTAAGTGGAAGCAGGCGACCGCCGACGTCGCAATGCCTGTCACGCCGTTGAAGGCCATCTACGACGACAAGAGTAACAAGAAACGGTTGCTGGGTCCGATCGCCTTCGCCATCGATGGCAAGGACGAGACGGCTTGGGGCATTGACCTCGACCCGGGTCGACGAAATCAGCCGCGCAAGGCCGTGTTCGTCGCCGAGACGCCGTTGCGTTCGGACAAAGGGATTACCCTGCACCTGTACCTGAAACAGTACCATGGTGGCTGGAACAGTGACGACAATCAGAACAACAACCTGGGCCGACTACGGCTGTCGCTGACGGCGACGCCCGACCCGGTGGCCGACCCGTTGCCCGCTGCCGTGCGAGCCATCCTGGCCAAGAACGACGAGGACCGTACTCCCGGCGAGGTGCAGACGCTGTTCAGCTACTGGCGCACCACGGTTGCGGAATGGCGCGAGGCCAACGCCCGCATCGAAGCCTTATGGAAGCAGCATCCCGAAGGTACGACCCAGCTGATCCTGAGCGAACGGCAGGAGCCGCGCTCCACGCACCTGCTGAAACGTGGTGATTTCCTCAAACCCGGTGATCGAGTAGAGGGGGGCACGCCAGCGTTTTTGCATCCGTTCCCCGAAGACGCTCCGCGGAATCGGCTGGGCTTCGCCCGCTGGCTGGTCGATCGCCGCTCGCCGACGACGGCTCGGGCCGCAGTGAACCGGATCTGGCAAGCATACTTTGGCATCGGATTGGTCTCAACCAGCGAGGATCTGGGCACCCAGTGCGAACCGCCATCGCATCCGGAGTTGCTCGACTGGTTAGCGACCGAGTT
Source organism: uncultured Gemmataceae bacterium (assembly GCA_937923405.1). Taxonomy (GTDB): domain Bacteria; phylum Planctomycetota; class Planctomycetia; order Gemmatales; family Gemmataceae; genus CALDUY01. The sequence goes on along the minus strand of CALDUY010000013.1, from coordinate 90,238 downwards.
CCTGGAGTCGGGCTGGGAGATGAAACGGCTGCATCGGTTGATCGTCACGTCGGCGACTTATCAGCAAAGCTCACGACTGACACCAGAATTAGCTATTCGCGATCCGCAAAATCATTTATTGACACGTGGGCCACGTCTGCGCGTCGATGCCGAAGTGGTGCGCGACATCGCCTTGTCAGCCAGCGGCCTGCTCTATCCTCGCCTGGGGGGGCCGAGCGTCTATCCGCCGTTGCCCGGTCATCTGCTCTTGCCGCCCGCTAGTTATGGCCCGAAGGTTTGGAAGGAAGAGACCGGACCGGATCGCTACCGCCGGGCCCTGTACACCTTCCGCTTCCGCTCGGTGCCCTACCCGGCCTTGCAGGTCTTCGACGCGCCCAACGGGGACTTCGCCTGCGTCAAACGGCCACGCTCGAACACACCATTGCAGGCCCTGACCTCGCTGAACGAGCCGATGTTTATCGAATGTGCTCGTGGGTTGGCGGGTCGCGTCTTGCGAGACAAGTCCACCGATGAGGAGCGACTGATCCAGGCGTTCCGGCTATGCGTGGCCAGGCCGCCGAGCAGTGCGGAACTATCGATTTTAAAGGATATTTTAGAGCGTCAAAGGGTTCGTTTTCAAAACCAACCGGCCCAGGCCAAGGAGTTGCTCGCCGAGGGTCCGGCGATCGACGGTTCCATCTCCCGGCCTGAAGCCGCCGCCTGGGTTGCCGTGGCTCGTGTACTGTTGAACCTCGACGAGACCATCACGAAGGAGTAACCATGTTCACCCCTCCGCGAAGTGCCAATTTAATTGCTCGCCGCTGGTTCTTGCAACAGTGCGGCATCGGGTTAGGAGCGGCAGCGCTGCATCAACTGTTGCTCGACGAGGGCCGAGCCGCTCCGGTCACACCGAGCGATCCGCTAGCTCCACGCGCCGCGCACCATGCGGCCAAGGCGAAACGAGTGATCTTCCTGTTCATGGCTGGAGCACCCAGTCAGCTGGAGTTGTTCGATTACAAGCCCCAGCTGGCCAAACTCGACGGCCAGTTGCCGCCACCTAGCCTCATCGAGGGCTACCGTGCCGCGTTTATCAACCCCGGCTCGCGCTTCCTAGGACCACGCTTCAAGTTTGCTCGTCATGGACAATCTGGAGCGGAAATCTCCGAACTCTTGCCGCACACCGCGAAGATGGCCGACGAACTCGCCATCGTCCGGTCCTGCGTGACCGACGCCTTCAACCATGCGCCGGGCCAGTTGATGATGAACACCGGAGCACAGCAGTTTGGCCGACCTAGCTTTGGCGCTTGGACGCTGTACGGCCTAGGCAGCGAGTCGCGCAATCTGCCGGGCTTCGTCGTCTTCTCTTCCGGAAGTAAGGGGCCATCTGGCGGCAACTCTTGCTGGGGATCGGGCTTTTTGCCGACAGTCTACGAAGGAGTGCAGTTCCGCAGCGGCGGCGATCCGGTCTTGTATCTGTCCAATCCGCGCGGCATCGACGACGCGGCCCAACGCGAAACCTTGGAGTCGGTCAATCGTCTCAACCAGCTGCGCCTCCAAGTCACAGGCGATCCGGAAATCGCTACCCGCATTGCCAGCTACGAGATGGCCTACCGCATGCAGTCGCACGCGCCAGAGGTGATGGATCTCACCCGGGAGCCGCGCCACATTCTCGAACTGTATGGCGTGGAGCCGGGCAAGTCGTCCTTCGCGGCGAATTGTCTGTTAGCTCGACGGTTGATCGAACGCGGCGTTCGCTTCGTGCAGCTTTATCACGAAGCCTGGGATCAGCACGGCAATCTGAAGAACGATCTGAAAAAGAACTGTCTGCACACTGACCAGGCGTGTGCAGCGCTGCTGAAGGATCTGAAGCAACGCGACCTGCTCAAGGACACATTGGTCATCTGGGGCGGGGAGTTCGGACGCACGCCGATGGTGCAAGGCGGCGGCGACGATGGTCGAGACCATCATCCCAACGCCTTCACGATGTGGTTCGCGGGTGGCGGCATCAAACCGGGCATTACCCTGGGCACGACCGACGAGTTCGGCTTCAACGCCATCGAGGATCGCGTCCATGTGCATGATCTGCACGCGACGTTGCTGCACCTACTCGGCTTCGACCACACGCGGTTGACATACAAATTCCAGGGCCGACAATTCCGCCTGACCGACGTACATGGCAAGCTGGTGACGAAACTGCTGGCCTGAGCAGACCGAAGGAATGCCGAGTTTTAGTACGCGTTACAAAATGGTGTAACAGATCGCAGGCGAAAGCCTGCGACTACCAATTCGGATTGGCAGCTAGCCGCAGGCGAAAGCCTGCGACAGCAAGTTTCTGCTTGCGAAAACGCTTCCTGCTTCGTTGCCTCTACACCATCTGGAGAAGCGCTCTAGCGTCCTTCCTCGTCGGGCTGACTTTCTAGAACCCGTACCATCTCGGCAATGCTGTCCAGACGCGGATTGATCCGCAACGCCTGACGAAACGCCTTGAGAGCGGCACGATAGCGGCCCATGCGTAGATAACATTGCCCCAACCCAGCCTGGGCCCCGAAGTGTCGCGGATTTAAGCGCAGCACGGCTTCGCAGTCGGCGGCAGCGCGGTCGTAGCGTTCCAACCGGAAGTAGAGAATCGCTCGCTGGTTGTAGGCCTCGGCAAAATTCGGAGCCTCAGCCAACAGGTCGTGCAGTGCCGCTAACGCCTTCTCCACATCACGAGTGCGCAACGCGCGATACAAGCGATCGCTGGACTCGGTACAGTCGCCGCGAAACCACAAGGTCCACAAAGCGGTAGCGGCTTGCTGGGCGACTTCCTCCTCCGGATCGCGCAGACAGTTGGCCAACGGCTCATTGACAGCCGGTGAACCGAGCAGACCCAGCGCATAGACAGCGGCACGACGGCTCAGCGGATCGTCCATGCTCAACAACCGCAGCAGCGTTCCTTCCAGGTAGCGTTCTTGCACCTGTTTGCAGAAGATGTGAACGGCGGCCCGGCGTCGGGCCTTTCCTCCAGTTTTGGCGGCAGGGGCGGTCTGCGTCAGATCGTCAATCGAGAGCGTGTTCGGCCAGTCCAGACCTCCTCGAAGGGCATCCTCGGGTAGAGCGTTAAAGTACTCGACGATCAAGGGTGCGCTCATCAAGACACCTCGCGACAGGACAAGGGCGACGTACCATCACGGCCGCTTCCATTACAGCGATGGGGGAAGCAAGATTAGCACAGTGTATATACGCGGCGGCTCGGGGCAACAACCCCGATTGGTTCGTGGTCTCATCTCCTGATGGCGTTTTGAGAAACGCCGTCAAAAAAATCTCGCTGGGTCGGCCAGGGAGCTTTCCTTGGAGCGTATAAACTTTTTTTCAGATCTTTAAACTCTGTCTAATTACTGGGCATTCGCCAGATTCGGATGCCGAAATCCTCGCCGGGATTAGGAAAACCCAGCGTCCAGATACCGCCTCCCGCCGTCAGAATTTTCGTCCCATCGGGAGAAAACTGAGCGCTCCAGACCGTACCGCGATGATCGACCAATTCCTGAAGCATGCCCCCCGAAGCCAGTTCCCACAGCTGGACTGTCCCCGCGTATCCGCTGAACAGAGCGTGCCGACCATCGGATGACACATCGACACAAGTCAATGTGGTCTTGTAGGGGCGAAATTCCTGGATCAATCCGCCATCCCGTTCCAGATGGACCAACCGCGGAGCCGCCTCTCCGACGAGAAGCAGTTGCTCCTTGCCCGGCACCAGGACCACACGTTCGACCTTGGCGTTAGCGAAGGGGATACGCATCAACGGCTTGCCCGTCTCTAGGTTCCAGACTCGCGCGGTCTTGTCCCACGAGCCGGAGATCAGCCGTTTGCCATCGGGATGGAACACGACACAGCGGACGGCTCCTTCATGGCCGACGAGTGTTTGTTCCAGCACCCCCGTCTGTAGGTTCCACACCTTGATGGTGCGGTCGTGACTAGCGGTGGCCAGGTGCTTCCCATCCGGCGAGAGGCTCAAATGCGGCACGGTTTCGCTGTGCCCGACGAAGGAGCGCACGAGTTGGGGTCCGTCCAAACGCCACAGCTGCACCAAGCCGCCATCGCCGCCGATCACGGCATGCTTGCCATCAGGAGTAACCGCCAGAGCCATCAGTTGGCGATCACTCCGGACGATGTCGCGCAGATGCTTCCCGGTAGCGGCCTCCCAGAGTTTCAGCGTGCGATCACCTTCGGGCCAACCGCCACAGGATAGTATCCATTTGCCATCTGGTGAGTAGATAGCATGGCGAACCGGTCCTTTGTGTCCCGTGAGCAGTCGGCTGGGGCCGAGATTGCCGTTCCAGATCCGCAAGGAACGATCCCCACCGAGGCTGAAGAGCTGCTGGCCGCCCGGACCGAAGCAAACCGCCAGCGTGCCCTGGTTATGAATCGATCCCTCGGAGAGGCGTTGTCGCAGGGTCTGCGGATCGAAAAGGAAGACCGAGCCTCCTGCAGCGCCGATCGTCAGCGAGCTACCACCCGGGGAAACCGCCACGGTTTGGATCTGCTCGGGCTGCGACGCTTGCACGCTGCGCGTTTCCTTGCCCTGCTCCAGATCCCAGTGTTTGATGCGGCCATCGTGGCCGACTGAGAGCAACGTCTTGCCGTCACTGAGGACAGCCAAACCACGGATGCCACCTTCATGCCCTTTCAGGATCGTTTTACTCGTCTTTGTGGCCAGATCCCAGACGTGGATGGTGCGGTCCTCGCTGCCCGAGATCAGCTGCTTGCCATCAGGCGTGAACGTCACGGCACGAACCGAAGCGCGATGTCCGTCGAGTCGTTTGCCCTCACCGCCAGCCATTGGCCAGACGCGAATCGTGCGATCATACGATCCGGAGGCGAGCCAGCGGCTATCGCGAGAGAACGCCAGGGTATAGACCCAGCTTTCGTGTCCCGACAGGGAACGCCGCAAGGTGCCCTCGCTGGGATTCCACAGCTTGATGATGCTATCGGGACCGCTGGAGGCGAGCAGCTGGCCATCGGGCGAGAAGGTCAAGGTAGTGACCGCGTCCTCGTGTCCTCGCAGGATCTGCCCCACCTCGCCGGTCCGCGTGTCGAGCAGACGAATTTCACCATTCTCTGTTCCGATGGCCAGCAACGGTTGGGTCGGCGACGCGGCCATCGCTACTGGCGGGTGATCGAACGGCGGGAGCTGTCGCGTTAGTGTGGTCAGTTCTTTGCCCGTCTCCACGTCCCAGAGCTTGACCGTGCGCTGCGCTCCGCCCGAGGCCAGCAACTTGCCGTCGGGCGAGAAGGCCAAATCACGGAGGCCCCCCGAGTTGGCAGGAATCTCTTTCAGCAGTTTACCCTCTCTGGGATCCCACAATTTGATTTGCCCATCGAGTCCCGCCGACGCCAGTTGTTTGCCATCCGGCGAGAAGGCGACCGCTTGCACCGGATTGACATGTCCCGAGAGCGTGAAACGGAGTTGAGGCGTGGTCGTCTCCCAGATACGCACCGTGTTATCCGCACTGGCGCTGGCGAGCAGACGGTTGTTCGGCGCGAAGGCCAGTCCCAGAATGGGCCGCGTGTGCCCTTCCAGTCGAGCTACCTGGGTTTTCGTCTTGATGTCGAAGAGCAAAATACGGTTCTCGTCGCGCCGGTTCGACTGGTTCGAGCCGCCCCCTGCGGCAAGGAGCTGACTGTCGGGCGAAAAGGCCACGCTGTACAGTTCGACCAGCTCCCCTTGCAGTGTCTCCACCGGGGTGGCATCGCTGGGATTGAGCAGGCGGAGCTGCCCCTCCTCGGAAGCCGCCGCTATCCACTGCCCATCGGGCGAGGCACTCAGGCGCGTGTTGCGGGAGGAATACAGTTGCGTCGCCAGGCCACGCCCCGTCTTGGCCTCGAGCGCGACCAGGACGTTGCCCCAACCCGACGACAGAATGCGTTGGCCGTCGTGACTGTACACCACCGACGAGACGCCGCTACTCCGCGTATCGCGCCAAAGCAGCTTGCGAGCAGACACGTCGAATACCTCGACGATGCCAGGCCGATTGATCCCCCCCGAGCCGATCACCAGATGCTTGCCGTCGCGCGAGAATTTCAGGCTGTAAACCTCGGAAGCATTGCCGACGAGATCGGTCGTTGAACGCTTGTAGTTGATCGGTTCCAGTTCGCGGGTCGGCTCGGGGGCAGCGAGCCACGGTGGAGCGGCGGCCTCGGTGGGTTGCGGTCTCGGCACTAGCGGCAACATCGCCACAACGCCAACCAGACACAGCCATTGTCCCGCTGGACTCCGTCGACGCGGCCCGCTCCCTAATGCTACCCTCGTTGTGGTCCAGTTCACCATGAGTGCTAACTCCGCGGAATCGAGTCAACCAATCGGAACGTGAAACGCTCAGTCGGAACAAAAAAGACAATTTGTCTGAGTTGGAGGGTAGGACTCCCGCTAGGACTTGTCAATCGGTAAAGGTGGGCAAAAATCATTCTCCTGGCCAACAGGTTGCCGTGAAGATCGGTTCCCGTGGTCCAGGCACGACAGTAGAATAACCGGAGAACTCCTACCGAAAGCGACGCATCATGCCAGAACTGTTCGTCTTGATTCCCGGTCGCACCGCCCGACAAGGCACTACGCTCAACGAAGGGAAGTTCACCGCGGGCTACGTTGAGGAAACCAGCACGGTGCTGATGTGCCCCGACGACATGAAGCGTCTGGGACTGACTCCGGGCGATCGAGTGCGGCTGCGCAACGAACAGGGCGAAGTCGAGTTGGCGTGCCAGGCGGCCAAGGACGGCGAGTTGCAGCCCGGCTTGTTGTTTCTGCCCTACGGCGACGCCTCCAGCCGACTGATGGGCGGCGAGACGCACGGCACGGGCATGCCCACGAGCAAGGGCTTCGAGGTCGAGCTGGAGAGAGTGGTATGATCCGTTACTCTGCCGCGTTCTGCCACAAGCCGAAATCCGGCTGGTACACCACTAGTGTATTCGATTTCCCTGGAGTGTTGACACAAGGTCGAACTCTGGAGCAGGCACAACGCATGTTGCACGATGCTCTGCGAGAGATGACGGAGTGTTATCTCAAAGAGGGAGAAAGGAATCCGGTCAACCATAGACGAACCACTCTACCGCGACATCGAGAACGCAACGACCACTTGGTGAACCAGATCTGTAAACAAACAATTAGAGGTTCCGCCACCCGCTGGAACCTGAGTGCTTAAGACGAGGGTCTCATGGCAGCGACCGAACTCAAAATCGTCAGCAACGCCACCTGCACATTCTGCGGCTGTGTCTGCGACGATATGGAACTGACTGTCGAGGGCAACCACATCACTAAGGCCAAGAACGCCTGCGTGCTGGGGAAGGCTTGGTTCCTCAATCATCACATCGAAGAACGTCCCATCGCGACGATCCACGGTCAGCCGGCTAGCTTGGACGACGCCCTCGAAGCTGCCGCTCGGATTCTGGCCAACGCTCGCTATCCGATCGTCTACGGCTTGTCCGACACCACCTGTGAGGCACAGCGTGTCGCCGTCGCCATCGCCGACCGCATCGGGGGATGTGTCGATACCACTACGTCGGTCTGTCACGGGCCCTCGGGGATGGCCTTTCAGGGCGTCGGCGAGGTGACCTGCACTCTCGGCGAGGTGAAAAACCGCGCCGACCTGGTCCTCTTCTGGGGCAGCAACCCCGCCGAGTCGCACCCGCGCCACTGGAGCCGTTATTCCACCATGCCCAAGGGGTTGTTTGTGCCCAACGGCCGCAAGGATCGCACCGTCGTCCTAGTCGACGTTCGCCGCAGCAAGAGCGCCCCGGCCGCGGACATTTTCCTACAGATCAAGCCGCGTAAAGACTTCGAGGCTCTCTGGGCCTTGCGTGCCCTGGTCAAGGGCGTCGAACCTGAGGCTAGCATCGAAGAGGAGACTGGGCTATCGCTGGAGCAGCTCCGCGACCTAGCCCACCGGATGAAAACCTGCAAGTTCGGCGTGCTGTTCTTCGGCATGGGGCTGTCGATGACGCGTGGCAAGCATCTGAACGTCGAGGCGGCCTTGGCCTTGGCGCGTGATCTCAACGAGTTCACTCGCTTCTATGCCAAGCCGATGCGCGGCCACGGCAACGTCACCGGCGCGGACAACGTCGTCAGCTGGTCGACCGGCTATCCGTTCGGCGTCAACCTTGGACGCGGCTATCCACGCTTCAATCCCGGCGAATTCACCACGGCAGACACGCTGGCCCGTGGCGAAGCCGACGCCGCCCTCATCATCGCTTCCGATCCGATGGGCAACTTTTCGCAACCAGCTCGCGAACACCTGGCCAGCATTCCCTACGTCGCCCTAGATCCCAAGGAGACGGCGACGACGCGCGGAGCCACCGTTGCCTTCACGACGGCAACATATGGCATCAACACGCCGGGCACCGTCTACCGCATGGACGACGTGCCGATTCCGCTGCGGCCGGCCTTCGAGTCGCCCTATCCTTCCGACGAGCAGATCCTGTCGGCTCTCGAACGCCGCATCCGCGAGTTGCAGCAGCACCGAGCCAACGGAGCCGGGCACTAGTACGCGTTACAAAATGGTGTAGCGGATCGCAGGCGAAAGCCTGCGAAAGCAAGTTTCCGCCTGCTAATACGCTTCATTCCTCGTTGCCTCTACAACATTTGGAGAAGCGCTTTAGTCGTGGAGTGACTCGGCGAATTGGAGTCGTTCCAGAGAAGTCCCCGAGAACCGGTCGATCCGTCGGGCTACACCAAACACGTCGGCTAAAAAGCATGTTCAGGGAGTGGTTTTCTCTTGATCTAGAGTGCCTGGAGTGGGTTTGGCGTTACTCGACGACCTGCCCCCGACGCGGAAGACGGCCGCAACTGCTACATGGCTCGGCTGTAACATACTCCTGCCGTAAGTGTTGAAGACCTTGTGGACTGCCCGGCTGAACCACCGGCGAAATCCGGCTCTAGACGGCGGGGGGTAGCAGTACGAACCGTCTGGGTTCCGGAAGTTCGCGACCAACCCAAAGCCGACGTATTCGAACCAGCTTTCCAGTAGCTCGTGGCCCCGTCGCTTAGCATACTCCTCGTAGAAGTTCGGTAAGATCCGCCAAGCGTCCATCGGGTAGTTGTGGAGCGGCCAAACAGACGGAGTCAGTGAGACGAGCGTGCCACCTGGGCGGAGTAACGTCGCGGCGTTGTCGAGAACCCGAATAGGATCGAAGGTGTGTTCGAGGACGTTGAGTATAAGCACCGAGCCGAACGGTGCGACATCGTTAAAGACGGCCATCTGCTCGGCGCGCTCGAGGTCGGCCACGAAGTCCACCCCCGGCCCCGGGAACAAATCCGTGCCGAAGTACTGAAGTTTCGCCGCTTCGACTTCAGCACGCGCCGTGGCCCCTCCATACCCAGTACCCAGTACCCAGTTCCAGGACGGGACCGGAAATTACTTGCCGCGCAATCATGCGCCGCAGGTAGTCCAAATCAGCTTCAACCATCCAATGTCCCCTGGTCACTGAGTGAATCCCTGCAAGCCGTGAGTGCGTCACACGGAAGGAGACTGGGGGTATCTCCGACATGATCCCTCGAACTAGGAGCTTGTAGCCATGACTCCCACTGAGACTATTCTCGCTCTCGATCGAGACAACTACAAGCGTGGTTGCTGTTTTTTATGAGCGCTCCGGTCAGTCCGTCTCTCGGAGACGAGGCCGCGTGAGTCCCTCAAGCCTGCTGGCAGGCCACCCGCCAGAATGGCTCTCATCCTTTTTTGACATATTCTGAAGAACCGTTCTACCTCGCGAAAGTCGATACTTCTTGCGTGAACTGGCTCCTTGAAACCGTGGCGACACTGTATTACATTCGATCCTACCGACATTCCGAATCCGCGCCATTGCAAGAACGATGCGGGCTACTTCATCTTTTCATCTCCCCTAGATCGTTCGGAAACCGCGGACACGGAGTTCCTCACATCTCTGCTGGGAGGCATTATGGCGATCATCTGTCCGTATTGTTCGCACTCGACGAATGCCAAAGGCGTTCGCGCGGGTCGGTTCACGCCGAAATGTCCCAAGTGCGGACGCTCGTTTCAACTCGTCATCACGATGGAAGGAGACAAGCCCTCGTTCCAGGCGTCGCCGTTACCCGGCGACAGCGCCAAGTCGGCTACGTTCGATCCCAATATGACGGCCCCCTCCGAGGCATTGCCGCCTTCCAAAGCCACTGCCAAACAGGCTAGTGCAGGCGAGGCAACTGAGGCGCTGCCCTCCTCACTGGCCGGCGCGACTGTGGCCCCAGAAGAGGGCGTGTCCAGTGCCAACGCGGATTTTTCGGTCAATGCCTCGGCGTTGAAATCCTCAGCTTCGTCCGATCCGGACGCCACAGCGGCTCTAAACGAAACCTCGCCACCCAGTCCGCGCGTCGATCTGGAAGCCACTGAAGCCGATCTTTCGACCACCAAGGAAGAGCCGGACGAGTCGGCGGACGGCATGCCTGCAGTTCTTGGCGGCTATCAGATTCTCAAAGAACTCGGCCGTGGCGGTATGGGCGCGGTCTACCTCGCTCGGCAGATCTCGTTGGACCGACCTGTAGCGTTGAAGGTCATGAACCCCAAGTGGGCGTCCAACCCCAACTTTCTCGTTCGCTTCACCCGAGAAGCCTACGCGGCGGCGCAGCTGGTGCATCACAACATAGTCCAGGTGTACGACATTGGCGAGGACAAAGGGATCAACTTCTTCAGCATGGAGTTCGTCGAAGGCTCGTCGCTAGGCAGCCTCATCAAGGACGAAGGCCGACTCCCCGCCGACGTAGCAGCCGGCTACGTCCTCCAGGCTGCCCGTGGGCTGAAGTTTGCCCACGACCGAGGCATGATTCATCGCGACATCAAGCCCGACAACCTAATGCTCAATACCCAAGGCGTCGTCAAGGTCGCCGACCTGGGTCTGGTACGCACCCCGGGCATGGAGGAGGAGTCGCCGCTTGCCGCCGCCACCGCCGAAGCCAAAGCCGGACCGAGGGGCCGCTCCCTGGCCAGTTTGAGCAACGTCACGATGGTCGGGCAAGCAATGGGCACGCCATCGTACATGGCTCCGGAACAGGCTCGCGATGCCACCAAAGTCGATCAGCGTGCCGACATCTACAGCCTTGGCTGCACGCTCTACGTCATGGTGACCGGTAAACCGGTCTTCTCCGGCAGTAACGCCCTGGAAGTGATGACCAAGCACGCGACGGAACCGGTAGTTCGTCCGGAGAAGGTGGTCAAGGAAGTGCCCAAGGCTCTGAGTGATGTCATCGTCAAGATGGTCGCCAAGAAGCCCGAGGACCGCTATCCTTCGATGGACGAAGTGATTCACGCCCTGGAAGACTTCATGGGGCTGGCCGGCAAAGATGCTGTTTCGCAAACCGAAGCCCACGTCAAGACTCTGGAAGCGGGAGTCAAAGCCTTTCTGCAGGCACCAGCAGCTCGGCTGCGTTCGTGGATCCTGCTCGGCTTCGCCGGCGGTTGCGCCTTGTTGATCCTGCTGCTGATGCTGATGCGTTTCCCCTATTCATGGACCATGGCCAGCGGCATCTTCGCTCTGGAGCTATTGACCGCCGTGTCTTACTTCATCGTTCACGGAGCCACCCACCGTACGCATCTGTTCCTCAAATGTCGTGATCTGCTCTTCACTTCCTCCTGGCTGGATCTGGGCAAACTGGCTCTCGGCCTGCTGATCTTTGTGTTGGCCCTATGGCTGCTGGGGCAACTATGGATCTGGATCATCGCAGCGATCCTGGCCGTTGGGTTGGCTCTGGGCATGCACTACGCCATCGATCTACGCCTCCAGAAAGAACGAGCTAAGTCTGTGGACAAGGTCGAAAAGATGTTGCGGACATTACGGATCCGTGGACTCTCCGAAGAGGCGTTGCATGAGTTCGTGGCCAAGTATGCCGGTGAACACTGGGAGGAGTTCTTCGAGGCGTTGTTCGGGTATGAAGCCAAACTGGCGGCCCGGACCCAGTTCGGCCTAGGGCCAAAAGGACCACGGCCGCGCTTCGCCGCCTGGCGCGATCCCCTTGTCCGCGCCATCGACCGCTATCAACGAGCACGACAAGAGGCTCGGGAACGCAAGCACTTGCAAGCCGTCGAACAGAAGAACCTGGTGGCTCAGGGCGTCTCCAAGGACGAGGCCCGCGCCCAGGCGGAAGCTGTCGCCGAAGCGATGGTCCAGAAAGCTGCCGAGTTGAAGAAAGAAATTGACATGACCGTGGCCGAGGAAAAGGGCGTCACCCTGACCGAGAGCAAACCACGACCGCCTCGCCGAGTCAACGTGCAGGAACTGTTCGTCGTCGCAGCCGAGCCGCCCAAACGCACCGTCAGGCCGGGGGTCGCCCTGGAACGGATGTTGAATCGCGTGTTCAGCAGCTCGCTGCGTTTTCTGCTGGGGGCGGCATTGCTGCTGGGCTTCCTGTACTGGCTGCACGTCAATCAGTCGATCCCCACTACCCAAGAGGGAGCCACCGACCCCGAAGCCTACAAGCAAATCTGGGCGCGGATGCAGAGCGGCAAAATGGAACCGCTAAAGATCCCGTTTGTGGGAGAATATCTCAGCACTCTCAACGCGGGCGTCGCCGGTCTGTTATTGATTTTGTCGGCCAACTGGCTGTACTGGCGGATTGGCCTGTTGGTCTTGCTCGGAGCGGCCATCATGGTCATTGGTCCGGCGATGGGTCTCATTCCCGCTCTGGGGCCGTTAACTCCGTCACTGTCGTGCCTGGCCGTCGGTGCAGCAGTCGCCTTGCTCGGCTTCCTCTTCGGTCGCGGCACCTAAGGCGTTACTTCGAGGCGGCGAGCATCCGTTCGACTGCCTCGCGCCCGGTCATGCCTGGCTCGATGCCCAAAGCCTTGGCTTGTGGCGTGGCCTCGACGATCTTGGCTTGGAGTAGGTCCTCCGGCTCGACGAGCGGCTTCTGAGGGGTGCCTCGAGCGATGGCGATCGCTTGGCCGAACTCCGCCGCTGTCTTGCAATCGTAGATGCCGCAGCCGACCAATCCGACCTCCGTCAAGATGACGCAATATTGGCCTTTGCTCCAGCGATTGCTAATGCCGATGGCACAGCCATTCGTGAACTGCATCGGACGAGAGATTGTGCGAGGTAAAGGATCGCTCATGGTGTTGTTCCTCAGAAAGCCCCTGTGCGTAGGAAATCGTTCCCTCAGTTTGGTCGAAGGGGGGAGGCGAGGCCACGCTGAAAAGTTTAACAACTTCACCGGCTCCGAGAAAACAACAGGGATTCCGTACTCTCGCCCCTAGCTCGGAACCAAACTCCACGCTCAACGCCCTCTTGTTAGCAAAAACTCGGCTCATCGATCTGCCGAGGTGGCCCACTTGTCGACGGTCTCCCTCGGAGACATGGCGCAGAGACGCTGCAAGAGTTCGACAACATCTTCGCCAACGTGCAACAACTGGAGATGCTTGGCCTTGAGGAACCCTTCGCTCAGAGAATGTTCGACCCAAGCGAGCAAGGGATCAAAAAATCCGGCAAGGTTGACCAGCCCGATCGGTTTGCCGTGCATGCCTAACTGGGCCCAGGTGAGAATCTCGAACAGTTCATCCGCCGTGCCGTAGCCACCCGGCAGGGCCAGAAACGCATCGGACCGATCCGCCATCAAGGCTTTGCGTTCGTGCATGGTTTCGACAACGTGCAACTCGGTCAGCCCCAAATGAGCGACCTCGCGCTCCCTGAGCGAGCGGGGAATAACGCCAATCACACGACCACCAGCTTGGAGGGTGGCATTGGCCACGATGCCCATCAGGCCAATATCGCCCGCGCCGTAGACCAGGGTGATACCCCGCATGGCCAGCTCTCGACCCAGCTGAGCGGCTGCCTCGCGGTAGATCGGTTTGTTTCCCTGCGACGAGCCACAAAAGACCCCAACCGAGCGAATCATGCGACCCTCTTCAGCCATTTGCTATCCTTTTACTGGGTGAAAAATAGATGCGAAACGTCGTACCGTGAAGCGGGACGGACTCAATCTCTAGTTTAGCCTGGTGCGATTCGAGAATCGCCACCACGAAGGAGAGTCCCAGCCCCATTCCCGTCGAATGACCTTCATATAGGGCATTATCGCGCTTGGTCGAAAAGTGGGTCTCGGTGCATCGCTGACGAACCTCTTCGGTCATGCCCGCGCCGTTGTCCGCCACTTCAAGAAGAATCTGCTCAGCTAGCTGCTGCGTGCGTAGCACGACTCGACCACGCCAGCTGGCAGCGGCAATCAGCGCCTGGCGACGCTCGTTCGCCGAGAGATTGGGCTGGTGTCGCGCCTGGTCCCGATGATGATTGCGCATCTCGAAGGTGGCATCGCGAGCGTTGAAGAGCAGATTCTCGATAGCCTGGTGCAGGTGCGAATCATCGGCTTCGATCCACAGGGGATCGGCGTTAGTCTGCACGATCAGATCAAGATGCCAGCGGTCGGCGGCTAGCTCGCCCCAGGTCCGGGCAGTGGCGGCGACGATGGCGTTGAGATCCAATAGCTTCAGTTCCGCCCGTGACGGATCACGCCGTACCGTGTGCAAAATTTGTTGCAATCGCTCGGTCACGGTACCCAGGGTCTGCTGGACCTCGCGGAGCATCCCTTGCTGTTCCCCCACCGAGCGTTCCAGACAGCGACGTAGCAGATCGTTGGGCCGAACCAACAGATTTTTGATGTTGTGAGCATACGATCCGGCCATAATGCCGATCGAGGCGTACAGGTGTGACTTCAGTTCCAGAGCCTGCTGTTCGGCAGCCTGCGTCGCCAGGCGCTGCTCCAACAGTTTGCTCTCTGTTTCCATTCGACGACGTTCTTCTTCCAGGCGTTGCCGTTCGGCTTGATCGACTCGCTCACGGGCCAACTCCCGCTGGCGCTGGGCATCGCGTTCGTCCGCTTGCAAGAGCATCAACCAGGCCACGCCAAGTATCGTCGCCGCCACCGCCAGTAAGGTCAACTGTCGAAAGCGGCTGGCTTTGACCAATTCATCGCGTTGTCGTTTGTTCCAAGCCCGCAGCTGATAATTTACTTTCACGATAGCAATTATCTTATTTGAAACCGAACCGGTCCCGGCACGCAGCGGCAAAGCGATAGTACGTCCCTGTCCCGAAGTTGCTTCCAAACCGGAATCCCAGACGATCGGCTCCCCGAGCCGCAGGTCTCCGTCATCTTCTTCCGCCGAGGTCGTCAACGCGGACGAGTGAAACTCGACTTGCAAGGAATAGATGATCGGAAATAAGGGTAACTGCCCGGGGTACATCTTGGTGGCCGGCTCCGCCAAGGCCCGCAAGTGCTGATAAATCTCTTGTTTCTTGACCACTAGCGGAATCTGGAGCTTCTGAACACGCTGGAACAATTCCTCTTCGAGGGCTCGCTCTTGGGGCAGTCCGCGCGACTGTACGGCATCGAGCTGTTGGCGAACCTGCTGATACTGCCGAGCTAGTGCCTCGTACTTTTGCACCAAATCGGCCAGCGTGGAGTCGGCATTGCGTGCCTCCTCGATCCACTCCCGCATGGCCGCGTTGTCGTAAGCATCCTCGCCGCGGAGCCACTCACCCAACGGCTGCACCAAGAGAGCAGCAAGCAACCCCCAAATCAACAACGGAGCCAGCAGCGCGCGACTATACCGCCAGAACCGCCGCCAGCCATGCTGACTTTCTACCTCACCAAGGCTGGAATGGGTCATCGTGACTCTCCAGTTCATGGAAGGAAACGGTCAACGGTGGCTCCAGGCGCTTCCAGGCCGTGACTCCACCTTGTCGGAACCAGACCTCGATCGTGGCATAAGGCTTGACACGCTGCCCCTCAAACTGGGGCCGAACATAGACGATATGTTCCCCCGTACCACTAGCCCGCTGGCCGTAGTCGCCGAACAGCTGCACGCCTTCCGACCCGATTTGTAGCCGATCTCGGTGTAACCGGATCTGTTTTAACCCCGTAGCCAATCCCTCGGCATTAAGTCTGGCTTGCGATTCGTGCCGAGAGGCCAACGCGCAGGCTTCGACAATGTCGCGAAATAACAGCACGTCTTCGGTGCCGCTGGCCAAGGTACGCCCCGTCGGAGTGAGATCTTTACTCTGTCGGAATCCGGCGGTGGGATCGATGGGATTACGATGAGCGAAGAACACAAGAGAAAACGGCAAATCCTGAATCGGCCACATCACCTGGCGATCGCGGTAGATCGTATTGAACGAGATGGCATCTCCCATGCCGACGACGAAACGGCGAGCCTTCTCGGGGTCCGAACGGGCCAGGTCGCGAAGAAATCGCCGGGCTGGTTGCTGCTGCCCAGTAACGAGCAACAAAGGCCGGCGCTGGTCGGAGCGAAGTTGCTTCAACAGCACGACGACAGCATTGGCTTCATACGGGTTAGGCGAAGTGAAAGTGCCAACGCTGGAATCGATGTCGATAGGCACGTCGCCCTCATGGGAATAGGCGGAATACTGCCAGCCCACCAGCGCTGGGGCGGGCAAGCCCAGAGTGATCGCGCCGGTGAGATAGACCCAGTCCTGCAAGAAGGACTCGGCAGCGCGGCGGGGCAGCACTCGTTTGCAGCCCTCGAAGAAGTCGCGAGAATACGGATCATCGGTCCAGCGAGCCAGGTAGGCTGGATCACTGTCTGGAGCCAGTTCGGGATGTGACCAGATGAACCGCGTCACCGCCGTCGCCATCTGCCGATTCGAAAAGCAGAAGCGGAACGTCCGCTCCGGATAGATCGACCACAACGGCACGCTGGTGGCGTCTTCCTCGCGCGTCGCCAAGTAGCTGCTGACCTCGCGTTCTCCTTGTCCGATGGCAGGTACGTTGTCTGCGGTCGCCGTCGTCACCAGCAGTAGCGGTCGTCGCGTCTCTGGAACGTTGAGGGTTGCTTGTCGCAGTTGCAGCGCCAACTCTCGCGCCCAGAAACTGTTGTTGCCTCCGATAATCGCTAGCGGTGGGGGATCCCGTTCTAATAGGGTTGTCAACCACGCCTCGGGAGTCCATTGACTGGTCAGTTTGTACCAGCGAAAAACCAGTCGCCCATTAGGCCAGTGCAGCGTGATGCGCGGTGCGGTCAGCGTCGAGGACGACGTGTTCGGATCCAGCTCGCGTCTCAGTCCGGGGAAGCGGTCGTGCAGTCGTTCGCAGGCCTGCTCGACAGCGTTGGCCAGTCGTTCCCATTGCGTGGTACTCGTGGCAGGATAAAGCCAGACAATCTCCTGTTCGTCAGGGCGAAGCTGGGCGGGCTGTGGTCGGGAGCCACTTGGCTCCAACGGCATGACCACGAGCATGGCGGCGGCCACAAGCACCACGGAAAAGCCGATCAGCACTGTGGGGCGAAACAACCAGTTCAATGTGCGAGACATGACAGTTCTTCCAGGGAGAATCAGCAACCCGGTGGTCGGCTCGCTTGCCTCATTGTACCGTACTCCATGCCGACTCACGAGCAGAGCTTTCGCCGTTGGGATCTGCATTCGGCGAGCGGTTTAGAGGAGCGCGTTGGAGTATCGAACATGTTGAAGTCTCTCAAGATTCCGCCGACGGGCGGGTTGGATCTGGTCTCGCTAGGTGCCCTAGTACATCGCCTTGATCCGGGAGTGATCCCGTTTCGCAAAGCCACGTCGTGCCAAATCCATGTTTCGGGAGGCGAGTTCAACGTGGCGGCCAACCTCGCCGATTGTTTCCGCCTGCAGACAGGCATCGTTTCGGCGATGGTCGATTATCCGATCGGTGAGTTGATCGCTGAACGGGTCCGTGCCATGGGAGTGCGTCCGTTCTACAAACGATTTGCCCACGACGGCGTCACCGGACCGAACATGGCGACCGTATATAGCGACCGCGGAGTCGGAGTGCGTGCGCCAGTCGTGTTTTACAACCGCTCCAACGAAGCCGCCGCTCGTCTGAAACCTGGTGACTTCGACTGGAAGACGATCTTCGCCCAAGGAGTACGCTGGTTCCACTCTGGCGGGATCTTTGCCTCGCTGTCACCGACGACTCCGCAACTGATTCTCGAAGGCATGCGCGAGGCCAAAGCTGCCGGTGCGGTCACGTCGTTCGACCTGAATTTCCGGGAAAAACTGTGGAAGATCCACGGCGGGCTAGCTGGGGCGCAACAGACCCTGCAACAAATTGTCGATCAGGTGGACGTGCTAGTTGGCAACGAAGAAGATCTGCAAAAGGGGTTGGGCATTCCCGGTCCAGAGGTGGCGGGCGATTCCAAACTTGACCCCTCCAACTTCTTCAGCATGATGAGTCAGGTCACGCGCCAGCACCCCAACATCAAAATCGTCGCTACGACACTGCGAGAAGTTCACTCGACCAATCGACACAGCTGGAGCGCGGTCGCCTGGATTGAAGGCGACACTTATGTTGCTCCAACTTGTGAACTCGACGTGTTCGACCGAGTCGGTGGCGGCGACGGCTTCGCCTCGGGCTTTTTCTATGGGCTGATGACTGGCGAATCTGCCGAACGGTCCCTGCGACTAGGCTGGGCACACGGGGCCTTGCTGACGACCTTCCCTGGAGATACTACGATGGCAACGCTGGAGCAGGTGCGGGCCTTCGCCGAGGGCGGCTCCGCTCGAATTCAACGATGAACCGGCTCCTGCAACAGTTGCCGAACCTCGAACCACAGTTGATCCATGCGGAATGGTTTGCGTAACAGCGCGGTTCGCGGCTGCTGCAATAGCCAGGGGGCCAGACTTATCTCGGCCAATCCCGTACAGAACAGCACCGGGGCTTCGGGCAAAGCTCGGCGAATGCGCTGAAAGATCAACTGCGTGTCCTCACGCGGCATCATTAGATCGAGAATCACCAACTCGATCGGCATTTGTTCGCCGAGCAATTCCATCGCTTGCATTCCCGTCGAGGCACAACGTACCTGATGCCCCGCGATTTCCAGGAAGCGCCGCACTACGTCCAGAACTGGCTCTTCGTCGTCAATGACCAGGATGGATCGCCCCGGCATCTGCTCCAGTTGGCTGACCGGCGCACTCGGAAAGCGATCCGTTCCTGGACGCCAAGAGGAGTGTGCCAGCTGTTCAATCAGGCGAGGTAGATACAAGCCAACCGTGGTTCCCTGGCCAGGGGTGGAGTCGATGGTCAAATGCCCCTGATGCCCCTGGATAATGCCATAGACCATCGGCAGCCCCAAACCAGTCCCTTTTCCGATCTCTTTTGTCGTATAAAAGGGATCCAGAGCCTGCAACAGCACGTCGTGCGTCATACCAATGCCAGTATCTATCACTTTGACCACGAGATAATCGCCGGCAGGAACGCTCTGGGGAAAGCCAGGACGCTCTCCTTGCAGCACGACGTGCCGTAACTGAAACGTTACCTTGTCGGTCGTCAGAGATTGCTGCAGCTGTGATCGTGCTAATAGAGCATCACGAGCGTTCAAGGCCAAGTTGACCAAAGCTTGCTGAAGCTGGTTGGCGTCGGCCTCGACCAAAAGCGGCACCGTTGCCTCCGTCGGCAGATCCAGTTCCACTTCTTGCCGTAGTGTTCGACCAATCAGATCCGACGTGGCTCGCAAGAGATCGACCAACGCCGTCTTCTGGCGATCCAAAGCCGGCTTGCGTGCGAAGGCCAGCAATTGCCGTGTTAACGTGGAACAGCGCTCGGACAAATCGACAATGTTCTGCAGGAAACTCCGCAGCGTCTCGGGAACATTCGCTTCACGCAGACCAAGCGAAGCGTAGCCGTTGATCCCTGCCATCAGGTTGTTGAACTCGTGAGCGATGCCGCCTGCAAGTACACCCACGGCTTGCATCTTCTGCATCTGCAGCATCTGCTGCTCAAGCCGTTTGTGTTCGGTGATGTCCCGAGAAATAGCGACAAAATGCGTCAGCCTACCCTGATTATCCATAATGGGAGATAAAGTCAACGAAGTCTGACGTAGTTGTCCATCCTTGCGTCGATTGGTCAGTTCTCCCTGCCAGGACTGTCGGGCTAATAACGCCTGCCACATTCGGGCGTAGAACTCCGGGGAATGTCGGCCACTCTTAAAAATCCGCGGAGTCTGGCCGAGCAACTCTTCACGGCTATAACCCGTCTGCTGCTCCAGAGCAAGATTGACCTTGACGATCTTGCCTTGCAGGTCGGTAATCATGATCCCGTCTCGGGCCGACTCCACTGCCTGGATCAGCAGGCGGTTCATGTGTTCCAGGCGATGCCGCCGCACTGACTCGCTCACTCGCTTGGGTAGTTCCCCTAGAAACTTCAGCGAGGGATCCTTGACGATGTAATCCAAGGCACCAGCGCGCAGAACGTTCGCCGCCAGATGTTCATTGCCAAACGCCGTCACCATCAGCACCGGAACGGAGATGCCCTCATTGGTTAAGCGCTGTAACAGATCCAACCCAGGCATGTCCGGAAGAACGTTGTCGAGCAGCACCAGATCAAACGATGACTGAGCCAGCACAATGAGCGCGTCGGCAGCGTTGTGACAGCGTGTGACCTGATGCTGCATCCGTTCGAGGCTCTTGCGAATTAAGATGGCAATGTCTTCATCGTCCTCGATCAGAAAGAGGCGTAATGGTCCTGATGGTTCCTCCATGCCAAGGTTTGGATGCAGATTAAGAAGATCGTTCATATTTTTTTTCGGGCAAATGGATCGAGATGGTGGTGGCTAAGCCTGGTTCGATCGAAATGCACGCTCTACCGCGCCATTGAGCCAACACCTGACGGATGAAAAACCAACCGAGTTCGCCCGCACGAACTGTTCCAAGCCGCCCCAGTACGGTTTCGCTCATCGCTCCGCCGTTATCCTGCACCGTGAGTAAGTGGTCGTCGACACGAACCACAACACGACTTACCCCTGGGGCCACCCGGGCATTGTGTAATAACTCACGCAGTACCTGGGCCAACAACGATCTAGAGAGAGAGACGGTTAATGGATGTTGTACCACATCGGCCACGATGTCGATAGTCCTGGTCTTTTCACCAGCAGCGATCACCTTGACCTCAGCGATGGTTTCGGCCACTAATTCGCCCAAGTCCACGACGGCGGGCTGCCTCGCTTCACGCAGCAGTCGGCCCAACTCGGCGAGGCGCCGTGCCTGCTGATCAGCGCGTTGGGTCAAGGCGATCAAACGAGTCAGAAGTAAGCGCCGTTCGTCCTCTTCGGTGCAGTCCCTCAGCAATCGAGCCATCCCTTGAATTGCTACCTGCTGATTGGCCAGGTCGTGGGCCAGAAACTGATGATAGCCCGCGGCCAGTTGCTGCCACCAGTCGATCGCTTCGGCTCCGCGGGAATTGCGGAAATCCATCACACGCTGCATGGCTCCTTGCTCCAGGACGGAATCGGCTTAGCTGATTATCAGCAGCAGTTGCAAGATTTGCTGGGCGTTCGCTTGGCCGAGCCGCTCTAACAAGCTATGCTAACAGGACGGACCGATTTTCGCGAAGGAGAAGAGATGATTCTTCTGCTTTTAGGGTGGTCGCTGCTGTTGGTTGATAACCAGCCCGCAGATAAAATCGACAAAGAGTCTCTCAAAAATCTGCAAGGAACCTGGCAGCTGCAACTGCACGAACATGGCGGCGTGCAGAGCGACAAACAAGCTATCGCCGCCATCACCTTGACGGTCCGCACTGGCAAGTTTGTTACCCGAGAAAACACCGAGATCAAGGAAGAGGCCGAGATCGAAAAGCTGGACGGCAAAGCAAACCCTGCAACCATCGATCTGCGGATTACCAGCGGCTCGGATCGGGATAAGACCGTTCGAGGCATCTGGAAACGGGACGGAGATACGCTGATCTTCTGTATGGCGGAGCCAAACCGCGAACGTCCCAAGGAGTTTGCCGGCAAGGTGGGAAGCGGCCATACCCTGCTGCGTTTCACCAAGGCCAAATAGTTGCTCTTGTACCCAGTTAGGCTCGGCGGATAATCTCTGCCGATACAATCGATCCTCGCCCGCCTCGGAGCGAAATTCTTATGGACCTCCTCCACGCCGCCCTGGAGTTGCTGCGCAACCTCGAACCGCAACTTAAGCAGTTGATCGAATACAATGTTCCGGCGTTTTACGCGCTGATGTTCGCCATCATCTTCGCCGAAACCGGTCTGGTGGTCACGCCGTTTCTACCTGGTGATTCCTTGCTGTTTATCATCGGCGCGCTGGCGTCGGCGATGAGCGGCACCCTGAATCTCCCCTTGATCCTGGGGTTGCTCATCATCGCGGCCATCCTGGGGGATGCCGTCAATTACTCCATCGGCTACAAGGTCGGGCCGAAGGTGTTCAAGTACGAGCACTCTTGGTTTTTCAACAAAAAGCATCTCTTACGGGCGCAGGAGTTCTACGAACGCTACGGAAGCAAGACGATTATTCTGGCTCGCTTCGTGCCGATCGTTCGCACCTTCGCACCGTTCGTGGCTGGCATCGGCAAGATGAACTACCCCAAGTTCGCTTTCTACAACGTCATTGGTGCTATTGCTTGGGTGATGATCTGCGTGTTGGCCGGTTACTTCTTCGGCGAGATTCCCTGGGTGAAGCGCCACTTCGAGCTAGTCGTGGTGGCCATCATCTTCATCTCGGTGCTGCCAATGGTGATCGAGTTTCTCCTGGAATGGCGACGGAATCGGACACGGGCCGCCACCGAACTGGCCTTCAAGCAAGATGCCGCGTGAGGGATGCCTGAGAGACAAGCACATCCTGACAAGAACAACGCCTCTCTTCCCACCAAGGACGAGAGGCGTCGTTACTTGTCTTAAGAGCGTTTATTTACCTTTGTCGGCCAGGTCGACGACTAGAGTAGCGTAACGGCGTACCTCCTCGTAGGTCGTCCCCTGATGTTGGCCCTTCTTGCTCACCGTGTGACGTAGCCACACTCCGTAGCGGCCTGGATGCGTGAAGTCCTGCGTGTAGCCCTCTTTGTCGGTGGTAATCTTGATGCTCTTCTTCTCGGGAGACATCACGGTGCCTTCGGCGTCGGCGACTGGTTGCCCAGCGGCCAACAGACGGAACTTGATTTTGCCGTCGCTCACCAGGGGCACGATTTCGAGTTCCGCCTTGGCTCCAATCGTCGGGGATTTGGTCGACGCATTCAGCACGGCCTTGGGATGGTAGACCAGCAGATACGGGGTTTTGGCCTTGGTCGAAAGACCATAGACGACCGTCCCATAGATCATGTCGGGACGACCGAGGCTTAATTCACTGGTCAGGCAGTGGTCCGCTTTTTTGCACTCCAGCGGAATCTGTTTGTCGTTGGCGAACCAGGCAGTCAGCTTGGCACCAGCGATTTTGTCGATGGAGACGTTTTTGTCCGGCTCCAGCGAGTCGCTGAAGACAACGCAAATCGACTGCCCGTCTTTCTGCGGAACGACAAAAACGAAGTGGGCATACGCCGTGGAGGCTACCAACACTCCAGCCACGGCCAGAATCAACCAACGCAGCATAGCTTCTCCGAAAATGGGTACAGGGCGATTGAGAAGACGACTACATTCCTTACGGTCGGCACAGGGCGTGCTTAAGCGGCTTCCAGGCTCCGTTGTCGACACTGGACGCGACGCACTGGGTGATGAAGTTCATGCCATCAACACCGTCGGCGACGTTGGGATAAAGGCTGTTGAGCCAATCGAACGGTTGACCGGAGGCCCGTCGGGCGATGTCGTCGTAGGCCGCTGTGTAAATGTTGGCGAAGGCTTCGAGGAACGCCTCGGGATGGCCACTGGGCAAGCGCGAGCTGGCAGCGGCGGTCGGCCCAAGGTACGGCCCGCCGGCACGGGTGTAGATCTGGTGCGGCTCACCATTGCGGCGGACGATCATCTTGTTCGGCTCTTCTTGATGCCATTCGATCGCCCCTTTGGTGCCGTCGATCTCGATCCACAGATCGTTCTCTCGTCCGTGCGAGATCTGTGAGGCGGTGACCGTACCTAGCGCGCCGTTGGAATAGCGAATCATCGCCGTGCCGTAGTCGTCGAGCTTGCGGCCAGCCTCGAATACCTTCAGTTGGCAGGAGATGGTTTCGGGAATCAGCCCTGTGATGAAGCGGCCCAGGTTGTAGGCATGGGTGCCGATGTCCCCGAAGCAGCCCGCTGCTCCAGATTTGCTGGGATCGGTGCGCCAGGCCGCCTGTTTCTGGTCGGACACCTCGAGCCGGGTTCGTAGCCATCCCTGGATGTAGAAGGCGCGAACAGCCTGAATCTCACCCAACTCGCCAGCCTTGACCATGTCCCGCGCTTGTCGAACCAACGGATAGCCGGTGTAGTTGTGGGTGACGGCGAAGACCACGCCGGACTTTTCGACGATCTTGGCCAGTTGCTCGGCCTGTTCGAGATCAAACGTCATCGGCTTGTCACATAGGACATTAAAGCCGGCCTCGGCGAAAGCCTTGGCGATCTCAAAATGGGTATGGTTCGGCGTAGCGATGCTGACGAAATCGACCCGCTCGCCCTCGGGGAGTTTCAACTCAGCGTCGATCATCTCGCGGTAAGAACCGTAAGCTCGATCGGGACGAATGTCATAGTCGGCTGCAGAGGCCTTGGCCCGAGCTGGATCCGAAGACAGCGCGCCAGCGACGAGTTGCGCTCGATTGTCGAGAATCGCCGCCGTCGCGTGAACGCGCCCGATGAATGCGCCCTGTCCGCCGCCGATCAGGCCCATGCGTAGCTTTCGATTCAGTGGTGCATTAACGCCCATGAGTTGGGTCTCCCTTGATGTTCGCCGCGTTTGCTTCGCTAGTGTGAGACATTAGCGAGAACGAACGCCGACGTCCAAGGGTTCCCCTTAAGATGTTCACTTCTTCCCAAACAGAAAAAATTATCACAAATCACATCTGTTATGGGGTAGATTCCTTTGCTGTGGGCAGAATCGTGACCACTTCCTCGACTTGGATCGCTTTATCCGGAGCGATAGCTTCGCTGGCCACCTCGACCACGAGTTTGGTTGGGCCGGCTTTGTCCCCCTGCACGATCAGTACGACTTGAGCTTCCTCCCCCGCCTGCAACAGCGCCCGTCTGGGGAAAAGGATCGTCGATCCCTTGATCTCATGGCCGGTCAGTCCCGGCACTTCGACCAGCTTCAGCTCCTCGCCCAGTCGAACCTTCAGTAGGACGTTGGTCTCGTTGCGATTGCTGGCATTGACCACGCGAACCACGCAGCGGATCGGCTTGCCGACCTCCTGAACGGCGCGATCGGAATCGATCTCGACGGCCACCCCGGTCAACCGAACGAACGTCGTCTCGACCTTAGCTTGTTCGGTCAGGCCGCGATCGGCGGTGGCGGTGCAGACCTGGCGAAACAGTCCAGCGCGTTTGGACTTGACCACTAATTGCACGCTGCGTCGGGCCCCGGGGGCGAGGGTGCCGAGGTTCCAACGCACGACTTCCCCGGTGAGCCGGCCCGCATCACTGGCGCGAACGAAGTGAATGTCCGGCTTGAGTTCATCCATCAACTGCACGTTGGTGGCGTCGAGGTCACCAGTATTGGTTACGGTCAAATGATAGGTAGCCTCTCGTCCTACTCCGCGTGTGACTGGGCCGGCGATGGACACCGCCAGGGCCGGTTGACCAACGCGAACCGAGTGCTGCACCTCCTTGCGAGGCACCCCCTCGGCTTCCACGCTAGCCACACTGGATAAGCTACCCACTTCATCCGGGATCAGTTTGTACTGAATAGTCTTGGTGGCTCCCGGAGCGAGATCGCCGAGATTCCAGGTAAGCGGGTTCTGGCTGGTTTCCGGCGGCTTGCTCTCCGCCAAGGTGATCCCTTTGGGCAATTGATCGCGGACGATGACCGACCGAGCGGTTGCCTGGCCAAGGTTCCGCACCTCCAAGGTGAAACTGAGGATGTCGTACTTCGCTCCTTCGGTCGGGCCGAGCTTCCGCACCTGCAACTGGGGTTCTCGGGAGGGCGGCGGCTCTTCCTTCGTGGCTGGAGCTTTCGGTTTGTCTGGCACGGGAACCAGCGGGGGGGTACGCGGCGGCGAGGGGTGCACCGGAGGCGTGCTCGGCGGCGTCGCCGGTTTAGTCGCAGGCGGCATCGGCGCTGGAGCAGTCTTACCGATCCGCGTTCGCACGCATTGGCCATGCTCAAACTGCACTCGGGCACAACAAGAGACTTCCTCATCTCCCGTGGGCAACATCACCAGGGTCAATTCGCGCTTCTGACAGGGGGCCAACGTGCCGAGCTTCCAGACAATCACCGGGGCCAACTCGTTCGGTTCGGGCGTGGCACGAACATACCGCGCTGCTGAGCCAGGGATTGTCACGCGCACGGTCACATGATGGGCACTGGCTTTGGAGCAATTCTCGGCAATAATTTTGTAGGTCAACTCCTTGCCCGGAGCTACCTCCGCCGGAACCCGGACGCGAACGGCAACCGAGGGAACTGGCGTCTCGGTTGGCCCCGAGGTTCTCGGAGGTGGTGCGACCGGAATTGTTGTTCCAGGTGTGGGCAAGGCGATCGGCTGCACCGGCCCAACTGGAACCGGCACCGGACACGGATCGATCGGTGAGGAGGCGGCGACGGCGGCGACGCTCCACCAGATCAACAGTAGGCGGCCAATCCGCCCTGACATTCCCTTTCCCTCTTCGGTTCGGCTCATGGATCAAGTCGATCCATTCGACAATACTCCGATGGTTCTTTAACCTTTTTCCGAACTTCGTGTCAGCCCGGATTCAGAGAGGCGTATGTTTCGGTAAACTGGTACACCGGCAATAATGATACGGTCTGCACAAAACGGAGCTTCCAGGTGGTTCCTAGGGAGTCCCTCTCCCCGCTACCGAGGATCGCCGGCGACCAATTCTGCTTATCCCGCCTAATTCACCGAATCCGAGTCTTCTGTCAATACCGACTCGGAACACTAAACCCCAGAGGCGTGCCGTGGGATGAGGCAGTCGCCTGGGAGAAATGCGACGTAGAGCATCGTCGCAAGATGTTGAAGTAGCGCGCAGACTGAACCGCGCAGGCTGAAGCCTGCGACTACCTGTTCTACCGCAGACGCATCAGCAGGTAGCCGTTGGCTTCAGCCTGCGAAAAAGCTTCCTGCCCGGTTAGCTCTACACCATCTTGAGGACCGCTGTAGAGCATCGTCGCAGAATCAGGCCGTGGCCGCCGCTGGAGTCGCGGCCTGTCGTTTGGCCAGGTAGGCAAAGTAGCCGATCTCGATCAAATTCGTGATCGGGCCGACCGTGAACAGCGCGTGATACAACGAATGCTGATCGCGGAACGCCAGTCGATAGAAGGTCTCGACCACGGCCACTAGCACCACGACAACCGTCTGACTCCACTTGCTCTTTGTGGTCGTTTTCGGATCGGTAATCATGAAAAACATGTAGAGTTGGAACATCGGGCTGGTGATCGGAGCCAGTTCGGCCATGATCGGATTGCCCGTGATCCAGGCGCGAAAGATCGACAACGGCACAAAGGCCGCCACGAAGGCCACTGGCTGATGCAGCCGGCCCAGGTTCCAGAGAATCATGCCGCCCAGAATCCAGATGACCAACACCGACCAAACTTCGTTGCCAGCCTGGACGCTGAGACTAGCCACGGTGCTGGGGGCCAAAAACAGCATCATCGTTACGCCGAAGTTCGTCGGGTTCCAGATGTGCCGCTCGCCGATGCGGAGGACGTATTTAGAAGTAATCGAAATCATACCACAGAGGATGAACGGCCACAGTTCTGGCGATTTGATCAGAATGCCGGCGCTGATGCCCGAGACGTAAGCACTGGCCAAGTGCGGCCAGCGGCCAAACCAGAAACGACCGATGATCGCTTCGGTCAGTACCGTGGTGCAGATCGAAACCAGTGTAGGCGAATACTGAGTAATCAGCCCCCCAGTCAACAGGCTCAAGGTCGGGCTGAAATGATTCTCAAGGATGCCATAGCCGGCGTCGCCGATGAACAGCACGGCGCTGACCAGCAGCGGGGCATGGAAGCGTTTATCCTTGGCGAGCGTTTTCCGCCAAATCCACATCCAGGTCAGGAAAATCGCCGCGACGATCCACACTCCCATTGGGGCCTGACGCGATAACCCTGTCAGGTCGTAGTAGACCCGCTGCATCCAGGCGATGAGCGGTGCGCGATAGGCGAAATACGCAACGCCGATGGCCAAGGTCACGGCAACACGGAGCAATAGATCGAGCGAGAACCAACTGCCCGACGTGGGAGACGGAGGAGGAGACGCCGGCGGCTCCGCAAGGGAGGGCCGATCCAGAGTCACAGGAGAGGTCATGGCACAGGCTCCACAATCCGATGAAGTTGATTAATCCCTACCTCGGAGAGAACTTGTTTCTCGCCCGAGGGCCATTGAATCACCACTTTTTGAATCTTTGCTTCTTCGCCGAGTCCGAAGTGCAGTCGCCGCATGTTTTGCGAGGCGTAGGCATTGCCGCCGGTCACCACCTGCACTTGTTCCTGAATTTTCGCTTCGCCGTTCATGATCCAGTAGACCCGGACTAAAGCTCCAATCGCACTCCGATTACTCCGCTTTCCTTCCAGTTCCAACTGTACCCAGTTCCGACCAGGAGCGACCTGATTCTTGTAAATCAACAGTGGACCGTTCTGGTTGGCCACGACGACATCCAACACACCCCGATTCCACAAATCGACCAAAGCGACGGCTCGACCGTCAAAAGTGTCGGTCACTCCCACCCCTTGGGCGACGTCGGAAAAAGCGCCGCGTCGATTCATCCATAGGCATTTGCGTTGGAATCCGCCCAGACTGCGGCCACGAATCGGCGGCCAATTTTTCGCGTCGCTGATGATCTCTTTGTTGCCCCCCGCGATCAGCCCATATTCGTACCAGTAGTTATCGCCAGGATCAGCGGAAATGTAGCCGTTGGTCAGGTACAGGTCGAGGTAGCCGTCATTGTTCAGATCGCCAAACTGTGCCGCCCAGCTCCAGCCGCCATCGGCCACCTTCAGATCAGTCGCCAGATTCGTGTAGCGCGGAGCCTCGCCCGGTTTGGACTTTTCCGGCACCCACAGGTTGTTGTGTTGTACGAGATTGCCCGGTTCGGTGATGTTGCTGATATAGATGCAGAATGATCCTCGGTTGAATAGATCGCCGAAGCTGGCGTTCATGCCGCTCTTGGGCGTCTCGCCGATGCGAGTGTACTGGCCGATCTGCTCGAATCGCTTGCCTTGCTTGTTGCAAAAGAACTCGGACTTGCCGTAGTCATTCGCGAAGATAATGTCCGGATAGCCCGTGCCACACAGATCGGCGGCAGCGAGACCGAGCGTCCAACGAGTACTGTTGATCCCTACCGCGTCGGTCACGTCCTCGAATCGGCCATTGCCCAGGTTGCGGAGCAGATAGGTTCGCCCACCATTCTCGGCGAACTCGAAACTAGACGGCATCATTCGGGTCGTGGTCAGCTTCCACAGATTGACGTCATCGGGCCAGTAGCCGGCGATCAACAGATCCAGCTTTCCGTCACAGTCGTAGTCGACCCAGATGGCGGCGTTAGCGTTGACCCACGCTGGTAGCCCCGCTTGTTCACTGACGTTGACAAACCGTTTGCCGCCATCGTTGCGGAACAGTTCCGGCTTGCCCCATTTGTAGATCAACACATCCTCGAAGCCGTCGTTGTCGAAGTCGCCCCAGATAGCTCCCTGACAAACTCCGCTTCCCTCGATGTTGAGATCGGCCAGCCCAACTTGCTCGGCGACGTCCTCGAACTTGCCGTTGCCCAGGTTGCGATAGAGCCGGTTTTTGCCGCCCTCGATGCTGGTGACGACGTAGAGATCGGGCCAACCGTCGCGGTCGAAGTCGACGACGCTGACCGCTGCTCCCATCGAAGCAATGATTGGTTCGATGTGCTTGAGTTGTTTGTCCAACTGTTGCGGCGATTGATGCACGAAGTCGATGCCGCACTCCTTGGCACACTCTTTCAGATAGAAGCCGTAGCGTTCCAGGGCGATCTCGGCTCCGAGATCCTGGGTCGCGGTCATAGGCCGATACAGCCACCACGCCGCACCCAATTGAGCGGCAAAGAAGATGGCAATTATCGCTTGTTTGACATAGCGATTCATGGGGAGTTCCTCCCTCGTTCCCAGCGGCGAAGTGGTCGTAAGCCGCGCTCAAACTCGAGCGGCGTGACATAGCGGGTGTGATATTGGTGCCAGTCTTGCGGAAAACGCCGGTAAACCGGATCGTCTTCCAAGCGGCCCGGCGGGGTGTCGTAGTCGGTCATGCCATGATACGGCAGGGGCAGCACGGTCTTGCTCCAGCGGGTGTTCAGGTTGCCGTCCTTGGTCCAGCCATCGGAGATCCAGACGAAGTCGCGCTGCCAACCCGGAGCTGGTTCAGCTGGAGCCTCGAACTCCAGGGCGATCTCGTCCCCTGCATTCAGGATGACATAACGATCGTCGATCTGGGTGAGCAATTCGCGTACATCGCCGAAGCGGGTGTGGTAACCGATCAGGTCGCGCCAGGGTTGTCGGCCATGCTCGATTTGCTCGTAGTGGGGAATCTCCGGCGAACTCCGGTCCTGGCGTGTCATGGCCAGCATGCCACGGTAACGCAACTCCGCACGCTGACAAGGCAGCGTCTGTAGCCGGCACAGACTGGGATCCAACCCGCGGGCAAGGTGCAGCGCGTCCCAGAAGATCTCCAGATTAGTTCGCAATCGCACCCGGCGCGGCACTCCGGGACCGTCGATGCCGTCCAACCGCAGGACTACGGTTTTGTTCTTGCCCGCTGGGAAGCCCAGCGCGGGCAGTGCCACCTTCCAGCCACCGCTGCCATCGGGCACCTCTAGCGACAATGGCTGCGGTCGGGGATGCGACGATTGCTCCAGGGCGGCGTTGATGGAACTATCCGTGGGATGCAACCAGCCGTGCCCGATCAAATAGACCGGCCCATCGTTCGGCAAATCGTGGCCCAGATCGAGTTCCACCCAGTGATCGCGCGTCACGCCCTGATACAGTCCTCGTCCCGCGCGGTCCAGATAGCGGCCATCGACAGCTCGCACCAGGTCAGTTACATCCTGCCCCAGGTGATCAAAAACCCGCTCGACGGGTCGGGCCGGTTCCGTCAGGTACAGGCGCGGTTTGGTCGGCGTGAGGAAGAAGCGCTCGTCGCAGTAGACTTCCGTGCCCGGCGGATGATCTACAGACATTAAAGACAGCTGATCAAGGAAATGCGTCTCCCACAGATTGGCATTGACGCGTACATCGTAGATGCCGTCGCGCGGGCGGAGTTGCTCGCCACGGATGCGGATCCACTCGGTCGTTTCGATGAAGCCGCCGCCTCGCTTCTGCGCGTTGATGTACAGACCCAACGGTGTACTCCAGCAGAAGTCCGTCACGAAGACCATGCCCTCGCCGTCGTAGGTGAACAAAAACGGACACGAGCCAGTCAGTCGCTGCTCGATGACGATGACGCCATCGCCAGGCTTGTCGAACTCAAACTGTTGGGCCCCGGTGGTCCAGACACAGCGGGTCACGCTCACCCGTGTTCGCGTGCCCAGTCCGAAATGAACCACGGGCAAAGTGACCGGCTGCTTGACGATCAGCGTGCCCGCGCGCAGTTCGATCTCACTGCCAATAGCGTAGGAGTTCATGCGCTGGTCGCCGGTACCAGCTGGATCGGCACGTGGACGTAGGTAGTACCAGTGATAGCCCTTGGTGCCCTGAGTACGCCACAGTGTCGGAGCCTTGGCCTCGCCCCAGCCCAACACCTCGAGATGCTCGCTGGCTTGCAGGCCGACAATTTCGGACACTCCAGGGGGTAGTTCAGCCCCCAGCGCGGTGAACGTGCCGGAAGCGTCGGCGAGCCAGGCGATCCCTCCCTCTGAAGTCCTTGCCACCAGATCGATCGTGCCGTTGCAGTCCAGATCGACGGCCTGAAGCCGCGTCGCGCCGGGCACTAGCGAAGGAGGCTTCTCCCAGCTAGCCAGCCGCGTCGTCCTCCAACTTGTCCCCTTTTCCAGATCCGAAAAGAGGTATACTATTCCGTCGGTGGCCAACGCGGCCAAATCCATTGTGCCGTCGTCGTTGCCATCCAGCACGGTGAGAGCGGCAAAGCGACTGTTCAGATCTGGAGCCGCTCGCCGTCGAAATAGACCAAGGCGTTCGTTCATGTAGACGTGCATTCGCCCGTCGGTGTCGAGGAACACTGCATCGGAAACGCCGTCGTTGTCTAGATCACCCCAGCAGAACGCCCTGGCTCGTTGCACCTCAGGAAAGCTCGGCATGGCCAAAAAGGTGCCGTCGCCGTTGTTGCGGAGTGTCCAGACACCGGCTTCGCGTGTGGCCAGCACAATGTCCAGGTCGCCGTCTTGGTCCAGATCCACGGCCCAGGCTCCCCAACCAGCGACGGTCAATATCTCGGGCGGCAGCTTCACCTGGTTGGTGATGTCCTCAAACGTGCCGTCCTTCTGTTGCTGATGCAGGCGAAGCCCCCCCGCGCCGACGAGCAGCAGGTCGGTCGCGTGATCGTTGTTCCAATCGACAGCGAGTATCCCGGCCAGGCTGGGCGGTTGACCGTTGCCGGGGAAGTCGAACCGCGGACCGACGGCATCCCCACGCCGCACATCGCTGGAATTGGCCAGCAGCACTGCTGCGTCACTCTTGCCCGTCAGCCACACCGGTTGCATCACCTCCCAGCGCGAGGCGCCGACCTCGGGTTGCCACTCGCGCGACTCTTTGACGAACGTCAGGTCGAAATCCGGAGAAGACGGATCGGTTTTGAGGGGAGCCAGCCGTATGAACTGTTGCAGCGTCGCGCCGACTTGTCCGCTGGCGGGTCGCAACTCCTCGGCACTGCGCAGATAGCCGGGAACGGTTTTCAGGACGTTATTCAGCATACCGATTTTGACGGTCAGATCGCGTTCGTCGAAGTCGCCCTGCATCTCCTTCTCGACCTCGGCGAGCGCCTCGCGGGCCGCGTCGGTCCAGTTGGGAGCCAACTTTCGCAGCCGAGCAACGTAGGTCCGCAACGCCTCACGATCGTTCTTCTGCAACGCTAGTTGGAGGCGCTCGATCAAGAGGGGCAGACTGTTGGGCCGCAGCTGCAGCAACTCTTCGAGCAGCTGCTGGCGTTCCGCGTCGCCAGCCTCGCCCTTGGTCGAGGCAATCGTCACGAGGGTGTAGAGCAATTGAAGGTTATTCGGATCGGCTTGGTAGGCTTTGCGAATCAGCTCGACCGCCTCTTCGACCTTGGCGTTATCGCGCATCAGGACGTAGCCGAGCAATTCTTGGATCCGCGGCTGTCCCGGAGCCAAGGAGGCGGCTTTCTGCAGATCGGCCCGAGCCTTGTCCAGCTGATTGCTCCACAGATGCAACAGGCCGCGATTGGCCCAGGCTGCTGGCTCCTGAGGAATCAGCTCGATGGCACGGTTGAGATGCTCGGTAGCCTGTGGCCACAGTCCGGAGTCCAACGCGGCGGTGCCGACCTCGAAGGCTTCGGCATACTGTTCGTACAGTTCGGATCCAGGCTGCGGTAACCTGCTCTGGTGTTGCCACAGCAGGTAAACAGCCCCCCCAGCCAGCACAAGCAAGGCCAGTCCCGCGAAGATCCATAAACGGCGAGTCGGAGCTGAAGAAGGCATGTTACACCTGGAGAGAGTCTTCCTTCATCGTTCGCGCCATGGGGACAGGCGTCAAGTCCAGACTTGCCTTTTCCGCGCGATCAGTCTACGCTGAAATACGCTTCAAAATTACGAAAGGTTCCAGAGTTCCGCTTGTGTTTCGAGCCTTGGCTCCGTTATCACGAACCTCCTGCGGGAGAGGATTGCTTCTCCTGGTGTTCCTGTTTTGTGCCGAGAGTTCGGCCCAGGCGGCCTGTGGCAAGCATGTGCAAATTCGTGGCGAAACGCCTACTGTGACGCTGTGCGAGTTCGGCGTCTCCTGCCCTGTGGAACCACGTCCCTGCGTCGGGTTGGAATGCACGCGCGGCCCGGAAGCCCCTCCCGCGCCGTCACCGGTCACCCCGCCTCGTCTCTCGCAAGAATCGGCCCTGTTACTAGTTGAGTCTTCCGATAGTCGCTCGGTGGAATGGTGGTGTGGCCACGCTCCTTCCTGTCGAGCCATCCATCACGTCTTCCCACCAGATCCACCTCCGCGCACATTAGCGATCTGAAAAATAGCACTTTTTCCTATTGTCGCAAACTGGTTTCCTCAACCGAGGATCAACCGGTTAATATTGGTTGTTGACTATTTCAGAGACTCTCTAGCCGTTTAATGGCTCATGTGAGAACGAGGTTCACCATGTCGTTAAAGTCGGTCGCGCTGTTGGGCAGCCTGACGATTTTAGGTGGAATTAGTGCTGTATATTTTCACTACAATCAAGAACCGCGACGAAATTTTCAGATCGGCTTTCTACCGGTCACTTGCCATCTGACCTGTCCCGTCACGCACTTTATCAACGAACAGATGCACGGCGAGGGCACCTACGATCCCAGACGTTTCAACGGCTTCCCTGAGATGAAAGAAGCGTTCATTAGCAAGGATCTGCATGCCACATTCATCATCGCGCCTTTGGCCATGAAGATGCGCGAGCAAGGCGTGCCGATCAAGATCGTCCATCTGGGCCATCGCGACGGCACGGCCTTGATGGTTCACAAGGATTCTCCTATTCGCACTATCAAAGATCTGCAAGGGAAGAAAATCGCCATTCCCAGCTACTACTCCAACCAGCACCTCATTCTGTATCGGACGTTCCAGCGAGAAGGAGTGCGCTACGACAAGAATCTGTTGATCGAGACGCCGCCCCCGGAGATGCCGGTCAATCTCGCCACTAAGCAGGTCGATGCGATCATCGCCGGTGAACCGCTCATGGCCAAGACCGAGATGGACGGTTACGGACGAGTGTTGTTCCTCAGCAAAGATGTCTGGCCGAACTTCATCTCCTGCGTCCTAGCCGTGCGCGAGGACGTGATTCGCGAGCGTCGCTTTGAAGTGCAGGATTTGGTCGATGGCATCGCACGCAGCGGCAAGTGGATCGACGAAGACAAGGATACGACTATGAGTCATCGCATGCAGGCTGCCGACATCGCTGCCAAGAAGCAGTACTTCAATCAAAAGCCGGAACTAATTCGCTACGTCCTGAGCAAGCCGCCCGATCGAGTCAAGTACACCAATCTGAAAGTGCGGCGTGCTGATTTCGAGGAGATCGCCGCCTTGGGCGTTGCGGCAGGTATCTTCAACGGTACGGTAACGTTTGATGACTACGCCGATACTTCGTTCATTCCGGAAGGACGTGAGATCGACGCCTGGAAATGGGAGCTAAAGCAGTGAGCCTAGCCCAACCGCGTTCGACCCCCACTTGGCTGGCTCTCTTGCTTCCACTTACAGTTGCCGTGATCTTTATTGGAATCTGGCACGTCGCTGTTAGCTGGACGCAGAGCCTGATCTTCCCGCGCCCCTGGGAAGTGGTTGAGGGGATGCTCGAATTAGCCACAAAAGGGGTCTTGCATAAGTATATTATCTCGTCGCTGTTTCGCGTGCTGTGGAGTTTCGCCATCGCGGCGTTACTCGGCGTGCCATTCGGCCTGCTCCTGGGCTGGTGGCGTCCGGCCAACTTGGCGTTCAATCCGATTCTGCAACTACTCCGCCCGATCTCGCCGATTGCCTGGATTCCACTGTCGATCCTGTGGTTCGGCTTGTCGGAAGCAGCACCGATGTTCTTGATTTTCCTGTCGAGTTTCTTTCCGATTACTCTGTCGTCGATGGCGGCGGTGCGCAACATTCAGCCGGTTTATCTGCGGGCGGCGAGCAACTTCGGGCTGGGACGATTCCGCCTGTTCACCGCGGTGATTCTGCCAGCCACCTTGCCTCAGATTCTCACCGGGCTGCGCATTGCTCTGGGCATCGCCTGGCTGGTCGTGGTCGCCGCCGAGATGGTCGTCGTCAATCCCAAGGCGGGCGGCCTGGGTTATCTCATCAACGACTCGCGCAGCGCGGGACGCTACGATCTCGTCGTCGCCGGCATGGTGCTGATCGGTGTGATTGGCCTCATTCTCGATCTGTTAATTCGCCAATTGGAGAAATTTGATGAAGTCCGCTGGGCCTACGCCACGCAATGATCTGCCTTTGCGCCACACGGTTCCCAACGGCCTGGCAGTCTCGCTTCGCGACCTACGCATGACTTTTCCTGGTCAGCGCGGCCAACCACCCGTTGAAGTCATCGCCGGCATCGATTTGGACGTTCACGTTGGCGAGTTCGTGGTACTCGTCGGTCCATCGGGGTGCGGCAAATCCACCGTGCTGAATATCCTTGGCGGGTTCCAACAAGCAAGCGGTGGGCAGATTGTCGTCGGCGGGCAGCCGGTCCATGGTCCCGATCCGCGGCGTATCTTCGTCTTTCAGGAAAACGGCGTCTTTCCTTGGCTGAACGTCGTGGACAACATCGGCTTTGGGCTGTCGAAACACTCGCGTGCCGAACGGGAGCAACTCATCGCCCACTACGTCGAGATGGTCGGCCTGAAAGGCTTCGAGAAGGCCTACCCGCGCGAATTGTCGGGCGGCATGCGACAACGAGTCGAACTGGCCCGCGCCTTGGCCGCCAATCCCGAAATCATCTGGATGGATGAGCCGTTCGGCGCACTAGACTATCTGACGCGCTTGAAGATGCGCTCAGATTTGGTTCGCATCTGGCAAAGCGAGAGAAAAACGATCGTCTTTGTCACACATGACATCGATGAAGCAGTACAGTTGGCCGATCGGGTCGTGGTGCTGACGCCGCGACCGGCGAAGATCGCCGCCATCGTACCGATCGACTTGCCCCGTCCGCGCGACATGGACGCCCCAGACTATCTGCACGCTCGCGATCGCATCTTCGAGGCAATGGGCAACCTAGCCCTAGCCCGTGGCCGTTAGTGGTTGCTTGCAGCCGAACCACAGGAAGGTTGGTGTCTTCGAGCTTCCGAGCGGAGGATTTGTTCTCTTTCTGAGCGGAGGACGTCAGTCCTCCGTGGTCGCGTTACACGGAGGGTTAACGCCCTCCGCTCAGATCAGAAAAGTCGTTTCTGAGCCGCTTCCCCATTCAGCTGCAATCAACCAGTCAGAGCGTTCCTCCAGATGGTGTAGCGGCAGCAGGAGATGAAGCTCTTTCGCAGGCTAAAGCCTGCGGCTACCCGTTAATCTGCCTGCGGCTACCCCTTAATCTGCCTGCGGCTACCAAGTCGAACCGGTAGACGCAGGCTTCAGCCTGCGAAAGAGCTTCACCATCTTACGACGCGCACTAGGAAAACGGTTGAGTCTCCGTCCCAACTCCAGAGCCGACCTCACTTCCCCTGAACGAGATGATGAATGCGATTTACCTCAAGATCGGTCAGCACCGTCGGCGGTCCAGCGGCACGCCCGGGCCAGTGAATCGTCACACGGTCGATCTTCGTGGCCTTGCCCAGTCCAAAGGTGACGACCAACTCGCTCTGGCTCAGATAGCCCCGCGCGCTCGCTACCTCCTGCCGTTGTTCGATCCCGTTGGCCTCCAGCACGATTTTTGCCCCAATCGCGCTACGGTTACTCCGTTTTCCGTCTCCTTCGAGATGCAAGCGAACCCAGTGGTTGCCTGTGCGATTCTGGTTGCGGAACAGTTTGGCCGGTCCACCGTTGGCCGTCAGCACCACATCGAGGGCACCGTCGCCATCTACGTCGAGGTAAGCACAGCCGCGACCGACGATCGGTTGCAACAAGTCCGAGCCAATCGCCGACTCCGGTACGACGGCAAAGCGCGGCGGTTGCTGGTGATGTTGACGGAAGAGTTGGACCGGCTGGGCGTAGCGCTGCTCGGCATGAGCGCGGGCGATGTCCGGCTCTAGATGGCCGTTGCAAGTCAAAAAGTCGAGCCAGCCATCTAAATCGTAGTCGAAGAAGAACAGGCCGAACTTGAGGTACGGACGCGACGGCCCGGCGATTCCCTCGAACGTGGCCTGATCCGCCATCGTCAGCTGTCGCGGTTTCTGCTGCACGAGAAAAGTGTTCGGCTCGTCGGCGAAGTTTCCGATGAGCAGAGCGTTTCTGCCTGCCGCCGCTCCCGGGCCCCAGTCGATCCCCATTGCTCCGCGAGCGATGCGGTCGGCATAGGCCACTCCGATGGCTTCGCCGATCTCCTGGAAGCGCCGCCCCCCCCTGCGATCGGGCACGTTGTGGAAGAAAAAGTTCCGCGTCGTGTCATTGGCTACCACAATATCGGGCCAGCCGTCGTCGTCCACATCGCAGACGATCACGCCCAGCGACTTGCCCACAGGAGCCCCGTTTTCACTCACTTCCAATCCCGTCGAGCGCGAGACATCTTCGAAGGTGCCGTCGCCACGGTTGCGATAGAGAAAACACTGCGTGCCCGTGAAAGCCCGTGGCGGACCGTAAGCACGCTCTCCCGTGGCCAGGTGAAACCCCTGCTGAGCATCGTAGGCTGGCGACCAGGTCACATAATTGCAGACGAAGAGATCCAGCCACCCGTCACCATCATAGTCGAGCCAAGCCGCCGAGGACGACCAGCATAGCGGACGTCGCCAGGAGAAAAACTCGCTGGGTAAGCGATCAGGCCAGCCGCCCGGACCACCGACGCGGGCCGTCGTCGTCACTTCGCGAAACCGCTGCCCCTGCTCGTTGCGAAAGAGCCGATTTCCTCCCACGGCAGTAACAAATAGGTCGAGCCAGCCGTCGTTGTCGTAGTCGCCGACCGTCGCCCCCATGCCGAAGCAGGTCACGTTCAGCCCCAACGATGCCGTCACGTCGTCGAACTTGCCCTCGCCGAGGTTGCGATACAGCCGCAGTGTGGGAGGCGGCGACGGTCCGGACAGTCCCGGCCAAGGACAAGAGTTGACGAACAATAGATCGGGCCGACCATCGCTATCGAAATCGATCACGGCCACGCCCGACCCCATCGTCTCCGGAAGTAACTTCCGGTCGGTAGCTCCAGAATAATGCTCAAAACGGATCCCAGAAGATTCTGTAATATCCACGAAGCGCACATCGGGCCAGTCGGACCTGGAAGGCGTCTGTCCCCAGCGTGCCAGCACTACGGCCAGCGCCAGCGCGGTCAACACCGCCAGGGGCACCAGCCAGCCGATCTGTCGTCGCGGTGGTCGCTTCCTAGCCATTCTTGTCACACCACCTTCCTGCCGCCGATCCACACTTGGCGAACGCGCAACTGCTCATCGAGGTGAACCAGGTCGGCACGTTTGCCCGGCTCGATACTGCCGCGATCGCGTTGCAGGCCAGCGATGCGAGCTGGGGTCAAACTGACCATCCGCACCACTTCCACCAGGGACGCGCCGCTCGCGGCCAGCATGGTACGCACGGCAGTATCCAATCCCTCGACTCCCGACGCTAGTGAACGGCCATCGGGCATCAGGCCAACACCATCGCGGCGCAGAATCAGTTCGCCGCCCTCGCGCGGGCCAAAGAGATATTCGCCATCCGGCATATCCAAAGCTCGATTGGCATCGGTAACCAACGCCAGGCGATCTGCTCCCTTAATCTTGTAGGCCAGTCGCAGCAACTCCGGAGCCAAATGCTTGCCGTCGGCGATGACTTCCGTGGTCAACTCGTCGAAGTACAGAGTCGCTTCCAGCAGCCCACCGCGCATTGGATAAGTCTGTTGTTGCCGTAGCCGCGCGCGATCGGACATAGCGCAGAAGAGATGATCGACGTGACGCACGCCCCAGCCAATCGCTTGCTCGACTTGCTCGAACGTTGCGTGAGAATGCCCGGCATTGCAGCGGATGCCGCGTGCCACACAAGCACGAACAAACGCCTCCGCGCCGGGTAGCTCCGGAGCCACCGTGGCCGTGACGAGGGAATCGGCGAATGCCAGATAGTCGTTGTACTCCGCGGGAATGGGTTCACGGACCGACTCGGCGGGATGACAGCCGCGTGCCTCTCGGCCAAAGTACGGCCCATAGAAGTGCGCGCCAACGATGATAGCTCCGTCCAGCTCTTGCCCCTTCAGCGAGCGACAAACTCGCAAAAAAGCCAGATGCTGCTCGTGTCGGGCCACCGTGGTCGTCGCCAACAACGCCGTCGTGCCATGTCGAGCATGGGCGCGGCAGACGGTGCGAAACGCCTCTTCGGTGCCATCCATGAAGTCGGCTCCGTCCCCGCCGTGGACGTGCAGATCGATGAACCCCGGCACCAAATAGCCGCCTTGCAGATCAACGGTCGCTTCTGCCGAGTCATTGGCGGCCTCGATTCGCGTGATTCGTCCGTTCTCGATCTCGATGCAGCCCGAGTCCAAAATACGATCGGGCAACACTAGTCGAGCATGGCTGAAGCGTTGTACGGTCATGGCATCTCGCGCGAGGAATTCCGCAGGGCACAACAACGAACCGTATCGAAATAGATATCGACTGTGTCGTTCAAGTCTGCGGCATAACCACCAGCCATCGTGACGGCGACCGGCACCCGCAACGCTGCGAAGGTGTCGAGTACTAGTTCGGTGCGTCGAAACAGGCCCGCTTTGCTGACCTTCAGTCGCCCCAGGCGATCTCCCTCGAAAGGGTCGGCTCCGGCCAGATAGATCACTAGATCGGCGTGAAACCGCCGCGTCGCCTCGAACAGGCCCTGTTCGACCGCCTCGAGATAATCGCCATCCGTTGTACCGTCGGGCAGTTCGATGTCGAGATCACTTGTCTCCTTGCGAAGTGGAAAATTCTTAGCCCCGTGGACGGAGAAGGTGAAAATGTTGGGATCGTCGCGACACAAAGCAGCGGTGCCATTGCCCTGATGCACGTCGAGATCCACGATCAAGACGCGCTCGACGAGCCGTTCGGCGCGGAGAACACGCGCAGCGATGACGCTGTCGTTGAGTAGACAAAACCCCTCACCAGCATCGGCGAAGGCGTGATGTGTCCCGCCGGCTAGATTCACGCTGATCCCGTCGCGCAAGGCAGCGCGGCAGGCGGCAAGTGTGCCTCCCGCTGAGCGTCGCGAACGTTCAAGTAACTGCGGCGACCAGGGAAAGCCAATCCGCCGTTGTTCCGCGTCGCTGAGTTGGCCATGGAGCAACTTTTGCAGATATTGCGGATCGTGAACGAGCAAAATTTGCTCCAAACTCACCGCTTCCGGAACCAACAGCCACTCCGCCGCGATCCATCCAGAGGCTTCGACCCGCTCGCGGAGCAAGCGATACTTTGCCAGAGGAAAGCGATGCCCTGGCGGCAACGGCAGCTCAAAATGATCGCTTCGGAAGACCAGCATCGGTTCGCATCGTTTCCACCGTGATTAGACCTCGCTTTCAACTTGGTTCGACCATTTAATCCGTGTCGCTAATTTTTCTTAGGCAAAGAGCTTATTAGTTGAAGGAAATCATCACGGTCACGAAGGTAATCCAACTCCCGGTTTATTTCTAGCAGAGCCCGATGACGAAACCCAGCAGTTAACGCTTGCTTCAGAAGCGATACCGCTCGATCAGCTTCCTCTCGGCTGAGTCTGGCCGAATTCTCCCCAGGAGTGTCTGCTTGCACAGCAGCGGTGATGGCACGAAAGCAAGCCGCATTATACAGACTGAGCGCATCACGGAGTTTACGGCTCTCCCAATTCTCCGACATAGCCCGACACCCTGCCACGTCTTTCTTCGAGCGATAGAGATCGATTCGTTCCCGATACAAGTTTGCGAGCAATGTTGAGCTGACTTGCTTTTGGGAAGAGTTAGGGGGATCCGCCTGCCGGAGTAGTTCGTCGAGCAGCGTCAGCGCCTGGTCAGGCTTTCCCGATTTTCGCCAGGCCTGCACCAGTTCTAAGCCGGCCTGAAGCGTAGAGGGATCGCTTCCCCCGAGCGATTTTGTCCTCTGGGCGTAGCTCTCTTCTCGCACCGGCAGCGCTTCGGTCGGACGCCCGAGCTTGTCCAGGGTTTGGGCGAGTTGGTCCATGCTGCGAAGCGTCGCCGAATTCGTAACTCCCAGAGTCTTTTTCTGTGCCGTGATTAACTCTTGCAGTAGTGGACAGGCCTCTTGGTAGCACTGCAGACGAAGATAGTCTTTGACCAAGCTTTGCATCGTTCGGATCGTTAGCGAATGCTCTGGACCGTAGGCTTTTTTCAATTGAGGAAGAGCCTGCTCCCGACGTTGGAGGGCCTCGGGCTGTCGGCCCAATTGAGTGAGCGTACTCGCCAGGTTGGTCAACGTCAGTAGCGTATCGGGATGCTCCGGCCCCAAATGCTTGGTCTGCAACCGCAGCGTTTCCTCTTCCAGTTTTAACTCATCGTCCAATCGGCCTATGGCACCATAAACCATCGCCAGATTCATCATAGTTTTCAGGGTATTGGGATGATTCGGGCCAAGTGTTTGACGCATCAAGTCAAAGGTTTCTTGCAACAGAGGTAAAGCGTCGGCAAACCTTTTGGTGGCATGATAGGCCACTGCCAGATTCGCCATGCCAGCCAGCGTGATGCTATGGTACCGACCGAGTTTCTCCTTCATCAAAGGTACGGTTTGTTCTAGTAGCTTGATAGAATCGGTATGGCGGCTCATGGCCAAGAAACTCAGCGCAAGATTATTGGCACTTTTGAGGGTGTCCGGATGGTCGATCCCAAGCTTCTGTTTCTGGATTTCCAGGCAAGTTTGGCGAAGAACCAGAGCCTCGGCTGACTGTCCTAGCGCCTCATAACTGAGCGCCAGATTGTTCATACTAGTAAGCGTATTGGGGTGGTCGGCTCCTAGCTTCTCTCTGTGCCAGGCCAACACCTGCTGACGTAGTTGTACC
Organism: uncultured Gemmataceae bacterium; assembly: GCA_937923405.1. Classification (GTDB taxonomy): domain Bacteria; phylum Planctomycetota; class Planctomycetia; order Gemmatales; family Gemmataceae; genus CALDUY01. Next base: position 47,746 of record CALDUY010000013.1, on the reverse strand, counting down.
GCTTGACGATGCAGCCCCAGAGCCGCCAGGGAGAGCGCGAGATTATTTTTGCTCCAGACCGTATCCTGGTGATCGTCTCCGAAGTGGAGTTGGCGCAACACCAATAGTTCTTCGTTGAGTCGCTTTGCCTCACGATGTTGGCCAAGTTCATCCTTGTTCAGAGCCAGATTGGTCAGATTCCACAGAGTGCTAGAGTGGGCTTCGCCCAAGTACTGTCGATTCAGTTGAAACGCCCGTTCTAATTGCTTGTCCGCTAGATCAGCTCGTCCCATGCCTAAAAGAGCAACCCCCAAAGTGCCGCGAATTTCCGCTTCGACTAATGGTTGGTCAACGAACTTGCCTTCGATTTGCTCGGCAGCCCGTAGCACCACGTCGCGTAAACGAACGTCTGCGTCATACTTCAATCCGGTCTTCTGGGCTTGATGTTGTGTCTTGGGATCGGCGAGTTGGAGTACATCGTGTTGAAGGAACGCTTTCACACTGTTGGCTAACACAGTTTGTTTCTCGGCTTCGAGGCGTTTGTCATTGGCCTCTTTCTCAGCGAGCAGAGCAGCCTGTCGAGCTAAATTCGCTTGCCGCATTCCGATGCTAGTACCAACAATTCCCCAAGTCAAAACCATGACCACGATGACCACGGCCCATTGTAGGATGCGCCGTCGACGGACTTGTTCCCGAGCGATCACCTCAGCGCGAATACGGTTGATCTCGGCTCGCTTGGCTCGTTCCTCCGCAGCCACACGAAGTCCCGCTACCACCTGAGCGACGGCATTGCCATCCACTGGGCGAGACTCGGGATCGACGCTCAAACAGCGTTTGCACAAGTCGATCAGCGCTGGATCGGCCCCGCAAGTGTCCAGCCGAGCCAACGCCTCGCTGAGCCGTCCATTTGCCGCATTACACCTGATATTCTCCACGGTGGATCCAGAAAATGGGGGGCGTCCAGTGAGCATCACGCACAGCACTGCTCCTAAGCCGAAAACATCCGAGCGTTGATCGACTCGATCAATCTCTCCGCGTGCCTGCTCCGGAGCCATGTACGCTGGTGTGCCCAAGACACTGCCAGCTTGTGTCAGAACAGACGGTTGAAGGGGTAAAGCAGCCTCGGCAAGGGTCGCGGCTTCCGAGCCATCTTCTCTCTCCAACCGACGAGCCAAGCCCCAGTCCATCACTTGCACTTCGCCGAAGGCTCCAACCATGATATTGGCCGGCTTCAGATCCCGATGGATCACTCGGTGAGCATGGGCATAGCCAATCGCCTGAGCAACTGTCTCAAAAATCGCTAGTCGATTGATCGGTTTGTTGGCCAAGAGTAATTGCTCCAACGTTTCGCCGCGAATCAGCTTCATGGCCAGAAAGGGCCGTCCGTCGCCAAGCGTCGACACTTCGTAAACTGCGGGGATTCCGGGATGCTGGAGTTGCCCGGTAATTTGAGCTTCTTGGAGGAAACGGGCGGCAATCGAGGAATTCGCGTCGAACCGCTCGTGGAGAATTTTGACAGCCACCTCACGCTGGAGCCGTACATCGAAGGCGCGATAGACTTGGCCCATTCCGCCTCGACCGAGTTCCTCCAGTAACTGAAAATAACGAGGAGTACCAAGACCTTCTGTTGCCTCTTGTTTACGAGGGGTTCCGGTGAAATGAACTTCAGTCTGCGAAGAAGAATCAATCGAGTGGTTCATGAAATGGTTCCTCGCAGGGATGTCTCATAGAAGGATACTTGCGGGAAGTATCACCTTGATTAGCAGCAACCTCTTGAGAAAACATAGCTCTTACATGCACGAAAATACCATAAATCTACCTGACCTGGAGGCAACTCGTCGTCTGGGGATTGCCCTGGGGCGACGACTTTTTCCCGGAGCCGTCGTCGCGCTGATCGGGCAGTTGGGGGCTGGCAAAACCCATTTGAGCCGAGCCATCGCGGAAGGCCTGGAGGTGCCTGATACGCGCGTCGTCACTAGTCCGACGTTCGTCCTGATGCAGCACTATCATGGACGCTTGCCGATCTATCATTTCGATGCCTACCGCTTACCGACGTCCCAAGCCTTCGCCGATCTGGGAGTGAACGAACAACTCGACGGCGACGGAGTCTGCCTGATCGAATGGGCCGATCGAGTGACGGACAATCTGCCGGCGGATCATTTGCGGCTGACGCTGGAAGTAGTCGGTCCCATCCAACGCCGAGCCTTGCTGCAAGCGACCGGGCCGCGTCATGCCGTGCTGCTCAACCTCGACGAGTAGCTCACAACTCGACGTCTTTGCCGTCGAGAATCTGGCGTGCTAGTTCGGCCATGGTAGTGCGTTTGTTCATCGCCGCTCGCTGCAACCGACGGAAAGCGTCGGCTTCCGTCCAGCGATTCCGCCGCATCAATACCCCCTTGGCCCGTTCGATTATCTTGCGACTTTCCAACGACTTCTGCAGTTTGTCGTTCTCTTCGGTCAGTTTGAGAATATCGAGAAATCGGGCACGAGCCACTTCGACAACGGGACCAAGTTGCAGCGGATCGATCGGTTTGATCAGATAGCCCTGGATGCGTTCGTGGACGGCTCGGCGAAGTTGTGCGGGGTCGCGGTCTCCGGTCAAAGCGACAGCTGCGATCGGTTTTCGTTCCGTGAACTTGCGTAGGGCATCCAATCCGTTTAATTGAGGCAAGTGAATATCAAAGATGACCACGTCGGCCTCGATTCGTTCGAGGACTTCGAGCATCTCCAGTCCATTACCCGCTTGCCCTACGACCTTATGGCCATAGGTCCGCTCTAGAGTGTCAACGAGGGCACGACGAACAAGCTCGTCGTCCTCCACAACAATGAGGCGCAACGAAGAATCAACCACAGCTGACGAGTGCATACTGGCATCCCACTGCCAGACCAATGAGGGGGGCACGGTCCGGGATAGAATCGACTAAGAGCAAGGCTCCAGAACGGGAAATTTTACTTCAATACGTAGCCCGCCTAGCTCGCGAGGAAACACCTCCAGTGTTCCGCCAGACGGTTCGATGGTTCTCTGGATCAGGGCCAGAGCTAGTCCGAACAGGGCCTGTTGCGTGGTAGCAAACGGCTCTCGCAGCCAGCTCAGTTGATCCTGGTTGAGCGGGTAGCCGTCGCGTTCCAAGGTACAGATTATCTGTAGCTTTTGTCTCGATAAATCTACTCCCAACAACGAACGCGCGGATTGGGCGATTGTCAGCAGTAAGAAGGAAAACGCCGTGGTCAGAGCCTGAGCATCAGCCCAGACAAGGCAGTTCGCTTCACTGTCTGATTGCCGTAGGAACAGAATAGGGTAGCGACGCTTGACCTGCGTGACTACGTTCGAGAAAACGAGAGCCAGATCCACGGGATTTCGCGACCTTGGCTGATCGTTCAATATCTCGACGACCGCATCCAGTTCGAGTTTGCACAACTCAGCCCGGTGCTTCAGATCGCCCAGTAGTCGACGTTCTAGATCAGCTTCGCGCGGCAAGCGTTCACTCAAAATCGCTGTCGTTGAATAAACGGTTTGCAACAGATCGCCAACTTCGTGGCGTAATAAACGCGCCACTCGTTGGGCCAGATGGGGCTGTCCCTCCGCGTTATGGTCCGGCGAGGTCGACATTGACTCCTCGTATATTCTCACGCCGAGCATAGACGCTCGAATCCCTTTACTTGTAACAAGTGACGCCGAGACCACGCAAGAGAGTGTGGCGAATTCGACCACTTTTCACCACTCTCGCAGGGTGTTATTCTGGATCCATCCTCGATACCCCAAGAGAACGATCATGTCTTCCGATCGGAATTTGCTTGTCGGCATGCTAGCTCTCAAAAACGGGCTGGTCGAACAGCATCAGTTACTAGAAGCGATGGCGGCCTGGATGCATCGCCGCTCGACTCCCCTGGATGCGATCCTGGCTGAGCAGGTCGGACTCAGTGGCGAGCAACGCGAGCAACTGGGGCAACTCGCCGATCAGGTCACGGAGTTGACAGACAGGTTGCTCTCGCCGCTTTCACGACACGATGAAGCGATCCCGCCTCCGCCCAACTCCTCGGCACGCTGGGATTCGATGACCCGCTATCGGCCCATCCAGTTACACGCACGCGGCGGACTGGGCGAAGTCTACCTCGCCGAGGACGTGGAACTGCATCGGCAGGTGGCTGTCAAACGCATGCAAGCTCCCTATGTCGATCACGCCGAGGCTCGCGCTCGTTTTATTCGCGAGGCCGAGATCACTGGCCAGCTCGAACATCCCGGCATCGTTCCGGTGTATGGATTGCAGTACGACGAAGTCGGTCGGCCTGTCTATGCCATGCGGATGATTCGCGGGGAGTCGCTACAGTCGGCGATCGATCGGCTGCATGGTGCTGACCGCCCAAAAGCCCAGCCACGCCAACTGGTCCAGCGTGGACTACTTGGGCGATTCGTGGCCATCTGCAATGCGGTAGCCTATGCCCACAGTCGCGGAGTGATTCATCGGGATTTGAAGCCGGCCAACGTGATGCTCGGCGACTACGGCGAAACTCTGGTCGTCGACTGGGGATTGGCACGTCGACGAGAAGCGAAGCCGGGTGAGTTATCGGACCTATTAACGCTCCCAGATGGTGTTGAAACTGCTCTGTTACAGCCCACTCGACAAGGAACCCTGCTGGGCACACCGGCGTTCATGGCTCCGGAGCAGGCGCGCGGAGAAGTGGATCGAGTCGGTCCGGCCAGCGACATCTGGGCCCTGGGCGCGATCCTCTACTGTATCTTGACGGGCCGCCCGCCGTATACCCACAACTGCGGACTCGAACAGGTACGGCAGTGCGAGTTTCCGACTCCGCGCTCACTCGATGCCAGCATTCCGCGTGCATTGGAGGCCATCTGCCTACGGGCGATGTCGGCCCAGCCTGAAGCACGTCACGAGTCCGCTCAAGCGCTGGCCGAGGAGGTGGAACGCTATCTCGCCGATGAACCGGTGACGAGTTACCGCGAGCCGTGGACCGATCGTCTGCGTCGCTGGAGCCGTCGCCATCGCGCCTGGGTGACTTCGGGGGTGCTGGCCCTGCTCCTGGGCGTGGTCGGCCTGAGCAGCAGTGTTTGGGCCTTGGATCGCGAACAGCGGAAGACGCAGCAAGCCCTGGAGACGGCCACGAAGAACCTCAGCCTGGCTCAAAAAGCGGTCGAGGAGTGCTTCAACGTCTGCCAGACAGATCCGCTCTTTCAGCTACCTCGCATGGAGCGGGTCAAGAAGCTACTCTTGCGCAAGACGCTGCCATTCTATCGCCAGTTCCAGCAGTCCTCACCGGACGCCATCGATACAGCCCATCAGCAGGGCGTGCAGATGTTCCGGATCGGCGTCATCACCCAACAGCTGGGCGAACTCCGCGACGCTCTGCATTCGTATGACGACGCGGCCAGGTTCTGGACCCAAGCTCATCAAGCCAATCCGGTCGAGCCGCTGTATCGCTACAATTTGTCGTTGGCCCACTACAACCTGGGGCTGATTCACCGCGATCTAGGAGAGGACGAGAAGGCTCTGCATCACTATTCCCAGGCGAAGCAGTTCGCGGAGACCCTCGATCAGGAATTTCCCAACCATCGAGACTATGCCAACACTTTGGCCTCGATTCTGAACGGGATCGGCAACCTGCGTTGCGCTCAGGGACAGCTCGAAGCAGCAATTCCGGACTACGAGCGGGCCAAATCGCTTCAGCTGGCAATGACGGCCCGCGATCCCAATCATCGAGAAACGCAAGTAACGTTGGCCCGAGCCTATGGCAACTTGGGGATGGTGTTTCGCGATCTGGGACGAGACACGCAAGCTGAGACCGAGTTGCGCGAGGCGATCCGTTTGGTCCAGGCCTTGCACCAGGCGCATCCGGACGAGGCGGAGTACGCCGAAAATTTAGCTTCATTGTGGAACAGTATCAGCATCGTTTCGTCCAATCTGGGCAAGCTCGACCAGGCTCTGCGCGAGTCCGAGCAATCCCTGCAAGTGAGTGAGCAACTCGCACGAACGCATCCGGACCTACCGAAATATCAGGCCGATCTGGGGCTGGCACATACCAATCTGGCTACTCGCTACGCGGATCTCCGACGCCTGGATAGCGCTCTGGAGGAGTATCTCAAGGGACGGGATCTCTTTCAGCGTCTCAAGGAAGCGGATCCGGCCAGGCCCAAGTACGTTCAACATCTGGCCAACGTGCGGAACAACCTCGGCGTCCATCTGTCCAACATGAAACGACTCCCCGAGGCGATCGAGGAGCATCGTGAAGCCACTCGACTTCGCGAACAATTGCACTATACCTATCCGCATATTCCGGAATACAAAGCCGAACTGTCTCAGTCGTTATTCAACCTCGGCATCACTCTGGGCGAGCACCAGCAAGTTCAAGAGTCGCTTAGCGAGCTTCACCGCTCGCTGACGTTACGGCTAGAACTGGTCAAAGCCTTTCCCAAAGTTGTCGCTCATCGCCGCTCGGTCGCTCAGACTCGTTACAATCTAGGAGCGATTCTCGCTCGCCACAATCAACTGGATCCGGCACTGCAGTACTATCAAGCCGCCTACGAGGATTACGCCGCCTTGGCCCGAAGCCATCCGCGGATTCCGGAATATCGCATCGAAGCAAGCCGCATCCTGTTGCTGCTGTGCAACCACTATCAGCAGCAAGGTCTTCATCTACGAATTCTCAATGAGACGAACCACCTCCTGGAGTCGATCCGCATCGCTCGGGAGCAATCTCCCAAAAGCGTCATCGCGCTGGATCTGTACAAGGCCGCGTGTTGGTTTCGCGCCAGATCCCTGGATGCCGTTGGCAACCATCGTGAAGCAGCAGAGACCTGGGAACGGTTAATTCAGGTGGAGAAAAGTCTCAACGATCGTCCGCGCTACACGGTCTACCGCGCCGAGGCACTGGCTCGGGCGGGAGATTATTCGCGCTCGGCGAAACTGGTCGAGGAGGTAGGACGAAATTGGCTGTTGGCCGCGAATCGCTTGATGGATCTGGCTCGGATTCAGGCGATCAACAGTCAAAGCGTGCTAGAGAACGCTACCCGCCCGTTGGCAGAACGGGAGAAGCGAAGTCGGGAGTTGTTGCAGTCGGCGATGGGATACTTGCGCCGCTGTGCTCGCTGGGGCTACTTCGCCGAGTCGGAGCATTATGCCGAACTTGCCCAACATCCCGATCTTACCCCTTTGCGCGAGCAACCCGAGTTTCAAGCCTTCGTGCAGAGCCTGCCGGCGCCGAAGCAACCGCCCAAGCCGTGACCGCATGAGCTACGCCTTGACAGCGTGCGGCAACCGCCGATACCCTCGCGGGACGTTTCGCCTCGCCGGTCGCGTGGAGTACACGGCATGCAAGTCCTCGCCCCCGACATCTTGGAGTTGACGCGACAACTGTCGCCGACTGTCTCCGCCGTGGCCATCCTCATCGGTCTGGGGCTGTGGCTGTACGGCGGGCATAGCCATCGCTTCTGGTTGGCGTTGCTACTGACCACGTCGGCGGGCATCGCGGGGTTGTCGCTGGCTCGCGGCTTCGAGGTGCAGCCGCTGGTCGCGGGACTATTGCTGGCCCTGGCCGCTGGCTCGCTGGCCCTGGCCCTGGCCCGCATCACGCTGTTTATCGCTGGAGGCCTCGCCGCTGTCATGCTGGCCCGGATGATCTCACCGGAGGCCAACGAGTTTATCTCCTTTTTGATCGGCGGCCTGATCGGGGTGGCCTTCTATCAGCTGTGGATCACCGCGTTATCCAGTGCGTTCGGCACCTTGCTGATGAGCTACGGAACGGCCAGCCTTATGGATAAGCTGGGGCAGCTCAACAGCGTGGACTTTGCTCGGAAGAATACGCCGCTCATCAATTGGGGACTGATTGGCCTGACAGTCCTGGGCATTCTGGTCCAGTTGCTCTTCGATCGCTACCGTATCAAGAAGGCGGAAGCCGCGAAGAAGAAGGAGAAAGAAAAGAAAGAAGAGGAAGCGAAAAAAGCGGCAGCTCCGCCTCCAGCACCGCCGCCGCCCCCTCCTCCTCCGCCGCCCCCTCCCCCGCCCAAAGTGCCTTGGTGGAAGAAGCCGTTCGCCAAGAAGAGCGCGGCGTGAAAAGAAGCCCGCTTCTGAGCAAGCAGCCAGCTGGACGGGTTGAATTCGCGGTTCACCGCTGCCGTTGGCTCTCCCGAACGAGGACATCATGAGACACCTGCCGGGATTGGTCTTGTTGCTAGCATTGTTGCCGCTGCCCCTCACCTGGGCACAACAACCCGCGCCGACAGGCTCAACTGCCGGTGCCATAGTTCCGCAGCAGCCGCTGCCTGGTGCCGCCAACACTGGCGAGCCGCCGCCAGCAGCGTTAGTGTTCCTCTTCGCCGCCGCCTTTACCATCATCACGCTGCTGATTCTGTGCATGCCGACACGCAAAGCGTGAGGCTTGGTCACTTCGGCGGAGTCTTACTCATCAGATAAGCGAAGAGATCGCGCACCTCCTGATCCTTCAGGCCGCGCAGCTGATCCTCGGGCATCAGTGATTGTGGCAAGGCTCGCAGGTCATCGATGTACCGCCGATCCAGCTTTGTGATCCGTCCCTGCGGATCCTTCAACGTGACCGTGGTCTTATCCTGGCCGGCGATCACACCGGTCAACGTGCGGCCATCGCTGGTCTCGACGACAAACGTCATGTACTCCTCACGAATCACAGCACTAGGATCAACGATATTTTCGATCCAATAAAGAGCGTTACTGCGTTCATATCCGGTCAGCTCTGGCCCGACGTCGCCGCCGCTTCCGTAGAGTTTGTGACACTTGCCGCAGGTGTCGGCAAACAGTTTGCGACCAGCACGAGCATCGCCGGTTCCCACTTTAAGGATTTTACCGATCCGCAACATCTCTTTTTGCTTCTCCCGAGGCGTGGCGCGGACGTTGCCCCAGTGCTTGGCGATCAGACGGGTCAGTTCGGTATCTTTGTGTAACGCGAGTTTATGAACGATCTCCAACGGTAGGCCGCGCGGGTTGATCTTGCCCGCCTCGATAGCGGTGAGCAGTTGCCGTGCCCACACGGGCCGACTCGCCAGCAGGTTCCAGGCCGCCAGACGCAGACCGTGGCCATCGTCCCAGCGTGCCGGTTCCAGCGCTAGTATCACTTGACCGATCTTCTCGTCGGGATAACGGGTCAGTGCCGTCAGAGCTTCAAGCCGAACCGTCGGGTCTTTGGCGGACTGTACGAGATGCAACAGGGTAGGCACGGCAGCGGAGACGTCGATCTCGCCGAGAATCCGCAGACAAGCCAACCGCTTCGCTAACTCGGCCTTGTCGTTGGCGACCAACTCAAGGGCTTTCTTGACGGCGGGTTCATGGCCGACCCGCAGTCCGAGCTTGATGGCCGTCTCGTCGTTGGGCCAGAAAGCCAGTTCCTTCAAGATGGCTTGGCGGAGCGGCTCGGGCAACCGACCAGTAGACCGGCCCGCGAAGCCCTTTTCGAGGCCGTCGATGACGGTGTGCGTCGCGTCCGTCCCAGGCGGAGCCTTGTCCAACAGGTGGGCACAGGCCAGCAGATCGTCTCGGGTGCCGGACATCGCCCACCGCTGGGCCAGGCGTTCGAGGATGAACTCTTGGAACATCCGAGAAGAAAGTACCGGGATGCGGTCGAGGATCAGTTGGCGGTGGGTTTCCGCTTTGGCTTCCAGCGCCCACCAGGTGAGTAGGGGGATGTGCGGATCATGCCGATCTTGGTCGTGACGCCACAACCCGCACAGAATGTCCAGGGCCAGACTCGCCGGGAATCGCTTAGCCGAACTAGCTAGCTGACTGCGTACCTCGGCGTCCGGTTCGTGAGCGGCCAACTCGGCCAGTCGTCGCCCCAGTTGCGCCGAGACCGTCCGCTCGTCGCCCAGTAGTCGCACTGTCCAGCGGCGAACGTGCGGGTTGTCGTGCCGCAATCCTACCAGGGCGAACTCTTCGTCCAGCCCATGCGAGAGATGGTAGGTCCAAAGTATCTCCAAAGCGGTCTGCCCCGTTTCTCTCTCGAAAATCTCCCGCAATAACGGAGCTAGGCGATCTTCTTTTCGATCAGCAAGGAGGCGTTTGGCCATGTCGCGATACCAGCGATTCTCACTGCGGAGCAGACCGATCAGTTGCTCGCTGCTTTTCTTAGCCAGGTCGAACGGCGCGACGGGTTGGTACGTTTTGGGACGGATGCGATAAAGGCGTCCGGTGGCTCGATCCCAGTTGTCGCGCGGATCGACATGATTAATTCGCGGCTCGTACAGGTCGGCGACGTAGAGCGCGCCGTCAGGGCCGGCCTTCACGTCCACGGGACGGAACCGCTGGTCGTCGGTAGTCAGCAGAAACGGTTCCTCCTCGGTGCGGAACGTCGAATAGTGAGGCAATAGTTTCGTGACTTGCACGCGGTGTTGCAGGGCGTTGACGCCGACGAACTTGCCGCGTAGTTCCGGCAACGCGGTCTCCCCGTAGGAAATGAACGTATGGGTCAGTCGGTCAGCATCGCCGACATGCGGCATGTGGTCGAAGTACCCCAGAGCGTAGGGATTGGTCAGCGGGCCGTGCTTGCCCCAACTCTTGAGGTAGTAGCCCCCCTGGACGAAGTGCAGCCCGCGGTACTTACCCCAGTTAGTGCCAGAGTAGACTCGGCCTACGTCGTCGAAGGCGACGCCAAAGGTGTTACCGCCCCCCTCGGCAAAAATCTCGAAGAGGTGCTTCTCTGGGTGGTAGCGCCAGATCGCTTGGCCGAGGAAGTCGGTGGTCGTCGGGTCGCCGCTGACCTCGACCTTCACCTTGGCCGTGACCGTGCTACCATGCGCACCGTAGAGCCAACCGTCCGGCCCCCAACACAGACTGCTGGCGACAGCGTGGGTGTCCTCGAGACCGAAGCCGGACAGATGCACCACTGGACGCGGCGCGGCTTTGTCGGTCCGCTCCGGATCGGGATAGAAGAGCAAGTATGGCGGGTTCAGCACCCAGACGCCGCCACGCCCGACCAGCGCTGCCGTCGCAATGTTCAGGCCGTCGAGGAACGTTGTCACTTTCGAGTACGACCCGTCGCCACGAACATCCTCGTGGATGGTGATGCGATCGACTCCTTTGAAGTGGTCTGGCGGCGGAGGCGGCACCTTGTCGAACTTGGCGCGGATGTACTTGTCGTAGGCAACGACTTTCAGCCCAGCCGGAAACGGATATTGACGATACTGTACTACCCAAATTCGACCGCGCTCATCGAAGCTGAGGTAGAGCGGCTGCTTAATCGTCGGTTCGTGAGCGATCAGATCGACTGCCAACCCCTCGCGGATCCGCAGTCCGGCCAAGGCTTGTTGGGGAGAGAGAACCGGAGTTGTCACCAACTTCGCTTTGAGGGTACGCAGTACCTCGTCCAGCCCCTGCGCCCCCTGAATAGCTTCGGGGAGTTCACTGGGTTTTGTCGGCGGAGCGGCGGCGAGTGCTTCATATACCCCCTCCCCCCTACACCCTCTCCCCCCGCCTTGAGGGGGAGAGGGGAACCAGAGGGGGAGCGCGCTACCGCACAGAAGAATGGCGATTGTCCACTTCTTCATCACTTCCCCTCCGGCATGAGCCAGTTCAAGTGCTTGTGCAAAAAGGCGAACGTGCCTTGGCCGTTGATCGTATGTGGGCCGACGAACCATTCGATCTCACAGCGGTCACCCAGGCCCAGCTTCGCCTGGTACAGATGTCGCACCTTGGCAAATTCCAAGGCGACGCGCTCATCGGGAGCGACACCGTCGAAGTGGCCGCGCTCCACCATGAACGGCCGCGGCGCGATCAGCGCCGCCATCTCGGCGTAGTTAAACGTGTTGCCCAAATCAAACTCGAAGATCTCGTACTCGCCGGTCCAGACGTAGCTGTAGCGATCCCTCGTCGAGGCGTTCTTCCACACCCAATCGTTGAAGTCCGCCGAGCAGATCGACAGGCAGTAGTTCTTGACCAACGGAGGAACGCGCATCGCCGTCTTGCCACCGTAGCTGAGGCCGTAGAAGCCGATGCGCTCGCCGTCGACAAATGGCAACGTTTTCAGCCAGTCGGTGATCTGCTGATGCTGCGGCACGATGATCGAGAAGAGGGTTTTCCCCAGCGGGTTGGCCTTGCGCTGAAGCGTGCGGAACTTGTCCTTGCCGATGTAGAGATTCTGCGGCGCGAAGGTGATGAAGCCGCGTTCAGCCAACTTCGTGGCAAACGCCTTGTAGGAGGCGTAACCCTGCTTCTCGCCGATGCAGTCCTCGGGACGCCCCTCCAGACCATGTTGACAAACGACAACCGGACGCTTCTCGCCGGGCTTGAGCCCCTTTGGCACAATCAACAGCCCGTAGGCGAAGACATCAGGAAAGACATCAAGAACGATCTGGTACATCATCCACTTATCAGATTCGGAATAGAGACGACTGCGCGGATTGGCCGGCAACAATGTCTCGTCGAATCGTCCGAGGATCTCTTTGGCAAAAATCTCACGATAGCGATCGATGAATCGCTCGTAGGCGGCGACGGAGGAAGTATCGAGCTTCTGCTTGTCGTCGGGCTTGGCGAACTGGTCGGCGAGAGGCAAGAAATCCCGACGAACATGATGGCACTCGGCGAGGAGCTGCTGGTTGTGCCGGTCGATTTCGTGGAACTGGCGTTGCTGGCGGGGTTTGGGGTCGAAATCCTTGTAGAGCAACACAGGGGGATTGCCCGGCTTTATTCCCACGTCAACCAGGCAACCCCGGCCAAACTGCTGCAGGCCTGCCTGAGATAGTTGGTCTCCGATCCCGGCGAACAGCGCGTGCGACACGAACTTCGGAACCAGGGCCGCGAATCGGTCGTACTCCGCCTTCACTTGCTCCAAGGGCGGTGTCCCCAACCGGGCCGGCGCGCCTCCCTCGGAGGGCAGCGTCACCTCGGGGGCGTGGTTCGAGTCGATGACGAGATGGCGCGGCATGACCATTGTAGCCAACTCCGCGTCGCCGAACTGCTCCAGGAGTCCGAACACATTGCGATCGATCGGCTGCCGCCAGAGGGAATTTCGATTGCCGAAATAGCCGCTGACACACACGGCGTCGATCCGCGTGTCCAGCGCTCCAGCGTAGAGAGCGAGCATGCCGCCCTCACCCCAACCGATGACGCCAATTTTCGTCTCTCGGCGAGCTGACGTTCCTCCGCTCGGCTGGCTAGCGAACCAGTCCACCGCCGCTAGCACCTTCTGCACTTCGTAGCCGATCAGGTGCCGCCCCAACTCGAACGCCGATCGATAGAGAAACTCACGACGGGTCATCTTGGCGTTACCGCGTTTCTCGTAGCTGCGATCGATCAAAGCCGGCACGATGACTCGGCAGCCGCTCTCCGCCAATCGTCGCGCGTATTGTGATTCCGCCTTGACACCCGGCACCAGTCCGCACAACTGCTCCGGCGTCACGTCGGCGTCGGGAATGGCGACGATGTTCGCAACCGGCTTGTCCTCCATCGGCACCAGCAGCAACCCCTCGCCGTGGACGTCGCCGAACGCTGGCCAGCGCACCGCAAAGATGTTGTAGTTGGGACCTTTGCCGACCAGTGCCGGCTGATCGACCGTGGCCACCAACTCCGGGGACTTGAACGGGACGCGCTGGTCGCGCACGCCAAGGATGTGGGCCAGCCGTTTTCGGTTCGGCTCGATCGAGCGATTGTACGCTTCCGCCGAAGAGAGGTCGCGCTTCCAGAACTTCTCCCGGTGCTTCGCCGCTGCTTCAATCTGGCGTAGAAGAAAGCGATCGATTCCCTCCACCATTTGGGCGGCCAAGTCGCCAGACATTTCCAGCGGCTTGGTGCCGGGAAGCACCTCGGGAGTCGGCTTCGGCGTCTCGTCAGCCTGAAGCGGGAGCAGCCCTATTCCACACAGGAGAACAGCCGCGATACGAATGCCTGGCATGGGACACCATTGAGGCAAGCCTAGGGAAGGAACAAATCGGCAGGTTGATGCGAGTCTACACGGTGTCGCTGTCGATGCAAGTCTTCCGACTGAGAAAATCAGTCCGTTGTTCTCGCCGGCTACACGAGGCCCGGATCGGCCTACTTGACCGGATCAAGGAGAAACCTCTACACTGAAGCAGCTTTCTTGGCCCTGCTTGCTGGGATGCACGCTTCTTAGACGAAGGGTTGAGACCAGAGCCTCAGCCGCACCCCCACACACGGAGACGCCACGATGCCACGCCCCGCCGCCGCCCGGAGAGCAGCGTTCACCTTGATTGAACTGCTCGTCGTCATAGCCATCCTCGCCGTGTTGATCGGCTTGATGCTCCCGGCCATCCAGAAAATCCGCGCCGCCGCTGCTCGCCTGGGCTGTCAGAACAACCTCAAACAGATCGGCCTGGCGATGCACGGCTACTACGATCAGAACGGCGTCTTTCCGCCGGGCTATCGCTATGTGTACACCCCGCCGGAGCAGCCGGCTCCACTGATCTCCAAGCGTATCTTCGATCGTCCGCCGGACATCATGTTTGAAGCGCCGTTCAATCCCGGCTGGGGCTGGGCGACCTATTTGCTACCTTGGCTGGAGCAAGAGAATCTCTACCGCGGAGTGAACTTCGATCTGCCCACAGTGAGTCCATCGTTCGATCGACTACGAGCCACGCCGATTCCGACCTACATCTGCCCAGCGGATTCGCACACCGGCACGTTCTGGATCTTGACCGTGGCCGGCGAACGCTTGACACAGGGCGCGACCAACAGCTACGCCGGCTGCTACGGAGCCAGCTACACCCTCACCGTCATGCCCGACCAGGGCGACGGCGTCTTCTTCCAAAACAGTAGACTCAAAATCAACGACATTAGCGATGGACTAGGTTACACTTTCGCCATTGGAGAGCGGGCCTCTCTGTTTGCCCAGGCTCCGTGGGTCGGAGCGGTGACCGGCGGCACGGTGCAGATCACTCCGGGATCGCCCGTCTATCGCAATGTGACGCAACCCTCGCAGGTGATGCCACTCGTCCGCATCGGCCAGAAACCGTGGCACCATCCCTTCGCCGAACCCTACGACTACTTCTCGCCACACGGGGAACGCATTAACTTCCTCTTCGCCGACTTCAGCGTGCGGATTCTGCGCGTCGATACTGATTTGCGTATCCTCTGGGCGCTGGCCACACGCCAGGGCAACGAACGTATCTCCGAGGGCGATTTCTAGTGAACCGCTTGAACCCGTCGTGGCCGCGTTGGCTCTCACTGCTGATGGTGCTACTACTGCTGACCGCAAGCGCTTGTCAACCCAAGCCCCGTGCACCGGCCCTGGACAACAGCCCGATCTACGTCAATCGCCAGGAGGGGTTTGAACTGCTCGTGCCTGAGGGATGGTTTCAGCAATCGAAGACGGAACTGCCGCCTGGCCCGCTCGACAAAGAGCGAACCCTCGTGCTATACCGTTCTCTAAAGCCGACGCCCGCCTCGCTGGACATCTCTTGCCGCGATCTCTCCGAAGACACCGACATCGGCGACTTTCTGGCACAACGGAAACGCTCCGGCTCTGGCTGGACGCGGATCAAACCACCCGAACAGGTGCAATATGGCGGTAAATCCGGGACACGCTACACCTTAAAAGGGAAGCCCGCAGGTAAATCGACGATCGCGGAGATCGTCGTCTTCCGACGCGGCGAACGAGTCTACTTCTTCGGCGGCTACTATTCCGAAGGCGACACCCTGCGCCGAACCCAACTACGCCAGTTCCTCGACGGCCTGACCTGGACCAAACCCTGAGCAACTCACAAGCTCAGCCGAGCACCAACAAATTAAAGCGCTCTGCGAAATGGGCTAGCGGAGCGCAGGCTGAAGCCTGCGAAATGGGCTGGCGGAGCGCAGGCTGAAGCCTGCGACTACCGGTTCGGATTAACAGGTAGCCGTAGGCTGACTTGTAGGTAGCCGCAGGCTTTAGCCTGTGAAAGAGCCTCATCCCCCAGCCGCTACACTCCCTTAATAGTCATTTTAACGATCTTGATTCTTGCTTTTATTTCCCTGATTCTGCGGCTCTTTCTTCGGCGTTTCGATTCGTTGCAGGGCTTGTTTGGCACGATCGCGAACGACTGGATCACGATCATCGAGCAAGTTCCGGAGTTCGGGAATAGCAGCGTGAGCCTGAGGGCCGAACCACCCTAAGGAACGAGCAGCCGCGGCCCGCACCTCAGCGTTATTGTCTCTCAAATGAGTTCGGCAAGCCCGTAAGACCGGCTCCTCAGCGGAGCCGATGCGACCCAGAGCTAGGACGGCTCGCGCCCGCACGACGGGATCAGCATCCTCAACGACTTCTAAAATTGCCGCCAGCGCCGAACGAGCTTGCCCTCTGCGCAGGGCCAGCGCTTCCAGAGCCAACGCAGTCCAGCCAGCTTCCTCGTTGTCATGTACGATGCGAGTAAGTTCGGCGACCACTTCTGGGCCACCTGCCGGGGCACGGGTCAGAATCGCCAATACATTTCCGATGTTACCTCTCCGCAATAGAGGAATCAGGTGGAGAAGAACCGCATCTTCCCCAGAGGCGACTTCTCCTAGCGCCCGTGCTGCTATCTGTTGCAGGTACGGATTAGGTTGCTCCAGCGCTTCCAGTAAAACAGGAATGCCCGGTTTGCCGCCTTCGCCCAACTCGCCGAGCAGTCCAGCTGCTTGGGAGCGAAGTTCTATGGGATGAGCGGGGTTCCGCACCATTTGGCATAGAACCGCACAGGCCGATGCCTTGCCGTCCCGCAACGACCAGATCGCCTCCATCTGACGATCTGGCGAGTCTCCAGAGAGTTGGGCAACCCAGTAACTCGTTGGTTTGCCGGCATAGAATGCTTCCCCGAATACTACGCCACGCAGTCGCTGCCCAGGCTCGAACCAAGCCGCCAATCCTAAGACGAACAGCAGCACGATTCCCCACCAGATCAGCCGACGGCGTCTCATCGTTGGCGAACTCCGAGAGGTTCTTCCAGACAGAACAACAGTGCTGCTCCACCAGCGGGGCTGCGCAACTCGGTGCCGAGATAAACCCAGTGGGAGCCGTTTTGGCCCCTAGCAACAACAGGACCGGCCAGCACACGTGGCGTGGCGGTAGAAAACTCGGCCAGATCGTACTCCCAGAGTCGTGTTCCCGACGCCGCTTCCAGACAGACGAGCAGCCCGTCGGTGGAGACGACGTAGAGTCGCCCTTGCAGCAATTCTGGCTCAGCGACCAGCGGGCTGTCCAGGGCGTGCCGCCAGCGAATCGCTCCCTTCAGACGCTCGACGGCATAACACCAGCCATCACGACAAACGACATAGACGCACTCGGCGTCTAGAGCTGGTCGAGCCAGAATACTATCGACAAAGTCAGTTCGCCAGAGCGTCGCGCCGTCACGGGGATCGAGTCGGAGCAGCGCCCCAGCGGGAATGCCTGGCGGGGGTTCGCTGCTGATCAGACGCCCATTGCCAAGAGCGACAAATAGCCCTTGCTCATCTCCCACCGGAGTAGCCCAGGCGGGCAATGGGGTCGGAACCCGCCAGTACGGCTGTCCTGTCAAAATATCGAGACAAAAGATCTCGGAAGTGCGGAACTGTTGGCTGACTCCGCTGCCCCCGATCAGACGACCGTCTCGAACCAGAGGAGCCGCGTCGAGGTGGCCCGAACCGCGATGCCCCCAGCGGGAAACGCCCAACTTGGTCTCGACGGCATGCAGACCGTCATCTCCCGCGGTGATGAAGACCAGATCCTGATGCAGCAACGGCGTCGATTCGAGATGGCCCCCGAAGGCCCGCGACCAGTGTTTCGTTCCAGTTCGCGCATCGAGACAATACAGTTTGCAGCCCAAGTCTCCGTGCATGCCCTCCCCGACATAGAGTCGATCTGCCTGAATCGTCGGCGAGGAAATCGTATGTAACATCCGCCGACCGTCGTCGAACTCCCAGCAAGGCTGGCCGGTCCATCGATCTAGACAATAGACCGCCCCTGAGGTAACGCCGAGGCCGGCATCTCGAACAAGCGAACAATAAAGGTACTGCTGGTGAACCTTGGGACGGGCAATAATGCCGCCGCGCTGAATCGGCTCGAACGTCCAAATCAGGCTGGCCTTGGGAAGCGTTGCCGTCCTTGTTCCGGATCGACTAGGCCAAAAGACCAGCACCACTAGCCCAGCCCCAAGGAACAAAACGCCGATCCTCGTCAGCCAGCGTGACATCTGCCCCTCGGTCAATAGCGGTAGGTGACAGCCAAGCCGGAGGACGACGGCATTCGCTCTTTAGGCACGACGACGACATCTCCGCCGGTCCGCAACACGACTTCAGCCAGATCGTCGAGCATGTCATCCACCTGAGGATCGGCCAGGTTCGCCGCTTGGATCGCCCCGGTGGTCGGATCGATGCGTCCTGGCAAGACGCGGTCGGCTTCGACAAGCAAGACGGCCACTCGCCCCTCGACGGCGGCACGAGCGGCATCGGACAGATCGGCGGTGCCTTTCTGATGGGCCTGCGCCGCCTTGAATTCGTCACTGAGCTTGGCCAACCGGGCCAGATATTGCGGCTCGACCACGGCCCAGGCGGCCACTCGGAGCCGCTCTTGATCCAACGCCTCGGGATTCATCTCGATGCCTCGGGGCAACAGATGAGGATTCTGACTGACTTGACGGAAGACCGGCTGATGCTCCGGCAGAGCGGCCAGCACTAACGGCAGTCCCGAAGGTCGCGAGAAGCGAGTCAGTACCTCCCGATCGATGACTCGAAAGAAGCGTTCGGTGTCTTTGTCCAGCTCATCTTTGCGGGACCCGTGGCCGTGAAACATCGCTGAGCCGGTCGGCCCCGTGCCGTAGGTCGCCACCGTCTGATGCGGTTCGGTCAGTTCCTCGCCCAAAGCCGACTTGAGCGTCGCAGGAAAATTTTCCGGCAGTTCGATCTCGTCCAGGGCGTAGCGATTCCCTTCCAAAAGCCGCATCTGCTGTCGAGTCAGACACAGCACCTGGTAGCGATCCGCCGACTGAACGTAGCGTAACAACGGCTTGACATGGAACGACTCAGCGACAACGACGAACTCTTTGACCGTGCGCTGAAGTTTATAGACGCGCAAGGAACCAGGGTTGCCCAGGATCGCCAGCCCATCGAGCATATGCTTCCAAAAGAGGGAATTGGCTTCCAATTCTTGAAACGGCTCGAGCAACCCGCGCACGTCTCGCACCGGATACTTCTGCTTCAGCGACTCTTCCATCGCGCGGACGAGGTTCTTAAACAGGATGGGATCCTGTTGATTCGCCGGATGATGCCGATGGGTGGGCAGATAGAGCGAGATGCAAGGAGGCTCGACCGGACTGAGCAGGTTTCGCAGTGATTCCCTGGACAACTGTTGCATAGGACTCTCCTTGAGCAAGTAGTAACTCACTGAATCATGGTAGCGGAATCGCCGGCATCAGGCTGGAGTGGCTCGGGTTCGTCGGGCGGCGAACAATAGCACACCACCCCCCAACACGGCACTGATCAAGGAGCCAAGCAAAGTGCCGATTTTGCCGGCGGCTTGCAGGGTTAACTCCTCGGGAGTGTCGCCGTGAAAGGCCAGACCGTTGATGAACAAGGCCATCGTGAAGCCGATGCCGGCGAGACAGCCGCCGCCCAACAATAACGGCCAGGTCACGCCGTCCGGCAGCCGAGCCAACCCTAAAGCGATGGCCACCGCACACATCAAGACAATCCCAAGCGGTTTGCCCAGGGCCAGACCCGAGGCAACCGCTAGAGAAACTGGCTCACTCAGGGCACTGACTTCGAGCGGCACTCCAGCATTGGCCAACGCGAACACCGGCATGATGACAAAGGCCACCCAAGGATGCAGAGCATTTTCCAGACGCTGCAACGGCGAGACCCCCTCACGAACCATGAATTGAATCTTATCTAGATCGTCGATGTAGCTTTCATCTCGATCGAGTTTCCCTTGCACCCGTCGCCACATCTCGAAGAGTGCATCTCTCAGAGTACGATCGCCGATCCAGGCGCTACTAGGGGTCAACAGCCCCAGCAGCACGCCGGCCACCGTGGGATGGACCCCGGACTTGTAGACTGCGATCCAGATGCCGACCCCCACCACAACATAGACCCCGACTTGACGCACTCCCGCCAAATTCAAACTATAGGTCAGGACGAATCCCAGGGCGGCCAACGCTAGCCAATTCCAGGCCAGTTGATCGGTAAAGACGAAGGCGATGATGAGTACCGCGCCCAGATCGTCGACAATAGCTAATGAGAGTAAAAGGATCTTCAATGAGAAAGGAATCGCCCGACCAAACAGGGCCAAGAAACCGACGACAAAGGCGATGTCGGTGGCCATTGGAATCGCCCAGCCGCGCTGGTCGGGACTGCCAAAGGGGAACACCAGATAAATGATCGCGGGAAACACCATGCCGCCAATCGCCGCGAATACGGGTAACATCGCTTTGCGCGGGTCGCGGAGTTCGCCCATGACCAACTCGCGCTTGATCTCCAGGCCGACGACGAAAAAGAAAATCGCCATCAGACCATCATTGATGACCAAGTGTCCCAGATCGCCTTTCAGCGAAAAACTGCCAAAAGTGAATTCGACCTTGGTCTTCCACAGCCCGAGAAACTCTTTGGCCCACGGCGAATTGGCTAGCACCAACGAGACCACCGTGCAGACTAACAGCACGATGCCGCTGGACGCTTCGATGTGGAGAAACCGATTGACTGGAGCGAGCCAGCGTTGCACCGGAGGTACGGGCAAGCCCGGTGGCAAGGACTCCGTCTGAGACGATTCCTTCATGACGCCTCTCTTTTCTCTTCAAAAATACTAATGCCTTCTCAAGCAGTCTGCCGCACTTCAACCGGCTTCTCCGCCTGAGTAAGATTACAAGCCGTATTGATCAAGCCTAAATGAGAGAACGCCTGCGGGTAGTTCCCCAGTAAACGGCGTTCGTTGGGGTCGTATTCCTCGGCCAATAGTCCGACATCATTACGAATAGACAAGAGTCGCTCGAAGACTTCTTTCGCCTCGTCCCGACGTCCCATCAGGGCATAGTTGTCCGCTAGCCAGAAGGTGCAAAGGAGAAACGCCCCTTCTCCCTTAGGCAAACCATCGACCCCACTCTCCGTGCGGTAGCGATCGACAAAACCATCGCGAACCAACTCCTGCTCGATGGCCGCGACCGTTCCCTGAATGCGTGGATCAGTGGCCGGCAGAAACCCTACCTCGGCCATCATTAATAGGCTCGCATCTAGCTCTTTCGAGCCATAATACTGGACGAACGTGTTCCGCTTTCGATCGAAGCCACGGTCGCAGATCTCGGCGTGCAGTTGATCGCGGAGACTTCGCCAGTGCTCGGTAGGGCCTTCCAGGCCATAGCGTTCCACGTCCTTGATCGCTCGATCGAACGCCACCCACGCCATCAGCTTGGAGTGGGTGAAATGCTGCTTCGGTCCGCGCACCTCCCAGATACCCTCGTCGGGTTCCTGCCAGACCTGTTCGAGCCGTTTGACGAGTTCCCGTTCGACGCGCCAGTCGCTGGCCGCATCCTTGAGGCCATAGTGGCGAGCCAGGTGCAGGCAATCGAGCACTTCGCCGAAGACATCGAGTTGGAACTGGTCATACGCTCCATTGCCGATCCGCACAGGGCGAGAATTCTCGTAGCCGGGCAGCCAGGGAAGTTCCATCTCCGGCAACCGGCGCTCCCCGGCCAGGCCGTACATGATGTGCAACTCCTCGCCGCGCCCTGCAATCGAGCGCAGCAGCCATTCTCGCCAGGCGCGGGCTTCCTCGGTGTAGCCGCAGTGCATCAGCGCCGCCAGCGTGAAGGTGGCATCGCGCAGCCAGCAGTAGCGATAGTCCCAGTTGCGTTCCCCGCCGATGTGTTCCGGCAACGACGTGGTGACGGCGGCGACGATCCCACCGGTCGGGGCATAGGTCATCGCCTTGAGCGTGATCAGTGAGCGGACCACCGCCTCGCGCCATTCGCCCTGGTAGGCACAGCGCGAGGCCCACTCGGTCCACCAATTCACAGTATGCTCGATGGCTTCGTAGGGATCGATCGGCGGCGGCGCGGCGACGTGTGAGGGATGCCAGTTCAGCACGAAGCAAACTTCTTCGCCCTCGTGGACGTCAAACTCGGCCACCGTGGACCAACCCTCGCCACGCAGCGGCACCGACGAACGCAGGTGCAGCGTGTCGGGGCCGCCGACTGCCTGGATGCCGCCATTCTCCCGACGCACCCAGGGGGTGATCGAACCATAGTCGAAGCGAACGATGCACTCCGTCCGCATCCGCACCCGGCCACGCACCCCACGCACCAGGCGAATGAGATCCTGCTGTTCCGAGCGGATCGGCATGCAGTCGGTCAGCGTGACCGCGCCTGTGTCGGTCTCGAAGGTGGTGTCGAGCACCAGCGATTCGCCACGATAGGTCCGAGTCACTCGACGAACCGGGTCATGCGGGGCGACAAGCCATCGGCCGTGATCGGGCGTGCCCAGCAGAGCGGCGAAGCAGGCTCCTGAGTCGAACCGAGGAAAGCACAGCCAATCGATGGAGCCATTGCGGCTGACCAGCGCCGCAGTATGGCAATCGCCAATCAGAGCATAGTCTTCAATGCGAGAAGCCATGAGATGCCTCGCCGTGGTTGGCCAGCACCAGGGCCAACCGAGGAAACGTCACGGCCCCATGCGGTCTGAAGGAAACAACAAGCTCGCTCCGCGTGCTCCCACGCTGGAGGCAGCAACAGTTACTCGGATTACGCTAGGGAGGAAGCAAGGAGGCGGCCATCCCTGACTCCGTGGGTCGAGGCCGCCGTCTGGGAGATCCAAGAATAAAGAATCCAGCTCAACCGAAAGTTGAGGTCTTCAGAAGTGTCGGCTCAAACCAGTCGCCAGACGTGGTGGAGCGTGAGATACACGCCGAGGAGAAGAATCGCGCCACCGGTACCGTGACGAACCCACCATTCGACCTGGGTCAAGCGATTAAAGGCGGCCCCCAGTTGCTTAGTTCCAAGCATGAGAAGGAACGCAAAGGCAAAGACCGGTAACGCGGTTCCTAGCCCATAAACTGCTGGAATGAGGAGGGTTGACTCTGCTCGTACGGCTAGAGGAAGCAGACTGCCAAAATATAAAGCAGCCGAGACAGGGCAAAAACTGAGAGCGAAGACCGCGCCAAGTATCACTGCTCCAGCCAGACCAAGTCGGTCTATTCGCTGGCGAAGCGCGTCGCTGATGCCGCCACCCGACAAGCCCAGCGATAGAAGCCCCACCAGAACCATCCCAACGAGAATCAGCAGTGGCCCCAGGAATTTATTGAGGTTACTTTGCAGCCAGAGCGAAACCGTTGGAGTCGAGAGTACACTGGCAACCAGGAGTGATGCCAACGTCACATAAATCAGCACTCGACCCAACATGTACAGTAACCCGGCGAACAGAACTCGTCTTGGAGAGTTGACATCCCTCCCCATGTAGGAGATTGCGGCCAGATTCGTGGCCAGCGGGCAAGGGCTGATCGAGGTCAAGACTCCCAGCCAGAACGCGCCGCCGATCATCACGAACAACGCACTCATGGTTGGGCCTCCCTGAAGCTGGCAATTTCGTCGTGCATATACTCGATGAAGCCGGCTCGGTTGTCCTCCAGTTCCCAGATTCGCTCCAGGTTTTTCCACCGCGCCACCTCACCGTCGCGGTACAGCGCCAGGATAACCGAGGGAGAGTACAGATCGAACTCAGTTACGAAATGGCGGTGATTTGGCTGCTGGTAATTCACCACACGCCAGTCGAGAGCACCTGCTTCTACTCGCTCCATGACTGCCTCATGAGCATGGCTCTGCATGATGCGACAGGTTGTACACCGTGTGTCGGTGTGAAAATAATAGACCACCAGCTTTTCACCCAAAACACTCTCACCGAGCGGCTCGGCGGCCTGGTCAGATGCTCGGGTCAGTCCGGCGACGTCGGCGATCGCCGCGGCCAGACTTACCGCGACGAAGGCGAGCAACCCTACCGTTAGAAGACGTCTGAGGTTCATGACAATCCTCCTGACGCCTGTAACAAAAGTGGCTTGATCTCCTCCGCGCTCAGTACCCGTCCACTCGACTTGACCTGACCATCGATTGCCAGGGCTGGCAACCCAATGGCGTGAAACGATAACATCTCCACAATGTCCGTGACTTTGACCACTTCGTAGTCCGCGCCGGTCACTTCGACCGCCTTGCGGGCATTGTCGAACAGGGTCTGGCACTTCCCGCAGCCTGTGCCAAGAATGTGAATGGTGCGCATGACCGACCTCCTCTCAACTCGGTTGAAAAGCTGGGATCTCTCCATGAATCAGTTCACGTAATCGCTCCAAGCCGACGGGGGTGTCTAGCTGCCAGGCCACCAGGGCGACTCGCTTGGCGTGCTGCTCGACCACCTCACGGATGTAGGCGGTCTCCTGGGCGCGTCGAGAGCGCAGCACGGGATCGGTTACGCTCAATGGAGTAAGACTTTGGTTGATGACCCAGGCAAACGGTCGAATCTCCGCACGTTGCAGATCCTCCTGCAGCTTCGCCGCCTCGTGTACCGGTGTAGCTTCGGGTAGCGTGATGAGCAGAACACGAGTCATCTCGGGATCGCGCAACCGGGGTAAAAGCAACTCGACTTCAGGCGGCATGGCGCTGGTCTGACGTGTGACTTCTCGATGGTACGCCAGGGCTGCGTCCAGCAACAGAATCGTGTGCCCCGTGGGTGCGGTATCGAGTACCACAAACCCATTCCGCCCGTCCTCGACGGCGCGAGCAAATGCTCGGAAGACGGCAATCTCCTCGGTACAAGGGGAGCGGAGATCTTCCTCCAGCAATGCCCTGCCCTTTTCGTCCAGAGTTGCCCCAGCTGTGTTCATCACTTCAGCGGAATAGCTGGCGGTCTCGGCCACGGGATCGATGCGGCTGAGTTTCAAGTTGGCAAGCGAGCCATCGACCGCATCGGCAAGGTGTGCAGCCGGGTCGGTGGTCGATAGAAGAACTGGGTAGCCTCGATCGGCCAAGGCCACGGCAATCGCGGCAGCGAGGGTCGTTTTTCCCACTCCCCCCTTGCCCATGGTCAGGATGACACCGCTTCCATTGGCGGCGAGCTGGTCGATCAACTCATTGAGCGAGGGCAAAGGCCCTGACTTGGCCTGGACTGCCTTCTCGCCGATCAAGTCGGCTCCAGCGGCAAAGGCGCGTAGCACGGTCGGCCCCAGGATACTTCGTGGTGCCAGCGGTATCGAGGTACGTGGCAGGGCAGCGATCCGTCGGGGCATCTGATTCAGAGCGACCTCAGCACGGCGACTCATCGCGACAGCGACGGGATCGTCTGAATCGACAGCCGAAAAGACGCCGTTGACTACCAAATGCTGGTTGTTGACTCCCAGATCGGCCAGTTCACCACAGGTTCGATCGGCTTCCCGCAACGCGGCCGCTTCAGGCCGAGTCACCAACACGAGCATGGTAACGGCAGGATCGCCCAGCGCACGCACGGTCTGTTGATACAGTTTCTGCTGTGCCTGCAGTCCCGCGAGCGGGCCAAGACACGAAGTGCCCGTCGAGTTGTTGCTCATGAAGCCGTCCCAGGCACTAGGCAACGAAAGCAGTCGCAAGGTATGCCCGGTCGGAGCGGTGTCAAAGAGGACATGATCGAACACGGCGGTCGTCGAAGCATCGCCCAACAGCTGGGAAAACTCGTCGAAGGCGGCAATCTCGATCGTGCATGAGCCGGAGAACTGTTCCTCCATGCTGGCAATGGCCGCTTCGGGCAGCACGCCGCGATACGGAGCGACCATCTTTTCGCGATAGGCTCGCGCTGCCTCTTCGGGGTCAATGTTCATGGCCCACAAGCGATCGACTCCTGGCACCGGCGTCGGCGTTTGTCCGAGCCTGGTGCCCAACACCTCGTCGAGATTACTGGCTGGATCTGTGCTCACGAGCAAAACGTTCTTGCCCCGATCTGCCAGAGCGACTGCCGAGGCACAGGCCACCGAGGTTTTGCCGACGCCGCCTTTGCCGGTGAAGAACAAGTTGCGTGTTACTTGATTGAGAAAGTCCATGAGACATCATCCTTTCAACAGCAACCCGACTGACAACAGGGTGCTGGAGTCGCGATCGGTTCTTGTTTGTCCGTCATGCCAAACCATGCCGCCAGTTCACCGCGAGCGGGGTATCGCCCTTGGCTGACAATCTGGCCGTCTTTGAGGAGCAGCGGCAGGCAGGCGACCTGTCCGACACGAAGCGCTTCCTTGACCTGTTCGTACTTGGTGAAGGCGGCCGGCTCGAACGCCAGGTTATAGCGATGAAGCTCCACACCCTGACTCTTGAGCCAGTCCAGATCGGCGGCAAAGTGAACCAGCGCCGGGTCCACGCTGGGACCGCAGATGCCGGTCGAGCAGCACAAAGGGCGATCAAATACTTCGAGCATTCCCATGATTCGTTCCTCCGATTTATAGAATGTCTATCGACGATTAACGATTTCAACATAACGAAAAAAGTCGCTTCACAACTCGGCCACCAGTTCCTTGAGACGGGCAAGACCACTCTGGTTGACACAGTAGCAAATCTTAGGCCCATCGATCTCGCCCTGAACCAAACCGGCCTCCTTGAGGATCTTCAGATGCTGGGAAACCGTAGATTGGGCCAACGGCATCAGGTCGACGAGTTCGCCACAGATACAAGCCTTGCGGCTGAGCAGGATGCGCAGAATCCGCACACGAGCGGGGTGCGCAACCGCCCACGCTAACCGAGCGATTTCCTCGTCGCCGCCCACTTCCTGCTTTCGCGAGGGTTCTTCTGTCTGGGTTTGACCAGGGCAACACTTGGAGTTCTTCATCATATTCCTTTCATCGTCAATCCACGATTAACGATAACCGATCTGCGGAATTTGTCAAGTCCGAAGCAGCGATTTGTCCTGAGGCTCGCGGCAGAACCAGGATCAGCCGCAGGCTACTTTTTTCGCCACCTCCGCCCCCGCGACGAAACTTAGCTTGCCGATCTTGCACATCTGGTACACGTGGATGCGAAACTCCGGGCAGGTCGTCACCAGGCAGTAAGCATCGGTGGCGGTCCAGCCGTAGTCGCTGATGAGCCAGTCCATGAGCTGAATCGTCGCTGTCTCGACCGCCGCCTCCAGCGGGCGGTTGGCGCTCACCGCCACCAGGGCGTTGGGCTTCTCGATCCGCATCCAGGGAATCCTCTTGCCCGGCAGCACGTCGAGCTTGAGGCGCACCGTCGCGCAGGTCTCCGCCGCGGTGCCGGTGAACTCGGTGTCGCCCTGACTGGCGTGTACGTCGCCCAGATAGAACAACGCCCCGTCGTGGAAGATCGGCAGATAGATGCGATTGCCCGGTGCGACATCGCGAATGTCCAGATTGCCGCCCCACTCTCCCTGGCCGTCGTTGCTCGTTGTCACCTCGCGATCGGGAGCCACGCCGATGGTGCCAACGAACGGCGTGATCGGCCACGACACTCGATCGCTGAAGTGCAAGGTGCCGTCCCGAAGCGTACCCGATGGTCCCGGCGTGTGGCGAAAGATCTTCGTGGTGTACTCGCTCGACAATTCCGGCCAGCGGGTCGATTCGCCCAGCGGTCCTCGACGTGGTCCGATGGCGGTCCAGGAAAAGTCGGCCACGAGGATCTCTTCGATCGTCACCACCAGAGCATCGCCGCGCTTGGCTCCCTCGACGTACACCGGGCCGCCAATCGGATTGACCAGGGGCGGAGTGCGGTCGAACCCCGGTCGTAGGGCTGGGATGGCTTTGTCGGCAGGCGACTTGAAATAGCCGACGCTGGCGTCCCAGGTTTCGATCTCGAACGTCTCCCCGGGTTGCACTCGTAGTAGCGGAGTATCACGAGCGTCAAAGGCGAATTTGCGAGCCTTGTCACGGAGCAAGCGTTGCATGGTCTCTGGCACCTCGCGAGAACAATGTTGCTCAGCATATTATCTCCAGCGAAGTTGTCTGCCTTCACTCGTTCGGGAGAAGTGCTTGGAATTCGGATTCGCCCCAACGGCGCAGCAGCCGATGCTCGACACCAAGTTGATCGCAGACTCGACCGACGATGAAATTGACCATGTCCTCCAGAGAGCGCGGCTGAGTGTAAAACGCAGGCATGGCTGGCATCACCACGGCTCCGGCCTCGGCACAGGCCAGCAGGTTTTTTAGTTGCACCACCCCCAACGGCGTTTCGCGCGGCACCAGGATCAGCTTGCGCCGCTCCTTGAGGTGAACGTCGGCGGCACGGTGGATTAGATTCTGCGAAAGGCCGTGAGCAATCGCCGCCACCGTGCCCATGCTACAAGGACAGATTACCATGCCAGCAGTCAGAAACGACCCCGAAGCGATGCCAGCCTGAAAGTTCTGATAGTGGTGATAGTGAATCTGTTTTATCGGAATTTCGCCCAGCAACGGGCGTGGGTCGAAGCGATCGATCCGCACGATCAGCCCCAACTCGGCGCGGATGACCTCAGCAGCGGCGGGACTGATGGTCAGATGCACGGTGCGTCCGGCAGCCAGCAACACCTGGAGCAGACGCACCCCATACGGCGCGCCGCTTGCTCCGGTCAATGCCACCACTAGATCTTGCGCTGCCATGTCGCGTCTCCCCTCTACCTCTGTATGTCCAGGGTAGGCTTGGAGCCGCTTCGGAATCAAGGGCCTACTGGACCACGTCCCGGCAGGGCGTCGTCGGGCACCACCGGACGAGGCGGCGGCAACAACGGTTCCGGCTCTTTCCTCGGCGCAGGCAAGCCACCGTCCTTCTCCTTCCCGCTACGCGGCACCGGCTTAGTCAGATCAAAGGCATTCTCGCCCGGTTGATTGGTCGAGGGATACCGCGTGGGCGAGCCATCGACCGGCACGGCAGCGGGATAATCGCGACCCTCGGTCAGACAGCCTGCTGGGCCGGCGAAGCGGAAACGTTCCTCGGCGAAGACCAGACCGTGCGTCTCCAGAATCGTCCCGCTCTGCTGCTCCAGTCGGGCTAGATTGATGTTGTACTGTGTCAACTGCTGCGCCTCTGCGGAAACAGCATCGCCCCAGTCGTTCAGCGCCTGCAAGACGTTAAGGTAGATGGTTCGTCCCACCTCGAACTGAGCGAGCTGCACCCGCAGGTTGATGTCGGCGGCGGCGCGGGTCTCTTTGAACGCCAAATACTGCTCGTAAGAGCTATCGATGTCGCGAATGGTGATCGCCACGTCGTGCGCTGCTTTGTGCAAGGCCTGTTGCAGGTTGGCGCGATCCCGAGCCAGCAGCAAGGCTCGTTCGCGCACTCGCGCTCGGCCTTCGCGGAGGAAGAACGGCACCGAAAAGTTGATGGCCACACTGTAGTCGGTGTACTCGCCGAAATTCGTCGCCACGCGCTGGCCGTTCTCCAGATAACCGGTCAACCCGTTCCAGCGGAGGCGTGTCTCCAGATCCAAACGGGGCAGAGTCTGGTTCTCGGCCTGATACAAACGAATACGGTCGGCTTCCAGGATCAGCTTTAACTCGATGATGTCTGGTCGGCGCTGCTCAATCAACCCTAACAGATTTTTCCACTCCGCTTTATAGCGTTTGTCGGTCGGAACCGAGTCGGGAACGATCTCCAGATGATCGCTGGGCGGCAGGCCAAGAATGTTGCGCAGCGCCCCTTCACGGGCCAGAACGTTGGCCTTGGCGGCGATCAGATTAGCGCGAAAGCGGTTGTAGGACGTTCGCGCTTGTGCCTCGTCACTGCGTGCAGCCAGACCGACCTTCAGCCGAGCCGCTTCTCGTTGAGCCTGCTCCTCGGCGGTGTCCACCTGAATCTGTCTGGCCCAAACATCGACGCGCGCTTGCACCAACGCCCAATAAGCCTCAATCACGCCTCGCACCAGTTCCTGCACGCTGTCCTTGTACTGAAAGAAGGAACGTTCGGTGTCGATGCGAGCAATGACGATCGGCGCGGTGTTGAGCAAAAATCCGCCGCCCTGGAGCAGCGGTTGACGATAGCCCAGCAGCAGGGAGTTATCGTTCGACGGATTGAGCAACGGTCTGTCGAGTCGACTTAGAAAGCTATCGGGACGACGTGTGCTGATGCCAGCCGGAGACTCCAGCCAACGTAGTTCGCTCTCCCCACCCAGCAGATTCGTCTTGGAGATGCGGGCATCCATCGTGTATTCGTCGGCGATCGCTCCGAGAAACTGAGCCAACGGACGCAAGAACGGATCTGCGTTTGCTCGGGGCAATTCCGTGTGGTCATAGCGGTTGATCCACGAGAAGTTCGGATCAAAGCGAGCTTGTTGTACGTCGACGCCAGTGTTCGTGATGGCCACGTCGTAGATCGTTTGTCCGCTCGACGAGGCACTCAGCCCCGTAAGAAAGCGAACCACCTCGGCGTTCTTCAAGGCGATGCGAATCGCCTGATCCAGCGACAAGCGCCACTCACCGGTCTGGGGTTGGGTGTCGGTGACGGTGCGCGGTGGCGGCATCTCTGGCGGCGGCGCGGTGGGTAACTGAGACGGATCGCGGATCGGTAGCGTCGTCTGCTCGGGCAAGATCGAGTAGCCCAGCAACTGATGGGCAGTCAGCGAGCAGCCGGTGGGAAGGATCGACAACACACCGAAGAGCAGCGCGGTTCGCCAGCGACGATTCACGATTGTTCCCCCTCGTCTTCGTCGGAGCGCATACGTCGCTGCAACACCTGGGCAGCCCGTTCGATGTCCTTGGTATCGATAACGACCTCGCCATCGATCAACACCAACGCGCGATCGGTCTTTCGGGCGACTTCAAGATCGTGGGTGACAAGAATCACCGTCAACCCGTCCTGACGGTTCAGCTCGCGAAAAAAGGCCATGATCTCGCGGCTAGTGCGCGTGTCGAGGTTGCCGGTCGGTTCGTCGCACAACAGGATCGACGGTCGATTCACCAAAGAGCGAGCGATGGCGACGCGCTGTTGCTGTCCGCCGGACAACTGATTGGGGCGATGATCCAGACGATCGCCCAAGCCAACCCGCTCCAGTAGTTTGATGGCGCGTTTTTTGCGCTCCCAACGCGGACAATCGCGATTGTACAACAGTGGAGCCTCGACGTTCTCCAGGGCTGTCGTTCGCGAGAGGAGGTTGAAGTTCTGAAAGACGAAGCCGATGCGCCGGTTGCGCAGACGGGCCAGTTCGTTCCGGTCCAGGCCAGCTACTTCCTCGCCGGCCAGTCGGTAACTTCCTCCTGTTGGGCGATCCAGGCAACCCAGGCTGTTCATGAGTGTGGATTTCCCTGAACCAGACGGCCCGATCAGAGCCAGAAACTCCCCTTCGTGAATGTCCAGGGTGACTCCTTTGAGAGCGGCTACCTGAATCTCCCCCAGATCATAAATTTTCTTCAGATCGCGCAGTTCAATCAGTGCCATGGCGCGTACCATCTCTCTGGACTGCTAATAAGATCGGCGAGGCAGACTTTATGGGTTGAATCGATTATAAGCCCTCATTCGTACCGCAAGGCTTCGATCGGATCGAGTTGGCTGGCTCGACGAGCCGGGTAAAAGCCGAAGAACACGCCGACGATGGCGGCAAACAGCATCGCCCCCAAGGCGGCGGGCAGCGACACGGTAAACGGCCAGTTACTCGACGGCAAAAATTTGTTGATCAGAGCCGCCAGTCCTGCCGACGCCGAGATACCCAGTGCGATGCCGATCGCCCCACCGATGCTCGATAACACCACCGACTCGACGAGAAATTGATACAAAATGTCACGCGGCCTGGCTCCCAAAGCCATGCGAATGCCAATCTCACGGGTGCGTTCGGTAACCGAGACCAGCATAATGTTCATGATGCCGACTCCGCCGACCACCAGCGAGATGGCGGCGATGACGGCGAGCATAGCCGTGAGTGAGCCGGTGACGATGTTCATGATCGCCAAGGCCTCGATGGTGTTCTGAACGCGGAAGTCCGGCGGATGCCCCGGAGCGATCTTGTGCCGTTCGCTCAGCACGGCGCGAATCTCTTGCTCGGCCTGCCGCGATAACTCCTGGGTGGTGGCCGACACCAAGATCGCGCCCAAATTCGAGAAAGTCGATCCCTGTAGTCGCTTTTGCACCGTGGTGTAGGGCATCAGCAAGATGTCGTCCTGATCCTGGCCGAACATGTTGGTGCCCTTTCGGGCCAACACGCCAATGATTTGAAACGGAATGTTTTTGACCCGTACTTGTTGGCCGACTGCGTCCGTGCCGGGAAACAGCTGGGTCGCGATGGTTTGTCCGACGACGCAGACCTTGGTCGCGCCGTTAATATCGCGTTCGGTGAAGAACTCACCACTCTCGATCGGCCAGTTGCGGATGATGAGATAGTCCGGTCCAACGCCGAACATCTGCTCGGGCTTCCAGTTGGAGTTGCCGCCGATCACCTGTCCCGCCGCCCCCACCAGAGGACTGACGGCCTTGATCGACGGGCATTCCTGGGCTAGCGCCTTGGCGTCGCCCGGCGTCAATGTCGGCACGATGCCCTGACGCACCCCGCCGGACTGACCACTGCCCGGAATGACCGCGATCACGTTGGTGCCGAGATTGGCAAACTGATCTTGAATCAGTTGCTGACCACCTTGGCCGATCGAGACGATCGTTGTGACCGAGGCAATGCCAATGACCACACCCAGGATGGTTAGCCCCGAGCGCAGCTTATTCTTCAGGAGCGTCTTCAGGGCGAGCAGCACGAGGTCGAGTAAGCGCACGTCACGATCCTCGTGGAGTGGTGTCAATTCCCGTCACCAGTTCCTGTCCTTCGGTTACGTCGCCTTCCAGTACTTCGGCATACTGGCTATCGATCAACCCCAGGACGACCGTCACGCCACGGAGAAACTCGCCGTCTTTGTACCACACGACGCGGCGAGTTCGCCCCTTGGCCAAAGCCGCCTTCTGGCTGGCGGTCAGACGTGTGCCGTTCTCCTGGTTTTGCCGCTCCGGTGAGTTGTTGAGCAACTCGCGATCGTCGGGATGCACCTGGGTCGGCAGCGGCGTGAACCGTAGTGCCCCAGCAGGGATGCGCAATACGTTCTCTTTGACTTCGATCAGAAAGGAGATGTTGGCTGTCATGCCCGGCATCAGCTTCAGGTCGGGGTTCGGGGCTTCAATCACCACCGGATAGGTCACGACGTTTTGATTCGTTGTGCCATTCTTGCGGATCTGATAAATCAGCCCCTCGAACAGATCGTTGGGGTAGGCATCGACGGTGAACTGCACTGGTTGCTTGCGTCGTTCCGCCGCCCGAATCAAACCGATGTCGGCCTCGTCGACTGTGGCGTGGATGTGCATGTGCTTTTCCATCTCCGGAGCAACGGTGAAAAGTTCCGGCGTCTGGAACGCCGACGCCACGGTTTGCCCTGGATCGACCTTGCGTTCGATGATGGTTCCAGCAACAGGCGTGATGATCTTGGTGTAGCCGAGGTTCGCTTTAGAGTTTTTCATATTCGCCTCGGCCTGCTCGATGGCGGCCTTGGCTAATCCGAGCTGCGCCTCCAGACTCATCCGATTATAGACGAACTGATCCATCTCGGTGTCCGAGAGGTAGTCCTTGTTGATCTTCTGGAGCCGAACTGCCCGTTCCTCATTCCGCTTGGCCTGCTCCAGCAGTGCTAGCACTCGGTTGTAGTCGGCCTTGGCCGTACTTACCGAAGCCAGGTCACGTTCGTAAGCCGCTCGGGGCAACAAATCGTCGATCTCCGCGAGTACCTGATTGGCCTCGACGCGACTATTAAAATCGACGTACACTTGCTTAATCGGCCCAGAAACGAAGGCTCCAATCTGCACTTCGCGAACCGGCTTGACGGTTCCCGTCGAGTTGACCGCCGATTCGACCCGGCCGATCGACACCTTGGCCGTCAGATAACGCACCTGACTGCGTTCCTTGATCCAGGCCATCGTGGGAACCGTCACAGCATAGCCGATCCCTCCCAGAATGCCCAGGATCACCCCCCATTTCATCAATCGTCGCATCTGCTAAAACTCCTCTGCGGAGTTGTTCGTTCCTCGCAACGAGGATTTTCCAACCAGGGCGAAAACAGCATTTATCCAGCGATCCCCTTTATTGTATTCATACATACTCACGACTCCGGCTCGCTGTTCCAAGCCCACAGACAACGTTCCGGAGACACTCACACTAACGGCTCGTAACGGTAGAACACAGCAATACCGATCCTCCGTCGCCGCGTTTCTCTTCCTAGTGGAGCATCAAGAATACCATACCTGGAGAGTCGTTGCCGATGAGAATTTGGTGAACTGGCGTCAAGTCTACGGCCCTCTACCTGACCAATCGTCAAGTGAGTCGGTTCACGGACAAGCAAGCGACTGGGCCTGTTGTGTGGTGGACGAATCTGGCGAGGTTGAGTTATCTTAGGAAATCGA
Source organism: uncultured Gemmataceae bacterium (assembly GCA_937923405.1). Classification (GTDB taxonomy): domain Bacteria; phylum Planctomycetota; class Planctomycetia; order Gemmatales; family Gemmataceae; genus CALDUY01. The sequence continues at coordinate 13,524 of CALDUY010000013.1, read as the reverse complement.
AAAAATCGCGGTTGCTCCATCTTGACGCGCTCCAGGGACGTGGCTACGCTCCGGGGTGAGCGTCGGTCAGCAGGGTGTGCCAGCGATTCTGGTACCAGGTCGGTCCTCTCACGGAGAAATGCCGTGCTCATCGGCTGGGAAGGCATCCCGTTCGTCCTCGCCTTGCTCCTGGTCGTGGTGCTGCTCGTCGGCTGGGTCTGGCCCTATGTAGGCCTGAAGCTGACTATGTGGGTAGTAACGCGGTCACTGCTCTGGCTCCGCGTCCGGGGGCGGGGAAATCTTCCGTCCAAAGGACCGGTCCTGTTGGTCGCTAATCCAGTGAACTACCTGGGCTGGCTGATTCTGCTAGCAGCCTGTCCACGACGAGTTCGCTTCGTGATCCTGGCCGGCTGGACGTCGCAGGGACTAGCGGGTTGGCTGCTGCGTCGAGCCAATGCCATCACCGTACAGGGGGCCGATGCCGCCGCCATCGAACAGGCCCTGACTCGGGCCAGCGACGCCTTGGCTAACGGAGAAGTGGTCTGCCTCTTTGCCGAAGGATGCGCTATTGCCAACGGCCCGACCTGGACGTACTCGGCAGTCTACGATCAGGTGGTCGCTCGACAAACCGTGCCGGTCGTACCGCTCTGCTTGCATCAGCCGGAAGGCAGTCTGTTCACCATGCACAAGGGCCGCTTTGTGCGAAAATGGCCAGCGGAGATTCCCTCGCCTGTCTGGGTATCCTTCGGCAAGCCGTTGCCCAGCGGCACTCCCGCGGCAGAGGCACGCCAGGCCATGCAGGAGCATTCAGCCCAGTTGGCCATTGAACGCTCGCCGTGGCGTCGCCCCGTGCATCGCCAGTTTGTCCGCATCGCTGCTCGCCATCCCTTCCGCCCCTGCTGGGCCGACTCCAGCGCTCCTGGGCAGGACATGACCTACGGCAAAGCCTACGTTGGAGCCTCGTGTCTGGCCTCCCTGCTGCGACCGATCCTGGGCGACACGGCGATGGTAGGCATCTGGCTGCCGCCGGGCCGCGGGTCGGCGCTGGCCAATATCGCCCTGGCACTGCTACGAAAAACTTCGGTCAACCTCAACTACACCTGCGGCCCTGAGTCGATTCAGTCTGCCTTGCGACAGTGTTCCTGTCGCCATGTGCTGACCGCACGCAAGTTCACTGCTCGCCTGCCGATCGATCCGGGGCATGGGGTCGAGCTAGTCTACCTCGACGACCTCTTACCCAAGGTCTCCTCGCTTCAGAAACTCCGAGCGTTGCTGTCGGTGATTGTCTTTCCCGGCTGGTTTCTGGAATACTTCGTGCATCGGTTGGGCAAACACTCCATTGACGATCTGGCAACGGTGATTTTCTCCTCCGGCTCGACCGGCGATCCCAAAGGCGTGATGCTGACGCATGGCAACGTAGCGGCCAACGCCGAATCGATGATCCAGGCCACCAGCTTCAATCAGGACGATCGCCTGCTTGGCGTTTTGCCCTTCTTCCACAGTTTCGGCTACACCGTTAGTCTGTGGGCCCCGTTGCAGATTGGCGGCTCGGCGGTCTACCATGCCGACCCGCGCCAGGCTAAAGAGATCGGCGAACTGTGCAAGAACTACGCCTGCACGATCTACATTTCGACCGCGACTTTCTTGCGTTTCTGCTTGCGGAAGTGTCAGACCGACGATTTTCGCAGTGTGCGCATTCTCGTCTGCGGCGCGGAGAAACTGCCTCCCGCGCTGGCGCTGGATTTTGAGAAACGGTTCGGTGTGCTGCCTCTCGAAGGCTATGGTTGCACGGAGCTTTCGCCTGCGGCAGCAGCGAACATGCCCGATCAGCCGTTCGGCTCGCTGATTCAGGTGCATAACAAGATCGGTACGGTCGGCCCCCCCCTGCCCGGCTGCGCCGCCCGCATCATTCATCCCGAAACCCACCAACCGTTGCCTCTGGGCGAGGAAGGCTTGGTACTCATCACCGGGGCCAACGTGATGAAGGGTTATTTGCATAAACCCGATCTCACTAAGTCAGTTATTCTCGATGGCTGGTACATCACCGGCGACATGGGCCGACTCGATGCCGACGGCCACCTGACGCTGACGGGACGGCTCTCTCGCTTTGCCAAAATCGGCGGGGAGATGGTTCCGCTCGAACGCATCGAAGAAGCGTTGCACGAAGTTTTGGACACCTCCGAACGTGTCTGTGCCGTCACCTGTGTTCCCGATGAGGCACGCGGCGAACGAGTGGTGGTATTGTATGTCGAAACTATACTGGCCACGTTCAACACCGCCGTGCGGCCCTGGTGCGCTCGCTTGTCCGAACAGGGATTGCCCAACCTGTGGATGCCCGGAGAGCGCGACTTTTACCCTGTGCCGGAACTGCCGGTACTAGGCTCCGGCAAGTTGAACCTCAAGGACGTCAAACAATTGGCCCTGTCTCTGGTCAAGAAGTGAATTCGGTCCGCGTGGTGTTGGTCCGCACGGAGGTCGCCGCCAACCTCGGCTCCGTGGCCCGGATCATGTGCAACTTTGGCCTGCACGATTTGGTTCTGGTCTCCCCCGTAGCCGATCCGCTGTCCGAGCCAGCCCGTCAACTGGCCACTCATCACGCCTTTCACTTGTTGCAACAAGCTCGCCTCGTCGCTGACCTGGAAACTGCTCTGGCCGACTGTGTCTCGGCAGCGGCGACCTCGGCCCGCACCGGCGGGCTGTTCCGTCGTCAAACGGTCGGTCCACCTGAGCAGATCGCTCAACTCTTTCCACCTGGGCGAGTCGCTCTGGTCTTCGGTCCTGAACCGTCCGGCCTGACCAACGACGAAATTCTTCGCTGCCCGCATCTGATCCACATTCCCACGAACGAGACGTGTCCAGCCCTGAACCTGGCCCAGTCGGTGGCCATCTGCCTATACGAACTGCAACGTGTCAGGCTGGAACGTGAACGATGCCCCGCATCTCCGGTGGCTTCGCTCGACGAGCAACACCGGATGTTCGCCAAACTTGAAGAATCGCTGCGACAGGTGCGCTACCTACGCGGAGTGCGCGGCGAGGCCCTGATGCACGCGCTGCGTCATCTGCTGAGTCGCGCCCAACCTTCGCCGATGGAGGTTCGCTTGCTCCTGGGACTGGCACGCCAACTCCGCTGGGTCGCCGAACGTACCCGCTTCGAGGAGGAGTAGCGCTTTGTTAGAGTGGTCTGCGAAATGGTGTAGCGGAGCGCTGGCTTTAGCCTGCGACTACTGGTTTGGATTCGCTGGTAGCCGCTGGCTTTAGCCAGCGAAAGAGTTTCCTGCCCCACTGCCGCTACACCATCTTGAGGAGCGCTCTAGCCGCACTGGGCACGCCAACGGAGCCAGTGATCGGCGAGGACAATGGCCAGCATTGCTTCCCCCATCGGCACGAAACGGGGTAGTAGACAGGGATCGTGCCGTCCGCGCGTCTGAATTTCGGTTGGTTCCGCCGAACGAGTCACCGTAGGTTGCGACCGGGGTAGGCTACTGGTTGGCTTGAGGGCGACGCGACAGACGATCGGTTCGCCCGAAGTGATGCCGCCCAGCATGCCGCCGTGCCGATTCGTTGCCGTGCCGATTTTCGTAGGGCGGTCTTCTTTGCGCACGAAATAGTCATTGTTCTGACTGCCGCGCAACGTCGCCACGCCGAACCCCGCGCCATACTCGAACCCGGTGACCGCTGGCAGCGACAACAGCGCCTTAGCCAAATCGGCCTTCAGCTTGTCGAAGACTGGTTCGCCCAAGCCAGCAGGAACGCCAACGGCGACTAGTTCGCAGATGCCGCCGATTGAATCCTGATCGCGGCGAACTTCGTCGATCAGAGCGATCATCTGCGCGGCCATCGCCAAATCAGGACAACGAACCGGAGTAGCCTCGACTTGCTCAAAAGTAACACTTTTCGGATCTTCAATTTCTGCCACCAGTGGACCGATCTGTTTGACGTAGCCAAGAATACGCACGCCTTGCTGAGCGAGCAGTTTTTTGGCGATGGCCCCAGCGACAACACGACAAACGGTCTCTCGTGCGCTGGATCGGCCACCCCCTCGATAGTCGCGCAAGCCGAAGCGTGCGTCGAAGGTGAAGTCAGCATGTCCCGGACGATATTTATCTTTAATCTCGGAATAATCGCCAGAGCGTTGATCGGTGTTGCGGATTAAGACGCTGATCGGCGTGCCATCGGTGACGCCCTCGAAGACACCGGACCAGATCTCCGGTACATCCTCCTCTTTACGCTGGGTAACGATTTTGGACTGACCGGGTTTGCGGCGCTGTAGATCGGGCAGCAGATCCTCGACGGAAAGCGGCAGCCCTGGAGGACAGCCATCGATGACGACGACATAGCCGGGTCCATGACTGACCCCTGCCGTCGTGACGCGGAATCGTTCGCCGAAAGTATTGCCGGGCATCGGTCACTTGTCCTCGTCATCAGGCTTGGTCAGTTTGTCGAGATACGCTCGCGCGTCACGATCGATCTTCTCCAGTTTGGGAAGCAACTCCTTGATCTGCTCGGCGGGTTTCTGATCCTCGAACACGGTCTCCGGCTTGAGCTTGCTTAGCTCCTCATCGATCCGTTTGAGTTGCTTCTCCAAACCGCGTTGGAAGTGGCGAAGGGTCAAGGCGTCCTCGACCTGAATGCATTCCTTGACCGCGGCATCCAGTTCGCCGATCTTTTCTAACAATTCCTCGGTCTTCAATGTAGGAAATTTCTTACGGATAAAGTCGCGTGCCGCCTCGTGTTCTTTGCTTTTTGGCTCCCATTGCTTGAGCAGGCTGGCCAGATGGTTTTGCTGCTCGGGCGAGTCGAACTCCGGAGGCGTTTTCTGATAGATCTCGATGGCCTCGCCAAGTTCACCTTCCTTCTCTAGACTCTTGGCTCGTTCGATCTGCTGCCGCCATTCTCGCCTTTTGGGATCGTTTTCTTCCTTTTCAATCTGTTCCAACTCGGCAATGTGTTTGAGCAGTTCCGTCTCTCCCTCTTTGAGGTTCTTCAAGCGAACCTCCAATGCTTTCATCTCGGCGGCGGAGGGCCGATCTTTGTCCGGAAGCGATTGCAGATCTCTTAACACCGTTTCACGCTGAGTGATCAGATCCGCGTAATCCCGCTGTAGACGTTGGATCGCTTCGCGACCCGAGGCGATCCCCTTGCTTCGGTTCTCCGGCTTGGCCGTTTCCTGATTGATCTTACGCACCTGCGAGTTTAGTACTAGGGTCGCTTCAATCACCTTGTCGCGAAAGCGTCGGTAATTTTCCAGCTTCTGGTTTTCCAGTTCATTCAACTGCGGCACCACGATCACGGTCAGGCTTTCGTCGAGAATTGGAACCGGTACCCGGGTTCGCACTTTGTCGTCTTTGAGAACGCTGAGAAACGCCAACCGATCAAACCGGCCTTTGTCGCCGAGACGAGTCGTGTTGATGTCGCGGCTGGAGGAGACTGGAAATTGGAGTCGTTGGGTCTCCTCGCCATCGAAGCCGTTGCGGCGAATCTGCACACTGAGAGAATCCTTGAGCGGCCCCGGTCCCTTGGGCGTCTCTTGCAAAAAGCGAAGCCGCAACGGGCCAGGCCGGGTCCCCAACAATTCGACCCGCAGTCCGGCCACGTTCGATTCCGAATAGCGCGAGTAAAGCTTGCAAGTGCAAAGGCCGTCTTTCGCTGGTTCGACTACTTGCAGATAGGCCCATTCCCGCCACTGAAGCGGCTCGTCGCCGTTGACCTCGCCCAGACGAAAGACTTCGCCCTTCTTGATCCACCGACCTAGATCAACGCCCAACTCGCCTCCCTTGAGGCGCACTTGCACCCGCCCCGCCTCGGGTTCGCTCTCGATAGTGCCCACTAGAGCGAAGTCGCGTTCCAGCAGAAATGCCGCCGCTCGGGCCACGAATTCGCGATCGCTGATCCGCGTCGACCGCACGACGGGAGAGGGATGCCCAGTCAGCCCGTTATGCACTCTCGTTTGGATGCGATAGTGCGTGCCGTTGAAGTCGATCAGCACGAAATAGAATTGCCAGTCGGAGCGTTGACGGTAGCCGTCCAGAGCCTTGGCCAATCCCTGCTGTTGGATGGTCGGCAATAACGGATGTGACTCGGTGACCTCGACCCGAGCCAATTCGCCCAGTGCCGCCTGAATACCGTCGCCCAGTTCCCGTGCGATCCGTTCGCGAAAGATACGCGTCAACTGCTTGTGCGGGACCACATGAATCACTAAGCGGATCTGATATGGCTCTTTTGATTCCGAGGCCGACGCGGTTGCCGTCGCCCAGAACAAGGCTAGGCCAATCAGGAGAATCAGTCGAACAACCATCAGCGAATCTCCCTTAACGCAGCTGGTCCAGATCGGTGAAAAAGCCCGGGTAGGTCTTGGCGACGCACCGCGGCTGGTCAATCACGATGCCCGGCTGCACCAAACCGACCAGGGCCAGGCTCATCGCCATGCGATGGTCGTTATAAGTTTGGAACGTCACCGGTCGCAAGGAACTCGGCGTGATCGTCAACCCGTCATCGAACAGTTCGACCGCAGCCCCGACTCGCCGCAGTTCCGTGGCCAGCGCGTGAAGTCGATCCGTCTCTTTGTGGCGAATGTGTGCGACGTTGCGAATAGTGGTCGGTCCTCGGGCAAACAGAGCGACGGCTCCAAGTGTCATGACGGTGTCACTGATGTCGTTCATTCCCACGTCGGTGCCAGTCAGCGGTCGTCCCTCGACCGTAATCGAGTCCGGACCACGCTCGACCAGACAGCCCATGCGTTCCAGCACGTCAACGAAACGAACATCGCCCTGCAAGCTGTGGTCAGACAGCCCCAGAATGGTGACGCGGCCCTGAGTGATGGCGGCGGCAGCGAAGAAGTAGCTCGCTGCCGAGGCGTCCGGTTCGATGACATAAACTCCGTCCGGCGGTCCCTCAGTGGTCTGCGGCGCGGGCACGACGTAGGGGGCATGAGAAGTCGCCGTCAGTCGCCACTGATGCAACATGCGACAGGTCATCTCGACATACGGTTGTGAGACCAGGTCGCCGACCAGTTCAAACTTGGTCGGTTGCGGGGCAAACGGAGCGACCAGCAGCAAGCCGCTGAGGAATTGACTGGACACGTCGCCACGCACTCGAACGGTGCCGCCGCCCCAAGTGCCGCCATCGAGAACCACCGGCGGACAACCATTGCCCGTCTCACTACTGGCCTTGATCCCCAACTGATCAAGGGCTTCCAACAGATCGGCGATGGGCCGTTCTCGCATGCGGGGGATGCCATCAAGGCGATAACGTCCCTGGCCCAGAGCAACCAGGGCGGTGAGAAACCGCATCGAGGTGCCGGAGTTGGCCACGTTTATGTCCGCCGAGCGAGCCGGCACTACAGGACGATCGCCACGAAATACCGTCACGACGGGCTGAGAAGCGTTCCAATCAGTCGTGACTTGGTAGCCCAGTTGTCGCAAGGCCGTGATGCAGACTTCGGTATCCTCGCAGCGGAGGCACCCAAGAAGCCGCTGCGGCTGACGCACACTGGAGAGGGCGGCGAGGATCAAGGCGCGGTTGGTGAGGCTCTTGGAACCCGGCGGAGCGAGGGTGACACACGGGGGACGTTCCAAGGGAGAAATTGACAGCGTATTCGGATAGGAAAAGGAATCCATCATGCGTCGCGCTCGTAGTCCACTCGCATCAGAAAAAGGCCGCGTGGCGGAACCGTTGGTCCGGCTTGGGCACGCTGTCCAGAGGCGAGAATTTCCGCTACGCGTGAGGCCGGCCAATACCCTCGTCCCACGTTCAGTAGCGTCCCGGTGATCGCCCTGACCATATTGTACAGGAAGCCGTCCGCTTCCACATCAATCAGCACACGATCGGCTTCGCGAGTTACGTCCAACCGAGTGATGGTGCGAACGCTGCTGGCCCGATTGGGCCATTCCGTCTCGAAGCAGCGAAAGTCATGTCTGCCGCGCAGCACGCCCGCGGCTTGAGCCATCACCTCGGCATCGAGTTTCCACCGCGTGTGGTAGCAATAGCGGCGTTGAAACAGATCGGGTACGTCGCCATCGTGCAGGATGTAGCGGTAGTGCTTACCGATCGCATCACGGTTGGCGTCGAACCCCTCAGCTGCGGGGACACAATCGCGAACCAGAACGTCTTCGGGAAGATGAGCGTTGATCGCTCGGCGCAGAGTGCTGGCGTCAAGAGTCGTGTCTAAATGAACGTTGACCACCTGTGCGATGGCGTGAACGCCCGTGTCAGTACGACCGCTGGCGTTGACACGAACGCGCGGGAGTTGGGTCACGCGCGCGATGGCCTGTTCGAGGGTTTCCTGCACGGTGCGGAAGCCGGGTTGCGTTTGCCAGCCGTGAAACTCGGTCCCGTCATAACTAAGCGTCAGGCGGAAGTTGGACATGGCGGTTGCCCCAGAAGAGGACCACAGCACCGTAACTCACTCTAGCAAGTAGGGTTAAACAGAGAAAGCGAGTACCCCGAGTGTTCAGGCTCTCGCCTTGCTGTCGGCGCAGCAGCTGGATATAGTCTTACAAAGTGGTTGGATAAAGTTTCTGCTCCCCCGCCGTGTGCTGGAGCATCTAGTATGGCTCCTGACTCTCCGCCGTGGTCGCTCACTATCCCCAGCGATCTACGGTTACTCGCCCTGGCTAGGGCTTTTGTCGAGGCGGTGTGTCAAGTCGCCGGTTTGGACGAACGCGACACGCATGCCGTGGTCCTGGCCACTGATGAAGCGACCAACAACGTCATGCGGCATGCTCATCGCGAACGGCCCGAAGCTCAGCTGCAGATTCAGTGCTATCTCAACCCCGATCAGGTGGAAATCGTTCTGCACGACGAAGGTGATCCGTTTGACTTGGCCTCTGTGCCGCATCTGAACCCTGGAGAGCTACGGGTCGGCGGTCGCGGGGTCTTCCTCATGCGCCGTCTGATGGACGAGATCTCCGTCGAACCACGCGGAGTTCATGGAAATACCTTGCGAATGGTGAAACGGCTGCACCCCGTGGGGCGCGCCTGACGCGCCAGACGCATCCCAGGCATAACAGTTTCCCCAGATACCCCCGACGAACCGATCGCTGCTGGGAGACCTGATTTCCTGAATCGCTTCGCCTCATCCGTCGATAATAATCTCTAGAGCGGGACCGGTGGGCAGTCGATCACTACCCATCTACCAGCCTCGACGCCTCCCGCGGCTCCGGGTTGGCTCGCTCAAACCCATCGTGAAATCGAAACCGCTGGTTACCTATCTGCGCGGTTTCGGGGGTTTATCTTCGCGCATCTCTTGTCGCGGAATAACCTGTCGGTCGGCACTCGTCGCACCGATAGGGGAGATTGAACAGATGTATCACTACGCTTCGACCTGTCAGAAAGACCCGGCATCTCGTTCACATAGTCGGGGGGAGGACCGCCTCTCGCAGAAAGTCATTCGGAAGGATTTGAACGAACGTCGCGGACGGCTCACCACCGAGGATGGGATTCGACACGATCTCGTCGCGCGAGTGAGGCGAGAAATCGCGGCGGGAACTTATGATACGCCGGAGAAGCTGGCCATTGCTCTGGAGCGAATGTTCAGCTAAACGCCTCACCTCCAGCCTTTCTGTTGGGAGCAACAAAGGGGCTGGAGGCTTTTTTTCGACCTCACTTGCCGATATACTGATAATCAAGAATCATTATTGATTAGTTCGAGGAGGTCGAACGTGTCGTTACCGGCGGTGAAAGTAGCTCATACGCCCGAAGAGAAGTTTCGCGAGTATCTCAGCAGTCGGGCCAAACCGCAGCGGTTCACCGAACAGCAGCGCGACATGGTTCGTTACATCTTCAGTCAGCACAAGCACTTCGACGCCGACCAACTCATCGACGGCATGAAGGCAGCCGGCCTGGACGTCAGCCGTGCCACCGTTTATCGTACCTTGACTAAACTCGTCGATGCCGGCCTGCTCCGCAAGCTCGACATTGGTCCGCGCGTCTGCTATGACCACGACTACGGCTATCCGCAGCATGAGCATTTGCAGTGCAGCAAGTGCGGTAAGATGATCGAGTTTCAGAGTAAAGTGCTGGAAGAACTGCTGCGAACTGTCTGCCAGGAGCATCAATTCCATCCCAGCGGTCACACACTAATTGTCCGCGGCAACTGCAGCGAGTGCCACCGCACTCGTACCAGCGGTAGCAAACGTATGCTCGATCTGATCTGATTCGGCGTTACCTCGCGGAACCCAGGCGCGAAACCGGTTTGAAAAAATAGTTTCTCACTCGATAAACTCTTAATTCTTTTCGCACCGGGATTTTCTCTCGAATTTTTGGTTGCTGGTGGTTCAATTCCAGGTGAATTGAGGCAACGAATCACACGGAGGGCTAACGCCCTCCGCTGGGACGAATCGTTTCTGAGCCACCTCACAATTCAGCTGCAATCAACCACTAATTATCCAGCGCGTCGGAGGGCGCGGCGCAGGTGGACGGCACAGCTGGCGATCACTCGTTCCTGTTGGGCAGCGGTGATCTCCGGGAACATCGGCAAAGCCAGCACGCAGCGACTGGCCGACTCGCTCACCGGGAAATCGCCGGTCTTGTAGCCTAGATAGGCCAGGCACTCCTGCTGATGCAGGGCCAATGGATAGTAAATCTCGCAACCGATTCCCTCGCTCTTGAGATGACGCACGAGAGCGTCACGTTCTCCTCGAGCCACCCGCACCACATACTGATTGAAGGTGTGACGTCGGTCCGGGGCAATCGTGGGGCGCTCCAGCCAATCGGTCAGATGATGCTGCTCGATCAGAGCATGATAGCGTTCGGCGGCAGCTTGGCGCTGGCCGATCCAGGTGTCGAGGTAGGGCAACTTGACACGCAATAGACAGGCCTGAACCGCGTCGAGGCGAGCGTTCCAGCCCAGATACTTGTGATAGTAACGCGGTTCCATGCCATGCACGCGAAGGCAGGCCATCCGCGCGGCCAGCGCCGGATCACTGGTCACGGTCAACCCCGCATCGCCGTAGGCTCCGAGATTCTTGGTGGGATAAAAGCTCAGACAGCCCATCAACCCGAGGCTGCCGGCTCGCTTGTTCTGATACTCCGCTCCTAGGGCCTGAGCAGCGTCCTCGATGATCGGCAGATGATAGCGCTCGGCGATGCGCCACAACGGAGTCATCTCGGCACATTGCCCGAACAGATGCACCACGAGAATCGCCTTGGTTCGCGACGTGATCTTCGCCGCCACATCCTCGGGATCGAGGTTGAACGTAGCCGGATCAATGTCGACAAAGACCGGTCTGGCCCCCGTGCGTGCCACGCAACCTGCCGTCGCGAAAAAGGTAAACGCCGGCAGGATCACCTCGTCGCCGGGACCGATTTCCAACGCATGCAAAGCCAGCGAAATCGCCTCGGTCCCCGAACCACAGCCGACCCCATGACTGGCATTGCAGTAAGCGGCAATCTCCTCTTCGAGGGCAGCCACTTCCGGACCGAGGATCACCTGGCCGGAAGCCAGTACCCGAGTCACGGCTGCTTCCAGTTGCGGTTGCAGCGATCGATACTGGGTGAGTAGATCACACAGCGGCACAGCAGTAGACGGGGTCGCGGACATGCGTTGACTCCCTTCAACGATACTCGATGGGACGGTCCCTCACGCTATTCTCATGCGACCTTCAAGTCAAGGCAAGGTCGAACGGCAAGGGCGACAATTCGGCTTGATCCGCTTCACCTGATTTTCCCATAATACCAAGCCCAACAGCCCCAAGGTTAAGGATGACCATGCACACGCTCAGCCCGGCTCCGATTACCGAGTTTTCCTCGGTCAGTAGTCAGTCCTCCGTTACCCCAAGTCGCCGTCCAAACTCATCATTCTTCGTCTGGCGACTGCTTCCCTTGCTTGGTTGCGTCGCCCAGACTTACACCTCACGACACAGCATGAATCCAGACGGTCTGGCCTACCTCGATGTAGCGACTGCCTACCTCCAAGGCGACTGGACTTCGGCGATCAATAGTTACTGGAGTCCGCTGTACTCGTGGCTGCTAGCTGCGGTTCTTGGTATCGTCCGCCCGGTGCCGTACTGGGAAGCGACCGTGGTTCACGTCGTCAATCTCGGCCTAGCTCTGCTGGCAATCGTGGCGTTGGAGACGCTGCTCCGCGAGCTGCTCCAGCGACGAATCGAAGAGCGCGAATGGCTCCGCGAACGCTGGCACGATCTGTTGCCCGACTGGTTGCTCGTGGGATTATCCTACACACTGTTCACGATGGTACTGCTCCGCCTGGTGACCGTCGGAGCGGTGACGCCGGATTTGCTCGTGCTGTCGGGCGTTCTCTTCGCCTCGACGCTGCTACTGCGGCTGGCGCGAAGGCTCTCAGTAGTCACGGCGGGCTGTCTAGGAGTCGTCCTAGGGTTATCCTATCTGGCTAAGGCTGTGATGTTTCCGTTGGCCTGGGTTTACCTGGGGCTGGTGGGGCTTCTGACGATCCGTAGAGGGCTGCGACCGCTGGCCTACGCTGTGGCTGGATTCGTCGCCCTCGCGGGACCGTGGGTACTGGTGCTGTCGCTGGCGCGTGGCGAGCCGACTTTCGGAGATAGTGGACGTTTGAATTATCTCTGGTATGTCAATCAAGTGCCCCATCCCAACCAGCTGGCTGGAATGGCCCCCCCTTTGACACCGGCCCACCCCCGGGCACTGAGCCGCGTACCGCTGCTCACTTGGTGCGGCTCGTCGGCGGGAGAAACCTGTCCTTTGTGGTTCGATCCCTCACGGTACTACGCCGGGATCCGCCCCAGGCTGGAGGCGGGTCAGCAACTGAAGGCCTCGACTCGGGTACTAGGATACTATCACTCGTTATTTGCCGAGCAACTCTTCGGCTGGACGCTGACGACAGCGGCCCTCGTGGGGCTGGGAATAGCGACCCATCGTGGCGGGTGGTTCTCTTGGAGCCGGCAATTTCTCAACTCGGCCTGGGACTACTCGCCGTTGCTGGTCCCTGCTCTGGCGGGACTGATGCTGTATCTCTTGGTCGGTCATGCCGAAAGCCGTCTCGCCGGACCGTTCGTCGTGCCCCTGTTCGTGGGACTGTTGGCCACGGTGCGGCTGCCGCATCCTCGGCAGATGCAGGTGCGACCGATTGGCGTTTCGCTGCTGGGCTGTCTGGTCGTGTTGGTCGGACTCCATACGCTACAGGACATTAGTCAAGCGGCGAGAGCCAGCTCCGTCGGCGAGTCGCGCGAGGCCCATCCGCACTATCAGGTAGCAAGTTCGCTGCGCCGGTTGGGGCTGGAGCCAGGCGATGAAGTCGCCTCGATCGGCCTGACCTACAACGCCTACTGGGCACGCTTGGGCGGCTTTACCGTGCTGGCGGAATTGTCGCATAAGGAGGCACTACGGCTGTGGTCAGCCTCGCCCACAGAGCGAACGCGGCTGTGGACCGCCTGCCGGCTCGCCGGGGCGCGAGCCGTGGTCTGCAACGTCCTGCCCGAGGGAATCGAAGGCTGGCGGCGGGTCTCGGGAACTTCTTTCGCCGTGTTGCGATTCCACGACGCAGTCGCTCCGATCGAAAGTTCCTCGATGGAAAAACTTGACCGGATGTTTCCATGTAAGGAATAATTGCCG
>CALDUY010000012.1 GCA_937923405.1 uncultured Gemmataceae bacterium | reverse complement strand
TCCTTCCCGGTGTGCAGCGATGGGCGGGTCACAGTCGATGCGGGGCGAGTATAGTCTGGAGTATTCCGCGCATGCAAGAGAGATCCCGCCAATCCGCTGCCTCGCCCAGAACGAGGAATCAACGCTGATAAATAGGTAGATAGTTCATCGGGACCGACAGCGAGATAATCGCGATGGCTGTCTGATACACCGGTCCGGGGCTGTTGCGTTCGTAGGCCGACCAACTGCCATCACTGGACTGAATCAACAGAAACGTCTCAACCATGCGAGCGTACCAGTCCTTCCACTCTTTGCCGCCAACCTGATGCATGGCGTGGGAGGCGTAATAATGGCCATACCAGAAATGTTCCCGAGCGTCGAAATTGTCTTTGAGGTACTCCAAAGCGCGGGGAATCTCGCTGGCCTTGTACTCGCCGGTGAGTTGTAACACACACACGCCCGCCGCCGTGCGAGCGAAGCCGGGCCGCATGCCTGGCATGTAGGAAAAGCCTCCCGTGCGTTCGTCGTAGCAGCGTTTGATGTACTCGATGGCGTCCTGCATAGTCGAATCTTTAACAGCGAGTCCGGCATTCTTGGCTGCTCGTAGGGCCATGACCTGCATGATAGTCACGGAGACATCGGCATCGCGCGGCTGAGGCGTGTAGCGCCAACCACCCGCCGAATTCTGTGCCCCGACGATTAGATCGATCGCTTTTTTCAGCACGGGACGAATAGTCTTGTCGTTGGTCAAGCCGTAGACTTCGGCAAGTACTAGCGTGGCCATGCCATGACTGTACATGTTGCCGCCGCGTGTGCCGATGATGTAACCATCCTCCCGAGCGCTGGAGAGCAGGAAGCGCACGCCGTTGGCGATCTGCTTGCCGTAGATGCCCTGGTTGGGCAGATGGCCCTGGGACAAAAAGGCCAGCAGAGCGAACGAAGTGATGGCGGTGTTGTGAGGATAGCGAGCCTCGCTCCAGGAGCCGTCGCTATTCTGTTTACTGGCCAACCAAGCCAGACCGCGTTCGGTAGCCTTGCGAACGCTGTCCGGCATCTTGACTTCCTCTTTTTTGTCTGGCCCAGCTGCCAAGACGAGAGCGACCAACACGAGCAAGACCAGCCGCATGCTTCCCCTCCTGACCGAAGACCAGCGCCGGGGTCGGCGGCGCTGGTCGTGGTGTGCTTACTTGTTCGACGGGGCGGGCTTGCCCTTCGAGATGTTGATGAAGTACTGCTGAATCATTGCGGCATATTCCGGAGGCAATTTATCCGTCATGGCCTGGCGGAGCATCTCACGTTGTCGCGGCGGCAAGTTGATGAAACTCCCCTTGCCGTCGGCATCGCCTTTGGCGGCCCGTTCGAGATTGGCCGCGCCATCGGGCAGGCGATCGCCTCGCCCCTGGTTCTCACGCTCCTGGGCACGTCCTTGCTGCTGGCCCTGGCCGGGTTGTTGCCCTTGTCCCGGCTGTTGGCCCGGTTGTTGACCGGGCTGTTGCCCTTGGCCCTGCGGTTGGCCCTGGCCCATCTCCTGCCCCTGGCCGGGCTGCTGGCCGGCTTGTTGGGCGCTGGCGATCGCATCGTTGAGAGTGCGTAGGGCCTCCGAGAGTTCCTCGGCGGCGCGGCCCTGAGCCTGACCTGCCTTGCCTGCCTCGCCTTTCTGGAGCGACTGCGATGCTTTAGCTAGCTGCTGATTAGCCTGATCGAGCTGCTTCTGGATCGCCTTGGGAGAGGCGGCCTGAGCCTGTCCCAAGGCGGCGAGGGCGGCTTCGGTGGCTGCCTGCGAACGGGCTAGTTGGGAGGTGGCGTCCATCAACTCTTGCTGACGACGAGCCAACTCGGCGGCACTCATCTCGCCCTGCCGCCCTTGTTGTCCCTTCTGCCCTTTCTCACCTGGTTGCCCTTTCTCACCTTGCTGGCCTTTTTCGCCCTTTTGCCTGCTCTTTTCTCCTTGTTGCTGCTGGGCCGCCTCGCGGAGTTTGGCCAGGGCATCTTTCTGCTGTTGCATTGCCTTGCTGAAATCGCCTTTTTTCAGAGCCTCGGCGGCTTCGTTGGCGGGTCGTTTCGCCTGCTCCGCCTTGGCTCTGGGCGATTGTTCGGCGATCTGTTGTTGCAGCCGCGCCAGGTCCGCCTCGGTGAGCGGACGTTCGGCCATCTCGGCAGCGCGGCGGGCCAACTCCGCCTGCTCCATCGCCTTAGCGATCTGCTCGCTGGCTTCACGCGGATCGAGTCGATTAGGCTGCATCCGTGCTTGAGCGGCCGCCTCCTCAGCCCGCTTTTGATCGAGTTCCTTCTCCAAGGCCTTGTTCGCCTGGTTCAGTTTCTCTAGAGCGTCTCGGGCCATCTTCTCGCCCTGCTTGGGTTGGGTCTTCTCCAACTTCTCGCGGGCCGACTCCATCGACTTGGCACTGGCTTCCAGCTGCTTGGAAGCCTCGGGAGAAGCCTGTTTGAGCGACTGGCTGAGATCTTTAGTCGGCGGAGTGACCTCGTTCTGCTTCTGGGCCAGCTTGGCCGATTCTTCCTGTTTGGGGCGCTGGGCCAACGCCTCGGCCTTGTCGGCAATGGCTTTTTCCTGCTGAATCAGTTCGGCAAGCTTCTCCCGGGCTTCTTCCAGTTTGGCGAGATCCTCACGACGTTGCTCGGCTTGACGCAGTTGCTCTTGGAGTTGCTGGCGAGCCTGTTCGAGCTGGGCCAACGCTTCGTTTTGCTTGGCGGTGCTTTCCTTGCCGTCACGAGCCTGAAGCGCCTTTTCGGCCTGCTTCATCTCCCGCTGGGCCTGATCGAGGGCACGCAGCGTTTCACGGTTGGCCGCTTGGGCGTCGCGCCGGACGTTCTCGGTCTGTCGGGCCAGGTCGTTTTGCTCGGCTGCGTTGGCCTGGAGCTTGTCGTTGTCGCGGCGGTCGGTTGCCTTCTGAGTGTCGTCACGGAGATCCTGTTGTTCGCGAATCAGCTGTTCGACCCGAGTCAGGGCATCCTTCAAGTTGGCCACCGGGTCAGTGCGAGCCTTTTCCTCCTCGACAAGTAGGATTTCAACCTCACGCAGTACCTCACGCAGTCCAGCGAGGGCTTCCTCTTGAGCTGGGAGAATCTCGTCCGGTTTGTGCTGACGCCGCAAACCATACTGCGAGTCGAACAACAGCTGCTCGACGGGTTCGAGTTTGTCGGCAAGTTGGGCAAAATGAGGAGCCAACAGGGCCTGCACCCAGCGTGTGTCGAACTCGACCCAACCTTGACGATCGCCCATCTGTTTGGCGTGGACCTGAGCAGGAGTCTGAACCACCTGGAACTCATCACGGATGCGGCGATCGAAGCCGAACAGGCCACGTCGAACGGGTCGCTCGGCTTCCCCTTCTTGCCGCGCGGGGTCGGCCTTGGCTTCCTGATTCAGATCACCGCCTTCGAGTTTGGGCGGCGATAGGGTATCACTCTTGAGGTTCAGCTGTTCCTCGATGGCTTTGTCCAGCCGACGCTTGCTCTCGCGGAGGGTAGTGAGTCGTTCTGGCGGAGACCGCAGTTCTCGGGCCAGGCCGAGCATCTGTTCCGAGAGGTGCCACTGCGACGGAGCAGCCTTGGCCAACGCTTTTTCGCGTCCGAAGTAGTACGGTGAGCTGCGATAGACCTCGATCACCTTGTGCGAGGTCTCGGCCACTTTGCGCGACTTGACTCGTTCGACCAGAGCAGTAGCCCGGCTCTTCTGCTCTTCAGGCAACTGCGAGCGCAGGTCGATCACCTGAATGACCAAGTTGGCAAAATCCTTAGTCAGGAAGGTCTGCTCGGAGGCGGCCCGCTGGACGCGCCCGGGAATGGGATCACGGCGTCGGTCGGTGGGCGGGGTGGCCTCGGCATCGGCGACGAGTTGGTTCGCCGACAGGGCTTGCTCGGCCTGATCGCGACCAAGCTTCTCGAAGCGTTCCGCCGCCTGTTCCAAACTGCGGACCGCGTCGAACTTGGCCAGCAACCCCTTGAGTTCCAGCACGACGCGCTCGTGATACTCGTTGGCCTTCTTCATCTCGCCGACACGCGCCTCGCCACGAGAGGCACCGGCCTTCTCCAACGCGGCTAGTAGTGCCGCCATCTGTTCGCGGCTGATGCCGGCCAGCGTTTTGGACACTTCGTCGAGCATCGCCTTCTGAGCCGACTCGCCGAGCCGATTGTACTCCAACACCCGGATCATGGTTTCGATGCGGCGGAGAAGTTTTTCCGTCTCCTGCTGAATCTGCTTCTGCCGCTCCTGCTGCTCGGCGAGATCGCCGAGCATCGGCTCGGCTCCTTCCCCCGAGGGAGCCGCGAACAGGGCCACGGCCAGGCCAAGAACTGCCGCCAGGGACACCAACCGCAGATGCGTCATTCCTCACCCTCCCTAAGAGGTCTTCGAGCCGAAGTACGAGTCAGGCTATCAACCAGTTACTAACCCCCAGCAGAGGCGGAGGTTTCGTTCATGGTTCCAGGTTTCCTGGTCGAGCAGCCCGTTGCTGCTCTTCCAACAGGCGCGTGCGTTCTTTCAGATCTTCCTTACGCTGCAACCAGGCGAGATAGGTTTTCAGATCGACCACCTCCTTTTCGCGGACTTCCGAGCGTCCGGACACGCCGTCGGGGTCGGCTTTGCTGAAGGCTTCGACGTAAAACTGCACCCGATCGCCCTCTTTCAGGTCGATGCGTCCGCCTTTGCCGTCGGAAATACCTGTAGTGAGAAAGTCGTAGCGTCCGCCACCCTCGGTGTCCGGCAGAGCGTCGCCTTCGACGGGACGAGTCGAAAACTCCTCGCGCAACTTGGCCGAGGGCGGCGACTTGGCGTTGCGAGGAGGTCCCAACGGCAGACGCAAGAAGGCATCGCGGTCGATCTCGCCGCCCGACTCGGCATCGAGCTTGGCCGAACGAGGAATCACTCGGAAGCGTAGCTGAACGTGCGACAGCCCATAGCGTGCTCGGGCCGCATAGGCTAACGCAAACCGTTCGCCTAGCAGAATCGGAATCCCTTCCACCTCGCGATCCTCGGGTGATCCCTCGTCCCCCTCGCGATAGAACGTCTCGGGGAGTAACACCACCTCGGGCGGCTCCAAAGGCAAGCGGCGAATTACACGTCTTGGCGGATCGTTATTCTCGAAATTGAAGCGATCGCGCACACGGACTTCGTAGAGCCGATCGTCGGGCAACAGGGGCACGGTCGCTGTGCCGGTCAACCCATCAGGAGCTAGCGTCAACGGCACCGAACGAAGGCGGCTGCCGTCGATACGCAGTTCGCCGAAGACGATCGGCACCTGTGTTTGGATGGTGATTCGGGCCGACGAACCGGGGAGTCGGTAGTCGATGTCACCGCCACGCTGGGCTTCTTCGTAAGGCTGGCCGGAGGCCGTCTGCCCCAGTAGCGACATGGGCAGCAACACCGTCGCTTGAACCGACTGCACCACCGGACGGGGCGAATAACTCACCCGTCCCGGCGTGTGCAGCCGCCCATCGCGTAGCCAGGCTAGATAGCGGAACGGGGTGTCCATCGGCGGCAGTTTGGCGGCCCAGAAATTGCCTTCCTCGTGGTGCAACTCCACGCGGAACGGGTCCCCCTCGTCGGGAAGGACGAGCAGCTCGCCGATGTCGGTTTGGCGTGAGTGTCCCTCGGCTCGCAGGCGGAGCAGGTTTTCCTCATGAGCCGGCCAGACCTGCGGACCGAGCGTAGTCAGTTGCACGTCACGCGGAATCGGCACCTCGGCTCCGAGCCACCGCCGCAGCAGAACCGAACTAGTCTGTGGCATGGCGGCATACAACCCGACCAGGCAGGTCAGCACACCAGCGCCGAGTAGCCCGGCCCAACGATAACGGCGACCGTCGCTCACTTGAGTCAAGTCCACGGTAGCGGCCTGCTGCTGGGCCTGGGCAGTAACGGCGGCAATCAAGTCGGGCGACATACCGGCGATCTTGGCACCGGGTCGGTTCAACTGCACTGCCGAGATCAACCGATGTCCCAAACTTGGCACAGCTCGTTCGAGGTCCAGAGCCACCTCGTCGTCGCTGGGCCAGCGCAGATACCGCAGCGCCCAGTAGAGCGGCAGCAACAGCCACAACCCAATCTGTCCCCAGAAGAGCGCCAGCCGCAATCCTTGAGGGGTGTCCTGGCGACGATCGATCCACCAATCCAGGGCGCAGCCCAGGAGAAACAGGCCGGCGAACCCCGTGAAGAATCGCGAAGCCGCCCAGCTCATCGCCAGCCAGCGTTCGCGGCGTCGCAGTCGGTCCAGCAGTCGGGGAATCGTCGGTGACACGGTTGGCATTAACTCAGGTTGGAGAACTTCCGTAGCAGCCATTCGGCGGTGAGCAAAGTCAGGAGGACCACTAGGGCTAATGGATTCCACAGTAAAACTTCCTGGCGCTGAGTGAAGGCCAGTGAGCGCGGCGTGATCGTCTCGGGCAGCTGGGCCAACTGTTCCTCACGGTAGAATGCTCCGCCGCTGCCGCTCGCCAGGGCACGCAGGGCCTCCTCGGCCAGCCCCGTTTCCTCCAGTTCATGTCGGGGGGGCAACTCGACGGTAAACGGTAACGTCGCCGCCTCCAGGCCGTCTTGGGCCAACAGCCGCAACTCGTGCCGACCGGGTCGATCGTTGGGCAGCGAACCGCGATATTCGCCCGGCTGTCCGGCCACCCGACGCAAAACGACGTCTTGCACACGCGGCCCATCGTCACGGGCATCGAGGCAGACCAACTTCGCCTGGATCGTCGGTCGGACCACCGGTTCATACTTAGAGTCGAGAATACGCGCCTTGACCGATCCGGGTTGTCCGTAGATCGCGACGCCGCGTTCCAGATCGAGTTGGGAACGTCGTGCGTTGCCCAGCAGATGCGGCAGTCCAAGTCGAGCAACGATCTGCCCCCACAAACGAGCCGTGAGGCGGTCGCCAGTTCCGTCACGCCAGCGCCAGGTCTCGTCGCTGCCCAGAAACAGCACCTCGCCTTTGCCGTAGTAGTGCGTGGCGACAATCGGCATCGGTTTGAGATCGGGTTTGCTGCCGATCTGCTTGTCCGGATGCACCACCAGAGCCTGTGCCCCAGGGCGCAGATCGACCACGGGATAATGCCACCAGAAGCCGGGATTATACGTCCAAAGATCCTCCTTCCACAGCTTCAGATTCGCCGCTTGTTGATCATCCAGAGCCAACATCGGGTTCTGCTCCCCCTCGTAGGTGAGGCGCGGTCGAAAGGGGGTAGCCCGGGCCATGTCGTCGGGGGTAAATTCCTGGCGAGTCAACTCGACGGGCAACACGTCGGCCAATGGCGTGGAGACGAACTCCGCCGGGGCATGAGCCGGCCCCGCCAGCATCACTAACCCGCCGCCCTCCTTGACAAACTGGCGAATGGCCCTGGCGGCGTCGGCCCCCAGCGCCTTGTACGGTACGTCGCCGAGGATCAACAGATCGTAGGGCCGACGATCCGGATCACGCCGGTCCGGGTCGGGGAAGTTCTCCGGAAAACGGTCCAGGAAGCGTGCGCCAGATTCTGGATCAGGCGGCGACTCGGCCAGGGACGGATCACTCTCGACCAGCCAGATCCGCGACAGCACTCGACGATCGCGATCCAGCACCGGCTGGATGAAACGATACTCTCGGCGAGGGACGTTCTCGACGTACAGCACCTTGACCCGACTGGATCGCACCTGCACCAATCGTGTGACCTCGTCGGCCACGTCGGGGTTACCGTCTAGTTCGAGGCGCACGGTGAGAGGCCGTTCGCCCTCTTTGCCCTTATTCGGTCGAAAGCGCAAAGTATGACTCAGATTCTCGCCATCGCGGAGAGGAATTCTCTGGATTACTGTTTGTTCGCCGAGCTTGGCTGTCACCGCCAGCGTGCCGCCCTTGAAGCCGCGCGCTCGATAGCGCAGGGGAATCTCGACGAGATCATCGACGGCGTCGGGTTTGGCGTCGATGAAGATGGCCGGCGGCGACTTGACCTCCTTCAGTTGCAGAATGCCCGCCTCGGTGGAGCCGACCCCCCAGATGTGCAGCGGCACGCCGCGCTCGCGACAGGCAGCGGCAGCCTCCTCCAGGGTGCGTGACGAGGCATTGTCACGGCCATCGGTCACTAGTACGACGGCGGCGGGCAACAGGCTCGACGAGCGCATCAGCAGTTCATGCAGCGAATCGGCCAACGCGGTCTGGGGGCCTTCGGTCTGAAGCTGCTCGGCCAGGTCGTCGGAGTCGATCAGGCTCTGCAAGCGGCGATCGAAACTAAACGGTTGCAGCGGGCCACGTTGCCGCAGTCGTTGGAGCAGCCCCAGTTGCGGATTAGTCAAGGCAGCGCGAACCAGATCAACTTTTTTCAGATCGGGAATGTCGTTGTAAGATTCGATACCCCGCACCAAGGCGACACGCTGCTTGTCCGCTTCGGTGACGCGACGATCGATCTGCCCCATGCTCTGGCTGGAATCAAGCAGCAGCACGACTGGACGGGGCCGCTCCCCGGCGAACTCGGCGAGCAACACCGGACGCAGCAACAGGGCCAGCAGCAAGGCGAACACAGTCGTTCGCAACAGGGCCAACAGCACCCGTACCGCGATGCTGAGCTTGGCGTGTTCGTGGAAATACAGATAGATGGCCCAGGTGCCGGCGACGAACAGGGCGACAACGGCGACCCACCAGGGAATGCCGCCACGCAGCCCAAGTTCCGCCGACTGTAGCACTGTGCCTTCGGGCGCGGGCACCAATCCCAGGCGTTGCAGCCAGTGGCTACCGAGTTCCAAGGTCGCCAATATCACGCACAGTTCCTCTCACCACGAACGCCCACAGTGCCAGGCAAACACCATCTCTACCACCACCACCACCACCAGCAACCCTAACAGCCACGGAGTCCACTCGTGGCGAAACCGCGCCGTGCCGGAGAAGACCGAGCCATCGTCGGCGGCGAGCAGATGGACGACGTCGAAACCCAGTTGTTGATTCAACTGTTCCGGAGTAAACCGCTCTAGATTTTCTGTTTCACGCAAGTCCGGCACGACAGCAAAAGTTGGCTCGTCGGCTGGTTCCGCGCCGACAGCAACGATGCGATACAACCCCGCTCGGGAGAGGCCATCCGCAGTGACGACCATTCTACCGCCTTCGCTTTGGGGATAGCCCAGGCGACGCCGCGTGCCATCCGGTTGCACCAGATCATAAGCCCCCTCCGCTGCGTCGGCAGCGACAGGAAGGGTCAACGGCTCGCCCACCACGCGATTCAACGTGCGCGGCCGATCTTCGAGCAGATAGCCCAGTGTTTCCTGAACAAACGGCACGAACGCCGGGCTGATGAACCAATCCGACCAGAGCGGATCGCTGACCGACGTGGTAAAGAGCATCACTTCACCCTGTCCGGGGCGCTTGCGACTGACCACAACCGGCTTTCCGCCAACATAGCGGAGCAATACCTTCGATTCACTGGCCCCAACGGTATCGTCCAGTTCCAGCGCTAGCAACCGCCGCACCTCGATGCGATCCATCCCCGCATAGCCCCGCTCGTCTGCAAAGCGCTGGTAGGGGGAACCGACCGCACTCTTGCGATCAATCAAGAAGGGGGCCTCAGACGGCGCATTCTCGATTTTCGCAATCCGAAATGGAAGCAACTGTTGTTGATCGTCCAGCAAGCGGTTGTACACCTCGGGAACCACGCGATCGCCCGCGAAAAGAACCAGTGACCGCCCCTCACGAACGAACGTGCCCAATGCTCGGACGAATTCCGGCGAGACGTGGCCGCCCTCCTTGCCCGAGGCTTCCAACCGCACGTTGACGAGCAGACAGAGTTCCTTACCGCCCAGATCCGCTGGCGTCACGCGCTCCGGGCTGACCACGGTCACTGGCAGCGTCGCTTCTGCCGGAGCAGGATCGAGGGCATGCCGCAAAAAGAAACTGCCCGAGCGTCGCGGATCGCGCGGATCCGGTGTGCCATCGACGAGCAAGATCCCGACGCGATCGGTGACGTTGAGAAGTTGATCGAAGCGATTGTCGGCCTCGAGATCATCCGTGCGGACACGAGCCGTCAGCACATGCAGCCCCGGCTTGTCGATTGGCACCGACAGCCCCACTGCCCGCGTTTCACCAGGTCGAATCTCGACGATCGCTTGTGTGTCGCGGGTCGCACTATTGCCGTCGATTTCCAGTGTCAGCGTGAGATTGCGAATGCTGGTTTGGCCGGTGTTGCGGACCAGGACGACGAAGTCGCCGCGCTCCCCGGTACGCGGCGCGGACTGCGGCAAAATGCCCGACAGAGTGACATTGCTCACCTTATCCGCTCCGCAATGGACGAAATAGAGGCTACACTGACGGCGTAGCCCGTCGAACTGTTCGATCAGCGAACTCAGCCGCGTCTCAAAGCCAGTCCGTTGCATGTCGCTGAGCAGGTACAGTTCCTTGTTGGGCGATGAGCCAGCCTCGATAGTTTCGACCGCGAGTCGCAGGGCCGGCAGAAAGTCACTGCCCAGGTCGGTCAATTCGGCCTGTTCCAGCAGCGTTCGCGCCTCGTCCAGATGGGAGGGGGAGCGCGGCCCTAGCAGCGTGGCTCGATCGGAAGCGGTGATGATCTGCACCGTGGATTGCGGCGGAAGCGCGGCCAGGATCGCCAAGGCCGCCGCTCGGGCACGATCGAAGGCACGCACCGCGCCATCCTCACCGGCCAACTGACGAAGACTGGCAGCGTAGACTTCGTCCCCGGTCCCCGGAGCGACGCCGACCCGCGTTCCCATGCTCAGCGATGTGTCTAGGATCAGCACGGCATCCACCGCGTCCCCTCGCCCACTGCGAGTGGAACTGCTGATTGATGGTCGAGCCAGAGCCACCGCCAGCAACACCACGAGAAACACACGCAGCAACAGCAGCACCAGTTCTTGGAAGCGCAGGCGACGGCTGGTCTGTTCGATGGCGGTGAGGAGAAACTTCATTGCCCCCCAGGGCACGTCGCGATGCCGACTGCGATAGAAGAAGTGCAGCGCGATCGGAATGCCCGCCGCCAGTGTGCCCCAGAGCATGTACGGTGCCAGAAACGTCATCGACTCCTCATTCGCTTAGCTATCGGTCCCTGCTCTCCAATTCGGAGGCGAACACAAGCGAGTTATCCCATCTGTAATCTCCGCGCTAGCCAACCGACCAGCGTTTCCTTCAGGTCGCGTGAAGTGTCGGCCAGAACGTAATCGACCCGATTGGCCTGGCAGCCAGCAGTGAACTCCCGCAGGTAGGTTTCCAAGGCTCGCAGATAGGCTCCGCGAATCTGACGCGGTCGGGTCAGCACTTTGACGATGTCCTCCAGAGCGATAAAGCGCGTCATGCCCTCAAAGGGAAAAGCAATCTCGTCGGGATGCAGAACGTGAAACACCGTCACCTCGTGCCCCTGGAAACGCAAGTGAGATAGGCCATTGAGCAGCGAGGCCACGTCGTCGAAACAATCGCTGAGAAGAAAGACCAGGCCGCGCCGCCGTGACTGCTGGGCCAGGTCTGACAGCAACGGGCCGATGCTCCCCTTGTCGCGTGGCTCGACCTCCTCCAACGTGCGGAGGATCGTCTGCACATGGCCGGGCTGACTCGACGCTGGCAGCCGCACTCGCCATCCCGCATCGAAGACGTTCAGCGCTACTGTATCGCGCTGATGAATGATCAGATACGACAGCGTGGCGGCCAGCAGCTTAGCGTACTCCAACTTGTTCGTCTGGCCCTCGCCATAGAGCATCGAACGGCTGGCATCAACAACCACATGACCGATGAAATTCGTCTCTTGTTCGTACTGTTTGATCGTGTAGCGTTCGCTACGGCCGTAGCTCTTCCAATCGATGTGGCGGATGTCATCGCCGGGGACATACTCGCGGTGTTGGACGAACTCGACGGAGAAGCCCTTGAACGGGCTTTTGTGTTCGCCGATGCGCAAGCCCTCGACGATGCCGCGAGCCTTCAAGCCGAGCGACTCGGCACGAGAGAGAACCTCGGGATTCAGTGTGAGCGTCATTAGTTCTTGGCCACCGACTGGAGCAACAGCGAGATGACCTTGTCCACTGTGACGCCCTCGGACTGGGCGGCGAAATTAGTGATGAGCCGATGCCGAAGAATCGGTCGGGCAACGGCGGCAACGTCGTCAGCGCTGACGTGGAAGTGGCCCTTCAGCACGGCGTGAGCCTTGGCCGCCAAGATCAGGTTCATGCTGGCCCGCGGCCCCGCCCCCCAGGTGAGCCATTTGTTGACGAAACTCGCCGCCTCCGGAGTGCCGGGCCGGCTCAACCGCGTCAGATTCTTGGCGTAGGCAAAAACATGATCGGCTACCGGAACGCGACGAACAACGTGTTGCAGTCGCAGGATGTCCTCGCCATGCAGCACCTTCTCGACCTGGGCCTGCACGTCGCCGGTGCCCAGCCGCATGATCTGATCTTCCTCCTCCGACGAGGGATAATCGACCTTGATGAGGAACAGGAAGCGATCGAGCTGAGCCTCGGGCAGCGGATAGGTGCCTTCCTGTTCGATGGGATTCTGCGTCGCCAGCACAAAGAACGGGCTGAGCATGGCATGATCGACCCCACCGATCGACACCTTGCGTTCCTGCATCGCTTCGAGCAGCGCTGCCTGCGTTTTCGGTGGAGTCCGATTGATCTCGTCGGCCAAGAGGATGTTGGCAAAAATTGGCCCTGGCAGAAACTTAAAGACGCGCTGCCGAGTCACTGGATCATCCTGAATCACCTCGGTTCCCGTGATGTCAGTCGGCATCAGGTCCGGCGTGAATTGAATCCGTTTGAAGGTCAGATCGAGCGCCTGGGCCAAAGTGCTGACCATGAGCGTCTTGGCCAGGCCGGGTACGCCCATGAGCAGGGCATGACCGCGGCAAAAGATTGCCATCAGCAACTGATCCAGCACCTGATCTTGCCCGACGATGATCTTGGCGATCTCCTTGCGAAGTCGCCCGTGAGCCTCTCGAAGTTGCTCGATCGCCTGAACATCAGCCGAACTGAGCGGAGTGGCAGCGGTGGAACTCGTCATCTAACCATCCCGAAGAGAGAGAATGCGTGGGCCAATCTATGTTGAATGAAACCCAATGATGGAGCCAAAGTCCCGGTCGTGGAGAGTGCGCGGGGGAGAACACTGTTAATCTACCCAGAACTCCAACCCTTCGGCAAGCAGATAGTGAGGATTCCGTAAAGGTCATCGCCATCGTTGCCTTACAGCAGTGTTGTTGAATCTGTTCATGCGGAGAGAATCGATGATCGAATCCCCCGAAATCATCGAATCCCCCGAAATCAAGGAAATCGTCGAAGAAGCTCAGGCCGTTCGTACCTGAAAGGACATCGAACGAGCCATTCTGTACGGTTCGGCAAACCGTCCGACGAGAGCCGCGCCAGCCTCCAGGGCGTCACACAACAGAGGAAACTCGACGACCTGCATACCTTCGCGATTCTGTGTCCGACGCTGGAAGCGTTGGTGGAACGGCTGAACTAGGAGACGACACCTGCTCCCAAGCCAACCTCTACTCGACGCTACCGTAAGAGCTGATCTCATGCCTACCGTTTGAAGAAGGTGGCAAACACGCCAATGAGCGAAGATTGCTCGCCAAAGTATGTATCAAACCGAGGAGGCACCAGAAGTACGAATCAAGTGCCCCTGCAAAGCAGGTCAGAGAGGTCAGAACTCCTGGATCACGCGGAAGACTCCTTCACCGATGAAACTGCCCTCCTGGGCGCGCGTGCCAACCCCCACCTGGAGAGTGAATTTTTCAGTTGGGTTCCAGTGAACCTGCGGCATGAAGAGCAAACCCGCGGTGCCGTCCAGATCGGCGATGTAGTTTGTCTCGAACCCCACGGTCCAGAGCTTGTCTAGCTCGGCGAACACGGCCAGGTTGAACAGGATCAAGGTGGGACTCATTGGGTTGTCGCTGCCGAACTCGTGGCTGAAGCCGAGCATCGTTTGCAGGCTATATACCGGATCGAATCGCAGAGCAGTCAGGTACAACAAAGTCGGAGTGACGGCACCATTGGTGCGGTCGATGAACAGAATCCCCTGAATGCCGTGGATGAACTGCTCGTCGAACCCTGTGCCGAACGTGTACTGAGCGGCGAGCTTGAACGCCTCTACCTGGCCCAGACTCATCGGTAGTTCAAACTCGACGGCAAAATTGTCGAACACGCCATATTCGATTTCTGGTGCCCATTCGAAGGGAGTGCGTTTCTTGGTACTCTGGTCCGCTCCTGTGATGAAGGAGAACTGCGGCGTGCGTGTCTTGACTCGACGAAACGGTATAAACCCTAAGACGTTCGCTTCCAACTCACCCTGCCGCACCCCTAGCGGACGAATCAGATCGAAGACCATCGGCTCGGGAACATTCGGTCCGGGGCGCGGTCGCTCCTCACGCTCGTCGTCATCACCCCGCGACGATTCTTGCCACTTGCGCGACCGTTCGCCGTTGCTGCTCTCCGGCCATGTTAGACGGGTTGGCTGATGGAGAAACGAGGCGACTTCCGGCACGTGCAGAATCTCGGGAGTCTGAGTAAAACCTGGTGACGCCGATAGCAGTACTGTGCCCAGTACCAACAGCAACCACCGGACGGTGGAAAGCGGCATGGCTACTGCGCCTTTTCCCCGCCCCCCTGCCCTTTCTCCCCGAAGGAGCGAAAGGAAAACTGGATTGGCTGAATGCTTCAGCATGACAGAATTCCTCGCATCTGTGGGAGCGAGGGGTATAACGTCCTGAAAACCTGACGTCAAGCTGGCGTGAGCCTACTACTTTCCCTTGGGCTTGCTCGCGGGCAGATCCTTCTTGGCCAGAGCGGTGAACTCGGCCAGTTGCTTCTCCCACAGAGCCGCTAGCTCGCGCACCTTCTCGGTGTTCTCCGAAGCCAGGTTGCGTGTCTCCGAGCGATCGACGCTCAGGTCGTACAGTTCCCAAGGGCTGGCCTTTCCAGCAGCGACGATTTTCCAATCACCCGCGCGCAGTGCTCGGTTGCCCTCGTGCAACCACCATAGCGTCTCATGCAGCGGGCCCTCGTCGCGAGCAAAGACCGGCAACAGACTCTTGCCAGCCATCGGCGGGAGTGGTTCGTCGTTCCAACGTGTCAGTGGTTTACCGTGGGCAGCGGCCAAGATGGTCGGCACCACGTCGATGACGTGCGCCGGAGTGTGCCGGAACTCGCCCGCTGCCCCGATGCCCTTGGGCCAGTGAACGATCAACGGAGTGGTAATGCCGCCTTCGTGGACCCAGGTTTTGTGGCGGCGAAATGGCGTGTTGGCCACCGTCGACCAGCCTGGCCCCAGGCACAGGTACGACCCAGCGGAACCCGGCGCGGCATTGGCCTCGTGGCCGTCGCCACGCACCATGATCTCGGCACTGGCTCCATTATCGGAGAGAAAAAGGATCAATGTATTCTCCCATGCTCCCATCCGCTTGATCTGATCGAGTACTCGGCCAATCTCTCGATCCATGCGATCGACCATCGCTGCGTGAATCGCCATCTTCTCGGCCTGGAAGCGTTGCTGCTGAGGCGTCAGCTTGTCCCAGGGGATGGGGCGATTGACCTCACCGGGGCCGAGTTTCTTCAGCGCCTCGGGGAAGTGATAGGGTGGACCAACCTCGGCTTCGACCGCCGACAGCGACGCTCCGGGGATCTTCAGTTTTTGGAGACGTTCCCAGCGTGCTTGACGTACTTTGTCCCAACCATCGAGGTAGGTCTTGCGATATTTCTCGATGTCCTCAGCGGGAGCCTGTAGCGGAAAATGCGGCACGATGAACGAGAGAAACTCGAAAAACGGTCTATCAGGATACTTTTCAGCGTGTTCTTTGAGACACTTGATCGCATGATCGGCGATGGCCGTGCTGGAGTAATAACCGCTCTTGGGATCGATCGCGGGGAGCGGTTTGTCCTCCTCGTGGTGTTGGCGGGGACCGAAGTTGCGGTCAAAGTCAAGCAGATTGTAGGAACGATGAAAACCGCCCTGAAGAGGTGGGCCATCAATGTGCCACTTTCCGGAGTGATAACAGCGATAATCCAGTGGGGCGAGATGATCGGGCAACAGTCTGGCCCAGTTCGGACGCTTGCCGCCTGTTCCGCTGGGGATGCCGGGTAGTGTGTCGCGGCGGACCTGCTGGGCATAGTAACCGGTCAAGAGCGCTGCGCGCGAGGGCCAGCAACGCGCCGTGTTGTAAAACTGCGTGAACCGCAAGCCATTCTTTGCCAGGGCGTCGAGCTGGGGGGTGGCGATTTCGCCGCCGTAGCAGCCCAGATCGGAAAAGCCCAGATCGTCGGCGAGGATGAGCAGCACGTTAGGCTTGCTCGGCTCAGCGGCAGCCACGGTGACGGGAGATCCCAGCAGAACGAACAGGGCGGCAGATAGCATCAGTACACCAGCACTCATGGCGGATCTCCCGTCACGGCAATCGAGGAAAGTTCACCGGCTCGACTTTAGATCGATATTGTAGATACTGTCTCCCGGAAGGACATTGTAGACTAAGTCGGTCGATTCCGGTGACTCGTACTTGCCGGGCACCGGTGCATAGCCGGTTGCAGTATCCTCGTCCACGTTGAGGAAACTGTTGGACCTTTGGGAGGCGGTCTTGCCGGCCAAGTGCCGCAAGTGCGACGTACGGATCACCACTTTGCACGGCCCCAAAGGCGGTTCCATGAGCAGATACGAACCATTAGGCATGATGTTCACTTGTGGAGCGTGGACTCCATCGGCGGAGAAAAATTGAATAACGCCGCCGGGGATCAGCTTGCCATCCAGTGAGACGGTGCCGCTCACCTTGCCGCCTCGATTCAGCCCATCGCGTTTGCCGCAGCCGGCAACGAGGGAAAGGCTGAGGACAAAACCGAGCAAGAGCCAAGCCCGGGCAATAATAGTCATAAATACCATCTCCAATATATTATTAAAACTTGTGGCTCTCCCAAGAGATAGATTTGCAAGCCGCGGTAGTCTGGTTTACCAATCATTGCCCAGCACGCCGCCATCGCTAGGATCAATAGCCATGTTCCACGTTTGCACCGAGATACCTGGAGAGATGGTGCGAACTGAGCCATCCCCTAGCGCGACAATCAAGCCAGCAGCCGTGAAAGCGGTCGGCACGTCGAGATTACAATTAGCCGGGGTAACTCCCGTCTGGAACTTCGGATGCAGCGCCGGTGGCACGCCGCCGCCGGTACGCCCTGCGAACATCGGGGCATTGCGTGCTTCCCACTGCCCACCGAACAATAGGTTGCCACGTCCCAACCCCGATGGACCGGAGTTGGCCGGCTGCGCTGAGTTGTTGCAGTGCGAACGCTTCTCGGCGAAAAAGATAGTGTTGGTCAGTCCATCGGTAACACCTTGCAACGTCAGCGAGTTGTGCCAAGGAACGGTTGGCGTGTTAGCGACCACTGTTTTATCCTGATTGCCGAACACGCGCCAATTGTAGGCATAGCTGGTACGTGCCCACTCGACAGCGGCATTGTTATTGAGCCAACCGAAGCGAATACTGTAGACCTCGTCCATACTGGGATCGAGTGGAGAGATAAAGGTCTTAATACCTTTGTGGGCCACCACTAGAGCGTTGTCAGGTGGAAGACTGAATATGCTCTGTCCGCCATTGAGGCCTAGTCGAGCTAGATTGTCCTGCTCCAGAAACGGAAGTAAGTAGAAGAAGAGGGTCAACGTGGCTCCCGGATTTACCGCTGGATCAACCCCCGGTCGCCAGGGACCGTTGTAAGGAGGATGGCCGGTAGTGATCGGTGTGGCTCGAGCGTTGGCGACCGGCAAGATGTTGCGGGTGTCGTGGGCCGCATGGCACGATAGAGCGATCTGTTTGAGGTTGTTTTGCGACTGCATGCGTGCTGCCGCCTCACGCACTTTCTGAACGGCTGGCAATAAAAGACCAATCAAGATCGCAATAATAGCAATTACGACAAGGAGTTCGATCAGCGTGAAGCCTGATCGTCGGGTGGAGAGAGATCGCGACATCAGTAGACTCCATCAATGCACTCGAATGTTCTCGAGCCGGTTCTCGGCAAGGCAAATAGGTTGAAACGGCAACAGTCAAGAGTGAGGCCAGAGACCGTTCCGAGGTCGGCTTTCCCCTGGGATAGCAGTTGAGCTAGGGGGGTTACCCAAAATCTTCGCAATGCCGCAATCTATCCCAAGATTCATCCTCCAGTGAGCTTGGTTACCGAGGCCCAGGTAGTACCCAGGCGGATTTCATCATACCAGTGCGTGCCGTGATTCACTGCGTTGAGGAACAACACGTTATAACGCGAATCACTGTGAAACCCATGCGTCTTGACGGTCCATTCAAACGGCTCTTCCTCAGGAATGCGCTCGCCTGGAGTAAATATTTTGAGAAACACTTGATCGGGTTGACTTCGGCTAGCGGCGATCTTGGCCACCCAGAAGCACGGACGGGTTAACGGCTTGATTTCCTGGGCGAGAAAGCCACCGATCGTTGGGCCATTGATTTGCGGTCGTCCCGAGCGATTCAGCCAGAAGGCCACCGCCTGGCCGTCCCAGTCTTCCGAAACGCGAAGGGAGACCCGAGATACCAATTGCGGGTTAGTTAGCAAGCCAGTTCGAGCCACCGGAACTGCTCGCACCCAGAAACTGAGGTAATATATCGCGTCACGATCCATCGCGACCGGTTGAGCTAGGTGTCGTACTAGCCCCATCGGTCCTCGCATTTCCAGGGCATTACCTGCTGTTCCCAGCAGAGCATCTTGTGCCGAGAGAATCCGCTGCTTACCACTGGACGAATCACCTTCGACGGCGTTCTCACGAGGTAACCGAAGCCGCCACGAGTCCGCCCACCCTAGGCCGCCATTAAGCTGCTGCAAGGGCCAGCTACCGATGGGGTAGTCCATGTTCTCCTGGGCGAGTAACTGCTCTGGCGGTGTCACCATCCGAGCCAGGCGTTCGACTAGGCGTTGAGGCTGAAACGGAGTTGGCTCGGCACGTTGGGGCTCGGCTTCAAAGTAGCGCATTGATTGACCCGCCTTCAACACTGCATTCGCTTGCCCCGCTCGGCTGGTCAACACCGCTCCTTCCAAAACGTGAACGTCGGTTGTGCCGAGCG
The DNA here is from genome assembly GCA_937923405.1 of uncultured Gemmataceae bacterium. Lineage (GTDB taxonomy): Bacteria > Planctomycetota > Planctomycetia > Gemmatales > Gemmataceae > CALDUY01. The sequence goes on along the minus strand of CALDUY010000012.1, from coordinate 106,712 downwards.
TGTCGTCGACTGCCACAGCGAACTCCGTCCCCAAATCGACCACATCGCGAGCTGGCGTTCGGAGCAGAAAACCATCGACTTCCTCTGCCGCGCGGAGCAAGACCCGGCCTCGATGAACTGTCATGCCGCTGCGCGAATCGAGACGCACTTCGGCAGGCGCGTCCACGATGACCACGGTGCCTGTGTCGAACTGAATCGCGGCAGATCCGCGTCGGAGCGAACAGGTACCCGGTGCAAGCCGTCCGCCGGTTGGCGGCATCTCCCGCGATCCCCACTCAGCCTGATCGCCACGAATCAGAGTAGCAACGTATTCGAAACTCCCTGCTAGGTGGTCGGCGCCCCCGCCCAGCCATGACCAAACGATGTATTGCACGCCGATGGTCAGCACTACCGCTGCCGCTGCCACTGCCACGTAGCCCCACAGCCGACGAGAGGGCTTCCGCGACACGCTGGAGCGTTGGCCCAATTGATTCCGCACCGAGGCCACGAATCGCTTCTGGTCTGCCTCGATACGCTGGACGATCTCGTCACGCACGACCTGAGGATCGGTCGGCTGGAGGAGAAATCCTAACCCGCGGTGGGTGGCATACCAATCGGCGGCTCGTTCTAGCAATTCGGGTTGCTCTGCCAGCAGCTGTTGCAGCTCGGCCAATTCCTCGGTCTTTAGATCTCCCTCCAGAAACTCTGTCCAGAGATGGTCAAATCGCTTGTGCATTAGAGAGCCCCTCTTGCCGCCAACTCGCGGATCACACAGTCATGCAGCTTTTGACGCAAAACGAATAGGTGTTTTTTCAACGCTCCGACCGAACGCCGCATCCGTCCGGCAATCTCAGCCAACGGAATATTGCTGGCATAGCGTTCACGCAACAACCGCTGATCGGCGGACGGCAGTTTAGCAACACACTCACCTAAGGCACGAAGGCGACTCTCGTTCTCCTCGTCGTTGCTGTCGGATTCTGCTCGTCGGGCTAGTTCTTCAGCTAGGGCATGCGGAAGGTAACGGGAATGATAGTCAGCATGTCGGCGAAGGCGGGTCATTTCGGCCAATAGTTGATAGCGAGCGATGGTAAATAGCCAGGCTCCGAAGTCGCTGCCCAGTTCAAACCGTTCCAGATGGCGAAACGCTTCGAGAAACACCGCCTGAGCCAGATCATCTGCGTCAGCTCCAGGAGGACAGCGCACCGCTAGCCAACCGCGCACCCGCCGTTCGTAGTGTAAGACAATCTCCCCAAACGCCCTCAGATCCCCGGACCGAGCACGCTTTAGCAGACTATCTAACTCGAGCCGCTCGACGGTCATGACCACAAATCATCGACCCCAATATTGCTTGCTTCCAACATATAGCAGAATGCGATCTGCGGTTTCCGCCTTCCTTCAACTCTTCTGCTTACCTCAGTCCACATCGTTCCAGGATCGCCCCTGCATGAAGTCTTGGTGTGAATCTTGTGCGGCCTCTTGCCAGCGTGGCGCTGCTCTGATGAGATGACTGCGATTCTCTGTTTAGGAGTAGGTTTCCATGTCGCTAGTTACTCTCGTCGCGGTTCTAACGATGACCGCCACGGCCAAGGTCGAAATTATTGCACATCGAGGGGCCTCGTGGGACGCCCCGGAGAACACCGTTGCTGCGTTGCGGCTGGCCTGGCATCAGAACGCCGACGCCTCCGAATTCGACGTGTTTCTGTCCAAAGACAACGAGATCGTCGTCCTGCACGACAAGGACACTAAACGGACTGCTGGTGTAGACAAACTTGTGGTCGAACAAACCCTCGCCGAGTTGCGAAAGCTCGACGTGGGCAAGTGGAAGGCTGCGAAATACGAAGGGGAACGCATTCCCACTCTGGCCGAGATGCTCGCCGAAGTGCCTGCGGACAAACGAGTCTTCGTCGAAGTCAAGTGCGGTCCCGAGATCGTGCCGCTTCTGGTCAAGCAACTCAAAGCGTCGAAGCTCAAACCGACGCAAACCCCGGTCATCAGCTTCAATGCCGACGTTATCGCCGAGATGAAAAAAGCGATGCCCGAGGTGCCAGCTTACTGGCTCGTCGGGCTGAAACGGAAGAACGGACCGCCGCCCACCGCCAAGGCCTTGATTGAGCGTGCCAAGCAACTCAAGGCCGACGGCTTGGACCTGTCGGCCACCGAAGAGTTGACCGCTGACTTCGCCCGACAGATCAAGGACGCAGGGCTGAAGCTCTACGTCTACACTGTCAACGATGTGGACGTGGCCCGTCGCATGGTCGAAATCGGCGTCGATGGCATCACCACCGATCGCCCCGCCTGGCTACGCGAGCGACTTTTCGGCAAATCGGACTAGAATTTCCCCTGTCGCCTCCTGGCGTTCACTGGGGAGATGCTCCGATGTACCGCTGCTTGCTAATCGCACTGGTGCTGGCCGGTTCCGTGCAGGCTCAGACGCGCGAAGAAAAGGTCCGCGCCGATCGCAAGAAAGTCGAGGCGGAAGGCTACTGGATCTATAACGACTTGGCCAAGGGGTTTGCTGAGGCCAAGCGTACTGGCAAGCCGCTCCTGGTAGTGCTTCGCTGCATCCCTTGCGAGGAATGCGTCAAACTCGACGACGATCTGGTGAATCAAGACAAGCGGGTTCGACCGTTGCTCGATCGCTTCGTGCGAGTGCGGCTCGTCTCGACCAACGGCCTGGATCTGTCGTTGTTCCAGTTCGACTATGACCAGTCGTTCGCCGCCTTTTTGCTCCACGCCGACGGCACCATCTACGGACGGTTCGGCACACGCTCGCATCAGACCAACTGGTCAGACGATGTCTCGATCGAAGGACTGGCTCAAGCACTGCAAGGCGCATTGGAACTACGCGCGGAACATCCTAAGCATCGAGCAGCCCTGGCCGGCAAGCGCGGCCCAAAGCCAACGATCGCCACGCCCGAACAGTATCCCAGCCTGAGCGGCAAGTATGGCCCCCGGCTGGACTATGCTGGCAAGGTGGTGCCCAGCTGCATCCATTGCCATCAGATCGGCGATGCCCAGCGCGATCTAGTGCGACACCGACGCGAACCGATGCCGACCGAACTTTTGTTCCCCTATCCGCATCCGAAATCTCTGGGATTAATCCTCGATCCGCGGCAACGGGCCACGGTAGCTGAAGTGGTCAAGGGCAGCCTGGCAGAGCAGGTCGGCTTCCAGGCCGGGGATGTGCTGAAGCGCCTTGAAGGGCAACCGCTGCTGTCGATTGCCGACGTGCAATGGGTGCTGCATCGCGCAGCCGACTCCGCAGAGTTGAGTGTTGAGATTGAACGTCAGGGCAAGCCACGCTCGTGGACTTGGCGGCTACCGAGCGGTTGGCGTCGAGCGGACGATATCTCCTGGCGAGTGAGTAGTTGGGGGCTGCGACGGATGGCGACCGGCGGCTTAGTGCTCAAGAGTGCCCCCGCGGGACTGCGTGTGGAGTACGTTGGACAGCACGGCGAACACGCGGCGGGTCAACGAGCCGGCTTTCGCAAGGACGACTTGATCGTTTCCTTTGACGGACGATCGTTCCGTCGCGAGACCGATCTGTTGGCTTATGCCCTGCAACAGCGTCAACCCGGTGACAAGGTTGAAGTCATCGTTCAGCGTGGTGACAGGAAGTTGACTTTGACTCTACCCATGCAACCCTAATAGGGATTAATACACACAACCAGCCAATTGAAAGTATTGAAGCAATTTATTGCCAAAATTAGCTCAATCAGAATTACCAATTTATGTATTCAATCGGGTATATTGATTGGCTGATTAGACAGCCGTCATTGGATGCAGAATCATTTCTCCACCGTTGGCCTTCTGTCATTTCATACAGCACCAACCCGGAGTCCTTAGCCTGGTCCGCTCCCCAAAACGGACACTCTTCGTAACAATGCGCGGAACATCGCTCCATTCCGGATACTGCTGCAAACAATGCAACACAAAACAGTTCGTGTTGCGGCGGTCGCCCTCCTCACGTGGGTCGCTTCATGTCCTGGACATCGCTTACGGGCGTGATCGAGCGTTCGCCTCTTTCCATCTCCATCCTCGTATTGCCAAAAGGACCATCCGTTGGTGTTCATCCGCTGACCCGTTACGGTCTTTCGTGCCATTACGGACTCGTCGGTCCACGAAATGGGAATTCCAGAGTTCGTCTAGAAGGCTTTTCTCGAGATATGCTGGCGCCAGACACGCCAGCATGTGGATGGCCTCGTCTTCATTGCACTCGGTGAGCTTGACCTTATAAAAGAGCTTCTCTTCCGCAGGCACCCGCGCAGTTGCGTTGTAAAAGCAATACTGGTCACCATCGGTGAGGACGCACCACTCAACGCCTGCGACAGTCACGTAGCTCAATACCTGGGCCATCCACTTGTGGTCGGACAGAGTTTCCCCAAGCCCTTGGCTTCGACGAGAAGGCGTGGTTGGCGTACCAGGCAGAGTGCATAGTCGACCGGCTTATCCTGACTGGTGGTTTTGAACTCCCGATGGACGACATCCGGGTCACGCACATCCCATCCCATCCCAGCGCCTCAAGCATGGGTTCGATCAAGTCTGAGTCGCGGCTTGCTGTCAGGGCCAGGAGTGCCGAAAACCTCCAGCGTCTTGTACTTCGGCGTGGCGGTAAACGCGAAAAAGCTGATGTTCGGCTGCCTGCCTCGCTTGGCCATCGTGCGGAGGATTTCTTCCTCGGAATCGGTCAACCCCTGAGCCTCGGCTTCTGCCTTGGCCTTCTGCTTGATCACGTTGGCCGCCAGCCTCAAGGAGTTCGGCTTCCACCAGCCGATCGTGGTGGACGGCGAGGGCGTCATCGTCTGCGGGCGTACCCGCTACAAGGCCGCGCTCAAGCTGGGTCCGGAGAAGGTGCCGGTCCATGTTGCCACAGATCTGAAGCCGAGCAGATCAAGGCATACCGCATCGCCGACAACCAGACCGCCTCGCTGGCGACCTGGAACTACGACCTGCTGCCGATCGACCATTCGGCGAGCCGTGGGTGTTAGCCCACGGTTTCAACTACAACCTCGGTCTGCTCGGCTTCGACCCCGACGAACTGGCGAAGCTGCTCGACCTGACGGTGAAGGATGGGTTGACCGACCCCGACTAGATACCCGCACCGCCCGACAAAGCAGTCACCCAGCTGGGCGACCTGTGGGTCATCGGCAACTATCGCTTGCTCTGCGGCGATGCGGGCAAGCCCGAGGACAAGGAGACGCTGATCCAGCAGCCGGTTGCAGGCCCATAGGTCGAGAATGGAGAGCGGGTCGAGGAGTCCGGCAACTTCACCCTGCTGGGCATCGGGGTGTGACATGCCGGGCGACCCGTTCAAGAAGGGACTGCCCGGCCAGCAGTCTCAATCGACCATTCAACGGTCGATTGTCATTCTCAGCCGCTGGAACTCTGGGTGTGTGATCTCACAGTGCCAGAACACCATACATCCCGATACCCAACGCTGTCGCGGTCACGGCGCTGAGGGCCAGAACGACAAGACCGGCTGTGCGTGTGGCCTTGATCTGCCACCACATGAGCAGACCGGAAACGCCCCAATAACACAGCACCAACGCGATGGCATCCACGCCGATCGCCCAGAACCACTTCGTTGTGACCTCGCCGGGGTAACCGCGGGTCAGATGCATGCGGAGGAGGAAGGTGCGAAGCGAAAGGTCCGTCGAGTCGGTTCCGGGGCGTCCGGTCACGGTCGTTGTGATCGGGTTGTAAATGGCGGTCCAAACCTGGCCACCGGCTTCGACCGGAAACTTGATGTCGGGGGCAGTGGTCACGGTCACCTCACCCCGTGGGAACCCCTTGCGTTCCATGATGGTGGGTACCGCTGCTTTGAGGCGATGCACAATCGAGTCCTCAATCGTGATGCCCGAATGGTTGTGCTTCATCGGTCCCATCATCCCCATTCCCCGCTGGCGTGGGGCCTCCGCTGTGCCGGTGGCGAAGGGGGGAGCTTCTTCCGCTTGCTTCGGTGTGGTCTCGCGAATGGTGCCGCTGGCCGTCTTTGGGTCGTAGACCACGAAAAAGGTGCGAGCATCGGTTTTGACGGTGGCAACAAAGGTTTCGCGGGTACCATAGTACGCTTCACCGTTGACCATCGTGAACGGCGTGGCGGGCTTCTTCTGGTCGTTCAGCTTGGCCAGTACCGCAGATGCTTGCTGCTGCGGAGTCGGCGCATCAGCCAGCGGCGTGCCAGCAACATCAGCCCGGCCAAAGTGCGTGGTCGGGGCATCGGCCAAGAAGGTCGGGTGGTTGAACAGGAACCCCGTGATGCCATAGAGAATGGCCCACGGGAACAAGAACAAGCCTACATACAGGTGCGTGCGGCGAACGAGGTGCATGACGCGCCGAGACAACGGCTGGGATGCTGGCGTTGGTCGGGGTGTCTTCGTTGTTGGGGGAGTCGTCGATGTGGATTCTTGCAAACTCAATGGAGTCATTTCGTTCTCTCGCTGAATGATTCGGTGGAAGGAATACAGTCGGCCGATGTTGGCCGACTGCGTATGTGTCAGTTAGTTGTCGTTGATCACTTCGCCGCCGGCACGAGAGGCATAGGCCCGCCAAGCAGCCAAGTTGATTGAGTCGCGGATGAACCGCGCGCTGCCGTCGCAGAAGCAGACGTTGACACCGCCAGAGTGATTGCTTCTCGCGCCGAACATCCCGTTGCCGCATGTTTGGAAGTCGAGCAATCGGCTATTGGGCGGAAGATAGTGGTGGTAACCGGTGTAGTACTCGCGACCACTGATCCAGCCTGCACCGCGTTGCCCGCTCCACCCCCGATTCAGCGGCGATGACAAAGCCATCGGCTCATAAGCGTTCGGATCAACCGGCAGAACGAATCCAGCCGTGAGTCCCCCAACCGTCGGCGGGAATGAGCTACTGATCCAGCGACAGGTGATGTTCATCATCGTCCGCTTGCGCTCGGCATCGGTGGTCGGAGCTGGGGGAGCTTGAGCTTGAAGGCCCAACAATGACTCGCCGAACGCAGCGGTGTTGCTTGTGCCGTCGGTAATGTCGGTCAGGCGGACTCGGGAGTTAGTCCAGGCGATGCCATCCGTTGGAACCCGGGCATCGTACAGAGTGCCGACACCGGAACCTAAGTTGACGTGATAGTTGGTTCCAGCGTAGACAAAGTCGGATCCGGTCGCGCCGCCGCTGGTGCCGGATCGCACGGTAAAGGTGTCGGGGCTGCCGTCGCTCGGGCAGCGGAACAACGACAGCACAGTCCGAGCCGGAGCGACAAACTGCGGGCGGAGATCGCCGGGGCAGCAACCAACCGTCAGCGAAACATCGAAGGTCAGCAGGTTTCGCAAGTTGTCTTGCTCGACAAACGGCAACAAGCGAGCCTGGATGGAGAAGTTGCCGGCGTTGCTGCCGGTGAGACTTTGATAAGCGGGGAGAACCTGATTCGCACTCTCGTAATTGTGCATGGCCAACCCGAGTTGCTTCAGGTTGTTCTGGCACTTCAACCGAGCGGCGGCTTCGCGCACCTTCTGGACGGCGGGCAACAGCAAGCCGATGAGGATGGCGATGATCGCAATCACCACCAGCAGTTCGATGAGGGTGAAGCCCTTGGCAAAATTCTTACGCATTCAACAAACTCCCTCTGAATTCGGTGTTCGGAACAAGCACAAGCGGCATACGTTCGTTGCCGAACTCCCACGGGAGAGCACGGCCACAGACGTAGCATCAGCGCAGCAGCGTTGAGCGTTCGGAGTCAGTCCGCTCAACGCTACGGAAGGCTCGATGGGGATCGAAATGTGCTTCAACCGAATCGTGGCGGAGGAGTCGGCGGAGAGTGGGTCACCGAGATGATCCGATCCGAGCGCAGGGCAACGTGGTCGCTGCGTTCGGGTTCGGAAAGGTGGATCGGCTTCAGTTCAGGAACGACAGCGGGATCAAGTTGGAAGAAGCCGGTCGGCCCATGACCCCGACACTTCTGGGCGAAGATACCGACCACCCAACGGACGCCGGATTCCTTCTCGCGAGCTAGTGCCTTTTTCTCGCAACAGCTCGTGTTGGCCTTGGCAGCACAGTGGGGGCATTCGGTGTCTGCTGTGGCCTCGCACACCGACGGATCATCGCAACACGTCGCAACCGGCTTGCGCGTCCCGCAGCATGTTGGTTGAGCCGTTGTGGACGGCGTAGCAGCGGGTTCGGCCTCCGAGCAACACGACTTCTTCTTCGGCAGGACCGAGCGACTTCCACGCGATTCCACTAATTGGCGGACGTGTTCTGGCGGCTCAACGCCATTGGCTTCCGCCCACGCGAGCTTCTCTTCAAGGGTGAAGCAGCAGCAGTCCCCCTGCCAACACTGTTCGGAAGTGAGACATCCACACGGGCGGTTTTGGCACGGATACGCAACGCCATCGGTGGGCTTCTTTCGGCTCCGAGCCGGCAATGGAAACCCAAACGTGATCATCAGGTGGCTGATAAGCGTCAGCCACACAACGATGTCACGCGAGCGATAACTAAATGTTTCCACTGCCAACTACCAAACCAAAGCGGGTTCTCTTGCGAACGGTTCTCAACAGCGATTCATGTCTATTCCCTGCAGATTTTATGCCGTGTGCCTGTTGCTGACTACCAAGGCGAATCTCTGCGGCATAACATGCGATGAACTCGCGTCATTCCCAAAAGAGGGAAACAATCCCATCGGGTTCTTACCTTCTAGAGCGATTTCGAGGTTGGTGTAGCGGTCATAATTCCCGATTGTGCTATTTTCTGCCGGAAGGTACTGCATTCTGGGCGACCCAGCAACGTTGGAACCGCTCTAGAAACCGGTGTGGGGTTGAAATGGATGTACGCATCGACACGGTGAACGAGATTGACGATGATTCGCAGATAAGCCAACCAAGGAAATTCCCTTGTACCCAGTTCACCATTCTCCGACACAAGGAACAAGGACACGTCCTAAGGATATCAAATGTGGCGGTGTTGCCCTAGAACCTGAAAATATGTTCCACGTCAATGCCCCCTTTTACGCGCTGCGACGGCTACTTGGCCATGTACCAAAAGACGGCGAAATGATTTGTGGCCTGAGTTACGATCACTTGAAAGAAATGGTGCAGGAAGTTTCGCGGTAAAATCGAAGGTTTCACCTTGACCACGCCGCTTTGGCGGAAGAACGGCGACGCCTCGGTGCCGAACTGTTTGTGTTCGCGGACGGCCAGGGCGGCATCGATGAAGACGTTGTAGACCTCGGCGGTGATTTCCAGCCGCTGGCCGGGCTGGACCTTCTTGAAGGCGTCGCCGGACATCAGGCACCGATCCCCAAGAGTGAGAAATCGCCATACGGGTAAACTTGCTCGACGTAGACTGCGGCGGGCTGCTTGACCAGGACGTCGGCATCTTCGTTTTCGGCGTCGACGTAACGCACCCACTGATTAATGATCTCCGGGGACTTACGTCACCCGGCTCGCCATTCGATGCCGGTGATGTCGCCAACCTTCAGGTCGGTGGCGTTCGGGCTGGCGGCAAACTTGAAGGCGATCTCCCAGTCCTCGGTGCCGCGCTGCGAGCCGGAGGCACCGAGGAAGAGCACCTCGCCCGGGGCGAAGCCTTTGAACGGGAAGGGATTGACCTTGCCGGTGAGGGCGAAGAGGGTTGCCTTGTAGGCGGGGGTGACCAGGAGGGCGGGGATGTAGTGCGTCTCCTTGAAGTTGTAGACGGGGATGGTGATATCGGTGCCTTCGACGGAGTCGGTCGAGAAGCCGATCGCCCCCTGGAAGTCGGGCGGATCGTCGCCGTAGCTGGCCACCGTCTCCAGGCTCTGCGTGATCTTCTGGTTGCCGCTCAGATAAATAAAAATTGTGCTTTTTCTCTTGACAGTCGTACCAAACGGTGCTCGGACTGAATCTGCCGGAACCTTTGGCCGCGACTCGATCCAATGCCATGCCGTGGTACCTCTGGCTTACCCTGGCCGGCGTGCTGTGCCTGATCGGCACAGCGGTGTTCTACTGGCTCAAACGACGCGCGGCGGCCGAGGCCAACTGAGGAGGTCAGCATGATCTATCGTTTCTTGCCTACTGGGCTTTTGCTCGTGGGCCTCGCCTTACTCGGCGCGGCCAGCGGGACCACATGCGCCGGCCGATGGCCCCGGCGTGACCATTGACGAGCCCGAGCGCCCATTGACAGCCTGGGACGCCGGGCAACATCGTCAAGTGATTTTCCGGATCCATAATCCGACGCGACACACTGTCCGCAGTTACGGTGGACATCGTGTTGGTATAGGAAGGGTGGTGACAGCAGGGCTTCCCCTTACGCCTCTTCCGTCGGCTGGAAGCGGAAACTGGGGGCGTAGGACTGGCGGAACTCCTCGGTCACGCCGGGCGCGACAGGCGCTGGCGGGCCGACGCCCTCCCACGCCCACAGCCGGACCTTGCCGTCGGACCCGCCGGTCGCGAACAGGCCCAAGTCAGGGCGGGAGTCGATCGTGCCGGCCCATCCGTCGTGGGCCTCGACCCGGGAGAGCCACTCTCCGGTGTGGGCGTCCAGTTCCTGGAGTACCCCCTTCCGATCCAGGTACACCACGGCCTGCCCGTCGGGGCGGAAGACGATCTGTCGAGTGGCGAACACTTCCGGCAGCACCTCTTCGTCGGGGATACGATACCGCTTGCGGAAGCGCCTGGTCAGGGTGGGGAAGTCGCGCACCTCGAACTGCAGCCACTCCTCCTCGCCGATGACCGCGACGGCTGTGCCGTCAGGACTGAAGGCAAGGCCATCGACCTGGGCATTGACATTGAACCCCGCGCGATAGGTCTGGACCGCATCCTTGTCCAGGGCGGCGAACCTTACGGTGGCCAGGCCCTGGTCGTTGCGCACGTAACCCAGCAGGCAGCCGTTGGGGTGGAGCGTCAGGGTGGTGTCGCTGTGGTCGAAGTGGCCGACCAACTGGCCCTTGGCCCCGAACACCGCCGTGTAGGTCCGCGATTCCCAGGGGTCCTTGCCGCGGTCACGCGGCCGAACCCAGCCGCCGGCCAGGAGCAACTCGCCGTCTGCCGAGAAGGCCAGGACACTGGCGATCCGCGGATCGGCGATCGTACTCGCTAAGCTGCTCTGGGGCAGGCGCCGCAACTCGATCGGACCGCTGCGGCGGGCGGCGGCGATCAGGTTGCGGGTGGGGTGAAAGATGGCGTCGGCCTGGGGCGGACCCCACTCGTCGGGATCCTCGGCTTCCCCCGCGGGGTGGAACGAGGTCAGCCGGCGAAACCGATAAGCCTCGTCCCACTCCCAGACGCTGACCTCGAGTCCGCCGGAGGTCAACGCCAGCAGCCAGCGCTTCGTCGGGTGGAACCGAACCCGGGCGACCGCGTCCTCCAGGTCGATCTCCGCTAGCCGTTTCATCCTCACCTCCTGTAGAGCAAGTTCATCGATGCTATCTCGTCCATGATATACAGACGGGCAAGACGCCGCACCGCCGGAGTATTGTAGTTGAAGCGGTAGTCGACGCGCTCCGGCGGGCCGTGATGGGGACCGGCTTCACCTGCCCTCCGGACGTCTCGCCCTGGCCGGATCTGCGGCCGTGGCTGCAGCCCGACCCGTCCCTCCCGCAGGACGAAGAGCGGGTCTTGCACACAGCCAACAAAGTTCTTCGGAGCCTCGGGACCCCGCCGCTCGACCGTCTTGGTCAACTCTATGGCGAAGTGGATGCGACGTTCCTGACCACTTTCCCCGAACTGGACCATTACGGCCCACGCCCGGGAGCCCGATACTGAGGCACTTATTATGACACGGCCGGTGCCAACCCTGCCTGGCCGGAAGGGGAGGGTCCGCGGATCTTCGCCTACCTGAAACCCTCCGGCGTTGCCGGCCCTGCTGGCACACCTGAACGAGTTGGGACACCCGTGCCTGGTCTATGTCCCGGAGCTGCCGGTCGAGGTGAGGCAGTGGTACATGTCGTCGACCGTCCGCTTCGCCGATCAGCCGGTCAATATGGCCACGGCTGCCGTGGAGTGCGACTTGGCTATCCTCAACGGCACGCACGGGGCGACCGCCCAAATCCTGCTCGCCGGCAAGCCGAGCCTGCACTTCCCGCTGTTTCTGGAGCAAGGGTTGCTGGCGGACAACGTGGCGCGGCTGGGTGCCGGCCTGGTCGCCGCTCCGGACCGGGAGGACTTCCACGCCCGCCTGAATCAGCTCATTCGATCGCCCGATTACACCGACGCAGCCCGGCAGTTTGCCCAGCGCTACGCCTTCCTCGATCCGGTCAAGCAAGTGCAACGGGTGACCGATTGCCTGGCGGCACTGCTTGAATAAGGCCGCCCGAAGGTCGCTGCGGTTCGCGTCAGCGGACGCGTTGGTAGGTAATCAGTAAGTCCCCAGACCCCGGGCGGGACTGCAAGGCCGTGGGCCGCTGACCTATGGAGTCAAAGGAGCACAGCTTGAGCGTGTTCCCGGACAGTTCATAGATGGCATGTGCCTCATCCGTCTTGCCGCGCGTCCGCCCCTGAAGGATAGTCGTTCGGATGACCATCGTCTTGGGCTGCTGGCTTGGATCGATCTGGATAGTCCCTTCTGCGAAGTCGACGCCTTGAACCTTGTACCGGATTGTGTTCCCTGAGATTTCCATGTGCGCCAACGGTCCCAATGCCTCGAACGGGTGAGTGGCACCACCTAGTTCAGCCGCGGTGGCCTTCCAGGCGCCGTCCAGGCCGGTGGGAGCCGGCGAGCCGGAACCGGCCGACGCACCGGAAGCGGCCGGCGGAGACGAAGAACCACGTCGGCACCCCGTGCTGACCAGGAGAGCCAGGCAAAGGATGGTAAACATCAGCTTGTGAAGCAAACAGCGATTCGCCATGACGGACTCCTCCGAATGTCCTCAACGATCATGCGAGATACTCGATCTTACCATAGCCACTTTCTACGGCTAGTCGTTGAACTCTCTCCAAGCGTTCGCTGGGGACCGCAACAACTGGATAGCAGTCCGATTGAATACCCAGACAGACCAAGGCCAGTCCTCTGGCGCGAAGGTGCCTTGCCACCCGTTGCAACAACTCTCCACAAGACAGTTCCTCGTCATCCTCCGTGAGGATCGAATCCCAGTCGAGAGCATCCTCACCCAGGATGTCGTCCAGACCGTCCAGGACGGCTGCAGAATCTTCTCTCCAGTCGAACTCAACAAGACAGCCACGTTCCGCCAGACCGTCTACCAAAGCGATCCACGGTAATTCGGGTTCGGATTTACTGATGCCGCGGAGGGCGAACCGCTCGCGACATTGTCGAACATAATAATCGGCGGGATCTTCCACAGCCAGCCGCACCTCATCGAGCAACGACGGGTCATTTGGTGCCAGCTCCTCGACCAGTTCGTAAAGCTTGGTATTGTCGAATGATGTCATGTAGCAAGACTCCGTGCTCCAGCACACCCAGGGATCGGAAGCGAGTCAGAGCGACGCTGGGCCCTGCTGTGGCCAAAACACGCAGCCTATGTGTTGTCCTGGCCTGGTTCCCAGGTAGGCAGGAGGATCAGACTGGGGCGGGAATTAACGGTACCAGACCACTAGTAAACAGGAATACGCTCTTCGGTATTCCCACGTATATGTAGGACCGTCGAACGCGGCACATGTAGCTTTTTGAGGATACGTCTAATTAAAGCGACTGCCTTATTCCGATTTTTGCTATCCTCTATTTCAACATCAATGTTTACATAGCCTAGACCGGCACCAGCTCCAGAAACGCAACCAATTGCTTTCAACTCCATAGCCTCTTCCAGTTCATCCTCAATCTCGTGGCGGTCGTATTGGCATTGATTCAACAAGTCATGAGCTTGGAAAACGATCTCAATTAATATAGAGTCATCATTGTTGATCTCGCGGGTGTAATTCTCGTCCATCATCACTGCCATCCTTTATAACAGATATCACTCCTATCAAGGAACACATTATTCTGACAGGAAGACAATAGATTCTCAGTACCGAGTGACACCCTGCTTTTGCCGGCACACAAACTAATATCCCTTATCTAACAGAGCGATCATCATGAGCATGGGTTCACCCAGAAATTATGAAAACGCCTCTCTACTAACGGTTCGTCAGAAGAGCAGCTTGTTTTCAACAGAGCAGACCATTTTGATCACAAGCACAACAGATACATCGTCGGTCCTTACTGGCACTTCTCAAGGGTATATCGATGGAAATCATTATCATAATTCAGAATGCCACACTAATATTCAAGTCTTCGCAAGAGTGTCGGTTCCTATCATCTTGTTCGCGTTGGGCATACTAGTTACTGGATTTGACTCAAGCGATATTCCCAGTATTCTTTCAGGAGCTTCGTTGTCTTCTCAAGCTTACTGGGCTTCCGACTAAGCGGTGGAGTTAAGGGGTCGTTTAATAGCGGGTTTCCCTTGAGGCGATAAAACTGATACCAAATTTCTTCGCTAGCGCGCATGGTGTTACGGTTAGGTAGTACCTCCTTAACTTCATAAGTTAGCCCGAATTTCTTGGCATACTTCTCCCAGATATCATGGCCTTTCTGGATGCGAAGCTTGACGGCTTTGAGAGCGTCCGTGGTTTTTGGAGTAGATGTGCGGCCAACATACCGAACTATACCGTCTTTATCCTTAAAAACATATACAACGTAAATGCAATCGTTATGTACTAGGACGCCGTTCGACCCAACCTCGTAAACATGCTCCCCCTGCACTTCGAGGTTGTAGACCCAGGCGGTCGGTGGACGCGGCTTGATGGCGACGACGGCGGCGACTTGCTCCAGCCGCGTGCGGACTCGTTCCCCTTGGCGCAGCTGGCCAGCCTCAACGAAATCTTGCCGGTTCTCGCTCCAGAAGGGGTGGTTGGCCGAGCAGCCGATTTCGTCATTGCCCACCGTGACCGTCAGCAACTCGCCATCCGGTTGGTGCTTGAACGTGGCCGTGACGAGATGACCTGGCCCCGAGGCAATCGGCGGACACGGACTGATCGCCAACACCTTTGCATCGCCTTCCGCTCCCAACTCGGGCAGGTCCAGCTCGATGGTGTTGGTTTCGGGGTCGAGTTCTTCTTCAATCCACTCCAGCGGCCGAAGCAACGTGGCGGTGATCGAGCCCAGGGCCACGGCGCTGAGATCGTCGCCGGCCGTGAGCGTACCACCCAGCGTGCCATAGGTGTACAGGCGCAGGTCGCGACCGGCGGTGCCAGTGGCGATCAATGCGCCGCTTGGACTGCAGCAGGGCGTCGCCGCCGGCGGTGAAGCTCAAATCGAGCGGGCCATAGCTGAGGACGTTGAGGTCGCCTCCGGCGTTGGCCTGCAGCCGCCAGGCGAGGCGGCGGACTAGCCACGCCTTGTTGTGGCCGTTGGTCTCCTCGCCGAAGACCTCGGCGTAGCGTTGTCGCAGTTGTTTCACCGTCATCCGCTGCAGCGCGGCGACCTCTCGGGCCAGGGTTTGGGTTTGCGTCATGGGTGTCCTCCGTCTCGGGTCTCTCGGCGGGCGTCAACCGTCCCGGACACTGAGCACGGTTTCGCCAGGAAGCTCAAGGCAATCTCGCGTCACTTCGTCGAGGTTTTCTGGGGCGGGCTGCTCGGCGAGCGTGGCCGCCTGGGCGGGCCGGTCGAGCAGGCGCAGGACGCCCGCGGCGAGGAGGTGGGCCACCTCGCGAAGCCGGTCGTGGGACGTGAGAAGGGAGGGGTCGAGTTCGGGCCTCCGTAACAGGGAAGCCCGCAGCGACCTTCGCCCGGCGAACGGTCTGCGGTCGGGACCAGGAAAGCGAAGCCTCTACCCGTTACCTACCCGGTCGTGGGCCGGACTGACGCAGGTGAGAGCGATGATTCCGTACTGCCGAGAGAGACGGAGTTGTTAACCCGGCGGGGGTCGTCAACCAGAGGCTCTGCGAGTTTTGGCAGGAGATTGTGGCGGCCCCAATGCAACCTGGCGGGTTAGGCTCGGGCCGCTGACTGTCTCGCCCGAAACGGAGAAGAGAGCGGTGGGTGGGAAGGAGGCGAAAGCCCCGAGAAATGGCGGGAAACGCGAACCGCCGAGGCCTGCGGCTCTCGGCGGTTCACGTCAACCGTTCTGGACGGGCCACCCGTAGTAAGGGTGGCAAGCTCCTCCGGGAGGGGTCGAACCTCCAACCTTCCGGTTAACAGCCGGTTGCTCTACCATTGAGCTACAGAGGAATTGATTGGAGGCGACAATTGAGCAATCAGGCCCTCAATACTTCCTAGAGAGAACTCCTCCTCAGAAGGTTCTCAGCAGAAATACCATTGCCCGCTGGTTCTGCCAGCGGGCAATGGCAGTTGCAGTCGTTGATTTCGGTCTGTTCAGAACGCATAGCCGAGCGTCATCTTGTAGAAGTTGCTGGAAACACTATCCTGAGCATCCCATCCCGCGTTCACCCGGATGAACACATCGTTAGGTAGGGTGAACTGAACATAAGGACCAATCCAGGTATAGATATTCGAAGTATCTCCAACCTTCGCTTTCGTTTGATAGAGCTGCTCGAAATGAGCGCCGACCGAAATAATCTGGGTCCAATTCGTGCTGTCAGCGAAGGGCCGAACGCCACCAGTGATCCACCAGTGCAGGAAGTTGTTGTTCGACGGCGCTGACGTTGCGAAGTAGTATGCCGTGAACAATTGGCCTTCGGTGTATTTATCAGCGTGGCTGAAGCTGATTTGGGCCACGAGACCTTCGAACGGGTGAGAGCGATCCGCCCCAGAGAGCAACGCCCCGCTCAAGAAGCCAAGTGCCGGATTTACGGTCAATGCCTCGTCGAGAATCGTAAAACTAGTTCCAAGAGCGACTTCGGTCCATAGTCCTTGACCGCCAGTCCCCGAAGGAGTGAACCCTGGGTTGGTCCAAAACAGACCGTAAAAGGTGAGTGCGAATTGGTCATTGATCTGATACGACCCGTTCAAGATCGGGTAGAACCCAAAGAAGCTGTCTTGGTTCAAGGTGATCGACCCAGAGAACGGATCACTCGGTTCCTCCGACGACGCCTTCAACGGATATGGCGTACCAACAATAGTTGTTGTCCTTGGCTGTTCTCGCTGGGCACGCTCCCCGAACGACTGTTGTTGCCCAGGCGAGCACAGACTGATTTCTGGTTGCGTTATCGGAGAGCCTACTGCCTGAGTGCGTGCATTAGCTGGCGTTTCCATCGCGGTGGGCAGAGTAGAGACTTGGCCTACTACTAAAGCGGTCAACAGAAGACTTTGGATCATGTTTAGTCTTTCTTAACAGAAATCCATCTGTTCGAGGTTCGCCGCACCGATGGCGACTGAATCATCACCGTCGAACACTTTTTGCGGAAACGATTCGCGATAAATATCGGATTCTTGGCAGAAGTGATTGAATTTATCGAGCAATTTGGAGAAATCAAAAGAAGTGATAGTAACAAATAGATTGATTGGAAAAGTTAGATAAAATTCTTCTCAGCAATCACGATCAGAAGTGACCGATGTTTTGTGTATTTCATAGGCAACTGTGCTAAAAAATCAGACGAAGTTAATCAGCTACACGAATCAACTCTAGTAGCAGCTCAACCAAGGACGAAAGGGAATTGGAACTATTTCCTACTGGAGATGGAGTTAGGAATCGCCATCTTGCGAGGTGGATTCCCTCTCTCGGTACAGGTGGTTCAAAAAACGAAGCAATACGGCATACGGGAAGTGTCGATCAGTAGCCACGCCCGGAGTTGAACCGGGACTCTGCCGCTTTTGAGACGGTTGACTCTGCCTGTTGGTCTACGTGGCCATGCTTGTCCGAAGTCCCGAGTCGCATCTGGCTGGCTAGAGATATGAACACTGGCTGGGCAATGGCCCACTCGGAATCGGTCAGCGTCCTGAACGGGATTTGAACCCGTGACCTCCGCCGTGACAGGGCGGCGAGCACTCCGAACTGCTCCACCAGGACAGAGATAGTTGTCTTCGAGGTCGGAGTTGAACCTGCGACCTCCAACCCCCCAGGCTGGCGTGTTGGACCGGGCTACGCTACTCGAAGTAAAGAGGCGTCGTGCAAGTCACGAAAGCGGGTTGGGTAACTTGTGGGATTCGAACCCACTACCTTCAGAGCCGAACTCTGATGCTCTCTCCGATGAGCTAAAGTTTGTAAGCCTTCGTTGTAGGGCACGCTCGCCAGAGCGCCGGGCGGGAGTCGAACCCGCTCGTCCATCCAGTTCGGATGGCACGCAGACATTGCGTGAACAGCACTGAGGGGTCGTCGTACACAGGTTAAGACGCACGGCTCGGCGGCAGGTTCGCGCGATTTCTGCAACACGGGGTCATCGTTCCGGCGAATCTTTCGACGATTTTCTTCTCTGGAAATCTCAATCTTGGCAGTGTCAGGCACCTTCAACTCGGTGACCGTGCCATCCTTGTTGGTGATCTTGATGAGGAGGAAACCGCCGCTCAGTAGGGCCACGAAGCCGAAGAACAGCCCGCCCAGTAGGTACAGTTTTGACGGGGCACGTCGTTGAGGTGGAGAGGACGTCGGCGGGGATGCTTCCTCAGCAGCGGCAGGGGACAAATCGGCAAACGAATTCTCGGGCTGCTCCGAGGCCGGTGTGGCTATAGGGATTGGGGTAGTGCGTACCGCGCCATTGGCCTTCATCAAACTCAGCAAGTGAGCCCGTTCGCAAGCCACACTGGCGGCACTGGCCGGTCGATGTTGGGCAGCATGATCTTCACCGCTACCTCACGCGGGAGCTTTCATCATGAGCGAGATAGATCGCTTCCATGCCGCCCCGTCCGAGTTCTTTGAGAATGCGGTATTTGCCTAGCGTGGCCAGACGGGGGATCTCTGCCGATTCCGCGTTGGGAGTCGTGTCATGGTCCGCCAAGGAAACCGACGGGGACCGCTCGTCCGAGCGGGACTGCTCTCGGTTCATCACAGCATCTTCGCCCTACAGGTCAAAAGAACGATTGGCCAACGGAAGTCGTTTTGGATCGTAGCGGATGAACGCGCAGACCGGTAGCAAATAACCTCAAGGAGTTTGCGGAGCTGAAAAATAGATTTTAGCAGGGTCGGAGGGAGTCGAACCCTCACCTCGACGCTTAAAAGGCGTGTACGCTGCCGTTACGCCACGACCCCGAAAGAGGGAGTCGTGGTAGATTTGTGTCGCATAGAGAACCTCCAGTTTCGTGGGAGCGACAGACCCTTGCCCGCCGCTCCTAGGGTCGCACAAATAAGAGAGCCGCGACTGTGCCGAGGTTCGCGCTAGCCTTACTTGCTGTACTTCGGTGTCAGCTCTTCACGGACAGTTTCAAGCAGTTTCTTTGTCGCCTTGATGCCTTCTGGCTCAGGGAGCTTACTGCCTTCATATTCGATACCAACGTAGCCACGATAGCCCGCGTCGAGGACGATCGCCATCATCTTGCGATAGTCGGTGTGCGTCTCGTTGCCCTTGTCATCGAAGTCGTGCGACTTGGCACTGACGCCCTTGGCATAGGGCATCATCTCCTTGACGCCCTTGTAGCGATCGTATTCCTTGCCTCGGTCCAGGCGGAAGTTGCCGAAGTCCGGCAACGTGCCGACTCGCTTGTGATCGACCTTTTTCATCACACCGACGAGCCACTCGCCGTTAGACGACAGCCCGCCGTGATTCTCGACGATGACGTTGATGTCGTACTTGTCGCCGTACTCGCAAAGCTGGCGCAGGCCGTCGGCAGCTCGTTCCATCTGCTCCTCGTAGGTGCCCGTCGAGTAGGCATTAACGCGGATGGAATGACAGCCGAGAAACTTCGCCGCCTCGACCCACTGATGATGATTCTCGACCGCCTTCTTTCGCTTGGCAGTGTCAGCATCGCCAAGGTTCCCCTCGCCATCGCACATGATCAGAACGCTTTTGACTCCCAAATCATCGCAGCGTTTCTTCAGCTCGGCGAGATACTTCTGGTCGCGGGCCTTGTCTTTGAAAAACTGGTTGACATATTCGACGGCGGAGATGCCGAAATCGTTTTTGGCCACGGCAGGGAAGTCGAGGTTGGTCATCTTCTTGCCGAACAGGGCGCGATGCAGCGACCATTCAGCAAGAGAGATCTCAAATATCGGTTTTTTGGTCGTGTCGGCGATCGCATGGGGCAGCGTGGAACCGGCCAGTACCGCTAATGAGGCTTGCAGGAAGCCGCGTCGATCCAGAGCATGGGTCATGAAAGTTGCTCCTCCGAGGTTGGAATGCAGGTTGGGGCCATTGTAGGAACGACTAGCTCAGGAAGAAAGCGCCTCTCCGCTACGAAAGGCATGTTGCTAGACGTAGCTAGGATTTAATCAGCCACCGCGGAATCATGGGGAATTCTTCCTCGGTTTCAGGTTGGAATTAGCAAAGCAGGCTTTCGTGTTAGTGAGGACTGGTGGAAGCCATGTGCCAAGCGTTCAGCATTGTGACACGGGTGGAACGACCTCGGCTGAAGAGAGCTACCCCCAAGGCATCAGGCCGTGTCGGCCAGAGTCGTTGCGTCATACATTGTCGTTGATTGGCGAAGACTTCCAGCATGGAGCGATCCAAAAAAATTCGCAGCCGCAAAGGTTCGCCTCGGTTCAAGGTGAGTGGAGCTTCCTGAACCAGCACACGTCGTTCGGCATCTTTTGGATCGTGAGGTCGCCACAAACACCAGCTCCGGTAGCGAATCGCTGGATCAAGCGTACTCTTGCTGACGTCGATTTTCAGGACTTTTTCATCCGGGAGGTAGCTAATAACTGTTTGTTCTGCCCCGTCCGGGGTTCGTCGGACAACCACACCGCACTCGGCCTTCGCCTCGGGTTGCAGTTCCACCTCGATTTCCAAACTGTCTCCCTTGACCTGCTTAAGCAGCAATTCTTCGTCAGGCGAGATGCTAATATTAGTCCGGCTGTCGAGAGCCTCAGAGCGAAGTCGCTTCAGTTCCTCGACCGGTTCGATGCGGAGGGTGCCATCGTTGCTCAAGCTCAACACCCGGGGTAAACTCATTACCCCGCTCCAGCCACTGGCTACCCGTGCGGCTCGGGGACGCTCATCCAGGCA
Source organism: uncultured Gemmataceae bacterium (assembly GCA_937923405.1). GTDB lineage: Bacteria > Planctomycetota > Planctomycetia > Gemmatales > Gemmataceae > CALDUY01. The sequence goes on along the minus strand of CALDUY010000012.1, from coordinate 85,809 downwards.
CCAAGCAAACACAATGCGACGCCCCTTCTCGTCCAACAGAGTTTCCGGAGCAAAGAAGGCACCCCCGGGCCAGTTCATTCGACCATGAGACTCCGGAGTAAATACGTCTTTGTTTTTGTCCCAATGCCCCACGAAGTAGCGTGCCCCTCGCATGTGACTGATGCAAAGTAGCAGGTGTTTGTTGCCGATCGGGAAGAAATCCGGACAGGAAATGTCCTCCCCAGGCTCGCTCCAAGGATCGTGGGCCATAAACCGACCGACAAATTGGAGTCGCGTTAGAGAGGGGCCTTTGAACAAAGCTGCTTTCGTACCCGTGCCGGGATTTTCCCCAAAAATGGCATAATAGGTGTCGCCTTCGAGCCAGCCATGAGGATCCCAGGAGTCATACTTGCCGTAATTCGGAGTACCCGGTTTGGGCATCGGCACAATAGGATTGTCTGCAGACTTCTTCCAGCGAATCAAGAGATCATCCTGGGCCAAGGCGATGCAATTCCCCGCATCCACGCCATGATAAAGAATCACGGCCCCCCCTCCTTGGTCACAAAGGCATTGCCCGAGAAAATGCTGCGATCCGGATCTTTGGCAGCAACGTCCAGCGCCACAGGATGATGCTCCCAGTGGAGCAAGTCCACGCTGGAGGCATGTCCCCAACAATGAAGGGTTTGCTTCGAGGTCGCCTCTTGTCGCTGAAAAATATAGAAGAGATGGTATCGCCCCTTCCAGAAGATGGCACCGTTGGCGTCACCGGGCATGGCATCACCGGCTTCCAAATGCAAGAAGTGATACCGGGGACGATGCGGATCATTTTGAAACTTCTTGATGAGAGTACGGTAACTTTCCACCAAGTCCTGGGTCGAGGGTAATCGGCCCGCGGAAGCAGTAGCGAACCGTTTTCGATGATGCTCTACCTCCTTTTTGCCCCCGCAAAGGGTGACAATTTCCTCATCGCTCAGCGAGCGATTCCACAAGGCGGCGTGATCGACTAGACCAGGAAAAGGATCGTCTCCTGGGCCACCTGCGCCGATGGCCAGCGGTTCCTTGTTGCCCTGCCGCAAGCGGCCAGTGACCGCTTTGCGGTCCACGGGGACACCGTCAATGAACAGTACTAATTGGCGGCCATCGTATCGGGCAAGGATGTCATGCCAGTCGGTCGGACCAATTTGAGCCAAGGGTACGGTCACTTGGGCGGCGAGGCCCGACTTGCCTTCCACGCCGATCTCACAGCCCAAGCGCATATTCTCAGGACCAGCGCCGAAATCATAGGTAAAGAAATTGAACACCAACCGGTCATGCCCCCCTCCCTTGGTGAAATACCCTCGAGTATCCCACGCCATCGGAGTGAGAGCACGCATGCGGATCAGCGCTGTAAACTGCTCACCTGCGATATTCAGTTCTTGGTGATGGCCTTGACCAGCGTCCAGCCAGCCGCCACGCAGTTCTGCGACCTTACCATCACCTCCTCGTTTCAAGGACGCCTCCCGATCGGCTCCTTTCAGATCGATCCCTAAACGAACATCTCCCTGAGGCGTCAAGCCGCTGTCGTCCCCCGCCGAATCGCGAACATCTGCTAGGTGCCAAACGGCAATCGCAGAGGAGAAAATGCGTTTAGGATCGTTAGAATCAGCCCCCCAAACACTTGTCGAAGCCCAAAATAGACCAAAAACCAGAGACAAGACGAGTCCCGAGAAACATAATGTTACCCACCCTTTCATAATGAGACTCCCTAGTCTGAAACTCCATGAGCCAGGGGCCAGACTTGTTAGCGACTGAGGCGACGACGGGAGACGTCGTACCACACTGCAGCGAGGATCACACCACCTTTCACCATGTACTGCAACGAAAAGTGAACCCCGGCTTGATTCAAGCCTTTGTCCAAAATGCCGATGATGATTGCCCCTAACAGCGTGCCCGGGATGCTACCCACTCCGCCCGAGAAGCTCGTCCCACCCAGGACGACCGCTGCAATGGCATTGAGTTCATAACCTTGACCGGCTGCGGGTTCGGCAGAATAGAGTTGTGCGGCATGGATGATGCCGGCCAGCCCCGCACACGCTCCACAAAACACATAGACGAGTACCTCGTGCGTGGCAATGGTGATACCTGCAAGCCGAGCCGCCTCACGATTGCCGCCAATAGCGAACAAGTGTTGGCCGAAACGGGTGCTGTGCAATAGGATCGCACTGAATATTAAGACCACGAACATCAGTATCACGGGCATCGGCAACCAGCCCCACCAACGCTCGTTACCCAAAGCCAGAAACAGATGCTGTTGCTCACTGATGGGTAACGGACGACTTTCGTTGAACCCCAGGGCAAAGCCGCGTGCCATAAGCATCGTCGCCAGCGTGACAATGAATGGAGGCATCGCAGTACGAGCTGCAAAAAGACCATTGAACAACCCAAACAGCACACCAGCTGCGATTCCGCTAAGCAAACCACCCACCGGCCCCGCCGGCGTCAACAATGAAACCGAGACTACACCGGCTACGGCAACCACTGCTCCAACACTCAAGTCGATGCCGCCGATCAGAATGACCAGCGTCAGTCCAAAGGCGAGAATGGCGTTGACAGCAATCTGCTGAGCAAGATCAACAAGATTATCGAATCGCAAAAACCGGCCTTGTGGAACCCACAGACTAAAAACTACCAGCAACACCACGATGGCCGCCAACAAAGGGAGAAATCCTTGTCCAGCTTTGAACAACATCATGAGGAGCTGATGCCCCTGGCTCGTTGCCGCATTGGAATTGGCGGTTTGATCCCTGTGTTCTGAGCTGCTCATTTCCCATCCTTATTTGACGAGCCTCGCGAAGTACCGAGTTGCTGATGTGGCTTGCCTTCAGCTGTCACCCCGGTCAACTCCAGCATCACTTCTTCCGGCGTGAAGCTCGCAGCTGGTCCTTCACGCACGATGCTTCCTTCCCGGTATAACACCAATCGATGCGAGAGATTCATGACTTCGGGCAGGTCCGACGAAATGAGCAGCACCGCCATGCGTTGTGTCACCAATTGGCCGATAATGGTGAACATGTCCTCTCTCGCCCCCACGTCCACCCCACGCGTCGGTTCATCTAGAATGAGCACTCGCGGAGGCTGCTCCATCCATTTTGCTACGACCACTTTCTGCTGGTTTCCGCCCGAGAGCGTATTGACAGCTTGATTGGGGTTGCCTGGACGAAGGGAATAATTCCGAATCGCGTTATGGATGATGGCAGCTCGCCGGACATGATTCGGCAAGATTCCTCGCGCCCACAATCGCGTCCATGGCAGAGCTAGATTGAACCCCACGCTGCGAGTCAGAATCAGCCCCTCGCGTTTGCGATCTTCTGGCACCAAAACGATTCCCGCCCGACGAGCCTCGCGTGGGCTGCGCAAACGTAACGGATTGCCGTTCAAAAGAACCTGTCCACTCTGAATAGGAGACAATCCGACCAGAGCTCGCGCGAGCTCCGTACGTCCCGCCCCCACCAGTCCGGCAAACCCTACAACCTCCCCCTCGCGCACTTCAAAACTGACCTCATTCACGCCCGGCGCACGCAGATTGCGCACACGGAGAACGACCTCGCCGGGTTGATACGGCGGGCGGGGATAACGATCCTTGACCTCTCGGCCCACCATCCACGTCATCAGCTGAGGGATATGCAGTTCGGCGGCGAGTTGTGTCCCGATGCTCCGCCCGTCTCGTAGCACTGTGATGCGATCGGCGAGGCGTTGAATCTCCTCTAAGCGATGGGAAATGTAGATGATTCCCACTCCCTGCGCTCGCAACCGACGGAGTTTGGCAAACAATGCCTCGGTCTCGGCTTCACTTAGGGACGCTGTCGGTTCATCAAGCACAAGGAGGCGTAGTTCCCCAGTCAATGCCCGGGCAATTTCGACCAATTGCTGACGAGCGACGTTCAATTGGCCGACCAGAGTACGCACGTCACCAATTTCTGGCAGGTCCAGCTCGGTCTTCAATCGCTCGGCGTCACGGAACATTCGAGCTCGATCTAGCAGGCCGAATCGCCGTGGTTCCCGTCCTAAATACAGGTTCTCCGCGATTGATAGGTTCGGGGCCAACGCCATTTCCTGATGGATAATACGAATTCCTAAACGCTCTGCCGTTCGCACATTCGGGATCTGAACCACGGCATTATTAATCCGTATCTCTCCCGTATCAGGTTGGTGAACACCACCAATAATTTTGATGAGAGTAGATTTCCCCGCACCATTTTCACCTAACAGAGCATGGATTTCCCCTTCCTGAAGCGTGAAATCCACACGATCCAAGGCTTGGACTCCGCCAAAGTGCTTGGAAATGCCGCGTAACTCTAACAGGCAGGTCGGAGCATTAGCCATTACTTTTTGTCTGATTGCAGAATCTCATGGACGTTATCCCTGGTGATGAGCTTCACCGGAATTTTGATATCCTTTTCGACGGGCTTGCCTTGGAGATGATCATAAGCCTTTTCGGCGGCAATGCGGCCAATTTCCCGAGGAAATTGGGCTACGGTTGCATGCAATTTACCCACTTGCAAGGCCAAAGCGCCTTCGCGCGAGCCGTCGACCGTCACCACCGTAACTTGCCCCGTGCGACCGGCAGCTTCGATTGCCGAGATGGCTCCTAAGGCGCTGGGATCATTAATAGGAAACACTGCGTCCAAGTCTGGAAAACGGCCCAGAAGGTCACGCATGACAGGACGTGCCCCTTCCGTGCTTCCTTTACCTTCCTGAGTGTCCAGGATTTTCAGGCCAGGATGTTTGGCCATCTCTGCTTTGAATCCCTCGACACGATCGATACAGGCACGGTTCACGCTTAAGTGAAGAACGACAATCTTGGCATTGGGGTTGACCTTTGCCAGCGATTCACAAGCTAATCGGCCGGCCTCGAAATTGTCACTGGCCACCTGACAAAGTACTAAGTCCGGCTCGCTGACCGGCGCATCGACGATGATCACAGGCACTTGTTTCCGACGTGCTTCCATTAATGTACCTTTGATTCCTTCCCAGTTCACGGGATTGATAAACACTGCTGCAGGACTTTGCTGTAACAAATCTGCCACGTCATTCTTCTGCTTCAGCGAATTCCATTGCGCGTCCAATGTGACCAGCCTTCCTCCACGCGCCTCAATGACGCCTTTCAATCCCTCATTCAACTCGACGAAGAACGGGTTATTCATCGTCTGAAATGACACACCAAAAAGGTGGTCGCCACCACTCGATGGCGACTCGGCGGACCTACATCCGGCCCAGAATATGGACGCGACGGCTAAGAAAAGCAACGTGTGTAATCTCATCGTTGGTCCTTTATGCACCGAAAACGCGGACAGCTGTTCCAAGTCGAACCTCTATCGAGTAAATATCTTTCTTTAATTCCCAACCCAATAAGTTACTGTAGCTCACTGACGCAGACAAGAAACCTCCGGATCTGCCCTAGGACGATTGAAGATCTGTTCGGCATGCTATAAGTCCTGGAACCTAATTGATTGCTCGACCACCGCTCAACAACTTACGGCGAAGAAGAACCGTTTCGCTATCCTCCTCCCATTCGCCATCACGGAAGCGCTTGCGAGTCGACGTGGACTCTGGCACAATCCGCTTATTCGCCCGGAGGCGGAACTCCTGGTCGCGACTTGATCTCTTCTCAAGGGGGGGAATACTCGATGGTGGATAGCGCGGGACACAATAGTCTGGACGTGGTTAATCATTTCTTCACCTTTGCCGCCAAGATTCTCAAGCTGAACGATGCCCTGGCATATCTGATTCAGAACACCGATCGCGAACTGCGTGTCGAAGTCCCTCTGGTGCGTGATGACGGCACTCTAGAGGTGTACAACGGCTACCGCGTCCAGCACAACAACGCGCGTGGTCCCTACAAAGGCGGTCTACGTTATCACCCCGAGGTCGATGCCATCGAGGTCACAGCACTGGCCTCGTTGATGACCTGGAAGACCGCCCTAGTCGACGTGCCGTTCGGTGGAGCCAAGGGCGGCATCTCCGTGGATCCCAAAAAGTTGAGCCTCCGCGAAAAGGAACGGCTGACGCGGCGCTTTGTCCAGGGCATCGATCCAGTGATCGGCCCCAATGAGGACATCCCCGCTCCAGACGTCAATACCGACGCCCAGACGATGGCTTGGTTTATGGACGAGTACAGTCGACAACACGGCTACACCCCGGCGATCGTCACGGGGAAGCCGCCAGCGGTGGGCGGCTCCGTGGGCCGCAAGGAAGCTACCGGCCTGGGTGTGGCCATTGCCACTGAACACGCCGCCGAGGCCATGCGACTGCCGCTCCAGGGCGCGCGCGTCATCGTGCAGGGATTCGGTAACGTCGGCTCGCACGCAGCGATGTTTCTGCAAGAACGCGGCGCGACCATTGTGGGAATTTCAGATGTCTCTGGGGGAAAATACAATCCCAAAGGCATCGACTTGCAGACGGCGTTACGGCTACAAAATGAGGCCGGTTCGATTAAGGATCTCGGCGGCGCAGAGAATCGCACCAACGCCGAGCTACTGGAGTCGGAATGCGAGATACTAGTGCCCGCCGCTTTGGATCGCGTGCTAACTAGCGATAATGCAGAGAGGATTAAGGCGAAATTGATCGTCGAGGGAGCCAATGCTCCAACGACGTTCGAGGCCGACGAGATTTTCCGTCGTCGCGGTATCACCGTGGTACCGGACATCCTGGCCAACGCTGGCGGTGTGACGGTCAGCTACTTCGAATGGGTGCAGAACCTGCAACAGTTTGCCTGGCCGATTGAGCAAGTGCAGGAGAAGCTGGCCAAGAAGATGGCTCGAGCTTTCAAAGACACCTGGGAGACGGCCGCCAAGCACAACGTGACTCCGCGCGAAGCAGCATTCATCCTCGCCGTCGGTCGTGTCGCTGAGGCCACCCAATTACGGGGATATTAAAGCGCGCTACAAGATGCCGCAGCGAGGAGACGGTCCAGATGGAAGATCCTTACGGAATCATCTGGGCCACGGCGAGGCTGGCACTGGGCAGGGCCAGTGGACTGACTGTCCCGCCTACCTGAGAGTCCGAGCGGCTGGCATAGATGTGGCCGAACGGTTCGTTCACGTCGGCGATCGGCAGACGATACATCTCGATCTGACGATGCACCAGATTGACAATCCAGTACTCGGCGATGCCCGCTCGGGCGTACAGTCCGCCCTTGCGGCGATCGTGTGTCAGGCTGGTGTCACTGACCTCGACCACCAGTACCGCTGTCGTCGGATGCGCTTGCCGGTACAAGGAAGCTGGTCCACCCACAACTGCTAAATCTGGCTCGGGTTCCGAGGTTGGTCCTAGATCGAGCGACAATTGACAACGGACCAGATACGCTGGGCCGAATGCCTGTTGCAGAGCAATCATGGTTTCATAGATTGCTGAAGCATGCAAAGCATTCTGTGGACTATGGACCATCAATCGCCCCTCGATTAGCTCCACGCGTTGCCCGTTAAACAGGCCGAGTTCGCCGAGTTGATAATACTCCGCTTTGCTGAAGCGTCGCTGTCGAACTCCGGAATGGCGTCGCGGCCTCGTGGACATGGCTTGCACCTCTCCGCTCCATCATGTCAAGCTGTGGCGCGGCTTGCAATCCTCCGGATTCTTTTGCCAGGCATTACCAGCTCCCGAATCAACCTATTCCGCTCAGGCCGCGCCGTCGGAGCAGTGGTTCGCCGAGAGTTCGAGAAAATATTCAGGTTACACCGCAGGTCGACCGACATTTTCGAGCCATTTGGACTTTGTTGCTCCGACTCCGGACTCGACTAGGGCGTAGGATTGTCGAGGACGAGGGAGGGACCGAAGGCGATGCGGGTGGTGGCGCGGTGGGCAATGTGCTGGTTGGCCATGTCACTAGGGAGCGGCTGCGCGTCGGTGTCGAAAACGCCGACCAGTTCTGCGGGAGTGCGTCCGCCAGACGTACCGGTCAAGGGAATTGTCTTCTGTGCCGACGGAGCGGGAGGGTTCGGCTGGACTACCGAAGCACTGGCCCACACCGCGGCGGAGATGAAGATTCCCATTCACGTCGAACTGGTCGACTGGTCGCATGGGCGCGGCTTGATGATTACCGACAACTGTCACTGGCGCAACACGCGCGAGCAAGGCGCGAATCTGGCTGACATGGTCAACGTCGCGCACGAGCGGTATCCCCAATTACCGGTCTATCTCATCGGCCACAGTGCTGGGTGTGCTGTGTGTCTGGAAGCGACGAAACATCTCCCGGCCAACAGCGTCGAACGCATCGTGCTGCTGGCCCCGTCGGTGTCGCCGTCTTATGATCTGCGTCCGGCGCTGGCTTGTTCCCGACTAGGCATCGACTCGTTTATCAGTCATCAAGACTGGGTGACGCTGGGAGTGACCATGCGGATTTTTGGCACCACCGATCGGAAGTGGACGGCGGCGGCAGGCAAGGTCGGCTTTCGTCGGCCTTACGACGGTTCGCCCGACGCTGAGCTATACCGCAAGCTCCGCGAACATGTCTGGCAGCCCAGCGAAGCGGCGACCGGGCACCGCGGCGGACATTATGGCAGTTACGTTCCAGGCTATCTCAAGGCCAAGGTGCTGCCACTGCTCAATCCCGAGGGAAGCAATCCTCGCCAGTAATTCACATTTCGTCGCTTCCGCAGCGCGCATAATAACTCTTCACCCACGTTTCTGGTTGAGGAGATGAATTGTGTCGCGATCTCTAGCTGTACTTCTACTCGTTACCCTGGCGGTGCCGGCTTTCGCCGAGGACAAGAAACCGCTGTCACGCATCGCCCTGGGTTCCTGTGTGCATCAAGACAAAGAACAACCCATCTGGGACGCGATCATCGCCACCAAGCCCGAACTGTTTTTGATGCTCGGCGATAACATCTACGCCGACACCCAGGACATCGAAGTCATGGTCGCCAAGTACAACAAACTGGCGGCCCAACCGGGTTACAAAAAGCTCCGTGAGACCTGCCCGATTCTGGCGACGTGGGACGATCACGACTACGGCGGCGATGACGCCGGCGCGGAGTATCCCAAAAAGAAAGAGTCGCAGGACGCGTTCCTCAACTTCTTCAATATTCCGCCCGACGATCCACTGCGCAAACAAGAAGGCATCTACACCGCGAAAATCTTCGGCCCCAAAGGCAAACGAGTGCAGGTGATTTTGCTCGACACCCGCTATCATCGTAGTCCGCTCAAAAAGGATCTCAAACGTCCGCGTAACCTGGGCCAGTACATTCCCAACACTGACGAGGATGCCACCATGCTAGGCGAGGCCCAGTGGAAATGGCTGGAAGAGCAACTGCGGCAGCCTGCCGAGGTGCGTCTGCTCTGTTCGAGCATTCAGGTGGTGCCCGAGGATCACGGCTTCGAGAAGTGGGCCAATATGCCCCGCGAACGCGCTCGGCTGTTTCAGCTGCTTCGCGATACTCGCGCTGAGGGAGTGATCGTGCTGTCCGGCGATCGCCATCTGGCTGAACTGTCAGTCATGGATGCGGAGATCGGCTACCCGCTGTACGACCTGACTTCCAGCGGGCTGAACCAGGCGAATAAACGGCTACGCAAACTGGAGGTGAATCGGCATCGACTGGCGACAATGGATCGCGGCAATAACTTCGGCCTGGTGCGAATTAATTGGGATAAAGAAGATCCGCAAATCTCGCTAGAGATTCACGACGAGGAAGGTGACGTAATCATTCGGCATAAGCTGTCACTAAGCGAGTTGCAGAGCCGTCCTACCAAGGTGGTCAACCGCAACCCCGCGGCCGCAGACGCCGACCTCGCCGCCGAGGCTCGCAAGAAGCTGAACCAGGAATGGACCGTGACCTTCCATGTCCTTTCGACGGGCCAAAGCAAAGACATGAGCCGCGTCTTCCTTAACACAGAGAAAAACTTCCGCAGCGAACGCAATCTGACGATCGTGCTGGAAACGCGGAAGCTGAAGGCCGAGTTGGACAAGGCTGGCATCAGCGATCCGCGCAAGCACTACTTGGGCAAAAAGATTCAGGTGACTGGAAAAGTGACGCTGTTTCGCGACAATCCCCAGATCGAGGTCGGTAAACTAGACCAGATCAAAGTGGTGGACGAGTGAAAGCAGTGATTTGTTCTCGCTGGGGCAACCCAGCAGAGGTACTCGAAGTCCAGCAAGTGCCTGCTCCGGTGTGCGGACCGGGGCAGGTGCGCGTTCGCATGCTGGCCAGTCCGATCAATCCATCGGATCTATTTCTGGTGCGCGGCCAGTATGGGTATCAGCCTCCCCTGCCCTGCACACCGGGATTCGAGGGTGTCGGCATCGTCGAGGAAGGTCGCGGCCTGCTGGCTTGGCGTGTTCGCGGTAAGCGTGTCGCGGTGCTGAACGGCAAAGCGGGCAACTGGGCCGAGCAGGTGGTCATTCCCGCTAAACAGGCCGTGCCCCTGCCCGATGACCTCAGCGACGAGCAGGCGGCGAGTTTCTTCGTTAATCCCGCCAGTGCCATCGTCATGACCCGGCACGTCCTGGCGATCCCACGTGGGGCCTGGCTGTTGCAGACCGCCGCCGCCAGCGCCCTGGGCCGCATGGTCATTCGTCTAGGTCGAAAGTACGGTTTCCGCACGATCAACGTCGTGCGCCGGGAACGTCACGTCGAGGAGTTACGCCAACTCGGCGGCGACGTGGTTATTGACTCTACTCAAGATGATCTCGTCGAACGGGTGCGAAGCATCTGTCGGGATGGCGTCCGCTACGCCATCGACGCGGTCGGCGGCGACACTGCCACACGCTGCGTGCAGGCGCTGGGCCACTCCGGACGCCTGCTGCTCTATGGCTCACTTTCTGGAGAGCCTTTATCCGTTGAACCACGTCAGGTGTTAACCAACAACCTGCGTATCGAGGGATTCTGGCTCTCGACCTGGACCCGGCAACAAAATCCGCTGCGGATGTTAGGGCTGTTCCGCCATATCACTGCTCTGTTCCGGCAAGGGATCGTTGAGACGACGACCAGCGCGGTCTATCCGCTGGAGCAGCTACGCGAGGCGATCGTCGCCGCCGAGACCCCAGGTCGAGCCGGCAAAGTGCTTCTGCGGTTGGGGAAACGCTGAAGCCCCGAACAGTTCGAGCATCTTCGCTCGTCGATAATCGAAGATGCGCTGCACGTCCGGGCCGACCAGCAAGCGATGGATCAGCGGTTCGAGAATCCAGCCGGGCACGGCATAGTCGACCCGGTCGCGCATCAGTGTTCCGCCGTCGCACTCCTCGAAGGTATGTTCATGCACCCACTGGAGGTACGGTCCCTTAATCTGTCGGTCGATAAAGCGATAGGGCGGCTCCCAGACGGTGATCTCGGTGCGCCAGTAGATCGGCAGCCAGCGCCAGCGAATGCGATATTCGATCAACGCACCGGGCCGCATCTCGATCTGGCCTGGAGTAAGAATGCGAAACTTCAGCCAGGGCGGCGTCAGCGTGTCGAGATTGCGCGCGTCGCTGAAGAAGTCGAACACCTCGTCGATGGGACGGGGCAACACCAGTTCGGTCAAGAGAGTACGAATCCGCACAGCCAGTCTCCACAATGGCGGGACGACACTACATTGATAGTCCAGTGGTGCGAAAACTTCTCCTCGCAAGACTCAACGCAAAATTGCTCGCACGACCTCGCCATGCACGTTAGTCAGTCGACGCTGGATGCCGTTGTGATAAAAAGTCAGTCGCTGGTGATCGATGCCGAGCAGGTGCAAAACGGTGGCGTGAAAGTCGGGCCAGGTGACGCGATCCTCAACGGACTTCCAGCCGATGTCGTCGGTCGCGCCGTGGGCATGACCGGCCTTCAACCCCGCGCCGGCCAGCCAGACCGAGAAGCCGTGTTGATTGTGATCGCGTCCCGTGCCGACGACGTTGGCCGCCGACTGCGTGAACGGGGTACGGCCAAACTCGGTGGTGAACAGCACTAGGGTATCGTCGAGCATGCCGCGTTGCCGTAGATCGCGCAGCAGGGTGGCGACAGGGCGATCGATCCGTCGTGCCTCCTGACCGTGGTTCTCTTTCATGGTCTCGTGACCGTCCCAGTTGATGCGCGGCGACCCGAACGACCCGCCCGAGAACAACTGCACGAAGCGAACGCCCTGTTCCAGCAGCCGCCGAGCCAGCAGGCAGGCTCGACCGAAGTCCGCCGTCTCTTCGGCATCCAGCCCGTATTGTTCGCACAGCTTTCGAGGCTCTCGGGACAGATCGGTCACTCGCGGAACGGCCAGCTGCATCTTGGCCGCCAGCTCGTAACCGCGAATCCGCGCCGTCAGGGCATCGCCGCCGCCGGAGTGTTCTTGATGCAGGCGATTGAGCGACCCGAGCAGGGTGCGACTATCAGCCTCGACCTGTTCTTCGATCGGTTTGGCGGAAAACAAATCATCGATTGGCGATCCTTTTCGTCGCAGAGCCACCCCCTGATGCCGAGCGGGGAGAAAGCCGTTGGTCCAGTTGATGGTGCTGCCGGCCGGCAGACCGCGAGCGTCGGGTAAAACGACGTAGGCCGGCAGTTCGTCCGTCTCCGCGCCCAGGCCATAGGACAACCAAGCTCCCAGCGTCGGAAAGCCGTTCAGCCGAAAGCCCGTGTTCTGCTGGAACGTGGCCGGCGTGTGGTTGGCGGAATCGGCCACCATCGAGCGAATCACTGTCAACTCGTCGGCCCCCCTTGCCAGGTGCGGAAACAGTTCCGATACCCACAGGCCGCTTTGGCCGCGACGGCGAAACTCCCAGTCGCTCCGCCGCAATAGCCCTACCTGGCCGAAAAAAGTCTCGGGCCGTTCCGAGGCCGGCAGTTTCTGACCGTGATACTTGGTCAACAACGGCTTGTAGTCGAACGAGTCCAGATGACTCATGCCGCCACACAGGCAGATGTGGATCGCTCGCTTGGCCTTGGGGGGATGGTGTGGCGGCGGATCGCTGGCCTCGCCGGCAACGCCCCCGGCCCGGGCCACACCGTCGCGGAGCAGTAACGATGCTAGCGCCGCGCCCCCCAGGCCAGCATGCACCCAGGAAAACCACTGTCGCCGGTCTAGAATCGCCTCGTCGGTGGATCGCATCGTCTGGACTCCCGCGGCTTGGGAGGTCAGGCCGGGTAGAACCCTTTGCCCTCTGCCGCCATCTTACGCAACATTTCCGTGGGTTGGAACCGGACCCCGAGCGATTCGTACTTGGCGAGCTTGTCCAGGACACGACCGATGCCGAGTGTATCGGCCCAGCGGAGAATGCCGCCGCGAAAGGCCGGGAACCCGATGCCCAAGAGCAATCCCATGTCGACGTCGCCCGGCTCCCTCACGATGCCATCGGTCAGCACGCGCGTCGCCTCGGTGAGCATTGGGAGAAACAACCGATCTTGAATCTCCTCGATGGACAACTCTCCCTTACCCGGTCGGCGCACCTTGGCCAGAATCGGCTCCAAAGCGGGGTCGTCGGCTCCGCGCGTGCCCTTGGCGTAGCTGTAGAAGCCCGCGCCGCTCTTCTGTCCCAGCCGACCGGCGGCCACCAGCTCGTCGAGAATCCGTGTTGGTACGGCCCGATCGGCGAAGGCGGTGTTGACCACCCGTCCGGCGTATAGCGACGTATCCAGTCCCACCACATCCTGCAACGTCACCGGTCCCATCGGCATGCCGAACGCCGTCGCCGCCTTGTCCAGTGTTCGGGGAGGAACGCCCTCTTCCAACAGTAGCATCGCCTCGTTCATGTAGGGGAACAGAATCCGATTGACCAGGAAGCCGGGACAGTCTTTGACGACGATCGGCGTTTTGCTGATGCGCCGAGCCAAGGCCACTAGCGTGACCACGGTTTGCTCGGAAGTCTTCTCACCACGAATGACCTCGACCAGTTGCATCCGATCGACGGGGTTGAAGAAGTGCATGCCGGCGAAACGCTCGGGAGCCTTCAGCGATTGAGCCATCCGCGTGATCGAGATAGTCGAAGTGTTCGAGGCCAGAATTGCCTCGGGAGAGAGGAGCTTTTCCAGTTCACCGTAGAGCTTCACCTTGGCCTCTTCGTTCTCGACGATGGCCTCGATGACTACGTCGCGATCGGCCAGCGCTTGCGTGGTCATCGACGTGCTGAGCATGGCCAAGGAACTAGCGGCCTCAGCGGGCGTCATGCGGCCAATCTCGACGCGGCCCAGCAGATTCTTGGAGATGGTAGCGATGCCCTTTTCCAGAGCGGCGGGCACGCTGTCGAGCATAACGGCAGGCACGCCTCGGCGGACGTGTGCCCCGGCGATGCCCGCGCCCATGATGCCCGCGCCGACGACGCCGACCTGCCGCACGGGACGCGGCTGCACCGACGGATCGCTGGACCCGGTATCCTTGGCCAGTCGCTGCGTCTGGAAGAACACGCCGATCAACGCCTTAGACACCGGACTACCAACCAACGGCGCGAAGTGTTCGCCTTCGACTTTCAGCCCTTCGTCGAGCGGCAGGTTGCAGCCTTTGTAGATCGCCTCCAGAGCGGCCAGGGGTGCGGGATAGTGTCCTCCGGTCTTCGACAATACTAGTCCTCGGGCCACGGCATAGGCGAACGAAACCTGTTCCTCGGTCAGGCCGATGGGCTGTTGTTTGCGCTGACGAGCCGCCTTCCAGCCGCCGTCACTGCTGGCCCAGCGAAGCAAGGCGATCGCTTCGTCGAGCAACTTCTCCACGGGCACTACGTCCCAGACCAGACCAAGTTGGCGAGCGCGTTCGGCCTTGACCCCGTCGCCGCTCGTGATCATCTCCGCCGCGAGATTGGGACCGATCACTCGGGGGAGTCGTTGCGTCCCGCCCCAGCCGGGGATCAAGCCGATCTTGGTTTCGGGCAGACCGAGTTCGGTCTTGGGATGATTGCTGGCCAGGCGATAGTCGAAGCCCAGGGCCAGTTCCAGACCGCCGCCCATACAGGCTCCATCGATGGCCGCCACCGTGGGATAAGGTAGTTTCTCGAAGCCGGCGATGATGTCCAGGCCGCGCTGTCCTAGTTTGCGAGTAAGCTCGGGGTCGTGCTTGGCGGCCCCCAGTTCGCGGAGATCGGCCCCGGCAATGAACATACCTGGTTTGCCGCTCCGCAGCACCAGTCCTTGCAGGTCGCTTTGCTGCTGAAGTTGGGCCAGCAACGCTTCCAGTTCGCCCAGCACCGCCTGGCCCAGCGTGTTGGCCCGACTGTTGGGTTGATCGAACGTGACCACAGCGAGGCGATCTCGCTCGTCCAAATGTATCGCGGGAGAGGTGGACATATTGGCTTCCTTTCGTCGGCTAGTTCTTCTTGTTGAATGTATCAACCCACGCGACGACGGCACGCTCCCTCAGTTGAAGAACCCGTCTACCGGTCTACCTTGAGCTGACCTTGCCCACTCGCCAGAATTCCTTTCAAGCGTTTCCTTTGCTCATCGAGTTTTCACGGTTTTCTTGCTTCGCTTCTGCGCATGATAACATGAAGTGATCGCTCGCCACGGGTAGAAACCTCATGACTGGTTTATCTCGACGATCGGGACGAGTGCAGACAACCTGGCTGTTCTTCCTCGGCAGTGTCGTTCTGTTCGCGGGACTGTTTGTCCTGCTGGCCGTAGATCCGACTCGCTGGTTCGACGCCAAACGATCAACTCGTTCGTTGGTCGTCTACTGCGCCGCAGGCATGAAACCGCCGGTCGAGGCGGCAGCACGACGTTACGAGCAGGAGTTCGGCGTCCAGATCGAGTTTGACTATGGTGGATCTAACGCCTTGTTGGCCAAGCTCCAGGTCAACCGCCACGCCGACCTGTTCATCCCCGCCGACGATGGCTACGTCGCCACGGCCCGCGAGCAGGAGTTGATCCGCGAAGTTTTGCCATTGGCTCGGATGCGTCCCGTGCTGGTGGTTCGGACCGGCAACCCGAAGTCGATTCACTCCTTAGACGATTTGTTGAGTCGTAATCTCCGTGTCGCACAGGCCAATCCCCAGACCGCCGCCGTGGGCAAAGTGGCTCGGGAAGCCCTGGAACGGCTGGGCAAATGGTCGGCCTTGGAGTCGCGCATCGTCGTCACCAAACCGACGGTCACGGACGTGGCCATCGACGTCCAGCTCGGTGCGGTCGATGCCGGCATTATCTGGGATGTGACCGTCCATCAGGTGCCTGGTCTCGAAGTGATCGCGGTGCCGGAGTTCGAGTCGGTCTTCGCTCGGGTGTCGGCCTGCATTGTGAACAAAGACGAACCGGCCACACCAGCGCTGCACTTCGCGCGGTACCTTGCAGCTGGCGATCGCGGCCTGCAAGAGTTTCGCAAAGAGGGGTTCGACGTAGTCGAGGGCGATCGCTGGGCCGACCAGCCGAACCTGGTCCTAATCGCCGGCTCCATGCTTCGCCCCGCCGTCGAGGAGACGATCCAAGAGTTTGAGCACCGCGAAGGCGTCACCGTGACACGCGACTACAACGGCTGCGGCATTCAGGTGGCCAAGATCCGCATACCTAACACGCGCGTCGATGCCTTCTTCGCCTGTGACCGCGAGTTCATGGATCAAGTCAGCGAGTTGTTCGGCGACGCCACGACCGTCTCGACAAATCAACTCGTCATCCTCGTGCATAAAGGCAACCCTCACAAGATCCGCAAACTCCGCGACCTGGGGAAGCCGAATTTGCGTGTCGGCATCGGGCACGAGAAACAGTGTGCTATGGGCGTACTGACCCAGCGGACCCTGCGGGAGGACCGCTCCGACGACGTGGTGATGAAGAACGTCAAGGTGCAGACACCGACCGGCGACATGCTCGTCAATCAGCTGGTGACCGGTTCGCTGGACGCAGTGATCGCCTACATCAGCAACGGAGCAACTCACGCTGACCGACTGGAGGCCATCGCCATCGACATTCCCTGTGCCTTCGCCGATCAGCCCTTTGCCGTCAGCCGCTCTTCCGAGTATCCCTACCTGACGGCGCGTCTCTTGGAGGCGATTCGTTCACGAGAATCGCGCGCGCGCTTCGAGGCATATGGCTTCACCTGGAGAGGAACCGCAGCGAAATGACTCCGGTTCGCGGCATCAGCGATCGTGTCTTTCTCGTCTGTCTGGCGATTCTGGGCGGCTCGTATCTAGTGCTGATCGTAGCCATGCTTGCCGCCAACATCGCCTACACGTCGCCGAACTTTCTGTTGGAGGCGTTGCGCAGTCGCGAGGTCCGCTTCGCTATTTGGCTCAGTCTCGCATCCTCGACGATGACGGCCATACTGTCGCTGTGGGTCGGCGTGCCGCTGGGCTATCTGATGTCGCGCTTTCGCTTTCCGGGCAAACGGCTGTGCGACGCCCTGCTCGACATTCCCATCGTGCTGCCGCCCTTAGTGATTGGGCTGTGTCTGCTGATTCTGTTTCAAACTCCGCTTGGGCGCAGCATCGAGCGCTTCTTCCCCGTCACCTATGCCATTCCTAGCGTGGTGCTGGCCCAATTCGCGGTGTCAGCCGCCTTCGCCGTGCGAACCATGCGTGTGACCTTCGACGAAATCACGCCACGGTTAGAGCAGGTGGCGATGACTCTGGGCTGTTCGCGCAGCCAGGCGTTCTGGACGGTCACTCTGCCGGAAGCACGGCGCGGCGTGGTGACGGCGGCGACCCTCAGTTGGGCCAGGGCGATGGGCGAGTTCGGCCCGGTGTTGGTCTTCGCCGGTGCCACCCGACTACGCACTGAGGTGCTACCGACCACTGTTTTTCTGGAGTTGTCGATCGGCAACCTCTACGGAGCCGTCGCTGTGTCACTGCTGATGGTGCTGGCGGCGATGCTTGTGCTGCTGATCGTGCGTGTTTTCTGCTTGGGCCACACCTGAGCGAACGGAGCCGCATCGATGATCGCGCTGGATCAGATACACGTTCGACTCGGCTCGTTCACGCTGAACAACGTCTCGTTGCAGGTCGAAACCGGCCAGTATGCCGTGTTGATGGGCAAGACGGGATGCGGCAAATCCACCTTACTAGAGGTTATTTGTGGACTTAAACCGATCCAGGCCGGACGCATCATCTTGTTGGAACGGGACGTATCGGCACTGCGCCCAGCGGAGCGCGGCATCGGCTATGTACCGCAGGATCTGGCCCTGTTTCCCTCGTTGAGCGTACGCGAACATCTGGCCTTTGCTCTGGAAGTGCGTCGCTGGTCCACGGCGCAGATCCGCGAGCGAGTCAAGGAGTTGGCAGCGCTGCTGAGCATCTCCCACTTACTAGATCGCTTTCCTCGGGGACTGTCGGGGGGAGAGTCGCAGCGTGTCGCCCTAGGGCGTGCCCTGGCCGCGCGTCCCCCAGTGCTGCTGCTCGACGAACCGCTCAGCGCTTTGGATGACGAGACGCGGAATGAAATCATCGACCTGCTCCGCCGAGTTACGCGACAGACCGGCGTGACGACGCTGCACGTTACCCACAGCCGAAGCGAGGCTCGCCAACTGGCCGATCGGCTTTTCTTGTTGGAACAAGGAATCGTTCGTGACATCACCCAGCGACCGGAGGAGTCATGACCATCACCGTTCGCTACCAGGCTCAGCTACGTCAGGCTGCCGGGGTCGCCAGTGAGTCGGTGTCGCTGCCCAAAGGCGCGACTGTCCTCGATCTGTTGCGAACGCTGGCTGAGCAGCGACCGGCGTTGACGGCCCATCTGCTCGGCAACACGGGCGGCAAGCGGCCGTCGTTACTCGTCTTCGCCGATGATCACCAGGTCGAAGCGACGCAATCGCTGAATGGAATCGTCGAGGTCATCTTGATGACGCCCATTGCTGGGGGCTTGTTCTGATGGCGGCGCTGGAAGACGAAGATCGACTTCGCTACGCTTGGCAGCTGGACATTGCCGGATTCGGCGAGGCGGGGCAACTGCGGCTACTGCAAGCAACGGTGCTGATCACCCGCGCCGGCGGAGTCGGTGGCTGTGTCGCCTACCAACTCGCCGCAGCTGGGGTCGGTCGACTTCGTTTGGCCCACGGCGGACCGCTGCGACTAGACGATCTCAACCGCCAGCTGTTGATGTCACAAGCTGGGATCGGCCGCCCACGCGTCGAACTCGCTGCCGAACGGTTGCACGCCCTGAATCCACATGTGCGGATCGAGCCGATTGCCGCCAACGCCTCGCCGGAGAACGTCGCCCAACTGCTGGACGGAGTCGATCTCGTGGTCAGTTGCGCTCCGTTGTTCGCCGAGCGGCTGGCACTGAATCAGGAGGCGGTACGACGCGGCATTCCGCTGATCGATTGCGCGATGTACGAGTTGGAATTTCAGATGCTGACTGTGCTGCCGCGACGCTCGGCGTGCCTGGCTTGTTTGTATCCCGAGGAACCGCCTGCCTGGCGACGACGCTTCCCGGTGTTCGGCGCGGTGGCTGGCACGGTCGGTTGCTTGGGTGCGATGGAAGCCATCAAGCTGCTCGCCGGCTTAGGTGAGCCACTGATGAATCGGCTTCTGCTAGGCGATTTACGCGACATGTCGTTCCGACGAGTTGGTGTTGAACGTCGCCCTGACTGCGCAGTGTGCGGAGCCGCCGTCTAGCCGCCCCTGTCAGAGGCAGAGTCTTCCGAACCGCCGTCCAAGCCGCCCCTGTCAGGGGGCAGAGTCCTGTCACTCCTTCCGCCACGGCACGCGCCAGAGGTAAATTTTTTTGCCCAGCACCGTCTCGACTGTCTCAGGTTTGGCTCCCTTCATGGCGAAGCTGTGCGAAACGATACGGCTGCCGCGCGGTAACTCGGCGAGCTTGGGCATCAGCTTTTCGTTCAACTCTGGCAAAAGATACATCGTGACGACGGTGGCATCGGAGAAGTCCTCCTCAAAGATGTCGCCCTGACGAATGGTCACTTTATCTTCGAGCTTTTCTTTGCGGACGTTCTCCCGAGCCAGTTCGACGAGTTTGGGATCGATCTCGATGCCGACAGCTCGAACACCGTACTGCTTGGCGGCAGCCAGGACGATGCGACCGTCGCCACAACCTAGATCATAGACCACGTCGTCGGGCTGAATCTCGGCCAGTTCCAGCATGCGATCGACGATTCGCTCGTGGGTCGTGACGAAGCCAACATCGGGTTTGCCCGGCTCACGAGGCCGCGGCGTTGAAGAGGTGAGCGGCTCTTCAGTTCGGGCGCAGCTTGATAGGCACAGCAGCAGCGCAGCCAATCCGCGGAGGAGACGACAACGAATAAGCATATTTAATAATCTCAATTCATTCAGGGCGAATTTCTTCCCGTTTTTATAGTCGGAGCGACGAGAAAATTCCTCATCGCGGCTGGCGAAGACCTCCTTGATCTGATAGCTTGACTGCACCCGCGAATTGGGATCGCATGTTCCAACCATCAAGAGAGACTCTCCCATGTCAAATCAGGTGAATCGTCGCGATTTCCTGCACACCACCGGAGTGGTCGGCGGCGCGTTGGCCCTCAGCGCCGCTAGCGCCAGCCGAGTCTACGGAGCAAATGAGCGTGTCGGTGTCGCTTTCCTAGGCGTCGGCGGTCGGTGTCAACAACACATTGACGTAATCCTGGCCATGAAGGAAAAGGGCCTGAAGGTTGATCCGGTTGCCGTCTGCGATGTCTGGGATGGCGACTTCGAGCTGGGTCGGGGCAAGGGCCGCGGTCTGTATCCTTCGGCCAAGCGCTGCGGCATCAACGGCGAAGACAAATCGCGTGTCACCAAGGACTACCGCCGCATCCTCGACGACGTTAAGGAAGCCGACGTGGTTTGCATCGCCACGCCGGACCACTGGCACGCCAAGATGGCTCTCGACGCCATGGACGCGGGCAAGGACGTCTACCTGGAAAAGCCGATGACGCGCACCATCCCCGAAGCCATCGCGGTCATGCAAGCGGCCCAGAAGAAGAACAAGGTCGTAACGATCGGCGTGCAGTCGATGGCCGATCCCACCTGGTTGGCCGCCTACGAGTACATCCGCAACGGCAACATCGGCCATGTCTTCCAGGGCCAGACCAGCTACTACCGCAACTCACTGGTCGGCCAGTGGCGCTATTATCCACTTCGCAAAGAGATGACTCCCAAGACGATCGATTGGGACATGTGGTTGGGCAGTAACTTCGAGTGCTGCGGCGAGAAGATCGGTCCCACGGCCAAGGAACAACCGTTCGATCGCGCGGTGTGGGCCCAATGGCGCTGCTACTGGCCGTTCGGTGGCGGCATGTTCACTGATCTGTTCGTGCATCAGACGACGCACCTGATCGCGGCCATGGGCGTGCGCTTCCCCGGTCGAGTGGTCGGAGCAGGCGGCATCTATCTGGAGTACGACGGTCGCGATGTGCCGGATGTCGCTACTGTGGTCGCCGACTACGAGGAAGGCTGTCAGGTCATCATCTCAGCAACGATGTGCAACGATACTCAGCTGGGCGAAGTGATTCGCGGTCGACTGGCCACGATTCGCTTCCTGGACGGTGGCGAGTACATGAAGGGCTTCGAGGTCACCGCCCAGAACATCAGCGGCGCACCGCGCGGCCCGTCCGGCTCTCAGGGAGCAGTCGTCCATAAGTATGAGAGCGGCAAGTCGGGCAACTCGACCTACGCGCTGTGGGAGAACTTCCTCGACTGTGTCCGCAATCGCAAACGCGAGACGTTGTCGACGCCGGAACTCGGGGCCGCTGCCTTCTCGACCGTCAACATGGGCGTACTCAGCTACCGTCAAGGTAAGGTCTTCCACTGGGACAAGGAGGCTAACAAGGCCGTGGTGGCCGATGCTTCCTGGGCGACTCGTTGGGAGGAACGGAGCAAGAAGCGCGGCAAGCCCAACCAGATCATCGGCTGGCGCGGCGGCGACAAGGGCAGCGTCCTGGTGCCCGAGAAGTACCAGACTCTGGAAGGACCGTGGATCGATGGCAAGGATCCGGCGGACAACGGCGGTTCGTCGAAGAGCGACAGCTGACCTGGCAGACGAACTCCGTATAGCACGAGACAATCCTCTAACTGAAGTCTAGGATTGAACTGGTGCTGGTTCCGAGCCATTTGCGATCTCTTTATCTCAGTGCTGGTTTGCACCATTGCCAGGGTTGGAGTGTTTGTCCTTAAAGCATCGAATACCTCAAACAGCCTGACGAAAGCGTTGTCAACGCTTGCTCAGGCTGTTTGGGTTGGCTCGATTGTTTCGGCGATCACTACTCGTTTGCTCCAGGTTGGCAACTCACCAAGAGGCCCTTACTGAGAAACGAGTTGACAACCACTTTGGTCTAGCTAACATCAAAGGCATGCATTTTTCTTTAGAGATTTCGGAACAGAATCTCTTAACTGTGCCTCTTGTTGTTACTCATTCCGGAACAGAAGACATGGCTTCTATGCTACTGACCGATCCTCCTTTTCAACCGACCCACGAACCGTTCCCAGTTAAACAGGTACTCTTGGATCCCGAGGCTCAGCCTCGACGAAAGCACAAGGTGATTGCCGTCCTTCCCGCTTACAACGCGGAGAAGACCCTGGCGGCAACGATCGCCGATTTTCCTGTCGGTTGTGTCGATGAAATTCTGCTGGTAGACGACGGCAGTCGCGATCGCACCGTTCAGGTGGCTCGGGAAATGGGCTTGTCCGTCATTGTTCATGAGCAGAACAAGGGCTATGGTGGCAATCAAAAGACGTGTTACAAGTATTGCCTGGATCATGGGGCCGATGTGATTGTCATGATCCATCCCGATTATCAATACGATGCTCGAGTGATTCCGCACGCCGTGGCCATCATTGAGTTGGGCATTTGCGATGTCGTTTTGGGCAATCGCGTTCGCGGGCGAGCTGAGACCATACGTTCGGGAATGCCCTGGTGGAAGTACGTCAGCAATCGCGCTTTGACAATCCTCGAAAACACCGCATTAGGGCAGAATCTCGGCGAGTTTCATAGTGGCTTTCGCGTCTATCGTCGCCAAGTGCTCGAAACCATCCCGTTTGAAAAGAACAGCGATGATTTTGTCTTCGATACTCAATTTCTGGTGCAAGCAGTACATTTCGGCTTTCGCTTGGGCGATATTCCTGTTCCGGTTCGTTACTTTGAAGAAGCTAGTCAGATCAATTTTCGGCGTAGCGTGCGTTACGGTCTAGGAACGCTAGCGACCCTGGGACAATATTGGTTAAACCGTCTGCGACTGTGGCGATCTCCGCTGTTTGTACAGGCAGCTCGCTAAAATCGTTGCTCGTCCAGGCAGCTCGCTAGAATCGTCGAGGAGGGAGTGTATGGCATCGCATTCGCCCACGAGTTGGCGAAGCACCTGGGTCGCTTGGTCGCTGGTTTTTGTCTTCCATGCTGGGGTCATTGCTGTGCTGGCCTCGCGGCACTACTTCGTTCCCGACGAAGGAGCCTATACCGGATTAGCTAAGAACCTAGCCGAATGGAAGGGCTTTCATCTAGACGATGGCTCATATTGGCACAAGGCTGGACAACCCTATACTCATTTTGCCCCGGGTTGGCCCTTTTTGCTTGCCATCGGATATACCCTTCTCGGCTGGACAGGCTATTGGCTCATTCTCTGGCTAGTTTGGTGTGTTAATTCGCTGCTCATCTATGATCTAGCCCGAATACTGCGACTACTGCCCCGTTGGAATTGGGCATTAGTCGGTTGGTTGTCTCTCAATCCCCTGATGCTGTTTTATCATGGCCATTTCATGACGGAGTCCGTGGTAATTGGTTATAACCTAGCCTTAACTAGACTTGGGATACGACTCCTCCGACAACCGAATTTATGGGGAATGACAGGCTTTGCTGCATTAGCTGCTGCCGCTCATTTGACGCGGTCACAATGCATGCTACCCGTTGTTGCTTTCTGGCTTTGCGCCTTGATCCTCATTCCCTGGAAACAATTGGCTAAACTACTACCTCTGTTCATCGTGGTACATTTGGCGTTGCTAGGCCCGTGGTTATGGCGGATGCACTTGGTTGGAGCAACAGGATTGTCCACAGAAGTAAAATTAGGTATCAATCTCTATCAATTCAGCGGCACTCCGAATGACGATCCGTATGGCCCGGAGGGAGGTAAATTCCCACTCCCCGAGGGCATCGAAACCATGACACCCGCGGAACGCAATAGCGTGTTTATGAAAGAGGCCATTCGGGGAATTACCGCTCGTCCTAGTGCCTATCTGCATAAATGCCTCACTCGGATTAGACTCCTTTTCTCTCCTGTGCCCAATTTCTATGAAACATCTCGGACTCAATATCTCATTATTCTGGGGTCAAGTTTAGTCTTTTATCATTTGCCTTTACTCTTGATGCTGATTGGCCTGATACGCCAATTCCCCCGAGACCCTTCGATTTGGTTTCTCCTAGTGGCTGTATTGATTTGGTATCTGTTTCACGTTCTCGTCAATGCCAGCATTCGCAATCGGTTGCCTTCGGACGTCTGGGTGGCGACTCTTGCCGTTGCTTTGTGGACCCCTCGCTCGATGAGCTGTAACGAACAAAAACCCTGACACGCCATCGGTTGCGTAACTACTGCTGAGAGCATCACCCAGGAAAGAACGTCTGCATCATGTGAAAGCAGAACCCCATCGCAATCATCCACATTGACATGTACAGCAAATACTGAGCAGTCTCCGAGTAAAAGGGGAACGTCCAGACGCCAGAGAACATCGGATATTGCGGAGGTGGATTAGGCGGCTTTCGTAGTCGCAGCTCCAATTCGCGTTGCACCTGCTCTTCGTTCAACTGCAACCGGGGAGCGGCAGGAGTTGTCGATTCCTCGCCGCGTGGTTCGGCCAGTGTATAGGGTTCCGGTTCGGGGTCCATCCAGTGCGGACGGGGCGGTGGCGGTTCGGGCACCTCGACAGCCTGATAGCGATTACTCGCTCGCTCAACCGATTCCTCCTGATTGGCCTGGGCGGCTTGGTCGCGTTGGCGTCGCTTGGCACGTTTTGCTGAACGTTGCCGTTTGGCCGCCTTTTCTTGAGAACGGCGATGCTCCAACATCATCCAGCCTAATCGCCCCACCAAGCGAGCATGCACTAGCACAGTCATCGAACCGAGGATCATGCCCACGGGAAATGCATACCATGCAGAGGAGAATAGTCCAAAATAGCCAAGCCAGCCCACCACGCCGATCAACCCGGCGGTGATGAGATAGAAGAGGATTAACGATGGCGTGAAGCGGAGCAATTCCAGCAGGACGCGACCATTGAGAAAGGTCCAGCGAGACTGGGAGCCGAGCGACGACAACAGTGACAGCGGAAAGAAGAACCACAGCACCAAGCCGGCCAAGACGAATGTGCGAGCGGCATGATTTTCCGGCCACCAGACCCCAGCTAACCCTCGACTGAGGAGGCCGACGGGGATCATCCAGATGGCGACTAGTCCCAGAAAGGCGGCGGACTGCGGCAGCCAGTCGTAGAGATGATCGTCAGGCCATTTCACCACGTCCAGCCCCGCGACCGTCCCTTGCACCACAACTTGGTAACAGTGTGCCACTGTCACCAGCGTCAGCCCCACGAAGACAGCCCACAGCGCCAGAAAACAGATAAAAAGGATCGCCGATCCCGATCCTCCGACAAACGCGAAGACCATGAAATCATCTCCCTTACTTGCATCGCGTCGACCTCTCGCCAACGAAGCTAGCTAGTCGCAATTAACTCCTAGAGATCACAGCAATCGTCGAGCTAGTTCTGCTAGCCCAGCATACAGGAAACGTATGGCTTCGGGAGCGACCGAGTTGAAGTAGGTCCAGCTGTGCCCACCGGCTTGCGTCGTCAGGTCACACTGATGCGGAATGCCCAGAGCCGATAGCTTTTCGTGCAGTCGGTCGCAGCCGCGCCACCAGTCCCGATCGGTCGGATCGACGCGAAACCAGATATGCGAGGGATAGTGCGCTGGCTGCACGTGCAGTAAAGCGGTGTCCTGCCGCGCTTGTTCTTTGCTGTCGTACATCTCGTCAAGGGCGTAGCCCAGGCCGTACCAGTTGTGAAACTCGATCGACGGCGAAATGGCCGCCACGACTGGAAACTGCTTGGGATACTTGAACGCCAGTCGCAACGCTGCTTGCCCCCCCATGCTGACACCGAGCAATCCCAGGGTCGGCGGGGCACCACCGAACTGTTCCGTCACAAAGGGAATCACATGCTCTAGCAGCCAGCGTTCCGGCGTGAGGACCGTGTCGAACTCGGCGCAGAGTCGATCGGCCCACCAGGTCAGCCCGCCTTGCGGACAAACACAAGCCAGGTGCAGTTCGTCGAACGCTTGAGTGAAGGTCGGATGTTCGGCGAGCGACTCCAGCCCGCCGGAGTGCAGATAGAGAATCACGAAGCGAGGCGGTTGTCCCTCGGCGAGATGATAAACCTCGACGCGGTGCTTCGCCACCTCGTGTTGTGTCCAGGTGCCGTTCATGGCCTCCATCATACCAGCCCAGCCCTCCAAAGCAAAACCGAGAGATGTTCGAGTGCCAGCTGACCGGTAAATTGAGCAAGAGCGTACCCAAACTCGTCACGGAAGGACTAACAGCAAGTGTAGGTAGTACATGAGCCATTCTCTCCCTGCCAACATGCGACAGGCGGTGATTGTCGCGGCAGATCGTTTTGAGATCCGCGAAGTGCCACTTCCTCAAATCGGTCCAGGTGAGGTGCTGCTGCGGACGCGGACCTGCGGCATCTGCTCCGGTGATCTGATGCCGTGGTATCTCGCCCGCAAGGTCGGCACAGTGCTGGGGCACGAACCGATCGGCGTAGCGGTCGCCATCGGCCCAGGTGTGACACAGTTCTGCGAGGGCGACTTGGTCTTCGCCCATCATCACGCTCCCTGTCTGGACTGTTTCGCCTGCCGCCGACGTGCTTTCGTGCATTGTCCCACCTGGAAGCGGACGGCGTTGGATCCCGGCGGCATGGCCGACTTCATCCGCGTTCCTGCCGAGATCGTGCGAGTCGATGCGTTTGCGGTAAACGACTTGACGGCGGAGCAGGCATTGTTCATCGAGCCGCTAGGCTGCTGCGTCAAGGCGTTCGAGCGTGTCGGCTGCGTGGTGGGGCGTCGAGTGGCCGTGGTTGGCTGCGGCGTGATGGGGTTGCTCAATCTGCAACTGGCACGGACGTTGGGAGCCGTCGAGGTCTTTGCCATCGAACCAGATCCGTTTCGTCGCCAATTTGCCGCTACCCTCGGAGCCACGCCGCTGACTCCTGATGAGGCACGAACTCGCCTGCGGCACACGGTCGAAGTCGTGGTCATCGGCCCAGGCTTTCCCGCTGTGATCCGCGAGGCGCTGGATCTGGTCGCTCCAGCGGGGGTGGCCTGTCTGTTCACGCCGACGGCTACCGGCATCGTCACCGAACTCGACCTGGGCGAGTTATACTTCCGCGATGTTACGCTGGTGACGTCGTACTCCTGTGGACCGGAGGACACCCGACAGGCGTATCACTGGCTGCGTTCAGGCAAGGTCGTTGGACCGATTACCCATCGGTTCCGTCTGGAGGAAATTCAGCGCGCCTTCGACACGGCCAAGGCCGGCGGCGCAGCCATCAAGGTCATCGTCACCTTTGCCGAGGAAGACAACTCCTGAGCACGGTCTAGGCCACTACACCATCTTGAGAAGCGCTCTAAGGCCAGTGACAAAATCACTCCACCTCGAAGATGGCTTCGATCTCG
The DNA here is from genome assembly GCA_937923405.1 of uncultured Gemmataceae bacterium. Taxonomy (GTDB): domain Bacteria; phylum Planctomycetota; class Planctomycetia; order Gemmatales; family Gemmataceae; genus CALDUY01. The sequence continues at coordinate 58,348 of CALDUY010000012.1, read as the reverse complement.
ACGGGGAGATTGCCAGGCAGAGCAGCCATGCCTACGGCACTGCGAGCGCCGACGCCGGCCTCCTCGCCGAAGACCTCGGCCATCAGTTCGCTGTAGCCGTTAATCACCGCGGGATGGGCCGTGAACTCGGGGGTACTGTTGACCATGCCGAGCGTCTTGACTAAGCGTTTGACCTTGTCCAGTGAACCAAGCTGGTGCCGCAGCGTAGCCAAGATATTGATGCCAACAGCCCGGGCACATTCTTTGCCCTGTTCCACGGTCAGGTCCTTGCCGCAACAGCCAGTCATTGGCGTCGTGTCGGTCAATTTCGACGGGCCATGTCCGGAAACATAGAGCAGATTGCCGACGCGAACAGCCATCTTGTACTTGGCCATCGGTTGGCCAGGCGGCGGCAGCGTGATACCTAGTTCCTTGAGTCGAGCTTCCGGCGAAGTCGCCATGCGTCATCTCCTGTGTTCAGTGGTTGCCTAGCGTCGATGTTATAGCAACGGTGGCAAGCTGCGACCGGAGAAGTTCGCTCACTCGACCAATTCGCGCACTTTACGGACAATTTTTTCCTCCAATCCAGTAGCCCAGCGCGACGGTAGCCCATAGTAGACCATCGCTGTTTCCCCTTCGTAGCCGCCCTCCTTGAGGACACGCTCGGAGGGAATGTAGGCCATCACGTCGTTGGCATAGCCGGCCACCCAGACGGCGTGTCGTCCGGCTAGTTCCTTCTTTAGCCGCAGCGAATAATCGACGACGACCTCGCCACCTAGGGCCACCCAAACCACTGCTTGACCGAGTTTCCAGATCTGAATTGGGTAATGAGCATACTCACGAGAAATCGTCTGGCCAGTGTCGAGGAGTTTCTTGTAGTGAGCCGCCCGATTACGCACAGCGAGATTCTTGCTGAGCAGGTCGGCGGCGAGTTGCTCCGCGCTGGGCAGCTTGTCGTAGGCCAGACCGATCTCGGCGTAGCGTAGGGTCAGCGTGCCAGTGATCGGCACCAGCGGCGACTGAAGCACCTGCTCGACGGCCTCGGCGAGTTGCTGGCCATAGGCCTTGCACAAGTCCAGCCGCCGGCGTGGCAACGGGTTTTGATCCCCGCCGCAGCCCGACCAGAACATCGCTACTGCCCCAGGATGCTTTTGCTCCAAACGGAGCTGAGCGAAGCCGGCATAGTCTCCACTCCATTTGAGATAGTCCATAGTCGTATTGTGGCAGGCGTAGCCGAAGACCACAGCCAACAATTTGCCTTCGAGGGAGGCTACACGCAACACCGGCACATCGTGATCGAACGGCCCTTGGAGCATCTGACCGCGTTCGCGCAGAGCGGGCACGTCTTTTTCGGCATTGTTGCGACGATTGACAGCAAAGCGAGCGGTGCCCTGGCCGATGTCCAGCCGCGCGGGTCGCAGCCGGTTTACCGCCTCGACGATGGCCTCGACCATCCAGCGCTGCAGTTGCTCCGCGTAGGGAGCGATCTTCCGCGCTTCCTCCGGTGGCATGGGGTACATGTCGGCGAGGTTGTCGCGCACCACCGGACCGCAGTGGGTATGCGAGACCGTCAACAACAGCTGCTCGCGCTTCAGCCCGAGGCGTTTGCCGACCTCCTCGACCACGGCCTGACTGACTGAGCGTGGCAGACCGATCAGATCGCTGGTGAGCAGCACCGCCCGCTTGCCCCCGGGATCTTCCAGGGCCAAAGCCTTGACGAAGAGGTCATGCTCGGTGCCCTCGGAGGGTTTGTTCCGGGCTGCGTAGCCAGCCATCCACATGGACTGTGTCGGAGTGATCTTTCGCGTCGCCACGCCAACACGCCAGGACTTCTCTACGGCAACCGCAGTGTCAGCCATCACAAATAGAACTAAAGCGATCGTGATTATTCTTTTTATCATGTTCGTCACTCCTTGGCCGACTCGGCGAGGACGCGACGGTAGGCGTCCACAACATCTGAGGTAAAAGCGACAACGTGGATCTGCTCAATCATCGAATTACTTCGTAGGGCCTCACGCATGGCAGCAATGGCGATCTGGGCGGCGGCGTCCAGCGGATAGCCATAGACGCCGCAGGAAATAGCCGGGAAGGCCACGGACTTGATCTGATGCTGGTGAATCAGGCGAAAAACGCTGTCGTAGCAGTTGCGTAACAGAGCCGCTTCGCCGCCATCGCCGCCCTCCCAAACAGGGCCAACCGTGTGAATCACATACCGCGCGGGGAGTCGATAGCCGCCGGTGATGCGGGCCTCGCCAGTGGGACAGCCGCCAAGAGTGCGGCACTCGTGCAACAGCTCTGGCCCGGCAGCCCGATGAATCGCACCATCGACTCCGCCACCGCCCAGCAAGCTACTGTTGGCCGCGTTGACAATCGCTTCCACCTGGTCTTGAGTAATGTCGCCCTGCAGCAGTTGAAACCGCCCTACGAACGGTTCCGCCAAGGCCACGGAAATCGTCTGGAGAGCAGCCATCGAATCCCCCTCGTACACGGGAGCGCAAGGGAATCAAACCTACCTCGAATTCTCCGGAGAATTCTACAAACTTTGCCCAAGGCGGCGCAAAATCCAGCCCACTGGCCATTGAGGACGCTCGGTTAGACTTCGTAACACGAAACTGGTGCCGACTGTCTGAAGCCCTAGAGCCTTCTTCAAGATAGTAGAGAAGGTGGCGAGGCTTCTTCATATCCTGACAGCAGTCAGGAGGAGCGAGCAGCTAAGGCCCCCCCCTACTCGATCGACCTGCGCACCCGCGTGCTAGCCGACTGCGACAAGGGTCTCAAGCCCGGCAAGGTCGCCGACAAGTACACCGTCAGCCCCGCCTGGGTCTACCGCCTGCTCCAGCGCCGCCGGCAGACGGGGAAGACCCGGCCACGCAAGGGCCGCCCCGGCCCCAAGCCCATGCTGCAACCCGACGTGGTAGTGATGGACAACCTGAGCTGCCACACCCAGCTGACGGTACGGCAGGCGATCGAGGCGGCGGGCTGCCGAGTGTTGTACCAGCCGCCGTACAGCCCGGACTACAACCCGATTGAGTTGGCGTTCAGCAAGCTCAAAGGCGGCAGCGCGGACCGTCGAGGTACTGTGGGAGACGCTCGGCTGGCTACTCGAGCAGTTCGGCCCCGAGGAGCGCGCCGGCTACTTCCGGCACCGCGGCTACGTCTCTACACTATCTTGAAGAACCTACTAGGATACTGTGCATCCATTTTCCGCGATGCTGTACGGAGAAAAGTCCTCGCGGAAAACCCGTTCGAGAGCTTGAAAAAACCTGCGGCAGACAACCGCGATCGGCAAGCCTATGTTCCTGTCGAGATCGTCGAGCGGCTCATCGCGGAGCAAGCGCCCAACGCGGAATGGCGGCTTCTCTTGGCCATGGCGCGCTACCTAGGCGTTCGCGCGCCCAGCGAGCCGTTCAGCATGACATGGGATTGCGTCGATTGGAGTAAGCAACGTATCCGGATTCCATCCCTAAAAACCGCGGTTCATGGGAAGGCGTTTCGCGTCATGCCGATTCTTCCCCAAGTGAAGCCTTACTTGGAAGCGGCTTTCGAGCAAGCTCCCGAGGGAACAACCTACATTTTCCATCAGCTGAGACAGCGCGATTCTGTGAAAGCTGCTGAGAAAGGTTTCTGGATGAACCTGAACCTTCGTCAGCAGCTGACACGGATGCTCTCGCGCGGGGATTCAACCCTGGCCGCGCCTTTGGCACAACCTGAGAGCCAGTGCCCAAACCGACCTAGCCAACTATTTCCCGGCTCATGTTGTGTGTGAATGGTTGGGCAACACGCAAGCCGTTGCGCGAAAGCATTACTTGCAAGTGACGGATGAACACTTTTCCTTGGCGATCCAGGGCGGCGCAAAAAACGGCGCTCTCGAGGCGCAGAAAGCGGCGCAGCAGGACTCCGCAAGAAATCGCGACACTCCGCATCCTCGATCACAAGAGCAAGACTCAGAAGGACTTGTGCGAGATCCCGCGACTTCTGACGACTTGCTGAAATAATGCTCAGTCGGGGCGAGAAGATTTGAACTTCCGACCTCACGGTCCCGAACCGTGCGCTCTAGCCAAGCTGAGCTACGCCCCGTCTTGTATCTTTTGCATGGTAGCGATCCTGGTGGTTCTGTCAATGTCAACCCTCACTCGGGGGTGCGTCAAGGATGCGTCAACGGAATCTGACACGTTGGGTGGGAAGGAATAGAGCGTTTCTCCAAATGGTGTAGCGGCAAGGAAGTAGGAAGCGCGTTCGCAGGCGGAAACTGGCTTTCGCCGGCTTTACTTTAGCCTACGGCTAGCTGCCAATCCGTATCGGTAGTCGCAGGCTTTAGCCGGCGAGCCGCTACACCATGTTGTAACGCGTACTAGTGAGCGGTCGAAACGCCAAATTAACAAGCCGCGTGAACTGGCCGGCCCGACCGTGAACAAGCGACTTCAATGCATTACGGCTCTGTTCGCGGATGCTGTTAAACGAAAGTTGGTGTCTGAGAATCCCTTTGCTGGCGTCAAACGTCCGCCTATGCACAACCGCGACCGACAAGCGTATGTCCCAGCGGAGACTGTCGAGCGGCTCATCGCGGAGCAAGCGCCCAACGCGGAATGGCGGCTTCTCTTGGCCATGGCGCGCTACCTAGGCGTTCGCGCGCCCAGCGAGCCGTTCAGTATGACATGGGATTGCGTCGATTGGGACAAGCAACGCATCCGGATTCCATCATCAAAGACTGCAGTTCACGGGAAGGCGTTTCGCGTCATGCCGATTCTTCCCCAAGTGAAGCCCTACTTGGAAGCCTGCTTTGAGCAAGCTCCAGAAGGAGCAACCTACGTTTTCCATCAGCTGAGGCGGCGCGATTCCGTGGAAGCTGTTGAGAAAGGTTTCTGAAAATCCCTGAACCTTCGTTAGCAGCTTTTACGGATGCTGACTCGCGCGGGGATTCAACCGTGGCCGAGACTCTGGCACAACTTACGCGCTTCCGCCCAAACGGACCTAGCCAACCGTTTCCCGGCTCACGTTGTGTGTGAATGGTTGGGCAACACGCAAGCCGTCGCTCGCCAACACTACCTGCAAGTGACGGATGAACACTTCGACTTGGCGATCAAAACCGACGCAAAATCCAACGTTGCGGGTTACTAAACAGAGTTGCAGTGAACAGAAGTCCTTGACAGAAACTCAGGATTCACAAGGGGTTATGCAACCTACTGCAACTCAGTTCACCATAGCGTACGAGCGTACACTGGACGCTACAGGATTCGAACCTGTGACCCCCAGCGTGTCGAGCTGGTGCTCTAGCCAGCTGAGCTAAGCGTCCTCAGCATGTGTAGCAACTTAGAGAGCGTTGCCGCCGTCGTCAAGGGCAATCGCTCTAGACTTTAAGTTCGATACGCTCAACTCGATCTAGGACACGGTCAGCGTTCGCCCAGCCCCTTCAGCGGGAAGAGCTTCGAGGGTGTGTGCTGGGCCGTCAGAATCGCCTCTAATTCCTTGACCTTCTCCGGAAAATCGGCGGCTACGTTGTGCTGTTCGGCCAGATCCTTCCGCAGATTGTACAGCTCCAACTTGGCCGGTCCTTTCTGGAGATTGCGGCGAACGCCTTTCCAGTCGCCGACTCGCACCGCCTGCTGTCCGGAATAGCCGGCAAACTCCCACATCAGAAAGTCGTGCGGAGGTTGCTTTTCGCCGCGCAAAGTCGGCAAGAAACTCTGGCCGTCGATTCCCTTAGGAATCCGGGCCGAGGCTCCAGCAGCATCAAGAAACGTCGGTAGCAGATCCGGAAAATAGCCGATATAGTCGCTCACCTGGTTGGCTGGCGTCGTCCCTGTCCAGCGAGCTAAGGTCGGTACACGCAGGCCGCCTTCGTAGACCGATCCCTTGCGGCCACGCAGCAGACCGACGGACTGGAAGAACTCGGTATCCGCGCCGCCAGCGTCGTGAGTCGCGCCGTTGTCCGACGTGAACAACACCAAGGTATCGCGGCTCAGGTCGAGCCGATCTAGAGTGTCCAACAGCTTGCCCACGGTTTCATCCATGCGGGAGATCATGGCAGCATAGCCGGCTCGCGGAGTGGGATGCGGTACATAGCCGCGCTTGCCGTCATAGGGCGGATCGTCCCATAGGCCCAGATACGGCTTGAGCCAGTCTGGCTGAGCTTGAATAGCCACATGTGGGATCGCGAATGGCAGATACAGAAAGAAGGGACGGTCCTTATTGGCCTGAAGAAATGCTAACGCCTCTTTCTCAAACAGTTCGTGCGAATGCGTTTTTCCCGTTTTCAGATCGTTTTCAGGCAATTTGACATGTCGATCATTCCGCCAGAGATACAGTGGGTAGTGAGAGTGAGCGTGCCGTTGGCAGTTGTAGCCGAAGAAGAGATCGAAACCGCGACGGATCGGGTCACAGTCGGAACCGGGAGGCCCCAGGCCCCATTTGCCGATGGCTCCACAAGTGTAGCCTTCCTTTTGGAGCACTTCCGAAAGCAGAATCTCGCTGGTGGGAAGCGGCGGTTGCCCCTCCGGTTTGACCTCGCGATTGTCACGGATCCAGGCATGGCCGCCGTGCTTGCCCGTCATCAAGCAGCAGCGCGACGGGGCACAGACGGGCGAGCCGGCGTAGAACTGTGTGAAACGAATTCCTTCCCGAGCCATTCGATCCACCGCGGGGGTCTTGATCTTCTTCTGGCCGTAGCAGCCAACCTCGCCGTAGCCCAGATCGTCGGCAACGATCAGGATGAAGTTCGGCTTGCGGCTCGCCAGACTTGAAGCCGGCACCAATAGACACAACACGATAGCAAGCGAGCAGCGCATGACAACGACTCCTAGCAAGAGTTCCTTTACTCAATACTACGGATTTTTAGGAGTGGGTTTAGATTGCTTCGTTTCTGAGGAAAGACAGTCGCCCTCCCTCTCCCCCAAGGGAGAGGGGAGAACTATTTTTACCCTCTAACCTATTTGCCCCAAGGGAGAGAGAAGAACTATTTGTTCAACCGAAAGAACCTAGTGCTTGATTGCAGCTGAATTGTAGGGTGGCTCAGCAACGACTCCTCTGCGCGGAGGGCGTCAGCCCTCCGTGCTTCGCCACACCCACGCCACGAAGGACTTACGTCCTCCGCTCGGATGCTCGAAGCCTCGAACTCCCCACAGTACAGCTGCAATGAACCACTAGGGCGAATCACGCTAGGGCGGAGAACTTTGGCTGCGGGGCGCGATGGATCGTGGCGCGTGTGTGAGCCTGGAGGTTGGCGACCTCCTTCTGTAAGGCCAAGACAGCGTCGGCCGTGTCGGCAATCTCGATGCTCCAGCGACAATCCCAACTACCGCCCGGAGCCAGGGTTCGCACTCGCCCCTGTTGCCGTTCGAAGCCGCGGAAGTTGGGATAGTTCGTCGCTGGCTCTAGTCCGGTGACGTAGCCCTCTTCGTGTGCCTGCGTGCATTTCCACACCGTGAAGCAGGGCAACTCGCTCGTCGGAAAGCGGAGACAGGCGGCCTTGTCGGCGGCAGCGTTCACCAACAGCACCAGCGTCATACCGCGAGCGTCGCCGATCAGGTCGTAAACGTATACTTGCTCGGCGAAGCCGGGCGTCGGCGGCCCGTAGGAATCGTGACTATCGATCCCCTCGGCAGCGCGCGGCGTCAGAGGACACATCTCACGGATAGGCGCGAATAGTCGACTGCCCGCCTCCAGAAAGGGCGGCCCAAATTGCGTGTGATACAACAGCTGCATCTCCGCCTGGCGTGCCCCGCGATTGGTCACGCGATCATGAATCACCAGGCGGTTCGAGCCGGGCACCGTGGTGTAGGTCGTCGTGAGTTTGAGCTGGGGGAAAAACAACGCCGCTTCCTCGACTTCGCCTGTGACCGACAGTTCATAAGGCGGATCGAGCCGGACCGAAACCTCGACAGCGTTGGCCGGCAGATTAGCGATGCGTCCGTGCAGGGTCAACTGGGCTTGATGCTGCACGCCGTTAGCATCGGACCAGGTATCCAGCCCAGGGGGGCCGTTGAACGACAGCCCACAACGACAGAGCCACTCGTCGAAACCGGAGAGCCAGCCGATTCCACCTCGGTCGGCGAGGTTGACGAACTTGGGATGGACCGGCCCCTCGATCGGCGAGCGCCAGCCCAGCGGCAGGCCGTGGTAATCACCGCGCCACAACCCCATGCCGCGCGTCGGCAAAATGGAGTACGATAACGCTCCGTTATGTACTTCAATCAGATCGATGCCGTCGCGTAGGCCGCCGCGTAGCGTTCGCTTGCGGATCGACCAGTCATGCGGGGTCGGCAGACGCAGTGAATCGTTGCTGGCAGAGAAACTGTCGAGCCAAACGTCGCCGTGCGCGTCCGTCAGAATCCAGGTCTTGTGTCGCGTCATCGCTGCTTGCTCCAGGTGCAGATTCACGAGGTTCTGGTTGTTGTACGGAAGCGGGGAAGTGTTCCCGGCGACTTGCTGAAGCTGGCCCCTCGTCAGATAATAAGCCGCGACGCCCTCGAAGGACCGTGAGCCTGTGCCGATGAACCTGGCCGTTCGCCAATTGACGAAAGCGTATCCGACCCGCACCGGCCCGTTACCGGTGCTACGCGGTGTCGAGCTGGATCTTCAGCCCGGCGAGGCCGTCGCCATCATGGGACCGTCTGGTTCGGGCAAATCGACCCTGTTGTACATTCTCGGCACGCTGGACAGGCCAACTAGTGGCACGGTTCGCCTCGGTGACATCGACCCGTTTGCCCTGGCCGAACGCGACCTGGCCGAGTTCCGCAATCGTCGGCTCGGCTTCGTCTTTCAGGATCACCACCTGTTGCCGCAATGCAACGTGCTAGAGAACGTGCTGATTCCCACACTGGTTGGACGCGACGAGCCGGAGCTGCTGCACCGTCGAGCACGAACGCTGTTGGAACGAGTGGGCCTAGACAAGCGGCTGACGCATCGCCCTGCGGAACTGTCTGGCGGGGAACGGCAGCGTGTCGCCGTGGCCCGTGCTTTGATTCATCAGCCGGCCCTAGTGCTGGCCGACGAGCCGACCGGTAACCTCGACCGCAGCGCGGCCCGGGCCGTGGGCGATCTCTTGCTCGAACTGTGCCGTGAGCAATGCCACATGCTCGTCACCGTCACCCACAGCACGGAACTGGCCCGTGCCTTCCCTCGCGTCTACCTGGTCGATGAGGGCCGACTGATTCCTGCCTCCACTTAGCCGAGACAAGCGATCTTTTATGGCGCTGGTGCGACTTCTTCTCTCCACGATTCTGTTTCACTGGCGCGGCAACCTCGCCGTGCTGCTGGGGGTCGCGGTCGGCTCCGCCGTGCTGACCGGCGCACTACTCGTCGGCGATTCGCTGCAAGGCAGCCTCCTCGATCGGTCACTGCGGCAGTTGGGATGGATCAAACAAACGCTGGTCACGCCGCGGTTCGTGCGGCAGCAGCTGGCCAACGAGTTACGGGACGTGGCTGAGCGCATCGAGCCAGCTATTCTGCTGCGTTCGACCGTGGCCAGCGGCGAACGACAAGCGCGTGGCGTGACGGTTCTCGGCGTGGAGGCGACATTCTTCGGCGAGGACGCAGCGGAGTCCGGGGTATTCGTCAACGAGACGCTGGCTCGCGAACTCCATCTGCAAGCCGGCTCTATGGTTGAGATTCGTCTGTCCAAGCCAAGTGCCCTGCCGCGCGAAGCGGCTTTGTCTCGCAAGGAGGTCGAGGTCAAGGTCTGGACTGTCCCCGTTACGCGCGTCTTGCACGGCGACGAGGCCGGCAACGACTTCAATCTACGTCCCGGAGTCGAGTCGCCGCGCAACCTCTTCGTGCCGCTAGCCGAGTTGCAACGCCAGCTGGAACTGCCCGATGAAATCAACGCTCTGTTGGCACGCGGCGAGACGGCCAAGCTCAACGCGACGCTGGCCCGTTCGGTGCAGTTGGCGGACTATGGACTGACGCTGTTCACCCCCGCGGCGCGGGCCAAGGCGCTGCTCGACCGCTACGACCGCCCGCCGGGAGATGGGGTGCTACGCGGCAGCGAGTGGACCCGTCGGCGCGTGGCTGGGCAACGCAAGCCGCGTTTCGCTGAGGTCATCTTCCAGGGACTGCACCAGGCTAAGCCAGAAGAGATCACGCTGGCGGAATTAACCGACTATTTCCAGCGCAAAAATCCGTATTTAGCTCTGGAGAGCAAGCAACTCTTGTTGCCGCCGACTTGGATTCCCGCCGACACGCCGACAACTCTGCACCTGGACGGACAAGCGGTCACGGTCGCGCCGACAGCGGTGTACTTCTGCCGACTCGATGGCCAGGGACTGCGCCAGGCTGGCGTAGTCGCGGCGCTGCCTCGGAATCTGCCCGCACCGCTGGGGCCGTTCCAACCCGAAGGTCTCGGAACTCTGTCGAGCGAAAAGATCATTCTCGTCGAGGAAGCCTGGCCGAAGGAGCAACGTCCAGCGATCGGTTCGACCCTCACGCTGCGATACAAACCGCCGGAGAGCCACGGCCCCGCCGAGGACCGCACCCGCGCGTTTCGAGTCGCAGGCTATTTGTCGCTGCGCGGCGTCGCTGCCGATCCCACCCTGACGCCTGAGTTTCCCGGCATCACCGACAAGGAAGACACCAGCGAATGGAAACTGCCTTTTGACGATCCGCAATGGAGTCAACAGCTCATCCGCAAGGAGTACGGCGACGAGTTCTGGGACGTGTACCGAGCGACGCCGAAAGCCTACATCGCGCTCGAAGCCGGGGTGCGGATGTGGCAGAGTCGGTTCGGCACCTACACGTCGTTGCGGCTAGCACCAGCGGGAGTCGCTGCCCCGACGGCGCAGCAGCTGGACGAGTTGGCCCAGCGTTACACTCGTTTTCTGCTGGAGCAGCTACGCCCACAGGATCACGGCCTGATCTTCGAGGATGTGCGGGCCAACGCTCTGGAAGCGAGCAAGGGCGGCACGCCGTTCGGTCTGTTGTTCCTCGGGTTCAGCTTCTTTCTGATTTTGTCGGCGTTGCTGTTAGTGGGATTGCTCTATCGACTGAATCTCGAACGTCGGGCCTCGCAGGTCGGCCTGCTCTTTGCTCAGGGATTTCCTCGCGCGACCGTGCGACGACTACTGCTAGGCGAAGGCGGAGCGCTGGCCGTGGTCGGTGCCTTGGTCGGCCTCGTAGCGGCGCTGTGGTACTCGCGGGCCTTGGTGCAACTGTTGACGGCGCTGTGGCCGGGCGGCGTGTTGCAGTCGTTTCTGGTGCCGCACTGGACCTGGCCGAGCCTGCTGGCCGGCGCGGGAGGAGCCTGCCTCGTCAGTCTTGTCACCATCGCCTGGGTAGTGCGCGGACTGGGCAAGGTGTCCCCACGGGCCTTGCTTGCCGGTCAAACTACCGAAGACACGCCACAAACGACGGCTCGCTGGGGTCGCTGGTGGAAGTGGCTGGGGGTCACGACACCGTTGCTGGGCCTGGCCCTGTTGCTGGCCGCGCCGTGGCTACAGGGGCACGAGGCCAAAGCCGGCACGTTCTTCGGCGCGGGGGCCTGCTTTCTGACCGCTGGACTGGCCGCCGTCCTGGCCTGGCTGAACCGTGAAGATCCGCGTCCCGTTCAAGGGCACGGCTGGCGGGCCATCGGCTGGCTGGGACTGCGCAACGCAGCTCGACATCCGGGACGGAGTCTGCTGACCATCGGTTTAATCGCCTCGGCGGCGTTTCTGCTGGTCGCTGTCGAGTCGTTCCGCCGTCGTGCCCATGCCGGGGATGGCTCGAAGGAAGCCCCCGATGGCGGCTTCACCTTGGTCGCCGAGTCGGATTTACCTCTTATTCGCGATCTAAATACTCCGAAAGGGCGTGAAGAGTTGCTCGATCTCTACGAGTTCAAGCTGACTCAGCGAAACCTGGCTCCCGCCGAGGCCAAGCTGCGTTCCGAACAGGCCGAGCAACTCTTGCGTGAAACAACTATCGTGGCTCTGCGGAGTCGGTCCGGCGACGATGCCAGTTGCCTCAACCTCTATCAGCCGCGCACGCCGCGAGTCCTGGGCGTGCCCCAGAGTTTGATCGACCGGGGCGGCTTTGTCTTCGCGGGCACACTGTCCCCTTCGGCCGCCGAGCGAGAGAATCCCTGGCGATTACTGATGCGCGACGGTGAGGCGATCCCCGCGTTCGGCGAGGGCAACACCGTGCTTTGGATGCTCAAGTCTGGCCTGGGCGGCACGCTCACCGTGCCAGATGGTCGTGGCGAGGCGGCGACGGTTCAGATCTCCGGGCTGTTGCAGGAATCAGTCTTTCAGTCGAGTTTGTTGATCTCCGAAGAGCGTTTTTTGAAGCTCTACCCCGAACAAGAGGGATACAATGTCTTTCTGATCGCTCCTCCCCAGGGGCAGGTCGAGGCGGTGCAACAGATTTTGGAGACGGCCTTGGAAGATCGCGGCTTCGTGGCGACTCGTTCACAAGATCGTGTCGCCGAGTTTCTCGCCGTCGAAAATACCTACCTGACGACGTTTCAGGCGCTGGGCGGATTGGGGCTTGTGCTTGGTTCGCTGGGTTTGGCCGTGGTGTTGCTCCGCGCCGTCTGGGAGCGTCGCGGTGAGTTGGCGTTGCTCCGCGCCGTTGGCTGGAGTCGTCGACTGCTGGGTTGGCTGGTGCTGGCGGAAAATCTGTTTTTGTTGCTCGTGGGATTGGTAGTCGGAACGGCGGCGGCGCTGTTGTCGATTCTGCCGCAGTTACTGACCGGTGCGGGAGCGGTTCCCGTGGGGAATCTGTTGCTGTTGTTCGCCGTGGTGCTGATCGTGGCTCTTGGTGCTGGAGCACTAGCCGTGGCGGGAACGCTGCGTGCGCCGCTTGTGCCGGCGCTGCGTCGCGAATAGTTCGGAGTATGTTATCGATGCCGAAGAACGTGTGGCTGGTCTTTGTCGCCCTGGCTGGGCTGTCCTGGGGCACCTATGTGCCGCTGATTTTCTACGGCGGCAGTGAACTAATCAGCAACCCGAAGTTCCAGACTCCCGCGCGGGTGCTAGCCATTCTCTGCGTCGGCGTGGCCTACTTCGCCATCGGCGTCGTTTACCCGGCGATCTACCTGCTGCGTCTGCCGAAGCAAGATCGCCCCGAGCGGAGCCTGAGCGGCCTACTCTTCTCGGGCCTGGCCGGAGCTGCCGGTGCCATCGGCGCGATTTGCGTGATTTTCGCCACGTCCAACGCGGTGATCGCCGCCAACAACGCCGGCCAACCGCCCGGCACCTACAAGCTGTTCATCGCGCCGCTGATCTTCGGGCTGGCTCCGGTCATCAACACGCTGGTCAGTATCGTCTGGCACCCCAAAAAAGGCGAACCGTTCCACTTCGGCTGGCAGGCCCCAAACAGCCTATTGTGGATCGGCATTATCTGCGTTGGTTTCGGAGCCGGGCTAGTGCTATATTCCAAAGGATTGCTCGAAGAGAAGTCGGTTGCTCAAACGACGGAAGTGACGAGTAAGCCGACCCTGGGCGAAACATTGGTCGAAGGCTTCGCCGGCTCTGCGCCGTGGTTGCTGTTCGTTACCTGTGCTGGCCTGGCCTGGGGCACCTACGTTCCACTGATCTTCTATGGCGGCAGTGAACTGGGGGGCAAACCATCGAGCCGGCTGCTGGCCATTCTCTGCGTGGGGCTAGCTTACTTTGTGCTGGCCGTAGTCTTTCCAGTGCTGTACCTCAGTTCGGTGCCCGAGGAGCAACAGCCGCGTTGGTCATCGCTCTCGGGGTTGACCTTCTCGGGCCTGGCCGGAGCCGCTGGGGCCATCGGGGCTATCTGCGTCATCTTCGCCACCAAGTCGGCCATCGAGGCGGCCAAAGCGACAGGACTTCCGCCGGCAACCTACAAGCTGTACATCGCGCCGCTGATCTTCGGACTGGCTCCGGTGATTAACACGCTGGTTAGCATGGTCTGGCATCCGCTGCCGGGCCAGCCGTTGCACTTCGGCCTACTGCTGCCGCACTGGACGCTGTGGCTGGGCATCGTCTTAGTCGGCGTTGGGGCGGCCCTGGTGCTGTACTCGAAGGAACTCTCGGAGTCGGCCCCGGCTCCGCGTCCTGCTCTGGAGGCCGCTAAGCCATGACCCACGAAGAGGCGGTGCCGCAACTCGAAGGCGTGCTGGCTCATGCTTGGATGGTGCGCACCTTCCTCAAGCACGCCGACGAGATCGCCGAGGACGAGGAGATGCTCGACGTTCACCGCACCATCTTCGACGTGTGCCGGGCCGTCGAGCCGGCCAAGCAGCGCGGCGACTGGGCCGAGTATATCCACCGGCTGCGCGGGAAAATGTCGAAATTGCGTCGCGCCGCTACTTTCTTCGCCGAGAACTTCCGCCGAGTCACCGACCACACCAACTGGCAGATGGCAGCGTTGTCGCTGACTACCTGCGTGGCTCGGTTGGAAGAGATTCTCGCACAGGTGCCGCGCGGCACCGGCTCGCCGCCCCCCTCAGCGCCGGGCAGTCCAGCTAGCTAGGGCGTATTTTTCCTCGATCAGTCGAGCCACTCGCTCCAGCGGCAAAGGACCATACTCCCCGTCGGCCTGCCACGCTGCAGCAATCCGTTCCACGAGCCAGTCGCGCGGCTGAGTCAGATTGACCAGGAACTGCTCGTGCAGACGATCGGCGCGATACTCTGGCTGACGGATCGGCTGCTTCAGATACCGTCCGACAAGCGACAAGTCGAAGTCGTAGAGAATCGTGCCATGATGCAACAGGTGCGTTCGCTTGCGTTGTTGGGCATTTCCAGAAATTTTATATCCGTTGATGGTTAAATCGCTGATACCATCCAGAGCTAGTCCGGGTAGGTCGAAGGCGGCGAGAAGCCGGCCCAGGATGGCGACGTAGGAGGCACGCACTTCCGAAAAAGACGGATCGCGTTGGAACGCCAAAATCAGACTGAAGCAGAGACAGCCCCGCCCCAGCAGGACGGTGCCGCCGCCGGAGGAGCGCCGTAGAATCGGCACGCCGTCATGCTGACAGGCGGCCACGTCAACATCCTCGTGCAATTTGCAACCCGACCCGAGAACGACGGCCAACTCGGGCACCTCCCAGAAGCGAAGCACTTCACCCGCCGTGCCCGCCTCAGCTTGGAGCAACAAGGCCTCGTCCAGAGCCAGATTCTCGGCCACGCTGGGCAGAGTTCGATCGAGTCGTTGCAAGGACTTCACACACCCCAGACATTTAAGGAAATCTAAACTCTCAATTATCTGACTATCTTGGAAGGCTCAAGTGGACAAGCCACAGCGAGAGTCGCGGAATAGGAGATTGCCCCAGGTGCCTTCTTGAGCCACTGGCTCCAACATTTCGACGCTGTAACCGAGCTGACGAGCGCGTTGGCTGACCGGCCCATCCAAGCTCGATTCGCAGATGATGTAGCGAGGCCGATATTGGCGAATGACTTCCTCGGCTCCTTCCCAAACCTTCTCTTCCGCCCCTTCCACGTCAATTTTTATAACGTCCAGGCGACTAAGGCGATGAATACGCACTAATTCGACCAAGGTCGTCGTCTCGACGTCGAGGACATTCGACGCGGACAAAGCTCCGCTTTCCAGATGCCCCACCCACGGTGTCAGCGAGGAAAGCCCCGAATTCTGCTGATCATTTGACAGATACAGCTGCAGCCGCTGACCGGAAGTGTTGCTCACAGCCTGCTGCACCAGTGTCACGATGTCCGTGAGCTGATTTTGTCGCAGCGAAATCTCCAGCAAGTCGGCGACCACGGGATTCGGCTCGACCGCGAGGACGCGACCGCCCGGCTTGACTCGACTGCCTGCCAGCAGCGTGAAGTAGCCGACGTTCGCGCCGATGTCCACGAACACATCGCCCGGGCGAAGTGCTTGGCGAATAAATCGGGTGGTGGCTGGCTCGATCGCGTTGGGACTGACAAACAGGATGCCGCACCAATCGCGCAGATCGACGCGCAACTTTTGTCCCGACACTAGACGAACGTCGCAGAGTACCGGACAAGAGGCTTCATTGACCCAGTGTCGTCGGACTCGATGGAGAAAACTACGAGTCCAGCGATTGTCCATCCTTCGGAGCGGCTCACATAACATCGGCGAAAGAACAGGAGATGCTTGCAACAGCGCACCGCCGGCCGCACCGATTAAATCAGCGAGTTTGCGAAATAGCATAGAGGAGAATGAAAGGGCTCCAAACAGTCTCATCGAGCCGTTTAATGTTGTTCTGCTTCCGCGAGTCAGTCAACAGAACTGGCCAGATGTTTGTCTGGTGCTTCTAATAAGTTATTCATTTTTGCTGCTTTGTCAATCAAGAGTTTGACCGAAACAGCAATAATTGGTCTGGCTTACCCCCTGAATATCGGTAGGCACTTTAATTTCCGCTCTTTGGCGTCTTTGATGAGATCAACTCCACACAAGAAGTGAAGAGCCGCTAGTAAGGAGGACTCACTTTGTCGGATCGGGAGTGCGAACGTAATCGATGATCAACACCACGAAGCCGAGCGTTAGGCAGGTGATGGCGGCGACGCGAATGACCTCAAAGATCCAGTGAGCAATGCTCAGCCAACCGACGGCGCACAGCAGGACCGCTAGCAGCAACAAACGAAGACCGAGACGGAGCATGACGCGATTCCCGGAAAGACTTCGAGCGATGCGGAGAGTTTATTCCGGCTCGAAGTCCATCGCCAGGCGAAAGCCGAGGAAACCATGTCGGCGTCCGGGATCGCCCCAACGGGAAGCGGAGCGGCACAACCCCGGCTCGCTGACCCACGCTCCGCCGCGCGCCACCGGTACGCCGTGATCCTGCTCGCAGGGATCGACCACCTCACCGGGACTGTACCAGCGCTTGCGATCGCCGCACCACTCCCAGACGTTGCCGTGCATGTCGTACAGTCCCCAGGCGTTGGGCGGGAACTGCCCCACAGGCGTCGTCTGTTCGCCGTGCCGACCATCGTAGCTGAGATATTCCGGCGAGGCTGTCGGTCCGAAGTGATACGCCGTCGTGGTCCCAGCTCGGCAGGCGTACTCCCACTCCGCCTCGGTGGGCAAGCGGAACGAACCGCCCGTGCGTCGCTTCAGCACTGCGCAGAAGGCCAAGGCATCGGCGCGAGTCACTTGTTCGACGGGACGTTGCGCGCCGAGGAAGCGCGACGGATTATCCGACATTACCGAGCGCCATTGGGCCTGAGTGACGGGATAGACGCCCAGCCAGAACGGGCGACTGAGCGTCACTCGGTGGCGCGGTCCCTCGTCGGTCATGCGGCCCGGTTCGTTCTCGGGACTGCCCATCCAAAAGCTGCCCGGTGGAATCAGCACCAGATCCAGCACAGCCTCGGCGCTGAGAATGACGCGGCGGCGCGGCATGATCGGACAAATGCCCTGAGCCAGCAGGTGCCGTAGTTCCGCTTCCTTTGCCCGACGAACGTGGTCCTCGTCCTCGTCCAGGCGGAGCGATTCGCGTAAGCGGATCAGTTCGGCACAGTCGGGGCAGCCGTCCTCTTCGAGGCTGTCCGCCAGGGCGAGCCAAGCCATGTCGTCGGCGGGATCGACCATCAACGCCTGACGCAGCGACTCTACCGTAGTGAAGAACATATACTAAACTCCGCGCCCCTTCCCTCCGACTCCAGGAGCACGCTGGTGAACCTGAGCCTTCTTGCCACGGTCGAGCCAAACCGGCTCCTCTCTATCATTACCGCCGTTGCATCTTCGCGCATCGGTAAAGTGAACCAACTGCACGCTAAGCTTCAAAGCCCAGGCGGCGCAATCGGACTATCAGGCAGACCCGCTGTGAATTACCAAGGTTCCGCTGGGAAAGAGTGAAGATCTTTCAAGAAGGAGAATCAAACCACATGGCAGCGACGACACGACGCATCGTCATCACCGGCGCAACGCGCGGCCTAGGCCGTGCCTTGACCGAGAAGTTCATCGCCCTAGGACACAGCGTGGCGGGCTGTGGCCGATCCTCCCGACACATCGACGAGTTAAACCAACTGTTCCCTAAGCATACTTTCGCGGTCGTCGATGTCGCTGATGCTGCCGCCGTCGAACGCTGGGCGCGTGAGCTGCTGCCACGCTTCGGCCCGCCCGATCTGCTGCTCAACAACGCTGCCATCATCAACGACAACGCTCCGTTATGGGAAATCCCTGCCGAGCAGTTCGATCGACTGATGCACGTCAACGTCTGCGGTGTGGCCAACGTCATTCGCAGTTTTGTGCCAGCGATGATTCAGCGGGGCAGCGGCGTCATCGTCAATCTGAGTTCCGGCTGGGGACGTTCCACCTCACCGGAAGTCGCCCCCTACTGTGCCAGCAAGTATGCCATCGAGGGGCTGAGCAAGGCGCTGGCTCAGGAACTGCCTCGCGGTCTGGCTTCGATTCCGCTCAACCCTGGCGTCATCGATACTGACATGCTGCGCAGTTCCTTTGGAGAAGACGCCGCCGGCTACATCTCCGCCAAAGCCTGGGCGGAAAAGGCAGCTCCGTTTCTTTTGGAACTGGGGCCGCGACACAGTGGCCAATCGCTCACCGCACCATCGTGAAGTTCGATCCGGCTCAAGATCCAGGCGGCGGCGTGTCGATCTCCCTCGATGTGGTGGTTTCCGCACCAGGAGGGACACGTTGCCCATGTCCGAACTGCGCGACGACATCCAGGCCTTTCGAGCCTACATTCGCTCCGAACGCGGCCTAGCCGACAACACCTTGCTGGCCTACACTCGTGATCTGGACCGCTTCGCCCTCTGGGCCGAGACCGGTGGCCTGCAGAATTATCTGTATCCCACCTTGCGCGAACTCAGTCACTACATCAGCTTTCTCCGCGACGAGGAGGGTTTGGCCCCGGCCAGCGCCGCCCGCCATCTGGTCGCTCTCAAAGTCTTCTATCGCTTTCTGCGTCTGGAAGAGCGCTCCAACCAGGCGACGGTTGATCTGCTCAGTTCGCCGACGTTATGGCAACGCATTCCACAGGTCCTCAGCCCGGAGAACGTGAACAAACTGCTCGACGCGCCGCAGCCACTCGATCGTTACTATCTGCGTGACCGGGCCATCCTGGAGACGCTCTACGCCACCGGCAGTCGTGCTTCCGAAGTGGTCCATCTCCGGTTGAGCGATCTGCACCTGCAGGGCGGCTTCTGCAAGTGCTTCGGCAAGGGCAACAAGCAGCGCATCGTTCCGCTAGGCCGCATCGCTCTCAACGCTCTAGAGGCCTATCTGCAAAAGCTGCGTCCGACACTGGTCCAATCGTCGCCCGATGCTCCGTGGGTGTTCGTCAGTCGCGGCGGTCGGCAGCTGACCCGCGAGATGCTGTGGATCGTGGTCAAAAAGTACGTCAAACGCGCTGGCCTGCATAGCAAGGTCAGTCCGCACACCCTACGCCACTCCTTCGCCACGCATTTGCTGGCCGGCGGCGCGGACCTACGCACTGTGCAAGAGTTGCTCGGTCATTCCAGCATTCGTACTACTCAGCAATACACGCACGTCGATCGGGAGCGGCTACGGGCGATCCACAAGAAGTTTCATCCGCGCGGCGGCAAGAGGGAAACTTGACACAGAGCCTGGGCCACTTCGGACCAGCGTTCAAAGCGACGAAACGGCAGCCGTTCTTGTTGCAAGGCTCGGGCCAGATCGTGACGGGCAAAGCGGCGCTGGGCAGGGACGAGGCGGGCGGCGTTGACATCGGGGTAGCCGTCCCCGGCAAAGGCCACCTGTCGGCCCTGGCTGAGACCGCGCCGCACTAAGGCAGCTTTGTCGATCCCTAATGTCGGAGAAAAGACCGGCGAATCGGTCGGCAATGTCATACGCAAGCCGTGCTGCGGATGAAACGTCCCCGGGTTGGCATGCACCGGCACCGTTACACCGGCCTGCGCCAGGATCTGCTCGATGTACCAGGCACAACCCGCCGAGGCCACCACGACTTGCCAGCCGGCCTGACGCAACCGTTCGACCCACTCGGCCAGTTGCGGGTCAGGCTCGGCTCGTCGGATCAGCTGCCGCATCTGCTCTTCACTGCCGCGTATCGAGGCGAAGATGCCGGCCAAGGCTTCAAAATGCGTCAAGCGTCCTGCCTCGTAGTCGTCCCAGTAGCGTTCCAGATGGGCCGGGGCGAATTCGGCGACCACCAAGTTAAAAAAGTCATGCCGAGTGATGGTGCCGTCGAAGTCGGTGACCAGCAGTCCCGGCAACGACTCGCCCGGCGAGGCGTCGCTACCTCCAGGGGTCGATGGCATACTGTAGTCCCTCTCCCGCGTTGAGCCGTTCCAGCCCCTCGCTCAATCGATCCAGCGGCAGTCGAGCGGTGATCAGATCGTTGCAGCGTAGGTCGCCCTGCAGCAGAAACGCTCTCGCCTTGACCACGTCGGCGGGGCTAAAGTGGAAGCTGCCCAGGATGCGCACCTCCTCGTAGTGAACACGGAAACTGTCGGCAGGAAAGACGGCGTCGCGCGGCAGACCGCCAAAGAACTGCACCTGCCCACCGGGCGCGGTGCAGTCGAAGGCTTGTTGCCAACCATCCAGCTTGCCCGTGCATTCGATCACCACGTCAAACTGTTCGCCGTCCAACTGATCCAGGGTGTGCAGTCCGAAGCGACGAGCCAGCATGTGGCGTTCGGGTCGACGACCAGCTCCGAAGAGAGCGGCCTGAGTGTACCGCGGCAACAGGTAGGCGAACAGCAGTCCCATCGAGCCGAGTCCCAGTACGAGGACGCGATCGACGCCGCGCCAGTCGAGCTGCTCCAAGCCGTGGACCACGCAGGCCAGCGGCTCCAGCAGCGCCGCTTGCTCCGCCGACAGCGACGACGGACGCGGAAACAAATTTTGCCGGGCCACCGGTGCGGGGATGCAGAGATATTGTCCGAACGCCCCAAGCACCTTTTCGCGCATCACGTCGGGGCAGAGGTGCTGTCGCTGCTTGCGGCATAGTGGACAGACCAGGCACGGAGCGCTGTGAACGCCCATGACCGGTTGGCCGATCTCCAACGGCGGGGCGTCGTCACCCAATTCCTCGACAACGCCTGCATAGCGATGGCCGAACGGACCGGGCATGGGGATCTGCGGATGCCCACGAACGTAGGCTTTGCGATCCGTGCCCCCGGCCAGAGCACACTCAATGCGTAACAGCACCTGTCCTGGGCCGGGCCTGGGCACCGGTGTTTCACGAACTTCGATCTGACCAGGTCGAACCAAAAACGCGCTGCGCTGCTGGCGGGGGGAAATCCGACTCAAGACTCTCCTCCTGAGGGCGTGCTAGTATATCGTATTCTAGGTTTCTCTCGTTCGCCTGTCTTCTAACCTACATCTCATGAGGTTACCGATGAGAACAATTCCTGTCTCGCTGCTGGTCCTGCTCAGCCTTTCGTCGCTGGTACTTGCTGATGATCTCAAGGAGATCAAGACCTTATTGGATCGCCTCAATCACTCCTTCACCAAGGAGAACATCGAGGCGCTGATGACCGAAGATCACGTCGCTATTACCACCTACTACAACGGTGCGACGACTCGGGCACAACAGGTGAAATTGCTCTCTGAGTTGAAGATGGAGGAGTACAAAACGACCAATATGGTCATCAAACTGATCGGCACCAATACGGCGCTCATCACCTATGATCTGGAAGCCAAGGGAAGTTTCAAAGGCCGTCCTCTGCCGCCCAAATGTGTCGCTTCGGCAATTTGGGTCAAGAAGGACGGCAAATGGAAAGAGCGGTTCTATCAGGAAACTCCAGTGAAGTAGACCGCGAACGGGTTCCTCGGGACTCGATGGCGATTTCCAGGGAATTTCTTGTGTGACCTTCGACGGTCTGTCGGGTTAGATATACTCATCACTCCTTCATAGCACTGATAGCGGAGAGGTTGAGTATGTTGACGAGTCCGACCCTCCTTCGCCGCACCTTCAGCCGTGGCGTACAAGGTGTGGCGTTGGTGTTGTTGATCGGCACGCTGGCCCAGGGCAACACTGAAACAGCGACCTCCACTCCCCAGGCGAACTACAAACTCGCCAACAAGTATAGTAAGTCGAACTTGGCTCCGCTGACCTACAGCGATACCGTCACTCCCAGCTGGATCGGCAAAACTGACTCCTTCTGGTACTCGTACCGCACCAGCAAGGGAGTGCGGTTCTGGCGTGTCGATCCCCAGAAGAAGACCAAAGAACCGCTGTTCGATCACGACAAGTTGGCGAGTTTGTTGGCTGAGCTGAGCCGCAAGCCCGTCGACGCCAATCTACTGCCGCTGACCCGCGGTCAGATCAACAGCGACGGTACGAAGTTCACCTTCGTGTCGATGGAGATGCAGTACGAGTACGATCTGAAGAACGAGAAGCTCGTCTCCAAGGGCAAGGCTCCGGCGGCAGCTCCGGGGGGTGGCGCGGCCCCGTTGGGCGAGCGCGGCAAAGGCAAGCGTCGCGAGGCCGAGGCCGACGACGAGGTCAGTCAGGAGAAGCAACAGAAAGAGGAACAAAAAGAAGAGCAAAAGCAGGAAAAAGACATCGAGGACAAAACCAAGGGACCAGCAGAAAAGGGCACGCTGGGCCGAGCCACTCGAGCGATGTCGCCGGATCGCAAATCGGTGCTGTTAGTCAAGAATCACAACCTTTACCTCGCCGAGGTGGGCAAGGAAAAGGAAGCTGTGCCTCTGACCAAAGACGGTGTCGAGGATTATGGATTTTATCTGGCCCCGAGTTTCTCCATAGGCGGAGGCGGACGCAATGTTCGCGGCGGCACCGCGGGCAGTGGCCCACCTCCGTTGCGAGCCGGCACCTGGGCCAAGGATTCCAACAGCTTCTACGCCTATCGGCAGGACAAACGCGGGATCAAGGAATTGTTCGTCATCAACTCGCTGGCCACGCCTCGACCAACGCTAGAGAAGTATCCCTATCCGATGCCCGGCGAAGACGCCATCCGCAAGACTGAACTGCACGTCGGCACCCGTGAGGCCAAAACATTGGTTCGAGTCGCCCCGAAGTGGCGCGATGAATCCTATTCCGATCTGCATTGGGGGAAGAAGGAGGGAGAACTTCGTTTCCTTCGGCGCGATCGTCTCCTGCGCAACCTCGAACTGTGTGCCCTCAACGTTGCCACCGGAGAATGTCGCACCCTCATTTCCGAAGGCTTCGAGAACGCCAACATCGAATATCAGCAGCCACGTTATCTCGAAGAGACCGACGAGATGATCTGGTGGTCGGAACGGTCGGGCTGGGGCCATTTCTACCTCTATGATCGCGACGGCAAGTTGAAGAACGCCATCACCTCCGGCCAGTTCCGCGCCAGCCGCATTGTCCATCTGGACGAGAAGGAACGGCGGATGTGGTTCCTCGGCAATGGACGCGAACCGAACGAGAATATCTACTATCAGCATCTCTATTCGGTGAAATTAGATGGTACCGATCTGCGGCTGCTCGATCCGGGGAATGCCTATCATCTCTCTTACTTGTCGCCGACTCGCAAGTACTTGGTCGCCAATGCTTCGCGAGTGGATCGCGCCCCGGAAAGCTGTGTTCGCGACGCCGACGGCAACAAAGTCATGGATCTGGAGAAGGCCGATCTGTCGCGATTGGAGGAGTTCGGCTGGCGGCTGCCCGAGACGTTCCAAGTCAAGGCCGCCGACGGCGTGACCGATCTGTACGGCAACCTGTGGAAGCCGTTCGACTTCGATCCCAAGAAGAAGTATCCCATTATTGCTTACGTCTATCCGGGACCACAGCAGGAAGGCTTGACGCACACCTTCTCGGCGTTCAGCTCGAACATGCAGCTAGCGCAGTTGGGGTTCATCGTCATTCAGGTAGGGCATCGCGGCGGCGCGCCGACTCGCTCCAAGGCCTACGCTAGCTATGGTTACTTCAACCTGCGCGACTACGGCCTGGCCGACAAGAAGACGGCGATCGAGCAGTTGGCCGCTCGTTATCCCTGGATCGACATCACCAAGGTCGGGATCTACGGGCACTCCGGAGGGGGCTTCATGACAGCTGCGGCTCTAATGCAGAAGCCCTACAACGAGTTCTTCAAAGTCGGCGTCGCCTCCGCCGGCAACCACGACAACAACATCTACAACAATGTCTGGTCCGAACGCTACCACGGCATGAAGGAGATTCTCGTCAAGGAGGAGACCAAAGAGAGAGAAACGGAGCAGGACAAAACCAAGGGCAACGCCAACGAGAAGGAGAAGGCGACGCCTGCCGCTCCACCGCCTTTGCCCAAGTCGAAGTTCGAGATCAAGGTGCCAACCAACGCCGAGTTGGCCGAAAATCTCAAGGGACGCTTGCTACTGGTCCACGGCGAGCTAGACAACAACGTACATCCGGCGAACACAATGCGGCTGGTCGACGCCCTCATCAAAGCCAATAAGCGCTTCGACATGTTGATTCTGCCGGCGACTCGGCACGGCTTCGGGTCGTATCAACCGTACTTCCAGCAGCGCATGTGGGAATACTTCGCGGAGCATCTGCTCGGCGATCGCCGCTCGGGAGTGGACATTCTCGACAAGGCTAACAACTGAGCCTCGCCGGGACCGAGAGCAGGGAACGTCGCTTCCCTGCTCCAAATTAGAGCGTTCCTCAAGATGGTGAGAAGCTTTTTCGCAGGCTAAAGCCTGCGGCTACCAATCGAAACGGGTAGTCGCTGGCTTTAGCCTGCGATATTGTTATTATACCGCTGGCTAAAGCCTGCGATCCGCTTCACCATCTGGTAACGGGTACTAGCAAACAGGGAATGACGCTCTTCGCTCGCGACTATTTAGCCCGTTCGTAGACCACCTTGCCGCCCACTAGGGTCAGTTCGACTACGGTGTCCGCAATTCGATCGCGTTCGGACTCGGCGAGAATGTCGCGCGAGAGCACCACCAGATCAGCAAGTTTACCGACTTCTAAAGTGCCTAGATCTTTCTCTCGCCTCGCTGCGTAAGCCGCCGTCGCCGTGTATGCTGTCAGCGCCTGCTCGACGGTGATTTTTTGCTCGGGATACCAGCCGTTGGGATGTTTGCCGTCCAGAGTGCGGCGATGAACAGCGGCGTCGATGCCCAGCAGAGGATTGATCGGCGCGACCGACCAGTCGGAGCCGAACGCCAGCTTCGCGCCGACGTCGAGCAACGATTTGCAGGCATACGACGAGGCACAGCGTTTGGCTCCGATGCGTCCCTCAGCCCAGCGGCCATCATCGACGATGTGAAACGGCTGCATCGACGGAATGACGTCTAACTCGGCGAAGCGTTTGTAATCCTCGGGGCGTAGATGCTGGGCGTGTTCGATGCGGAAGCGGCGATCACGCGGGCCATTCTTGGCAATCACTTCAGCATAGATGTCCAGCAGCTCGGCATTAGCGCGATCGCCGATGGCGTGGATGGCGACGCTCAGGCCGGCCTTGTCAGCGGCCAGGATGTACTCGCGCAGCTTGCCCGGAGGGGTGACGAACACGCCGGTGCTGCTCGGTTCATTGACGTAACCTTCAAACATCTTGGCCGTGCTGGAACCGAGCGAGCCATCGACAAAGCCCTTGAGGCCGCCGATGCGGAGATAGTCGTTGCCAAAGCTGGCCTCAACCCCGAGAGCGGCGAGTTTGGGCCACTCGGCCAACGGCCAGCGTAGATCGATGCGGCAGGTCAACTCGCCCCGTCGAGCCATCTGCTGATAAAGACGAAAGAGATCGCGGCGTGTGGCCTCGGCGTTGCCATCCATGTCGACGACAGCGGTCACGCCCACGGAGCGAGCCTCGGCCAGGGCAGCGCGAACCCCCTCGGCGATCTCGTCGGCGCTGGGCAGCGGCACTAGGCGTTCGACAAGTGACATGGCGTTGTCACGAAGCAGGCCGGTTGGTTCGAGGGTTCCTTCTTTGCGATAGATGACGCCGCCAGGGGGATCTTCGGTCTTGGCAGTGATGCCGGCCAGCTTCAGTGCTGCGGTGTTGGCCAGGGCCATGTGGCCGTCGTAGCGACGCAAGAATACCGGACGATGAGGAACGTATTTGTCCAGAATAGAGGCCGTGGGCAGCATGCCACCAAAGGTACGGTCGTGATCCCATTCGCCGCCGAGCATCCAGCGATCGCGTGGGAGCTTGGCGTCGAACTCGCGGAGGCGTTTGCCGAACTCTGCTTCATCCTTGGCGTCCTTTAGGGCCACCTGAGACAGCCGCATGCCGCCGCCCAGCATGTGGGTGTGGCTGTCGATGAAGCCAGGTACGACGCGCTTACCGGCCAGGTCGAGGCGACGGGTTTTCGGTCCAGCCAGCTGGGCCACCTCGGCGGCGCGGCCGAGGGCGACAATCCGCTCGCCACGAATCGCCAGGGCCTCGGCCTGGGGCTGAGAGCGCTGCCCCGTCCAGAGGCGAGCATTAGTGAGAATCAAATCGGCGGGTTCGGCCACGGCCAGCGGCGCGCTCAGCAGCACGCCGACAAGACACGACAGGTAGCGCATCGTCGACTCCAGCAATCAGCGGGTTTTGTCCCAGACGGGTTGGAAGACTTCCTCTTTCTGTCGGCGTTCCTGCAAAGCGCGGGTCAACGGTAACATGGCCCGACAGTATTCACGGAACGCGCCAGTCAGATCGTTGGTCTTGAGCAGTTCATCGGCCAGCGTGAGATGCTCCTGATACTGGTTCCAGTCGGGTTCCCAGCCTTTTTCTTCCGCACGTTGACGCAAGGTCTTGAGGGCTTTGACGAGCTTGTCGATCAACGGTTTTTCGATCTTGCAGGGGCGTTGGCGATGGGCACGCGCGGGCGGGCGGTGTTCGTCGTCGTCGCTCGGGAGCTTGCTCTGCTCGCGCTGATAATGCACAAAGAAGCCGATCAATCCGGAAATCACTGCGGCCAAAGCTACTACGAACAACAAGACGGCGAGGGAATCGGCGAGTTTGTTCAACGCCAGATAGGTAGCTCCGACAGCCAGCAGGATTCCCAGGAGCATGCTCGAAGCCCACCAGGGAATCAGAGCAGTCAACGGCTTGCGCGGCGGTTTGGGGGCGGCGGACTGCCGGCCGCTCTCGCCACCCGGAGCAGCTCCCCCGACACGCACGATCACCACAGTGATGTTGTCTGGGCCGCCGCGCAGATTGGCCAGATCGACTAGAAAGCGGCAAGCTTCGGCAGGAGGCAGGGCCGTTGCGACCGCGCCGATCTCGGCATCGGTCACCTGGCCAGACAGGCCGTCGCTACAGAGCAAGTAAATGTCGCCTGGCTGGATCGGATGCGGTCCCTCGATGTCCACCTGAACCAGGGGTTCCGGCCCCAAGCAGCGATGGATGACGTTGGTCGGAATGTCTTCGACTTCATCAGGATCCAGATGCTGCAACCGAGCATACTCCCACAACAGACTGTGATCGTAGCTCAACTGCTCGATGACGTTACGGCGAATGCGGTAACAGCGACTGTCGCCAACGTGGCCGATCCACGCTCCCTCGGGCCGCAACACCAGGGCCGTCGAGGTAGTGCCCATGCCCTCGAATTCACGGTTCTGCTGACCGCAGGCGTGGATGGTGGCATTGGCTTCCACAAAGGATCGGCGCAGCGAGGTTGCGGGGCCTTGCTGGGCATGCTTCTGATAGATATGCGGAATCACCTGAGCGGCCTGCTCGCTGGCCTTTTCGCCCACCGCGTGCGCGCCCATGCCGTCGGCCACGAGAAACAGATGGCCACGTTGCTGCCAGCCTTCCTCTTCGCTGGCCAATTGCACGGCATAGTTGTCCTGATTATGACTCCGACGGATGCCGACATCGGTCAGACAGGCATGCTCAATCTGGTCGAAACGTGTCACCAGAAATCACCCATGCTGGTCAGCGTGGTCGGTCTTCACCGATTCCGCTACCCTTTCTTTAGTCCCCAATTCGCATTGTCTCTATGCTACAATCCTCCCGAGCCATTGCATAGAGTCTGTTAAAATAGCTTGAACAGTGAGTTAGCCGCCAGGGCAATCGCCACCGTCGCGCCGAAGAGAAAAAGAGCCAGCAACCAAGGCGGAATGGCCGGTTCCTGCGGCAGTACAACGAGAGG
The DNA here is from genome assembly GCA_937923405.1 of uncultured Gemmataceae bacterium. Lineage (GTDB taxonomy): Bacteria > Planctomycetota > Planctomycetia > Gemmatales > Gemmataceae > CALDUY01. The sequence continues at coordinate 30,514 of CALDUY010000012.1, read as the reverse complement.
TTGCGGCGGGGCGGTCGTTGGCTCGATCAGTTCTTGACGAAAAACACTCAGATCGTTCGCTTCTTCTTCGTTCAGCCGCTCGACCGGCGGGCGGACGATCTCGCCCTGTGGCGAGGAGCGGCGCGGTACCTGCAGGGGCGGCGGAGACACTTCGTTCAGCCAGCGATCTAGTGCGGCCTGAGCTTCTTCCGGTGTCTGATACCGCTGCTCAGGAAGACGTGCCATCATCTTCTCGGCGACCACGACCAGATCGAGCGGCAAATCCGGACGCAGTTGTGACAACGGCTGCGGATGCGTCACTACTCCCGATGACAGCCGCAGCAACGAATGCCGACCAAATGGCGCTCGACCGGTGCAGAGGAAATAGAGGATCGCGCCGAGGGCATAAATATCGGTACGAATGTCCACATCGTGACTGTTGACTAACTGTTCCGGCGACTGATACTCGACCGCGCCGAGAAGCTGACTGGCTCCGCCGAGCATCGTCAGATTGACATTCGGCTCGTCGAGAAAGCGGGCCAGGCCTAGATCGACCAGGCGAACCTTGTTGTCGCGATCGATCATCAGATGGCCCGGTTGAAGATTGCGCAACACCAGACCGGCCTCATGGATGTGACTCAGCGCCTCCAAGGCGGCATGGATCACACGCACCGCCGAGGCCGGTGGCAGCGGCCCGTGCCGTTGCACCAGTTCCGTCAGCGACTGACCGTCGATGTACTCCATGACCAAAAACAACCGTCCGCCGTCCTCGCCGGAGTCCTTGATCGAGACGATAGCCGGATGATCCAGCCGAGCCAACGCCTCGGCCTCACGATGGAAGCGTTCGATCAACTGCGGACGCAAGTCGGGGTCGCGATGCAGTAGTTTGAGAGCGAAGCGTGGCCCGTTGGGTTTGCGTTTGGCCAGATAAACGCTACTGTCCAGGTCGCCGAGCCGATCCAGCAACAGATACTTGCCGATCAACAGCGACTCGCTGTCTCCGGCCAGGAGGTGCTCGCCCTGAAAGTGGGTCAGCAGCCCCTCACGGACCAAGTCAGCGACTAGATCGCTAGCCTCCTGGGGTAGCCCTGCCTGCCCCCCGATGCGCGTCAGATACTGCCACAGAGCTTCCGCTTCGATGATCTGACATCGTGATACCAGGTCCACGAGTTCATCGGTCGTCAAGACAGAGTCAGTCACGTCGCTGCCCCCCGGAACTATTCAACGCAACTATAGTTCACGGAGACGCGGCAGGACGGCCAAGTAATCCCAACAGAGCAACCCAGCGAAATCAGGCGGCCAGAGCGGCGTTCTCCGCCGAGGCCAGACGAATCCAGATTTCGCCGAACGGCTCGGCCTGTTCGGGAATCAGCCGACGCATTTTCGCTAACTCCAGAATGGCCAGGAACAGACCGACCAAGCGAGAACGAGTGTACGGCGGTTCAAACAGCTCGGCAAAGCGGAGTCGGCCCGCCTGTTCCAGCCGAGTCGTGACGTACTCCATGTAGACGTGCAACGGCGTGTGATCGACGACGATGGTTTGCGGCTGAGCGGCCATCGTTTCTTGCATCAGTCGACCGAACGCGCTGACCAGATCCCACAGTTCGACCGGCTGAAGTGTCGGGTTGGTCGACGCTCGCGACGGAACAGCAACGGGAGTACGTGGCAATCGTCGGGCCTGCTCCTCGGCCAAGCGTTCCAGCCGTGCTGCCGCCTCCTTGAAGCGTCGGTACTGCAACAATTGCTTGACCAGCTCGCGACGTGGATCTTCGGTCGGTTCGGCGGTCTCCTGCTCGGGCCGTGGCAGAAGCATCTTGCTTTTGATCTCCATCAGCGTCGCCGCCATCACCAAAAAGTCGCCAGCCCGCTCCACGTCAATCAGCGTCAGCACGTCGAGGTACTGCTTGAACTGCTCGGCAATCCGGGCGATGGGAATGTCGAGGATGTCCACCTCCTCGCGTTTGACGAGGTACAACAGCAGATCCAGTGGACCGCGAAAGGTGTCCAGCACTACTTGATAATCCGCGAAAGGTTCAGCGATCATGGCCAGCAAAGTACCTAGTTGAGTAGTTTCACGCTAGCTCAATTACCCGGATTTTTCACACAATCTCCGCAGACATCTCGATAGCCTCTGGTCTGATGGAAAGTTACAATCGCCTAGGTACTCCGCCTCCCCACAAGAGAGGGCCTCCCACGATGAAACGCCTCTTGGCCGGTCTCGCCGCCTTGGCTCTGCTGGGTCTGTCTGTGGTCTGGTCGCGGACGCAGTCGCCCCGTCCGGAGTTTGATTTCGCCGTCGAAAAGGTCAATCCCTACACCCACGTCAACTTCAACAATCGTCCCGACGAGTTTCAGTTCGCCATCGTCTCCGATCGGACCGGCGGACATCGGCCCAAGATCTTCTCCCGAGCCATCGAGCAGCTCAATCTCCTGCAACCGGAGTTCGTCCTGAGCGTCGGCGACCTGATCGAAGGTTACACCACCGATAAGAAGCAAGTCGATCGCGAATGGCGCGAATTTCAGATCTACACCTCTCGGCTACAGATGCCATTCTTCTACGTTCCCGGCAATCACGACATCACCAACAAGGTGATGGCCGAGATCTGGAAGAATCGCTTCGGCAAGAGTTACTACTCGTTCGTCACTCGCGATGTGCTGTTCGTCGTCCTCAACTCGGAGGATCCACCGGGCTTCCGCTATGGCCGCATCAGTGCCGAACAGACCACTTGGCTGAAGGAGACGCTCGACAAGTACAAGTCGGTGGCCTGGACCCTGGTCCTTGTTCACAAGCCGATGTGGATCATGCCCGATTTGAACGAGAACGGCTGGCTGGAAGTCGAGAAAGTATTGACGGGACGCAAACACACCGTCTTCGCCGGCCATGTCCATCGCTACCAGAAGTTTCGCCGCAACGACAGCAACTACTATATGCTGGGCACAACCGGTGGAGTCAGCCGGCTGCGCGGCCCCGAGTATGGCGAGATCGATCACATTGTCTGGGTGACGATGAAGAAAGAAGGACCTGTCCTCGCCAATGTCTTGCTAGAGGGCATTTTGCCGGAAGATCTGTCGGTCATTCCTTCTGACGAGGAAGGCATCACGCAGTACATGCGGCGACCGACCTATCCGGTGACGGTCAAGGTGACGCTGGACGGTCAGCCGTTGCCCGGTGCCCTGGTCACCTTCCACAGTACCGATGCGACGTTGCGCGGCACAGCAGACGGCCTGACCGGCAGCGATGGCCGAGTGCAACTGAGCAGTTATGCCGCCTACGACGGCACCCCAGCTGGCGAGTTCAAGGTGACGGTCGAGCTGCGCAAGCCGCTGTTCCTGCCCGATGGGCAACGTGGCCCCAATCAGCTGCCGGCCAAGTACGCCGATCCGCAGACGACCCCGTTCACCGTGGAAGTTTTCGCCGATAAAACCAACGATCTCCTGTTCAACCTGACGTCGAAGTAAGCCCCGGGAGCCGACCATGAAGCGAACCTTAGCCGCCCTCGTTGCTGTTGTCGTCCTCGCCGCGACGGTTGCCTTCTCGCGCCAGGACGTTCCACCGAACTTCCAGATCGAATCGGGCAAAAGTAACCCCTGGACGCACCTACGCTTGAATCGCGATTCAGGGATATTTCAGTTCGCCATTGTCTCCGATAGAACCGGCGGACACCGCGACAAGATTTTCTCCCAGACCGTGGACCGGCTCAATCTGATGCAGCCGGAGTTTGTCCTCTCGGTCGGCGACTTGATCGAGGGCGGCAAAAAGAAGTCCGACACGATCCACGCCGAGTGGAAAGAGTTCGATAGCTACGTTCAACGATTGAAGATGCCGTTCTTCTACGTACCCGGCAACCACGACGTCGGCAACGAAGCCAATACTGCCATCTGGGGCGAACGCTATGGGCGACGGCACTATCACTTCGTCTACAAAAATGTGCTGTTTCTCTGCCTGAACACCGACGATCCGCCCGGCGCGGGAGTGCCCCGGTTGAGTCAGGAGCAGGTGGACTACGCCAAAAAGGCCCTCGCCGACAACTCCAACGTGCGCTGGACGCTAGTCTTCTTGCACAAACCGATCTGGACCTCGGGCGATCTGAAGAAACGCGGCTGGCGGGACGTGGAACAGGCCCTGGCCGATCGGCCCTACACGGTCTTTTGCGGTCACGTCCATCGCTTCCGCAAGTTCGTGCGTCAGGGGCGCGACTATTACCAGCTGGCCACGACCGGCGGCGGCAGCAAACTTCGTGGCATTCCCTACGGTGAGTTCGACCAAATCGCCTGGGTGACCATGAAGGACAACGGTCCAGTGCTGGCCCACGTCCTGGTAGATAGCATCCTCGACGATGAGTTGAAGTCGCCCGACTCCGACGAGGTTGGCGTCCGCATCGCTCGTCAGAAGACCTATCCGGCACGCGGCTTCGTCTACTTCAACGGAGTTCCGGTGGTGGGGGCGCAGGTGGCCTTCTCCTCGGCGGAGCAAGAAGGTCGTCGAGCGGTTCGCGCCGACGGCTTTACCTCGGGCGATGGCTCGTTCGAGTTAAGCACCTACACGGCCAATGATGGCATCCCAGCGGGTAAGTACAAAGTGACGGTGGTGCAACGTCGTCCGCTGGTGACGCTGGAAGGGAAGGCTGGGCCGAACCAGCTGCCGGCCCGCTACGCCGCCGCCACTACTACGCCGTTGGAAGTCGAGGTCAAGGAGCAGGACAACGAGTTTCGCCTCGACCTGACTCCGTGACGCCGCTCAGCTTCCCTCAACAGGCGTGGCCCCGTGGGCGAGATAATGCTCGTCCACGGGATAGTTGGCGAACTGAATAGTGTAATACGACTCGAACCACTTGCGGATGTCGGGAACGATGCCTGCGTCGAACGACGTTTTGGCATGCAGCGTTCGTCCGTAGACCTCGGCGCGGATCTCGCCCTGTTCGACGACGACCTCGCCAGCTTTGATGACAAACCGGGGCAATTCGAACATCGCCCGACGATCTGCCGACGGAGTGTAGATGGTCACGTCGCCGTCCGCGCCGGGGCCAAGGTGCCCCTTATGCTTCAGCCCCAGCAGCCGCGCTGGCGAGGCACGGGTAATAATCGCGATCTCGTTTAGCGTATATTCACGGTCCAGCTCCTTCAGCGTCGAGCGTTCCAGCACACGCGGATGCACTCGCTTCAACACCTCTTGACGGTAGGTTCGATCCATCAACAGTTGCACAATCTCCGGATAGGCCAGGAAGGACCCACCGTTGGGATGGTCGGTACTCATGGCGATGCGCCAGGGATCCTGCACAAGCAGATACCACTCCAGACCGATGGCCCATTGCAGAGCATTGACGAAACTCTTCTCCTTGTAGCGGATGGGTACGATGCCACAGCCCGCCTCCATCTCGGTGTCGGCGTTGGTCCACTTGCGGCCGCTGACCTTGTGCAGGTAGTAGGCCAATGGACCGTCGCCGGTCATCGACGTCGTTTCGCCGAACAGCACCTGACCGACATCGACGCTGAGGTTGGGATGTCGGTTGACGTAGTCGGCCAAGGTGGGAACGTGCGAGCAGAACTTGCCCTGATCGTCGGGGTCGCCGCCATAGCTGTGGAACTGAATGTGGGTCAGATGAGCGCGGCGTCCCTCCAAGGCGTCCATAGTGTTGAGCGTGGTTTTCCAGTTGCCGGGCAGGCCGAGGTTGTTGCAGTGGATATGCACCGGATGGGGCAAGCGTAGCTCCATCGCCGCCTGGGCCAGCTCACGAACGATCTGCCGTGGCGTGACGTCGAACGCCTCGACCTTCTCGTCCAGGCTGTGGATGTTGTCGGCCCCGCCCTTCCACATCTCGACACCGCCGGGGTTGACGATCTTGACGGCGTAACCCTTGGCCGCCTGCAACATCCAAGCAACGAAGGCACGCAGTTTCTCCGGTTCGTTGGCCTGAATCTGCCGCAGCACATAGTGATTGTTGCCGAACAACAGAAAGAAGCCCTTGTCGATGATCGGCGTGTCGTGAAACTCCTCGTGAGCATGACGCGCTCCCAGAGGGGGAATGGCGGCGTCGAACGCGGTGGTGTAGCCCAGGCCGGCATACAGATAGCCGGTGGCAAACGTGCTGGGCACACTGCCGATGGTGCCGGAGCGCGTCAAGGGAGTACGGCGAACGACGCCCGCTTTGCGCTTATCTTCGGGGCGCATCTTGCGAGCAAGGTTAACCTTCGGCCCAGCGATATGCGCGTGCATATCCACTCCGCCGGGCATCACCACCAAACCGCTGGCGTCGATGACTTTGTCCGGGCGAACTTCCGGATCGGTCGGAGGCACGATTACCTTGCCCTGGTCGATCCAGATGTCTTTAATCTCGCCCTCCACCCCGTTGGCCGGGTCGTAAACCGTTCCTCCAGCGATCTTCAGCAGCATCGCAAAAATTCCCTCCACGCTGGAATATCGGCGGACGTTTCCAGCCCCAACGGCCTCGCTCAATCCCCGCTCCAGTCTCCCCTGCTCACTATGATATTGTCAGAAAAACAGAGGTTCGAAGAGGATTAGCGATATGTCTGGAACGCTTCAACCTGAAACACTCGAATTCAAAGCCGAACTTAAACAATTACTCCATCTCATCACGCATTCGCTGTACTCCAATAAGGAGATTTTCCTCCGCGAGTTGATTAGTAACGCCTCAGACGCCATCAACAAGATCAAGTTCGACTCGCTGCAACACGAGGAGCAACTCGAAGGCAACAAGGATTGGAAGATCAAGATCAGCGTCGATAAGGATGCTGGGACGCTCACCGTCTCGGACAATGGCATCGGCCTGTCACGAGAGACCGCGGTCGAGAACCTCGGCACTATCGCCCGATCCGGCACACGCGCCTATCTCGAAGCGCTGAAGAGCAAAGAGGTTCGCGAACGCCCGGAGTTGATCGGTCAGTTCGGCGTGGGCTTCTACTCGGCCTTTATGGTTGCCGACCGTGTCACCGTCCTGTCCCGTCCCGCAGGTGACCCCAAAAACGGCGTCAAATGGGAGTCCACAGGACAGGGGGAATTCACAGTCGAACCTTACGAAAAGCCGACTCGCGGCACGGACGTCATCCTGCATCTTAAGGCCGAGGAGAAAGACTTCCTCGACACCTACCGTCTGCGTCAGATCATCAAAAAGTTCTCCGACTTTATTGAGCATCCCGTCGTCATGGAAGTCGAGAAGGAAGTCGACGGTAAGAAGACCACTCAAGAGGAGGTCATCAACTCGCGCAAAGCCATCTGGTTGCGGGCCAAGTCGGAAAATACCGACGAGGAGTACAAGACGTTCTACAAGCAAATCGCCCACGACTTCCGCGACCCGGCTAAATGGATCCACTACACCGCCGAGGGTAATCAGGAATTTCGCGTTCTGGTCTACCTGCCCGCGGAAAAGCCCTTCGAGATGCAGCTGGGCGGCGACTACGACTGGGGATTGCGACTGTACATCCAGCGCGTGTTGATTATGGAGCATTGCGAAGCGCTGTTGCCGCCCTATCTCCGCTTCGTCAAGGGGGTGGTTGACTCCTCGGACTTACCCTTGAACATCTCGCGCGAACTGCTCCAGGAGAACCCGCTGCTGAGTCAGATCAAGGCCAACGTCACCAAGAGTGTGCTCAAAGCTCTGGAAGAAATGAAGAGTGACGAGTACGACAAGTACGTCAAGTTCTTCGGGGAGTTCGGCTCGATCCTGAAAGAAGGGCCACGGGTCGACTTTGGCAATCGAGAGCGAATCGCTGACCTGTTCTTGTTCGAGTCGATGAAGACACCTGCTGGCCAGTTCACCACGCTGGCTAAGGTGGTCGAAAGTTTACCTCCAGATACAAAGGAGATCTTGTATCTCACCGGTGAGACCCGCGAACAACTGGAGAACTCGCCCTACCTGGAAGCCTATCGCGATCAGGGCGTCGACGTGCTGCTGTTGACCGATCCGGTCGATGAGTTCGTCCTGCCGAGCTTGACCTACAAGGGCAAACGCTTCAAAGCAATTGATCGCGCCGAGACCAGCGACAACGTCGACGCTAGTCAGAAGGAAAAGTTCGCCAACCTGCTGAAGGTACTGAAGGAGAAGCTGCCCGAGGTATCGGACGTGCGGCTGACGACGCGACTGAAAGACAGTGCCGCTTGCTTGGTCACCGAAGGGCACATGTCGGCGCATCTGGAACGGCTAATGCATCGCTGGGGCAAAGGTGACGAGGTCGGTTTAGCCAAGCGTATCCTGGAGTTGAACGGCGCGCATCCGGTGATCGAAGGCTTGCGAACCCTGGTCGAAGCCAACGCCAACGATCCACGAATCGAGACCTTTGGTCGGATCTTGTACGATCAAGCCGTCATCGCCGAGGGATCGCGAGTCAAGGATCTGGGCGGCTTTGCCCGACGGATCAACGACCTACTACTGAGCGGCTTGAAATCATAAACCGATCTACACCCGGTGGGCGACGGCTTGCAACTGTTCATGAATTCGGCTGAGCAGTTGCTCTTTGGACAGAGCCTCCTTCGCCAGCACCTGAGCCACCGAGCGGTTCAAGAGTCGGCGTTCGTCACCGCTCAGCTCGCGAGCCGTCACCACCACCACCGGGATGTTTCCGCCTGCCTCTCGACGACGTAGTTCGTCGAGAAAAGTGAACCCATCCATGATCGGCATAGTCAGATCGAGCAGGATCAAACTAGGCGTGGTCGTTTCGCAGATTTTCAGAGCCTCCACCCCATTGGACGCCTCTAGGACGGTCCAGCCAGCGAGAATCAACTCCTCTCGCAAATAACCCCTTTGCAGATCGTCATCCTCGACAATGAGAATTGGAGCCTGGCTGGGATTGTAGCGGCACAAAATCGAGCCAAGCCGCCCCCAGTCGATCGGCTTGGTGACGTACTCAGTGGCTCCCAGGGCGAAGCCGCGGTTGCGATCTTCCATGATAGTCAGCATGATGACCGGAATATCACGGGTCGCTGGATCGTTTTTCAGCCGGGCCAGGACGTCCCAACCGTCCTCGTTGGGCATCATGACATCCAGCGTGATGCAGGTGGGCTGATGCTCGCGGGCCAACTTCAACCCCTGCGAGCCGCTCTCCGCCAACAGCACCAGGTAGCCTTCGTTCTGGAGATAGGTCTCCAACATGTGGCGAATAGTGGCGTCGTCATCGATCACCAGCACCTTGCCCCGATGTGCCTTTGCGCTGTCGACCAACTCCGTCGAACCGCTTGTTGCCCCTGGTTTGCCGGTCACCTCGGTGGGAACCGTGACAGTGAAGACGGACCCTTGCCCCAGAGTGCTTTCGACGCGAATGCTCCCGCCCATCAGTTCGCAAATCATTTTGGTGATGGTCAGCCCCAGCCCAGTGCCACCCTGTTTGCGAGTCGTCGAGTTATCCCCTCGATAAAAGGGAGTAAACAGTTTCGCCAGTTGCTCGGAACTCATGCCTGCGCCCGTGTCGCTGACCCGGAAACGGAGCCAGTCGCCCTCGCCGTCGTGCAGTCGTTCCACCTGAAGCGTGACCTTGCCCTTCTCAGTGAACTTACAGGCATTGGAGAGTAGATTGAGCAGCACCTGACGTAGGCGAGTCTCGTCGTTGCAGATGCTACCCAGCCCGGGGGCGAGGATCGTCTCCATCACGTTGTCGTTCTTCTTCACCAACGGCGCGACCATCTCCTTGACGCCGAGCAGGAACAGCGTCAGCTCAAAGCGGGTTGGGGCCAGATCAATCGGCTTGCCAGCGGTGTAGCGGCTGACATCGAGCAAGTCGTTGATGAGGGTGGACAGATACTTGCAGGCGGTGAGGATCTTCTCCAGAGTTGGCCCGGGATTCTCGCGCAGCTTGGTGGCGCGGGGATTGAGCAGCAGTTCGGTGTAGCCCATCGCCGAGGTCAACGGGGTGCGTAGTTCGTGGCTGACGACACTGATGAAGCGATCCTTAGAGGCGTTGGCTGCCTTCGCCTCGGCCAGGGCCAGTTCCAACTTGGTCTTGGCGTCCGCCAACTCCGCCGTCCGCAACTGCACTCGCGCTTCCAGATCCTCGTTCATCTGGCGGATGCGTTCCTCATCAATTTTGCGACGTGTGACATCGCGAAAGATGCCGATAATCAGGCGGCGATCCTCGATCGGCACCTGACTGAAGGTCACTTCCATCCAGAAGGTTTTGCCGTCCCCGCGCAAGCCGCGGTGTTCCTCGCCGGGAGTTTTGACGGCGTTGAACAGCTGCGTCACGGTTCCGCCCAGTTGTGGCCCATGAGAACCTGTCGACGACCATGAAGAGAACGAAGCCGAATTTTTCGCCCCCGTTTGCAGATGCTCGGGCAACTTCATCAGTCGTTGCACCTTCACCCCTTTGAGGTCGCCACCACTGAAGCCGAACATCTCCTCGGCGGCAGCGTTGGCATCCTCGATGCGGCCAGCCTGATCGAAAGTGATGATGCCGTCGGCGGCGTTGGCCATGATCGTGCTGAGTCGAGCCAGATTCTCTCGTAGCTCTCGCTCGCGCGAGCGGATGCGAGCGGTCATCTCGGCGATGGAACGGGCCAGCTCGCCGACTTCGCCGGGAGCCAGCACCTGCACCTCGACTGAGTAATCCCCCTGCGCCAGCCGTTGCACCGCCTCGGTCAGCCGTCGCAATGGGCGAGTAAGTAGGTAGGCGGCGAACAAGGCCAGTGCTGCGCTAGCCATCACCACGGGAATGAACCAGTAATACCACAGCCGTTTGTTCCCGGCGCGAACGTCCTCAACTGCTTCGACGGTCAGTTCCTCCATGGCGGCGGCAAGAATTAGATTCACGTTCAACCCTGCGTCCGAGTCGAGGGGAAACTGATACAGACGATGGCCTCGGAAGGTTTCGCAGAAGACGGGAGATCGCCAACTGATCGGCTTGGTTTGGGTGGCTAAGAACTCATTTCGGTTGATGATGCGACGTGCTTCCTCCAGCACCGATTCGTCACGGGCACTTAGAGTCAGGTGCGGCGTGGTTTCCCACAATCGAGTCAGTCTTAGCCCGTTCAGTTGCAGCAACGCTTTCTCCAGTTCCGCGGTCGCGTCGCTGTTAGCAATCAGGGATGCTGGGAGTCGCACGCGCACGGTGTAGTAAGCCAGCTCCGGTAAAGGGCGTGGATCGAACGGTTCCCCACGTCGCTGCTTGGATTCGGGCCAATCATTTTCCACAGGGAGCTGCTCGCCGTCGCTACCGATGCGTTCGGGGTCGGGATGGTTGACCCACTTCCCTTCGCGGTCCTGCACCAACAGCAGGTAGCCGGGCATCCGCCGCGCCTGGTTCTCGACTAAGCGCGTGAAGTCGATGACCGCAACAAAGATCCAATCGCCCGGTCGAGCAGCTTCGAGGCCACGGGTCGTCGGTTTGAGATCGCGCGACACTCGGTAGCCGACTCCCAGCAGATAGCGGTTTCCCAGGTCGTTCCGTTCGTCGAGGATCAGCCCGGTAAGAGCGACTCCCGTGCTGGACTGTTGCACCGGTCCAACCGGATCGACCCGCGGTCGGAATTGGTTCAAGACCGCCTCAATCGTCTTGTTGGTGGGCCAAAGCCGTTTGCCATCTTGTAGCTCTTCTCCACGAGCCAAGCGATGAATGGGCAGAAACTCTTGGTGGTTCTCTGCCAGACGCACTAGACGCACTTCTTCGATCGCCCCGTGTGTGGCTTCCTCTGGTCCCTGGGCAGCGAGGAACACCTGGCGCACGGCCTCGCCACTGCTTCGTTGAAGGCTCTTGGCCTGAGTTTCTGAGGTATCGCGCACTCGGCGGCAGATGGAGCGGACCGCTTCCTGTAACGAGTAGCCACGCAGTCGGCACTCATCGGCAATGCTACTCGTCGACCGTTCCATCAGCAGTTCCTCGCTCAGCTTGGCGGTGACGCGGTGAACGGCATACAGGGCGACACAGGCGACGGCGGCGACCAGCAACATCATCTGCATGGCGATATTGAGCCAGAGTAGGCGGAACACGATCGATTCCTCGCTGACCAGTGGCACGGGACGACTCGATTCTTCGTAGCAGACTAAAGGCAAGCGCGGCAACAGCGAACGAATCAGGAGACCGCAAGTATCGAGTGGGGAAGCGAGCCTGGTTTTGACGCGCTCGCCTGAGCCGTTTCCAGAAGTTTTCGTCGAAAAGGCTTGTCGGTTTTGTCCTTCGGACGGTGGAATTCATAATAATAATGTCCGAAAGGACCGTCCGACGAGATTCTGACGAGAACCGCCATGAGCGAACAGCCGAAAATTGTTCCTGGCCTGGCTGACGTGCCAGTGGCCGAGTCTGCCATCAGCTATATCGATGGTAAGCGTGCGCGTTTGGAATACCGAGGAATTCCAGCGGAAACGCTGGCACGTGAGAGTAGTTTCGAGGAAACGGCTTGGCTGTTGCTCAAGGGCGAGCTGCCAACTCAGCGTGAGTTGGCCCGCTTTGACGTCGAGTTACGCTCGCATCGTCGGCTGAAGTACAAGATCATCGACTTGCTGAAATGTCTGCCCGAGAGCGGCCACCCTATGGACGCTCTACAATCGGGGGTGGCGGCTCTGGGCATGTTCTATCCCAGTCGCGATGTTTCCGACGAGAAAAGCAACTGGGATTCCGTGATTCGACTCATCGCCAAGATGCCAACGCTGGTGGCAGCGTTTCATCGGCTGCGGCATGGCGATGCCGCTTTAATGCCGCGCGATGATCTAGGGCATGCGGCGAACTTTTATTGGATGCTCACGGAGAAGGAACCTTCCCCCGCCATCACTCGCGTCATTGACGCCTGTTTAATCCTCCACGCCGAGCATTCCATGAACGCCTCGACCTTCACCGCCCGGGTCACCGGATCCTCGCTCCCGGATCCGTTCACGGTCATCAGCAGCGCGATCGGTTCCCTGGCCGGACCGCTGCACGGCGGAGCTAACGAGGAAGTGCTGGACATGCTCGACGAGATCGGTCGGTTCGAGAATATCGGTCCCTGGCTGGAGCATGCCGTCGCCAACAAAAAGAAGATCATGGGCATGGGACACCGCGTCTACAAGGTGAAAGATCCGCGTGCCACGGTTCTGCAGGAGTTGGCCGAGAATGTCTTTGCCGAGACAGGCAAGCCGATAAAGTACGAGATGGCCGTCGAGTTGGAGCGTCTCGCCGCCGGATTGCTCGGCCCCAAAGGGATCTATCCCAACGTGGACTTCTACTCCGGCATCGTCTACGAGAGTCTAGGCATTCCGCGCGATTTGTTCACTCCGATCTTCGCAATGGCCCGAGTCGCTGGCTGGCTGGCTCACTGGCTGGAGCAGTTGAAGAACAATCGCATCTTCCGACCCGAGCAGGTCTACGTCGGCAAGCATGACGTTCCCTACGTCCCGTTGGACCAGCGCCCATGAGCAAACAGTGGCACCCCGTTTTCGCTCGCTTGCTGGGGCTGCTGGACCGTTATTTCCGTATCGAGACTGAGGTGCCGGTCAGTGATCTACCGCGCCAAGGCGGTCTTTTGCTGATTCGTCGAGAATCCACAACAAACTCGTCGAGTCAGTAGGACCAGCGAAACTGATTGAATTGTTGGGGATCGATAAACTCGTCGAGGCGGTCGGCCCGGCTAAACTCGTCGAGGTAATCGGACTGGATGCGCTATTAGCGAACGTTTCTACCGAGCAACTCCAGGAGATCATTCGACGCCGCCAGAGTTCAGCGTAACGACTGGGATTGCTCGTCGCTGGGCGGGGTGGCCCGTACAATCCCGTCATCGGATCATGGTTGAAGCCGTGCGCTGGCCCGTTGGAAGATCTCCATGCTGGACGTTGCCTTTGTTCGTGCCAATCTGGACGCCGTCAAACTTAACTGCGCCAATCGCTGCGTCGTAGCCGACGTCGATCGAATCGTGACACTCGACGACGAACGGAAACGGCTCATCACCGAAACGCAGAAGAAGCAACAACGCGCCAACGAAGTGCCCAAGCTCATCGCCAAGGAAAAAGATCCGACCACGAAGAATCAGCTCATCGCCGAGGGCAAGACACTGCGCGAAGAGATTTCCGCTCTGGAAAAAAAGCAAAAGCAGATCGAGGCTGATCTGGACGCCGTCCTGATGACGCTGCCGAATATGACGCATCCCGACGCGCCGATCGGCCAGACCAGCGACGCTAACCGGGTCATTAAGAAGGTCGGCGAGCCGCGCAACTTCGATTTCCCGCCCAAAGACCACGTTGCTCTCGTCGAAGCGCTGGACCTAGCCGACTTCGAAGCTGGAGCCTCGGTCGCCGGCCAGAAGTTTTATTTCCTCAAAAACGAGGCCGTGTTGCTGGAGCTGGCCTTGGTCCAGTATGCCATGCAGACCCTGTTAGCCCGAGGATTCACGCCGATCATCACGCCAGATCTGGCTCGCGTCGAGGTGCTGGAAGGCATCGGTTTCATGCCGCGCGATCCCAACCCAGAGACGCGGCAGGTCTACACCATCGCCGACACCGATCTCTGCCTAGTGGGTACGGCGGAAATCACCTTGGGCGGCATGCATCGCCATCAGATTCTCGACACCGCTAAGCTGCCGCTCAAGTACGTTGGTCTGTCGCACTGTTTCCGCACCGAAGCCGGCGCTCCTGGTCGCGACACCCGCGGTCTGTACCGCGTCCATCAGTTCACCAAGGTCGAAATGTTTGCCTACTGTCTGCCCGAACAGTCCGAGGAGATCCATCTGGAACTGCTAGCGATCGAGGAGCAGATCTTCCAGGGGCTAGGGTTGGCGTATCAGGTCATCGACACCTGCACCGGCGACTTAGGAGGTCCTGCTTATCGCAAATATGACTTGGAAGCGTGGATGCCAGGTCGTGGCACAGGTGGCGAATATGGCGAAGTTACCAGTACGTCCAACTGCACCGATTTTCAGGCCCGACGGCTCAACATTCGCTGCAAAGCAGCTGGCCAGAAAGGCACCCGTTTCGTTCACACCCTGAACGGAACAGCAGTAGCCTGCACTCGCGCTCTGGTGGCAATTCTGGAGAATTACCAGAACGCCGACGGCTCCGTCACCGTGCCGGAGGTGCTGCGCCCCTGGGTCGGCAAGGAGCGAATCGCTCGCTGAGTTCCGCCAACGTCGGCCTAGGGTTGGGTGTTGTTCTTGTTGGATCCATGCCTAACATCATTTCTCGTGAGGTCGTTGATGCGCTCGCGATACCTTCTAACGCTATGGCTTGGTACTCTGTTGCTGGCTCCGGTGTATGGACAACGCCTCTCGGATGGCTCCGTGGCACTGGAGAAAAAAGCAATCTTGACCAATTCGCTGCGCCGCCAACTCATCAAAGCCGAGATCAAGGCCGACCCCAAAGATCAGGGCCACGTCGAGGCGATCGGCATCGCAGCCAAGGAGATGATCTACCCGTTGGCCTGGATGACTACCAGTGGTCGACCACCTGCGGGAAAGGTCAATGCTCAGGTGACGCAGTTTGACTCGGCCATGCTAACCCTTAGTAGCCCGAAGTATCGCGAGAATACTCAAGAAACTCAGCAGATATTTATTCGTCAAGCCATCGCTGCTGCTCAAGAAGTAATGCAGTCGGAGTCCTCCAAACCGATCGCTAGTATGAACGCGGCTCGGCTGCTCTCGCGCATCCCTGTGCGACGCGTCGAACGGGGAGAAATTCTCGAAAGCGAAAAAGACTGGCTGGAAGCTGTGTTACCTCGCCTGGCCGAGGGCAACGGCGAACTCTTGGCCAATACCTGCTTGCAGGAGTTGGAGAATCCTAGGGCCAACGATGGCACACGCTACTATCTACTGCAGACGTTGGCGAGCCTGTTGGCCATTCCGCCGCAGCAGACGCCTTTGCTCAAACCCGAGACGGTCGAAAAGGCTCTACTGATTGCCACCCAGTTGGTCGAGCAGCCAGTCCCTTTCCCCAAGGCCACGCCGCGCCAGGAAGTTGAGGGCTACAAGAAACTGCGCCTGCAAGGTGTGCTTGTGCTAGCCCAAGCGCGGGCTCCGATCGTCGGCAAGCAGCGTGTCGCCCTGACCCTGGCCAAGGTGGCGGGCAACGATGCGCGGATCGAACCTGCCCCACGCTATGAAGAGCGTCTTGAAGCCGCCATTGGTTTGGCCCGCATGGGACGGGTCGCCGCCAAGTTTCCCGAGTTTCAGACCGACTATGCCGCCTACTTGATCGCCCAGGCAGCGGCGGCCTTCGGCGAGGAAGCCAACGCTAACCGAGAAGCCCGCGAGCAGGAACGTCTCGCGCCGTGGGCGGTACAGGCCGCTCGCTTCCTCGAAGCGGTCGAAGGGCTGAAATTCCACGTCAAAACGCCCTATGTTCAGCAAGTGTGCGACCAAACCGTCAAGCTGGTGCTGGCCAACGTCGAGCGGAAAAACTCGTCGGATTACGGTGGGTTGAACGACTGGTTGGGATTGAATCCACCACCAGCCAACACCCTCTTCCGAGGAGATGCGGCTTCCGCCATCCAGACGACTCGCGAACCCCCCGCTAAAGACGAAGAGACGGAGCCGAAGAAAACACCGCCAACCAAAGCTAAGAGCGATCCGAAAAAGGGGAAATAGTCCTGCTTCCGCCTCCCTGGTTGTGGCCTCGGGCTGCTTATGTGCATGTCCCGTTCTGCGCCCATCACTGCGGCTACTGTGATTTCGCCGTCGTTGCCGGTCGTGATGAGCTGATCGATCGCTATCTGGATGCCTTGGAAGCGGAACTGGCCAGGCTCGGCGAGGCCGCCTCTGTCGAGACGCTGTTTCTCGGCGGTGGCACACCGACGCATTTGGCTCCGGAACAACTGGATCGACTCTTGGCAACGTTGGCTCGCTGGTTGCCACTCCATCCCCAGGGCGAGTTCACGGTCGAGGCCAATCCGGACACGCTCAGCGACGACAAGGTGGCGGTGTTGGCTCGTTGGGGCGTCAACCGCGTCAGTCTCGGTGCGCAATCGTTCGCCTCCGCCACGCTGGCTGTGCTGGAACGCGCACACCAGCCAGAAGCGATCGCCCCGGCGGTGCAGCGCGTGCGACGCGCTGGCCTGATGGTCTCGCTCGACCTGATCTTCGGCGTACCGGGTCAGTCTCTTCAAGACTGGCGAGCCGACCTGCTACAAGCGTTGTCGTTGCAGCCGGATCATCTCTCGACTTATGGGTTGACCTACGAGAAAGGAACGCCTCTGTGGAAGCAACGTCGACGCGGCCAGCTGATCCCGCTGAGCGAGGCGGACGAACTGACCATGTACGAACTGGCGATGGATCTACTCGGCGAGCGCGGATTCGAGCATTATGAGATCTCTAATTTTGCATTCTCGGGCCGCCGCAGCCGACATAATCAGGTCTACTGGGCTAATCACGCCTACCACGGCTTCGGCTTGGGAGCGGCTCGCTATGTCCACGGTGTACGCTCGGTCAACACCCGCGACCTGGACGGCTACCTACGCAAAGCGCTGGCTGGCGAGTCGGTGACGCGCGCGTCGGAACAGCTGGCCCCCGAAGAGCGCGCCCGCGAAACGCTGGTGGTACAGCTTCGTCGCAGTGACGGCATTGAGCGAGCCGCCTTCACCGAACAGACTGGCTTCGTGCTAGACGAACTGATCGGCACGCGGCTCACAACTTTGGTCGAGCAGGGTTTTTTGCACGACGATGGCCAGCATGTCTGTCTGACGCGACGGGGCAAATGCGTCGCCGATGCTGTCATCGAACGGCTGCTGTAGGGATTCTCTGCGGACCTAAACGGAACAGAAGAATCGCTCACGAGAGGCCAAACTTCTTGAGTTTGCTGATGAGGGTGCTGCGTGCCATTCCCAGGGCGCGGGCGGCCTCGGCCTTGTTGCCGCCCGCTGCAGCCAAGGCTCGCACCAGTTGTTCACGCTCCCGCCGCTCGCGCTCACTTCGTTCGTGGTGATAGACTGTGGCTAGCTCGCTAGACCACGATTCGCGCGGCTCCTCGACATCCTGGGTGGCCTGTCGAATCTCTTCGGGTAGCTCATTCAAGGTGATCGTGGATCCCTCGGCGATGACCACGGCACGCTCGATCACGTTCTCCAGTTGGCGAACATTGCCCGGCCAAGCGTAGTTCCGCATGGCTAACAAGGCGTCATCGTCAATTTCTCCAACCGGCTTATTCAGCTTCTGGGCATACAGGTGCAGGAAGTGCCGGGCTAGTTCGAGGATGTCCTCGGTGCGCTCACGGAGAGGAGGAACGTGGATGGGCAGAACATTGAGGCGGAAATAGAGATCCTCGCGAAACTTGCCTTCGGTAATCATCGTCTCCAAATCGCGATGCGTCGCCGCGATGATGCGAACATCGACTTTGACCGGCTCGCTGGAGCCGACGCGCTCGAAGGTCATTTCTTCCAACACGCGGAGCAGTTTGGTTTGTACATCCAGGTTGATGTCGCCAATCTCGTCGAGAAACAGAGTGCCGCCGTTGGCCGCCTCGAAACGACCAACCTTGTCACGAATGGCGCTGGTGAACGCGCCCTTGACGTGGCCAAACAGTTCGCTTTCGAGCAATCCCGGCGACAAGGCGGCGCAATGAACCTTGATGAAGGGCTTATGCACACGCGGACTGTTCTCGTGCAGAGCCTTGGCGAGTAACTCCTTACCTGTGCCACTCTCGCCGCGGAGCAAAACCGCCGAGGGACTCGCCGCCACCCGGCGCACTAGATGCAATAATTGTTGCATCTGCGGACTGGCCCCAATGAGATCCTGAGAGATCGACGGTGGAGGCGGATTTTTTTCCTCTTCTTTCCCTTTTTTTGGAGACTCCTGGGCAACCTCAGTCGGCGCCTCCTTGTGAGGATCCTCTTTGCGACTGCTGGTCTCATCCTTTTGGGAGAGCTGTTTCTGCAAGGCCATGATGCGGCGCTGCTGCTCGGCGATCTTTTCGACTTTGCCCTTGAGTTCTCGGTTCAGCACTTCGATGGTGCGGTGCCCCTCGGCACTGAGTAGAGCCAGCACCGTCATTTGTGACAATGCAGAGAGAATTTGAAGGTCTTCCTTAGTGTAGGCTTCCTCGCGACGCGGACCGAGCAGCAACAGGCCGAGCAGTTCGCCCTCGTGGATCAAGGCTTGACCAACCGTGCCATGCAGCAGAGCTAGTTGCCGACCTGCGGGGCTGGCCTCGATGGTTTGCAGAACATTGGTTCGCAGTGCCTCAACCAGGGGGCAACCCGACGACAACTCGGCCAACGGCGGCGTGGGACCGATCGCCTCGGTGAGCTTGAACAAGGCCGGTTCTCCTTGCCGCAAATAGATCGATCCAGAGGTCGCATTGAGCAACTCCGCCGTGGTGTGCAACAACCGTCGGGCCAACGTCAGCGGATCGACGAGTTTTTCGATAGCTTGGCTCATCCTTTGTAGCGTGCGATCCAGTTGGTACTTCTCCCGACGAAAATGCTTGTCCACGGCGCGGATGAGCCGGCCACGGACAAAGTCCAAGGCGACCATCAGTACCAGGGCCGCTCCAGAAACGCCGAACACCTGCGTGAAGGACGGGCCTTCGGTGGAGTGGCTGCCGACGAGCAATAGCCCGGCCAGGACGATGCCATAGTAGGCCAGGCCGGCAAGGAAGCTGATGAGCAAGAGAATCGCGCCAGAGCTAATCATCGAATCGAGTTGAAGCAGGCGGTAGCGCGTGATGCTCAACGTGTAGGCCACGGTGATGCAGGCGCTGGCAAAAAACATCGGCCAGGTCGCTCCGCCGCCGCCGAATCGGCTGCTGTCCCAGATGGCCATGTACAGAGTGTAGCCCAGGGGAATCAGCGACGCCGCCGAACCGATCAGTATCCACTTCACCTGGTTGCGTTCCACTTCGTTGGCCGCCACCCGATAACTGTGAACCAGACTGGCGATGCTGCACAGATAGAGCATCGCCGCCACCACGAAGTAGAAGTAGATCTCGTAAAGCAACTCCAGCAGCAACAAGCGCACACTGCCGGACGGATCGGTTCGGCTGTCGCGCAGGGCACCTTCGATGCTCTGCAACAGGTTGAACTCGCTGCCCTGATCCAGCCAACGAATTTGCAGGTAGCCTTTGAGAAACAGCGCCAGGAACACCACCGGCAGGCCATAGATCGCCACTAACGCTGTCAGGCGATGGGAGACGAAGAAAGTCTTGGCTCGTGGGAAGATGAGATAAAAATGCAGCGTCACCGGAGGGAGCAGCACGGCGCAAGCCATGAAGACGGCGATGAGGACCGGTTGCGTGACGATGCGCGACCAGTGATAGCCGCCCATGAACGCGCCCAGGGTGATCAGGCAGAGCAGGAAAAACTGAGCGGCGGGTTCGTCCTCCGGGCGTTTCCAGAAGACGATCGCTCCGACGATAAATAGTCCGATGTTCAAACAAAACCACAAAATGCCCGGTAGAATCGAGTCGATCGGCGAACGACCCACGCGACACCAAACGACCCCGGTGACTTTGTCATCGCCATTGCTGCGACTATAGGTCACGCGAACGATCTCTTGGCCATCAACGCGCAGATGCGTCCAATTCGGATCGAGCCGTGTCCGAAACTCGTCTAGAGTTAACTCGGCCTGGACCGACTCCTCACCGAGCGATAACTGTTTGCGTAACAGATCGGACCAATTGTTGACCCACTGATCGCCGAGCTGCTTGATCTGATCGCCAGCGAGTAGCGGGGACTGATCCTCGGGATACAGATACTCCGGATAGAAATAGTTGACAACCTCAGTAAAGGCGCAGCGTACGCCGATGTCGGGCAGGCTGATGACGTAGGCTAGCACGCTTAACGAGTAAAGACAGATGAGCAGACCGGCGAGCAAGATCCAGGCCCGACGCCGGGCGATCGGCTCGCGCCAGAGTGTTTGCATCAACTCCGCGAACCCTGCCAACGAACGAGCGAACCAGTTCTTCGGACTGGTCGGCCTAGGCTGTTCAGGTTGCGGTAAGGAACTCATATCTCACTAAGTTGAACCTGTCGAGAGGTGTCGAAACTTCGGCGCTGGACCCGAACTGATCTAGTTTCTTGAGTTTATGTCGAACCCGCTACCATGTAAATAGCACATTCGTCAAGTTCGGAACTTTAGGCTCGACACTAGCGCTTATAGTCGCACTAACCGTCACTGTTACTCTAGAAAGCTCACTCTGCCAGCTCAACTATCGACACAAGTAGATTGAAGATTTGAGGTTGTGACAATCAGGACAGGTGATTTTTCTTCTCGAGATCGCCCAGCTGCCCTCGGAAAAGAGCCGCTCTCTTGTACACAGCGTCCATCGGGGTGGCAACCATCCCACCCCTCCCCTCTTACCAATGGATCGACGAATCGTCGAGTTTCAGCGCCGAAAAAGTGGCGAATCCCAGGTCGAAGTTGGGTGTCGAAACTTCGGCGCTGTTTAGACACTATTGGTAAATAGATTTCAGATAACAACTTACAGCATTCCATCTCGACGGCACCTGGTGTCAATTAGTTCGGCGCGCGATTGGTACGGCGTATGCAATAGTCCTAGTGAACAGTAGTAACCGACATGCAGAGCAGAGCGGGAGAGACGCTTGTGAAGGCAACAACGGAGTGGTTAACCGCATTGGGAGCAGCGTTCGAGCCGGGAGCTGGTCGAACGGGGACAGCGCAACTGCGCTACTACGCGGCCCGATTCAGCGTCTGGGGTCAGGGACCACCTTTGGTACTGGTGCCTGGCTTGGCCGGAGGCATGCAGCTGGTCGGACCGTTGGCTCGGGTGCTGTCTCGGCAGTATCAGGTCATCAGTTATCAGCTACGCGGAGAGGACGATTGCTTCGCTCTGCGACGGAGTTTTTCCCTAGCCGATCTCGTGGGCGATCTGAATGAGCTGCTCGATTGGTTCGGACTGGAACGACCGGCGTTGATGGGAGTATCGTTCGGCGGGGTGCTGTCGTTGGAACTGGCCATTCGCCGTCCGGGACGGATTCGAGCGCTGATGCTTCAAGGGGTTGGACCGCGCTTTGAGCCGGGATTGTTGCAACAGATAGCCGGCTTGGTGCTGTCGCGCTATCCACTGCCGGCCGACAATCCGTTCTTCAACCAGTTTTTCAACCTGTTCTTCGGCGGTCGGCAGCAACCAGGACCGTTGTTCGAGTTTGTGACTCGGCAATGTTGGCAGACCGACCAAGGAGTAATGGCGCACCGTTTCCGCATGGTCGAGCAGGTCGAGTTCACAGGACGAACCAATACCGTGAAGGTGCCGACGTTGTTGATGGCTGGCGACCGTGATTTGCTAGTCTCGACTTATGGTCTGAAGGCGTTAGCCAGCGGCATGCCGAAGGCGACAGCGGTGAGCTTACCGGGCTGCGGCCATTTGGCCTTCGTCACTCATCCAGAGCGCGTTGCGGCAGAAGTGGCGGCGTTCCTGGATCGGTGAGCCGGCTGTCAGCGACAAGAGATTCAGGGCGCGGGAGAGACCTTAGGGGTATTGCACACACCTCCCGGATGGAGCCGCTCTTCCGTGGCCCTGCTTCTCTTTTCGCTGGCTAGCGGTTCCGTATTCAAACTATAAAAGCCGGACCAACAGAATATGTTGATCCGGCTCTCGTCATTTCTGGGGCGTCCTCGTAGAACGCCTATCGTGATGCCACCGATTCGGCTGCTTCGGGATCGGCACAGGACAAGGTATAGGCTCCGCAGAACGGGCAGGGACACGATTCTTGAGCCTGTTGTTCATACACCGAGAAGGTGGCTGAGGTGGTCCAACCTTGCTCACAGCTAAGACAGCGAATAGAGAGAAGCTCCACACCACACCCAGGATAGAGAAGCGGCCCGGAAGGCAACTCACGCGGGGCGAGCCAGCCGGGGAGTCGCGAAACAGTCGTTCCTATCCATATCGGCATTCCAAGGGGAAGAATTCACATGACCTCTCCAGCGAAATATCGATTCACTTTCGGACCGTGGAACATCAGCACCGGGGCGGATCCGTTTGGTCCACCCGTCCGTGCCGAGGTCGAGTTCGCCGCCAAGATCCGTGAGTACAAGAAACTCGGCTTCGATGGCGTGCAGTTCCACGATGACGACGTGGTGCCTGCCGACTGGGGCTGGACCCAGACCCGTGAAGGCGCGGCCAAGGTCAAGAAGCTACTCGACGACGAGGGGCTGTTCTGCGAGTTCATCGCTCCGCGCTTGTGGGAACATCCCGACACCGTCGACGGAGGCTACACGGCGAACGATCCCGCCCATCGCAAATACGCCCTCGAACGGTCCAAGCGAGCCGTGGACATTGCACGCGAGATGGGCACGCGCGACATCGTCTTGTGGCTGGCGCGCGAGGGCACTTACATCCGTGAGGCCAAGGATCCCATCGCCGCTGCTGGTCGTATTCTCGACGCGGTAAACACGCTGTTGGCCCACGATCCGAACATCCGCATTCTGGGCGAAATGAAGCCCAACGAACCGATGGATCAGGCCTACTTGCCCACGCCGGGACATTTCCTGGCCTTGTGCTACCGCACGTCGGATCCGTCCCGCTGTGGCGTGCTGATTGAATCGGCCCATTCGATTCTCGCCGGCCTTGATCCATCCGACGACATGGCCTACGCCCTGTGGCACAAGAAGCTCTGGAGCGTGCATCTGAACGACCAGAACGGCCTGAAGTACGATCAGGACAAGGTGTTCGGCTCAGTCGACCTTCGCCGGGCCTTCAACACGGTCTGGGTGCTGGAGCGGGCCGGCTACGACGGCTGCATCGGCCTGGACGTCAAGGCTATGCGAACCACCAAGCCGAGCGACCATACCAAGCACCTGGCCAATAGCAAGGCAATTTTCGAGCGGCTCGTCGGCGTGGTTCGCTCTCTGGATGACTCCAAGATCGAACGCTACCGTGCCGAGCGCGACTACGAGGGGCTGGAACTGTATATTCTCGAACGGCTGATGGGGCAGTAGCCGACGAACCACGCCGGCTAAAGCCCGCGGCTACCTGCGCGCACCTGACGCCGGCTAAAGCCCGCGGCGACCGGTTCCCAGCGGTTCCCACCGGCAACATCGTGGAACGTGTCCTAAACGCCCCCTACCTAATTGACTGCTTCGACGCGACCCGAGGCGGCAGAGCGGTAGGCGGCATCAACGAGAAGAACCGAGCGCATGGCGGCCTCACCCGGCGAGTAGTTGCATGTCGTCTTGCCGAGGATCAACTCGACGAAGTTGGCCGGCGGCCCCTCACAGCTATATGCTCCGGCTTCCGCGGGCAACGCTACCGAGTCACTGGTGCCATCGTGACGACGCAACTCTAGCCGAGCGCGTTCGCAGTCCAACAGCAACATCCCTTCACTGCCGAACAAGCGAATGTCCACCTGAAAGGCGGTGATGCCGCCTGGAGGCACGGTGCCAGCTCCGGAAACAGTGCCGATCGCTCCGCCAACGAAACGAACGCTGATGGCGTCATAGAGATCGACCTGAGCCTCGGGCGACGACATGAAGGCGACGACCGACTCGGGCATCAGTCCGGTCAGCCAGCACAGCAACCCTGTGGAATGGGACAGCTGAGCGTGAGCATAGCCGCCCCCGGCGACCACGGGATCGGCCCAAGTTTTGGGATCGGGCTGAAACAGGACGCCACCGGCCTGTCCACTGTTGCCTTCCGTGACGAAGCGTTTGCCCTGCAAGAGATCGCGAATGGGCGAAGCCATGTGACATAAGGCGAACTGTACCGTGCCGAGGCGTGCGGCGTCGAGCCACTCCTTCGCCGTCTGCACAAACGGCTTGTAGTGCCAGCCGTAGGGCACGAGTAGATGGCGCTGCTTCTCACGGGCCAGCCGCACCAACTCTCGGGCGTGATCGGCGCGTGTACACATCGGTTTGTCGCACATGACGTGCAGGCCGTGTTCCAGGGCCAAGCGAGCATGTTCGTAGTGCAGAGTATGCGGCGAAGTGACGACAACGCCATCCAGCCCTGGATAGGCGACCAGCTCGGCAGCGCTCTCGGTGGCGAAGCGGAAGCCGAAATGCTCCTTGACCCGGTGCAACTCGGTGGCTCCCAGGCGACAAACGGCGACGAGTTCGACATCGTCGCGGGCGGCCAACAGCGGCATGTAGTTGGCCGTCGCCCACCAGCCGGCCCCGAGAAACCCCAACCTCGCCTTGCGTGTCATTGGTTCACTCCTGTGCCGTGTGCCCTTTCTCTCGTGGCGACTTGGTGCGATAGTGTTCCTCCAGAGTGGCCATCAAATCCGGCATTCGTTCCATCAGTCGCCGCGGCGGACGCGGTGCGCGGGTGGCCAGCGCGTAGACGGTCAGGATCGGTAAGGCAAGCGTTGAATCGACGTAGCAAGTCACAGTGTCGGGCAGTTGGTTGGGATCGACCTTGCCCCAGGTCATGGCCTCCGACGGAGTCGCGCCGGAGAGACCGCCCGTGTCGGGCCGGGCATCGGTGATTTGCAGGAAGTAGTCGTGCCCCGCCTCCTCTAATCCCAGCACTTCCTGGATTTGCGGCTCGGTTTGCAGCATGAAATTCTTGGGTGAACCACCTCCGAGAATCAGCACCCCTGATTTGCCGCCACGCGTCTTGGTGTCGTAGACGATGGCCGCGCTCTGGTTGACGTCGCGCAAGGGATCGAGAAACAGTTTGGAACCTTCCAACTGCAAGGCGGCTAGGTTCATGCCAATACTGCTGTCGCCCGGCGAGGAGGTGAAGATCGGCACTCCAGCACGGTAGGCGGCGGCGACGAAGGATTTGCCTCGGCGTCCCGTCTCGTCCTCGCGAGCGGCGAGATACTTACCGACCAAATAGTGAAACTCCGCCGTGCCCATCGTCTTCTGGAACGCTTCGCCGCGGCACAGCGTGCGATAGAACCGATCGGTGCCGAGCAGGTTTTCGTAGTCGAAGACAATGTCGTAGATGCGGATGACCTGATGCTCCTTGAGCAGATGATCGTTCAGTCCTGGCCGCGACTGATGCAGATCCATGCCCAGGGCGAAATGGGTGTCGTGGTACAGGTTGGCCCCGGTGCTGATGATCCAATCGATGAAGCCAGCTTCGATCAACGGCACCAGAGCCGACATGCCCAACCCTGCGGGAGTCAGCGCGCCGGACAGCGATAGCCCGACGATGGCATTGTCGGCGAGCATTTTCGTAGAAAACAGCCGGCATGCTTCCCGCAGCCGACCTGCATTGTACGACAGGAATGCCTCATCGATGAGCTGCGGCAAGGGAGTCTGTCCGGTCAGTGCCGCCGGTTCGATGCGCTTGTGACTAATCTGTTGGAGCAGTTGGCTCCGTGAATCGTGTGGATGGTTCATGCGGTCAAGCTAGACGTGAACCGCGCTGCTGTCAACGGCTCAGGGAGCGGCAGCCTTAGCGTCGAAATGGCGAGCGACGGCGGCGAGTACGCCATCAATGGTGCCGTGGGCCAACCGATGAGGCGGTTGCCAGCTCACCCACTCGAAATGACCATGCTCGCTCAGCGTCACCGGACGATCCTCCAGCAGCCAACCGAGGAACAGCACTACGGTCTTTTCGACAACGCGACCGCCATATTGACGATAACGCGGATAGTATTTGGTCTCGAAGCGAAACTCGGGATCGAGCTGAATGACCGATTGATCCAAACCGGTCTCCTCGAACAACTCGCGCAAAGCACACTGATGCTCGGTCTCACCCGGTTCGACGTGTCCTTTAGGCAAGTCAAAGCGATGGGTTCGCCGCAGTAGCAGAAACGACAACACCGGCTCGCGTCGGAAGACGATCACTCCACAGGACATGAGCTTGCGCATCATTGCTCCTTCAGCCATCCCAGGCTGAATCGGGCTAATGTGATCGATTCCGTGTAGGCCTTGCCTCCTCGTTCGTACAAGCAGAATAGTTCGCCGCTGGGTAGTTGGGCCAGACAGGAGTACCCCGCCGGCCCCTCGTGCAAGCAGCGATGGACGCTCCAAGTTTTGCCCTGATCCTCGCTCTGTCTTACCGTCAGTTTCTCGCGCTTGCGACTGGCGGGGTTGCTGAACAGCAGCGTCCCGTCGTGGAGGCGAATCAAACTGGCCTGACAGACCGGCTCGATCAAAGCGTCATCGAAACTGACCTTGGACCAAGTCAGCCCGGCATCGCGGCTGGTGGCAATGGCACGACGATTCTTGCCGTGATAACTACGCATGTTCAACAACAGCGTGCTATCAGACAACTCGACAAGTTGGCATTCGTTGGTCTTCTCGTCCACCACACCGCCTCGCTGCCAGGTGATGCCGCCGTCGTCGCTGAAAATGACGTGGGAGCGCATAGCCCGAGTTTTGGCCTCGGTGTGATCGCAGGGAATGACCAATCGACCGGAACGCAACTGAATGCCGATGCCCGGCCCGGTGGCATACCACGCCCAATGCGGATCTTTTGTCTCTTTTGTAATATCTCTCGGTTTCGACCAAGTCGCGCCGTCATCGTCGCTGCGCAGGATCCAGACACGGCGAGTGTCCCGACTAGTGCCCTCGCGGATCTGACTCTCGCGATCCTTCCCATGATTCCAGGTCAGCAGCAGGTGAATCGTGCCAGTCTGAGCGTCCACCACGGGGCAGGGATTACCAACCGTGTTCGCGCCGTCGTCAGCGACGACCCGAAGCCGCGTCCAGGTCTTACCGCCATCACGGCTACGCCGCAGCACCACGTCGATGTCGCCGCTATCTCCCACACCGTGCTTACGTCCTTCACAGAAAGCCAGCAACGTGCCCTTGGACGTAACCAGAAGCGACGGAATACGGAAGGTGTGATACCCCTCCGTGCCCTGCACGAACAGATCGTGGTGGACGAGCTGTGCGGAGCCAGCCAACAGCGTCGGGGCCAGCAACACGGCGAACATTCGATGAACTCCCGATGAAGAGCGTATCTCGGAAGTTATCTGTTCCCCCGCGCAAGTGCAAGAGCTACTGACTTATGCGTTCACGACTCGCTGGGACTACTCCGTTCGCGGAGAAGCGACGGCGAATTCGCCGGTCTCCGTCAGGTAGATCAAATTGCCGTTGTTGCCGTCGCTGTAAACTTCCAGGCCGAAGCGCGGACTGTCGGTGCTGAACTCGCGTTGGCCGACCTTGCGCACTCGCAGATTGACGCCACGACGCAACTCCGGAGGACGGGTCTGCCCCTGCTCGGTGGCCTTGGCGAACTTGCCCGGCACCACGGCCAAGGCTCCTGTCTCGCTAACGTAGACCTGATTGCCAGTGTTTTCGTCGATGAACACCTCGACGCCAAAAGTGCGCGTGTCCTTAGTGAACTCCTTCTCATCCTGCCGGCGAGCAGGCAGATCCAGTCCGTGCTGAAACGTAGGATCCTTGCCCGAGTCGGACTTGGAGGCGAGCTTGTCCGGCACTACCGCGAAACTGCCCGAATCGCTGATGTAGAGGAGATTGCCGTTGTTTTCGTCACGGAACACCTCGACGACGACTCGCTTGGACTTGTCCCAGTCTTTTTCGCCAGCCTTGCGGACCTTCAGTTCCAGGCCATGTTTGTAGGTGGGATTCTTCGGCTTGCCCTTGTCCGTGGCGACGGCATACTTGGCGGGCACCGTAGCCAGCATCCCTTTTTCGTTGATGTAGATCAGGTCGCCGTTCATCTCGTCCTTGTAGACTTCCAGACCGATCTTCTTGCCCTTGTCCCAGTCTTTCTCTCCGACGGGTCGGACATTGAGCGTCAATCCGTGTTGCCAGAGCGGCTCCTTCCATTTGTCCTCGGCCTTGAAGAGTTTGCCCGGCACCACGGCAACGGAGCCGACCTCGCTCAGATGGAGGGCATCGCCGCCCTGCCCAAAGGTGTAAACCTCGACGCCGAACTTCCGCGTCTCCTTGGTGAATTCCGGCTCGGTCGCCTTGCGGGCACGCAGATCGATGCCATAACGGCACTCGGCTTCTCCCGAACCTTGTCCGTGCGAGAGAGCAGCTCCCGTGAGCAATACCGCCAGCGCCGCCAACGGAATCAGAATGCGTCCAGTCATCACAGCCTCATCGTTCAGAGATCACGGTTCACGTCCGTAATCACGTTAGCAAACCGGAACGGTTCCGGCGACCTAGAACAAAGACGAGGCAGCGTGCGGCACTCTAACAGAGATCAAATAGATCTGATATTGTTCTGGTGCGCAACGGTTCCTCTTGCTCAATATCGGGCCAGCGACAGCCAGGCGATGCCGACGGTCAGCGTCACTAGCGTCAGCGGCACGCCGACTTTGCAGTATTCCAGAAACGAGACTTCAACGCCCTCCCGACGAGCATTCTCGACGACGATCAGATTGGCAACGGAACCCAAAAGAGTGAAGTTGCCGGCCAGCGTACTGGACATGGCCAGAGCCAACCAGGCTGTCTCTCGGTTGGTCTCGGGCATGGCCGTCATCACCGGCTCGAACAGCAGTACCGCCGGCACATTGCTGACCAGGTTCGACATCGTTGCCGAGACCAGACTCAACAGATCGATCGGCCTGTCCAGCAACCAACTCCACGAGGCCACCTGCCAATGCTCCACAATGTGCAGGCGAAAGGCAGCGACGATGATGAACAGACCGGCGAACATCACTAGCAGTCCCCAGTCGACTTGGCGATAGAGTTTCTCGGGCTTGATGCCGCCCAGAAACAGCACCGACGCCGCCGTCAGAGCGATGATCGCCAGGTACTGACTGGGCAGAGCGAAAAACAGCACCACCGTCCCCAGGGCGACGAGCAAGGCTTTGCGTTGCAAGCGAGGATGGCCGCGTGACAGGGTCGGCGGCGACGTGGCCGGCACCGGGGCAGTCAGTTGCCGACGATACAGCCAGGCAATCAGTAGGTAGGCCAGCACCAACCCGATCAGAGCGATGGGAAAGAGTTTCGCCGAGAACCGGAGATACGAGATCCGCGAATGGATACCAATAATCATGTTCTGCGGATTGCCCGTGATGGCCCCGACCGCGCCGATATTCGACGCCGTGGCCAGTCCGATCAGGTGCGGCACGGGATGGAACCGCAGCTTGCGAGCCAGTTCGAGAATTAACGGCGTCAGGGCCAGGCAGATGATGTCGTTGACCAGAAAGGCCGAGAGAAGTCCCGACAGTCCAATCGTCAGAGCCAGCAGTTGTCGCGGCGTTTGAATGCGGGTCAAGAACCATCCCGTCAGCCGAGCGAAGAAGCCCGACAACCGCAGCATGCCGACGACCACCATCATGCCAAAGAGCAGAACGAGCGCCTCGTAATTGATGCACTTGTCGCTAAAGGCTTGCTCAAAGGTCAATACTCCGGTAACCAGCATGGCTGTCGCTCCGAGGAGGGCGATACCGGCTCGATCGATCCGCATACCCGGAATGGTGCCGATCGCCAGTCCCAGATAGGTCAGCGAGAAAAGCAGCAGCGTCCGCCAAAAGGTCGCATCCATGAATCCGTGGTTTCCTCCTGGGGTTGCTCGGCCTCATAAAGTTGCACGAATTATTGCGGATTAGGAGTAATGCAGTCGAGGGCTTTGCCTCGTATTTTTCTCCCCTCGCCCCTCGCCCCTCGCCCCTCGCCCCTCGCCCCTCGCCCCTCTGGGGAGAGGGGCGCCCAGACTCACCGCTTCGTTCGCCCCTCGCCCCTCTGGGGAGAGGGGCACCCAGACTCACCGCTTCGTTCGCCCCTCGCCCCTCTGGGGAGAGGGGCACCCAGACTCACCGCTTCGTTCGCCCCTCGCCCCTCTGGGGAGAGGGGCCGGGGGTGAGGGGA
>CALDUY010000011.1 GCA_937923405.1 uncultured Gemmataceae bacterium | reverse complement strand
AGAGGGGTTAGGGGTGAGGGGGATTGCATTCGCCTCCGCCTCCGACGTCACACCTCGCAGCAACGAAACCTCCGATCCCCTGTCGCACGAAGCTCGCCTCAATCCCGAACAACGCGAACTAGTTCGGCAAAGGTTACGGCAACTCCGCGAGTGGATCGCTCTGCGGGAGCAAGCGAAACATCTTCTGTTGCTGGGCTATGCTTGCATTCGAGCAGCGCTGGTCGAACTCGATCGACGTTACACACTTCAGGGAGGCATTTTCTATCTTTTATTAGACGAACTGCCACGGTTGATTCGCGGCGAGCAGATGGCGTCGGTTATCGCTGAGCGTCGGCGACGCCGCACGTTACTGCTGGGACTGGAAGTACCTCCGGTGATCTTCAGCGACGATCTGGAAGTGATCGGTCGGCCAATGACGTTGACGCCCACGAATCGGGAACTGGTGGGCGTCGCCCTCTCCGCAGGCGTGGTCGAAGGGTCGGCGTTGGTGCTGGAGCAGCCCGAAGCAGTCGCAGCAGAGGGTTTTATCCTGGTTTGTCGCTCGACGGATCCGGCTTGGGTGCCGCTGTTCAGTCGCGCACGGGGCCTGGTGATGGAAACAGGCGGGGTGCTGTCGCATGGGGCTATTGTGGCTCGTGAATATGGCTTGCCGGCCATCGCGGGCATCCCCGGCGTGCTGTCCCTGGTGCGGACCGGCCAGCGTGTGCGTGTCGATGCCAACCGTGGCACGCTGACTCTGCTCGACGCGGAGTAAATTTTCTCGTTGACGTCGCGGACGGCGTCCAACAGCAACGCTCCGCTTACTTTTTCTTCAAGGGGAGGTCGACTTCTTTGCCATCGGGTTGCTTGACGTGAACCTCGACATCCTCGGCCAGCGCTTCCCGGAGCTGGGCCATCTGCTCGTCGGTCAATTTGATTTCGATGGAGCGAGTCGAGCCTTTGCTGGTCTGAACTTGAAATCGCAGAGCAACGCCCGCCCCCACGAGGAAGACACCGATGATCTTTCCGGAAAGGTGCGGGATCTTCAGTACCAGTTCACCGATGGTGATCAATGCCTCGCCGATGGCTTCCCTGGTGCGCGATTCGACCTCACAGCCCAACAAGGGGGAACCAGGGTTCCGGCGCTAAGCATCTGAAGCGTTTGCCGACGTGTCCATAAGCGTGTCATGGTGTGTCCCTTCACTACTGGAGTAGATCGCCGCTTACATGAGCATAAAGCGGTTCCAACGAGGATACCCGGAAAGAGTATCTGAGTCTATTCGTGAGACAAGTGTAGAATATTGCAAGAATATCTAGGCCCCTCCTCCTACTCGCCGAAGCAGCAAGGAATCGCTAAGCCAACTCGGAAGGTGCGAACACCGATTGGAGACCGACGAAATGCGCCGTGGCGTTCGGAACTCATTCGCTTGTCTCTTCGTAATCCTGGCGGGCTGTGGCCTGAAGGAGTATGAGGAGAAAATGGTCCGAGCGCAGGCACGGCTGGAGCGCTGGGAAAAGGAGTTTCAGTATCTCGATGCTCCGTTAGGGATTCCGGTGCGAATGGGCAAGGACGAGAAGGCCGTTTCGTTGTTGCCGATCTTTTTGCGTCCGCCTCGGGGGATCAACATATCTCCGGAGAATTTCAGGGAGCCGCGTTTCGGCTTGATGTTCACGTTCAAATCGAAGGGAAACTCCGGTCCGTTCAAGAACGTCGAGGTGGCCCAAGGAGACGCGGCCCCGGAGTTTCCCGCCGAAGTCATGCGCTGCTTCACGGCGACAAGCACGCCGCAGAAACGCAGTCGCGACATACGCGGCTTCCTCGGCCAGCAGACCCGCTTCATCACCCAGGAGTTCGAGGACGGCGAGGATTTTTATTCGGTGAACTTCGCCAAGATCGGCAACGATCAGGTGGCGATCTCCTATCGGGTGATCGCGGGGCAGAAGGCGTCAGCCCTGCGTGTCATCGATCTGAGCCTGGAAACCTTCGCCGCTGGTCCGGAGGTGACCCGCGCGCGTGAGTTTTTCGACAAAGGGGCGCTCACCGTACCGGGGCACCCCAAATGAGCTGTTTGGCGTCACTTGTTGGGATAGGGCTTCTGCCAGAAGTTTTCCCCGTGCCAGTTCAGTTGCGGATGCGTCTCGATGGTGCAGTCGCCCTGCACCTTGACTTGGCAGGCCAGGCGAATTTCCTCTTCCTGGCCAATGCTCACCAAGCGCGTTTCCGGATGAGCGGCGAGATGAATTTTCTCGATGGTGGTCTTGGGACTAAGGTTTTCCATCCCCTTTTTGACCAGTACGCGACAGGTCCCGCACAATCCGTTGCCACGACAGTTCAGCACATTGGTAACCGGATTGAGGAAACTCATCACCGTGCCATGAATGGCAATGCCGGCCTTACGGGCTTCGGCGCGGAGATTGGCCCCGACTTCGACTTCTATGTCTTGTTTCTCGTTGACGAAACTTACCTTAGGCATGTCGGATGCATCCTCGCGGGAGTTAGCAGCTGGACCTCGCGACCTCGTCGCGATTGGCTCGGGGGCATTGTACAGATGGCTGGCAGGCCGTCGAGTCGAAAGGAGGTGTCGACTTGGTCCGACTTGCTCACCTAAGTGACATTCACATTACCGCCGCTGCTTCCTGGCGCAGGGAAGACTGGTTAAACAAACGGTTCGCGGCCTGGGTCAATCTGCGTATCTTGGGACGAGGCTACCGCTTCCGCCATAACGAAGAGGTCTTGCTCGCTCTGGGGCGCGACCTAGAGCAACGCCGACCCGATCACGTCGTGTTCTCCGGTGACGCCACCGTCATGGGCTTTCCCGAAGAGTTGGCCCGGGCCGCGAAGTTACTTCGCGTCGAACAGCGTACCGGACTGGCCGTGCCAGGCAACCACGATTACTGCACCCCCTCGGCAATGCGTTCTGGCGAGTTCGAGCGGTGTTTTGCCCCCTGGCAGATGGGGCTGCGCATCGGCGACTCGGTATATCCATTCGCTC
Source organism: uncultured Gemmataceae bacterium (assembly GCA_937923405.1). Lineage (GTDB taxonomy): Bacteria > Planctomycetota > Planctomycetia > Gemmatales > Gemmataceae > CALDUY01. The sequence continues at coordinate 76,109 of CALDUY010000011.1, read as the reverse complement.
AGCGGGTCGGCGATGTTTGGCTCATCGCTGTCAACTCCGCGACGGCTAACCGCTGGGCCTGGGACGCCAGCGGAGCTGTCGGCCCCGAACAACTCGATCGCCTCGATCAATTGTTCGACCGCCTGCATGGCGGCAGACGCATTCTCGTTACCCATTATCCGATCGTTCGTCGCAGCGGTCGACTGGAGCCGACCGTTCGCCAACTACGCGATCTCAAGGAGTTAATCCGCCGGGCCGAACGAGGCGGCGTCTTTCTCTGGCTGCATGGCCACAATCACCAACCGTATCATCATGTTTCTTCCAACGAGGCTCCCTTTCCGATCATTTGCGCCGGCTCGGCCACGCAGACCGGACACTGGTCCTATGGCGAGTACGTCCTCGAACCTCAGCGACTTCGTGGTTGGCGACGGGTCTACGATCCGCAGACCGACTGTTTCCGTGAAGGCGAGAGCCTTGAATTGACCCTGCAATGTCCTTTGACCCAGCCTGCCGAGAAGGTTAGTTTGAACTCTTTGGGTGATTGAGCATTATGAACACTGCACGCTTTCATCAGCAGCTTCTGGAACTGATTCGGCGCACCTCGGCCTATCTGCCGCCTGACGTCAGCGAGGTACTCGACACGCACCGAGCCTTAGAACAAGCCGGCTCCAAGGCCGACTTGGCCCTTTCCTTGGTGGCCCAAAACATTGCCCTGGCCAAACGCTTCAGCGCACCGATTTGCCAAGATACTGGCACCATCACGTTCTACCTCAAGACACCGATCGGGTTCGATCAACTCCAACTGGAGAAGATCTGCCAAGAGGCGGTTGTCGAAGCGACGGCCAAAGGCTACCTACGGCAAAACTCCGTCGACAGCGTGACCGGCAAGAACAGCGGCAATAACCTTGGCCCAGGCAGTCCGGTCTTCAAATGGAAGCAACACCGTGAGGACACCGTCGACGTGCGGCTGATCCTCAAGGGCGGCGGCTGCGAAAACATGAGCGCCCAGTATTCCTTGCCCCTCACCCTCAATGGCAAGAAGTTCGATCGCGATCTGGAAGGTGTGCGGGGTTGCGTCCTGGATGCCATCTGGCAGGCCCAGGGCAAAGGCTGCGGTCCCGGATTTCTCGGCGTGTGCATCGGAGCCGATCGCGCCACCGGCTACGACGCCGCCAAGGCCGAGTTGCTCCGCCTCTGCGACGATACTAATCCTAATCCCGAGTTAGCCGCTCTGGAAAGTCGTATTCTTCAAGAAGCCAATCAACTCGACATCGGCCCCATGGGGTTTGGCGGCAAGCTGACTATCGGAGCCTGCAAGATCACCGCGCGCAACCGTTTGCCCGCTTCGTTCTTCGTTTCTGTCTCGTACATGTGCTGGGCCTATCGTCGTCGTGGCGTGATCCTTGATCCCGAGGGCGAAGTGATCGAGTGGCTGTACCAGGCTCCCGGTGAGTTCGACCACGACTACTCTCAGGAAGGCGGCAACCTGCTGCAACTGGGCCCGAGCAAGGCGACGGCGATTCGTTTGCAAACACCGCTCCGCGAGGAAGACGTTCGCCGACTCAAGGCCGGCGACGTGGTGCTACTCAACGGCACGGTCTTCACTGGTCGCGACGAGGTACACAAGTATCTCGACAAAGGAGGCGATCTACCCGTCCTTCAGGACGGCGTGATCTATCACTGTGGCCCAGTCGTACTCCGTGAGGGAGGAGGTTACCGCGTCGTGGCCGCTGGGCCAACTACCTCGATTCGCGAGGAGCCGTATCAGGCTGGCGTGATCGCACGCTACGGCATCAAGGCCGTGATCGGCAAGGGCGGCATGGGAGCCAGAACCTTACAGGCCTGCCAGGAGCATGGCGCGGTCTATCTCCATGCCATCGGCGGAGCGGCGCAGATTTACGCCCAGTGCATCGAAGGCGTCGACGGAGTCTATCTCGAACAATTCGGCAGCCCCGAAGCCGTCTGGCAACTCCGCGTTCGCGACTTCCCCGCCGTGGTGACGATGGACTCGCACGGCCGCTCGCTGCATCAGGAAGTTTCTGATCAATCCAAGACAAAATTACAGACCGTGCTGGTCTGACCCTCTCGTCACCGTACCGGAGAAACCGCCAATGTCCGCCAACGACAAGCTACTGGTTCACAACGTCTACTTCTCGCTGCACGATCGCTCGCCCGAGGCTCGGCAACGGTTGATCGACGCCTGTCGCAAATGGCTGCCGAACCATCCAGGGATCGTCTTTTTTGCCTGCGGTTCGCTTGCCGAGGAACTGAATCGCGAAGTGAATGTGCGTGACTTCGACGTCGGCTTGCACATCATTTTCCGCGATCAGGTTGCCCACGACTACTACCAGGAGACAGAGGCACATCTGGCGTTCATCGCCGAGAACAAAGCCACTTGGAAGCAGGTGCGTGTCTACGATTCGGTCGCAGCACAATCCCCCACCCCGCAGGAGTAGAGGCACTGACACGGAGGGCTTACGTCCTCCGCTCGGAAGCTCAGCAACGACTCCTCTGAGCGGAGGGTGTCAGCTCTCCGTGAGTCACGTCCCCCCACGGAGGACTTACGTCCTCCGCTCAAAAATCGATTTTTTTGTCCGAATCCGGAAGGATAAGCTATGCTTGTAGCATAACTGCACGCTGCGGGAGACCAACTGACGATTTCTCCTGTGTCGACAAGGAGTTGCGACGCTGGGAATGCCCTGAGTCCGATCCGGTTCGGACTCCGACGGCAAAATTTTGCTCCCAGAGGAATCTCTCCCGATGACGCGATCCAGCATTTTTTGGAGCGTGATTCTAGGCAGCTGGGCCCTGGCCATCGCCGGAGCCTTCGCTTGGTGGATGTTTGAGACCTCGCTCCCTGGAAAGGTTGATCCAACTCCAGTTCACTGGCCGGAATCCAGCCGGGTGACTCGGGCCGATTCCGGGCTGACATTAGTGCTGTTTATTCATCCGCATTGTCCGTGTTCTCAGGCGACGCTGGGCGAGTTGGCTCGGATCATGGCGCGCGGGAATGGGCGGTTGCGAGCCGATGTACTGCTTTATCGCCCCAGCGAGAACAACACCGATTGGCAGTTCCCCCAGCTGTGGAGCCGGCTGACCGCCATGCCCGGGGTGCGGGTGCATTGGGATGAGGACGGCCACGAAGCCCGGCTGTTCGGCGCGAAAACGTCGGGTCATGTCGTGGTCTACGACGAACAAGGCACACTGCGATTCAGCGGTGGCATCACCCCCTCGCGTGGTCAGGAAGGCGATAACGTCGGACGCGACTCGATTCTCACTCTGGTTCTCACGGGAACCACTCACGAGCCAACGATGGCAGTCTTTGGCTGTCCGCTGGCAGACCTCCCCGCGAGGTCAGGAGATTGAGCTATGAACATCCCAGCCTCGTTGTTAAACAGCACACGCTACACCGATCGCGTGCAGACGCTGTTTCACGAACAACAGCATGCCGTGTATCGCCGCACCGATCGACTCTTCGCGGGGTTGTTGCTGTTTCAGTGGATTGCCGGCATTGTGGTCGCGTTGGTCGTCTCCCCGCGAGCCTGGGCCGGAGCCAGCAGCTACACTCATCCCCATGTCTGGGTTGCCACGCTGCTGGGCGGTCTCATCGTCAGCCTGCCGATTGCCCTGGCCTTGTTCCGTCCTGGCGAAAGGCTCACCCGCCAAGTCATCGCCGTCGGGCAAATGCTGTACTCGGCGCTGCTGATCCATCTCACCGGAGGCCGCATCGAGACCCATTTCCACGTTTTTGGATCGCTTACGTTCCTGGCTTTCTACCGCGACTGGCGGGTTCTAGTCACTGCCAGCATCGTCGTCACGGCCGATCACTTGTTTCGCGGTTACTTCTGGCCGATGTCGGCCTACGGCGTGTTGTCCGGGGCCGAGTGGCGCTGGCTGGAGCATGCCAGTTGGGTGGTGTTTCTCGATGTGTTTCTTTTTTGGTCGTGCTGTCAGAGCCGCAAGGAGATGCTGGCCATCGCTCAGCGTCAGGCGGCGCTGGAGTTCACCAATCAGTACATCGAGAGCGTAGTCGAGGAACGTACCGCCGAACTCGCCAGCGCCAAGGCGGCTGCTGAGATGGCCAGCAAGGCCAAAAGCGAGTTCCTGGCCAACATGTCTCACGAGATTCGCACGCCGATGAATGGCGTTCTGGGTTTGACCAGCCTGCTACTCGACACAGAACTGACTCCCGAACAACGCCGCTCGCTGGAGATGGTGCAATCCTCGGGCGATGCCTTGATGACCATCATCAACGATATTCTCGACTTCTCCAAGATCGAGGCGGGCAAACTCGATCTCGATCCGATCGACTTCCGCCTCCGCGATACGCTCGGCGATGCCCTGAAAACCTTGGCCTTTCGCGCCCACGAAAAAGATCTGGAACTGGCCTTTCAGGTCAAAGCCGACGTGCCCGACCGACTCGTGGGCGATCCTGGACGCTTACGTCAGATCGTTCTCAATCTAGTTGGCAACGCCATCAAGTTCACCGAGCGCGGCGAAGTGGTCATGCGGGTCGAACTGCAAGCCGAGAACGAACAGGGCATCACTCTGCGGTTCACCGTTTCTGACACCGGACCGGGCATTCCCCAGGAGAAGCTCGGGCAGATCTTCGAACCGTTCACCCAGGCAGATGGCTCGACGACTCGTCGGCACGGCGGGACTGGATTGGGGCTAACCATCTCTGCTCGCTTGGTGCGTCTGATGGGAGGGAACATCGGGGTCGAGAGCGAACTGGGCAAGGGCAGCAAGTTTTACTTCACCGCTCAGTTCCAACTGTCGCAGGCCGCCTGGCACGATAGCTTCCAACGGCTAGCCCTGCCCCGTGATTTGCCCGTGTTGATCGTCGATGACAACGCGACCAACCGTCACATCCTGTTGGAACTGTTGCGAAACTGGAAACCGAAGCCGACCGCGGTCGACAGTGGCAAGGCTGCTCTGGCCGAACTCCTGCGGAGCAGTGTCGAGGGGCAGCCCTATCGGTTGGTGCTGTCCGACGCGATGATGCCCGAAATGGACGGGTTCACGCTGGTTCAAGCTATTCTCGACAATCCCACTCTGGCAAGTACGCCAATTGTGATGCTCACCTCGGCGGACGATACCCGTGACGTGGCCCGCTGCCGCGCCTTGGGAGTCGCCGCCTATCTCATCAAGCCGGTCAAACACTCGGAGTTGCAAGCGGCCATCGCCTCGGTGCTGTACGCGGGGCAGCCCGTCGCCGTCGAATCCACCAACTCGGTCGAACCTCCCAGCAGCAACGGTCGCCTTCTGCGCGTCCTGCTCGCCGAAGACAACGCGGTCAATCAGCGTGTGGTCGTGCAACTGTTGGGCAACCTCGGGCACCAAGTGACGGTGGTTAGCGACGGACTGGAGGCGGTGCAGGCGGTTCGTCGAGAACGCTTTGATCTGGTCTTGATGGATGTGCAAATGCCGACGATGGACGGATTCGAGGCAACGCGACTGATTCGTGCGGAAGAAGCAAACCGACAAACGCCACGTCTCCCCATCATCGCCATGACGGCGCATGCGATGAAAGGCGATCGTGAACGCTGTCTCGCCGCTGGCATGGATGACTACATCTCCAAACCGGTGCAACGTCCGGAACTCTATCGTGTTCTCGACGCGATTCAGAGTACGGCGAAAGTACCAGAGTTACGTCCCTCGTCGTGCGAGAATGCAAAAGAAGTCCCTGCCGCGTTCGATCGTGCTGAGGCTCTGAACCGACTGGGTGGGGATGAGTCGTTTCTCGTCGAGGTGGCCGGCCTGGTCCTCGAAGATGCCCCCCGGTTACTGGGTGAGATCCGTCAGGCGTTGGCCCAGGGTGATGCCATCGGAGTACGCCGAGCGGCGCATGGCTTGAAAGGCTCGGTTGGCTATCTGGTGGCCTCGGCAGTCAGCGAGGCGGCGGCACACGTCGAACAGCTGGGAGCCAGTGGCCAATTAAGCGAAGCGGGTGAAGCGCTGCAACGCCTGGAAGACGAAGTCGCTCGTCTGAAGCAGGCCTTGATCGCCGCCGGTCTTCACACGCCTGCTGAAGAAAGGAGCGCAGCATGTCTTCCGTGACCAATCCAATCGTTCGGCCCTCGGGAGTGCTGCCCGTGGTGGCGGGTGGCGAACCGATTTTGATCGTCGATGATTCGTTAGTCGATCGCCGAATCGCGGCCCGAGTGCTGGTGCAGGCGGGAGGTTGGAGTCCGGCCTACGCCAGCAACGGCGTTGAAGCGCTGGAGGCGATGGCCAAATCACTGCCGCGCGTCGTGCTGACCGACCTGCAGATGCCCCAGATGGACGGTCTGACGCTAGTGCAACAGATCCGCGAACGCTATCCCAAAGTGCCGGTGATTCTGATGACCGGCACCGGCAGTGAGGAGATCGCCGTCCAGGCGCTCCGCGCTGGCGCCGCCAGTTATGTGCCCAAGCGCAACGTGACGACCAGCTTGATTCCGGCGCTAGAACAAGTGATGGTGGCCTCGCGAGTCGACGAGCCACGCCAGCGGATGCTCGCCTGCATGACTCAGCAAGACGTGAGGTTTTCCTTGCCGCCCGATCCCGAACTGATCCCTCCGCTGACAACACTGCTACGGGAAAATCTGCTGGCCATGGGCTTGTGCGACGCCACCGGAGCTACGCGGGTCGGCATCGCTCTGGAAGAGGCTCTGCTCAACGCCATCTACTATGGTACGCTAGAGATTCCCTCGGGACTAAAGCAGAAAGACGAGGCGGCGTTCAAGGCGATGCTACAGCAGCGACGGCAGGAATCGCCTTATCGGGAACGTCGGGTTCGTCTGTTCGTCAACATGACCACGTCCGAGGCGGCCTATGTCGTGTTCGATCAGGGACGAGGATTTGACACCTCCAAACTCCCCGATCTCGCCACGCCGGCTGCCCTCGAACAGTCGAGTGGGCGCGGCATCATGCTGATGCGCACCTTCATGGATCGCGTGACCTACAGTCAAACGGGCAATCAGGTCACCCTGTTGAAACGACGAGAAACTCGGGGAGTACGCCCATGAGAATCCTCATCGCCGAGGATGATCTGGTGTCGCGCCGGGTCTTGGAAATGACTCTGAAGAACTGGGGGCACGAGGTGGTCCTCACCTGTGACGGCGACGCGGCCTGGGACGCCTTGCAGCGCTCAGACGCGCCTGGCATGGTGATTCTCGACTGGATGATGCCGGGAATGGATGGCCCCACCGTGTGCCGGAAAGCACGCCAAGAGCTAGCCAATCGCCCGTTGTACCTCATCCTGCTGACCGCCCGTGGGCAGAAACAGGACTTGATCGAGGGCCTTTCCAGCGGGGCCAACGACTACCTCACTAAACCGTTCGACCGAGCCGAGCTGCAAGTTCGTCTCAAGGTCGGTGCCCAGGTACTAGACCTACAAAACGCTCTGGCGGAACGAGTTCGAGCACTGGAACAGGCACTGGCCGAGGTCAAACAGTTACATGGCCTGTTGCCCATCTGTTGCTACTGTAAATCGGTACGCGACGATCAGAACTATTGGCAACAAGTCGAGACGTACCTCGCCAGCCATACTCATGCGCGCTTCAGCCACGGCATTTGTCCCAATTGTCTCGAAACCGTGGTCAAACCTCAGTTGGCGGCCGCTGCCTCGACTCGCTGAGCCACTGTTCTTGGCTGAATCAGGTTCAGCAGTACACGCTGGGTCAGCAAGCGAGAGAACCGCAACTGGCCCTCGGGCATGCTGGGATGACTGGCATCGCGAAACATCGCATCGGGCAGCCAGTCGCGTGCGTCGACCACCTGACAGGCAAACTCCGACCGCCATTTCTGCAACTGGTGCTGAAACGCCGACTCGATCGGTTCCAGGTACTCCTCGCGATGCCCCGAGGCCAACGGCGGAATCAGCAGCACGACCGCAATCGATTCGGCCTGACAGCGTTGCAACAGACGGCGCAGGGCCAACGTGGTCTGCCCGCCAATCTGGTAGTTGCGCAGCCAGCGTCGAGCCGCCACTGCTCCAGGATGCAGCCGCTCGCGATGATCTTCCGAAGCGGCTGGCTCCACCGACGGCAACAGAGTGCGCCACTCGATCGGTTCGCCCGCACACTCCGCCACGAGGCAGCGCGGAGGAGGCTGCCACCTCTCGACAATCGCTTCGAGGAGGCGGTCACGGTGAACGTGAGTTGGCAATAAAAGCGATCCAAAATAGCGTAAACCATCATTACTCTGAACTGTTTCGACGAAATGCGTTGGCACCTCGCGCCAGCCTAGTTGCCGCATCACTTGCGCGCCCAGCCAGGGACCAGGAAAATTGAGATTTTCCGGAGAGAGTTCCAGCACCACCCAGGATGGTCGACCGCCACGTACCAGCAGCTGATCGAGCAAAAACTCCGCGCTGATCGCATCGCCTGCTGGCACCGCCGCGTTCAGCACCCGCGGACAGGGAACAGACAGGCTGCCTCGCAATAGGCGTTGGATCTCCGCCGTGTCGAGCGAAGCTCCGAAACGTGAACTGCCCAGGAACACCAGGTCGGAGCCGAGTTCGGCCTGTCGTAGCACTGCTCGGGCCGACGGAAAGCGCGCCAACGGAGCGAACAGGTCCAGTCCCACACTACAGGCAATCTGGAGAAGCAGGAATAGTCCCGCACCCCAGAACAGCGAGTTACGACACCTCGTCGGAGGGACACGACCGCGACGCATGGAGCCACCTGCACGAGATCCGGGCGACTTGCCTCGCGATACCATGCACGAGGTTTACGAATCAAGCTAGGATGTTGCTCAGCATGGACCGCGGAACTTAGCCGTCAAGACTCAATCAAGGCAACTGACCATGAAGGGAGCGGGCAAAAGTTAAGGAGACAGTCAAAGGCGACCGACCGTGAGGGGAGCAGGCAAAAGCAAGGGGGCAGTCAGCAGTGGGGCAGGAGACTGCCGGAGCGCGGCGGCAACGGGGCCGCGCTCGACCTTTCTTCTCGAAGCTCTCGCTCCTTCCTGGAGCTGGCTCGGAGCGTACTAGGTCACTCCCCGTGCGATACCGACTCACCCGCACGGCGGTAAAGCGACTTCCCGGTCCTCCGTCACCACGACGGAGGGTGTGGCCACTTGAGGGGGAAGTTCGCCAGGCTTTCTCTTACCGGTTTTTAGGATGGAGCGAACCAAACCTTACGAAGGATGGTAATACCATATTTAGCGTATCCCCCGCAGTTGATGCAAGAGGGATCGCCAAAGGGTCGGAACCACGCCGAGTCCCAGGCCGATGAGTAGGCCGACGCCGTGCGCGACGTTCGCCACTGGGCCAACTATACCTAGCAGGCACACCACAAACCAAATCAGAAACAATATTACGGTAAAATCGGGCATCGTTAGTTCCAGTTCCGGCTCATAGCGACTCTTCATCCAAACGTAACCGAACAACCCGTAAACCACGCCGGACATCCCTCCAAACAAGGGATTGGGATGGAAGTCCAACCACGGGGAACGACTGAGCGTCAGATGAACGTGATACTCCGCCAGGTTGGAACCAATGGCAATCAGCACTACCAATAGCAGGTACTTCCACCACCCACGGGAACGCTCGACCGCCCCACCGAGTTCATACAGCCAAAACATGTTGAAGAGCAGATGGAGCAAATCGAAGTGCAAAAAGATCGGCGTCACCGCGCGCCAGACCTGACCGGAACGCAGCGCCTCCAAGCCATTCCAGTAAATCAGTCGATCGTCGCGCTGGAAGGGTGCAATGGAAAGAGCCTGCTGAACGGTGTCGGATTCTTTCGCGCCGAAGTTGGAAGCCAAAGTGGCTAACACACTGGCCAGAATCAACAGCATCGTGACTATGGAACGCGCCCCCAAGTTGGAACGAGCCATCAGCTCCATAAAGCGATTTTGACGATCTTGATACTCTTTTTCGAGTCGAGCTTCTTGTTGGCGGAGTGCCTGGGCCGCGCGGCCAGCTTGGTCGTAGCGCGCATCCGAAGGGTTGGCCAGAAACGCCTCCAGTTCCTGTCGTGCCTGCGGGAGTTGATCCTCCTCCTGCACCCATAGTTCGATCTGCCCGTTTTCCTCGCGCAATTGGGTGGGAATTCGCAAGGTCAACAGATAGTCGGCGAACCGTTGGGCCAGGTTCTCGTTGGTCATCGAAGTTAGTTGCCGCATCGTTTCTCCTGACTCTGCTCCACGTTCCCTGGAGCGACTTTTCTCCTTATCCTAGGACGCTCGGGGATGCCAGCGAAGCGTTCGAGGAGACGGGAGGGATTAGAGTGGCGAGCCTAGTGGTGGGCGGCAGACACACACTCTTTCCCAGCGGAGGACGTCAGTCCTCCGTGTTCCCCGACGTCAGTCCTCCGTGGGGGGCGCGGAGCCACGGAGGGCTGACGCCCTCCGCTCCGAGCAGAAGAATCGCTTCTGAGCTACCCCACAATTCCGTTGCAATCAACCACTAGCTAGGTTCGCCAGGCGTCGCGGAAGAAGCGTAGCCAGTTACCATAGAAAATCGCCTCCAGGTCGGCCTCTTTGTAGCCGCGCGCACGCAGCAGATCGGGAATCTTTTGCAGGTCGGCGATGGTGTCCAGATCGAGCGGGGATTGCTCCTTGCCGAAGCCGCCGTCCAGGTCGGTGCCCAGGGCCACATGGCGACAGTTGCCAGCCAGTTGGCAGACATGATCGATGTGATCGACAACGTGGGACAACGACACACCGATTTCTTCGGGCGTGGTCTGACCGCGGATCCAGTTGGGCACCAGCATCCAGGTGTCTAAGGCCGCTCCGATGACCGCGCCGCGTTGGATCAGCTTGCGGATCTGCTCGTCGCTGAGTTGCCGCTGATCGGGGACCAGGGCACGGCAGTTGTGATGACTGGCCAGCACCGGACCGCCGTAGAGATCCATCGCCTCGTCAAAGCACTGGTCCGACAGATGGGTCACGTCGAGGATCATGCCGACGCGCTGCATCTCGCGGAGCAGGTCCGGGCCGCGCTCCAACAGTCCGCCCTCGGTGCCGGTTCCGTGCGCATAGGGGCTGACGCCATAGTGTGCCGGACCAATGATTCGCAGTCCCATGACCCACCAGTGCTGCACCTGTTCGGGGTACAACACCGGGTCAGCTCCCTCCATGCTGAGGATGAATCCGAGCGGTTCCTGTTCCGGATCGCCTTTGAGCCAGGCGTTCACATGAGCATCCAGGGACTCGGCATCGGTGATCCAGCGGAGATAGCCCTGCTCGACCAAAGCACGGTAGTAGTACAACTGGCCCATCGTGGCGGCGTAGGCCGCGTCCATTGTGTCGTAGCGCGAGAAGGCCGGCGTCATTCCGGGTCGGTGCAGTCGAGCCAGCAACGTGGCGATGAACAGTCCCACCCGCCCTCGACGGAGATCGGGAAAGGAGACCGTGTTCACGCCTCGCCCCTTGCCGTGAATCTGCTCCTCGCGTTCACGTTGGCGGATCTCGGCGACAGATTTCTTCAGATCACGGTTCCAGTCGATCGCATTCCAGGCGAGATCGAGATGGCTATCAAAAATTAGCGGATACGGACAGCGAGCCATGATTGCACCTACCCGGAAAGAGATCGAGGCGAGCCGAAGACATATTTTTTAGATTTTTTTCCAGAATTCATGTCCAGTTGGCCCCCAAAAAAGCAATCTGGATAGCACACACTTCGCGCGCTCACACCGACAAGGGTTTGTCGGCGTCGGAGTTTCCCTGGCCATTCCTACCCAGTCGATACGAACGGACCAGCTCCGACGATGGAATCCCCATGCGCGAAAAGCCGTAAGGAGTCTCAGCGATGCCTTCTGTCCGAAATCCCCGCCGCTTTGCTCAACTCAGTCTGGAGTCGCTGGAAAAGCGACTGACCCCCAGTGGCGGCCCAGGTAACGGCGGCAACGCTCCGCCTGTTTCTCAGATTCTGACTATGGAAGTGCAGTATGAACTGGGCCGCACGGTCAAGCTGACAGGCGAGTTGAGCGGCGTGGCCAATGTCAACAACGTCAAAATCATTTTCAGCGGGGCCGTCCAGGGGCACACCTTCACCGACAGCACCGGTAATTACGAGGTGATTTTGGATGCGGACCAACTCGGCATGGTGCAGGCTGTTGCCGAGGGAACCAGCGCAGCGGCGATGCAGCAACTGTGGGACGAGGCTCCGAGTATCGTCAATTTCAACGCCATCGAAAGGGCTGGCCACATCTACAACTTCACTGGCACAGTGACCTATCATCGCGTGTTCCACTCCATCAAGGTGTACTTCGGCGGAGCACCGATCTCGTTACAGAATGAGTCCACGACGGTCAACCACAATGGCCATCTAAATTGGTCTAAGCTGTTCAATGGGCTAGGCACCGACAACGGCCTGGCCTGGGCCCGGGCCGAAAGCCCTTGGGGTCTGCTAGGCGAGAAAGTCTACGTCAACATCCACCAGACCGGCACCTGAGCGGCCCCTCCAGATATTACTACTTAGGAGATCAACTATGTCTAATCAAGAGACTTGGTTCCGCGAATTCGCCCGTCGCCTGGGCCAAGTGGGACCGCTCAACAGCCCTAGCAGTCGAGAAAAACTCGAATCCGACCTGCGCCCCATCGTTCGCACTGCGATGCGTGGCAATGGACCGGCCTGGATGGTCGGCTGGGTTCAGTCTCGGTTGACTCCCAACGGTCCCGCCGATCCGTTGCGCGACGTACCGCCATTAGCTCGCGAATTATGCGATCGCTTGCTAGCGCGACTGGATCCGCTCTCGGGAAGAGAGACCGTGGTCGGGTTATGACCGCAAGGAGAGCAACCGAAGAGTCGAGGACGAGCGGCAGGAAGGCTTCCTGCCCTCGTCATTCAAGGATAAGTGAGAGTTGACATGATGTGTACTTTCCGAGTCGAGCCATCACTGGAGTTATTGCTGAATGCCCTTCGCCCGCTGGCCCAATGTGTCTGTGTCTACAACTCCACAGGGCGTTGTTTGTTCGCCAATGAACGCCTGGCTCGATGGCTGGATCGTCCCCAGTCCGAATTGATCGGGCAACCCGTTGAATGCCTTTGGCCCGAGGGATTTGCTCGACGAGAACTCGCCGACCTGCAACAGGTACTGACCACGGGACGGCTGGAGCATGTTGAAACTCGGCCCGGACCACACGGTCCGCGTGAGGTGCGAACGGTCAAGTATGCCTGGCATGGCGGCAATGGTGATCCCGTTGTGGTGGTCGTCTTTGAGGATCACTATGCGCCAATCACGTCCAATCGCACCGATCAACTCGGGGTGATGGCCCTGGGCATTGTGCATGATTTCAACAACGCGCTGACCTCGCTCCAGGCCGAGATCGAACTGCTCGGCCTCACTCTGGCTGATGGGCGACGTCGTCTGTCGCAAATGGATCGTCTGCTCGACCATGCCGCCCAGCTCCCGCGGCAGTTGTTGGCCTTCGTTCAGGGAGCGGCTCCGACGCGCCAACCGGTGGAGATACACTCCTTGCTTCGCAGTTTAGAGGGGTTACTGTGCGGTCGAGCCGGTCAGGTAACCATTGAATATCGTTTTGCCCCAGGACCGGCGGTTCTCGACGGCGACCCCGTGCAGCTGACTCAAGCATTGTTAAATTTGGCGACCAACGCCCTGGAGGCCATGCGCGAACAGGGCCGTCTTCTGTTCGAGACACGCATCGACAATGGCTGGATCAGTATTGCCGTCGAGGATACTGGCCCAGGCATTCCCCCCGAGTCGCTGAGTCGCATTTTTGAGCCGTTCTATACCACACGAAAATGCGGCACCGGCATTGGGTTGGCCATCGTTCGCGAGGTCGTCAAACTCCACCAAGGGCGAGTCAGCTGCCATAGCACCCTTGGCGAAGGGACTAGGTTCACGCTGGAGTTGCCGCTCTCTGGAGGCCCGCCTATCTCGCCTCGCTCGCGTGTTGCTCTGGTACTCGATCCAGCCGCGGACATTGCCCAGCTTTCTGGAATGATCCTCGAACAAGGCGGCTGGCAAACCATCTGTCGAACCAATCTCGACGACGCCAGTAATGAACCGGCGGAAGTGATCCTCATCTGTGCCAGCATGCTACATCCCGATGGGCAAACCTGGCTAGAAGCCTGGCTGTCGCGAAATCCTCAGGCTCAACTAGTGGTCACCAGCACAGGATCAACTCCTCATCTTTCTCCAAGCTGCCTCGCTCGACTACGCGCTTCGATCAGCAAACCTTACACCGCGGAGACCCTGCTCCGCGCCGTCAACCGGGCTGGCGAGATCAAGCAATCCTCCGGTTCGTACCAGTGACCCACCGGCAACGATTCCTCTCCCAGCGAGGAATTTCGATTGGCAGACGGGATGGATTCGTCCACAATAAAGAGCATCGTTGCCCCCGCCTTAGGACCTCCACCATGAAGTTGTTCACCTCTGCGTTCCTCGTCGTGCTGTTACTGGCTTGGACCACAAACGCCGCCGCCCCGCCCGTCCCGTCCGCCGCTAAGCCGAAGCTGATGCCAATAACTAAGCTGGCCCCGGCTCAACCTTACTTCCATCAGTGTGTGCTGCACTATCCTATCACCACCAACTCGCCGGAGTGCCAAAAATTCTTCGACCAGGCTCTGGGCTACTACTACTCCTACGTCTGGCGTGAGGCGGCCCGCTCGTTCGAGACGGCGATTCAGCACGATCCTACCTGTCCTATGGCTTGGTGGGGACTAGCCCGTGCGCTGGAGCGATTCGGACGCGGCGATGCCACCAAGGCCTTGCTAGAAGCGTGGAAACTGCGCGACCACTGTAGCCCGCGCGAACAGATGCTCCTCAAAGCGTCCATGCAAGAGAAGGGCCAGTTGCCCAACGTCGGCGATGCCGAGGCCCGCAAGCAGAAAGCCATCGCCACCATCGACGAGATGCTCGCTCTGTACGACGATGACGAAGAGGCCTGGTACTTCCGAGCGCAACTAGCGGGCGGCTCCGGGCTGTTCGGTGGCAAGGCGTCGAGTGTCCCGTTCTACAAGGCGTTACTTCGCGTCAATCCGCTGCATCCCGGGGCGAACCACGAACTGGTTCACTTCTACGAAAACTTCCAACGGCCTGCGCTGGGCTGGGTCTACGCCGAAAAGTACATCGAATCCTCGCCGGGCATTCCTCATGCCTTTCACATGCAGGCGCACCTGGCCACCCGACTGGGACGTTGGGAAAAAACCAGCGATCGCTCGGCCCGAGCGATTGAGTTGCAGCGCGAGTATCACAAGCGCGAGAACGTCACTCCCCAAGAGGACCGTAACCAGTACTCGCACCATCTGGAGACGCTGCTGGTTTCCTTGACGCACGATGGCCGCTTTCAAGAGGCCTTAGAGATCAAAAAAGAGTGCGAACGCTGCGACTTCCAGCTACGCAACCCCTTCTTCCGTCTGCTGCTAGCAATGCGCGACTACGAAGGAGCCTTAAAGATCGCCGAGGACTTGCGCCGAGGCCGCGGTGGTCGGGCCACGAGCTTCGGCAAGGGACGACTCGGAGGCAATCGCGGCGACAAGACGACCTCTAGCTACTATTCCGCTCTGGTTTATCTCAAAATAGGGGATCCAGCTCGCGCGCTTCCCGAAATCGAAGTGTTGCGACACGCGGCTCGCGATGCCAAGAACGACAAAACCCTGGAGATGAACCTTTGGGAAACCCAAGGGCTGTATCTCTGTGCTACTGGTGAGCCGGATACTGGGCTGAAGCTGCTGAAAAAACTGGTGGATCGTACCAAAGACAACTACAGCCACCACGCCTGGGGCAACGGCGCGATCTATATGGAAGCCTGGGGGATCGGAGCCTTGCAGGCTGGCAAACTCGACGTCGCCGAGGAGGCCTTCCTCGAAGCGTTGGCTCACGATCCGGGGTGTGTGCGCGCCGCTTTGGGAATGCAGGTCATCTGCGAACGGCAAGGTCGGTCCGAGGAAGTGGAACGGTTCGCCGCTCTGGCGCGCCGCTGCTGGGCCAAGGCCGACGCCGGCTATCTCCAGATGGAGCTAGCAGCGCTACGCGGCGAAAAGGTCACTCGCCCCGATCCGACCCGCTCGACCTTACCGTGATTGCTGAAACTCGGACCAACGGCTCGGAGTAACACCAGAAACGCACGGATTCTGTGCGGCATTCGGGTATTGCTTCTGTTCATTCCGCATTCTCTGGCGGATAGGAGGGATGATGAAACAGACTGGCATCCTCTTGGCTCTGGTCCTACTTGTACCGTCTGTAGCGGACGCTGCCGAGTCGGTCCTGGAGATTGGCAAACCGTTACCTCGCGGCTCTACTCTACGCGACCTGCGCGGCAATCGGCGATCGCTGCATGACATCGGCAAAGGTAGCAAGGCCATCGTCGTCGTCTTCCTCGGAGCCGAATGTCCTATTTCCAACTTGTATCTGCCCGAACTGGTCGCCAAGGAAAAAGAACTCCGTCAGGCGGAGAAGGGCGTTCAGTTCGTGGCGATCTATCCCAACGAGCGCGAAGACCTCGATTTGATCGCGGGGCATTCCTATGATCGCGACGTGCCGTTCCCCGTCCTGAAGGACGCCAAACAGAAACTCGCCGATCAGCTGGGCATCAGTCGGGTTCCCAGCGTCGTCGTTCTCGACGGTGACTATACGCTACGCTATCGGGGCCGCGTCAACGATCAGTACGGCGCGGGAAGCCGACGCCCCAAGCCCTCACGGGAGGATCTGTACCTGGCCATCGATGAGGTGGTGGCTGGCAAACCGGTCAGCGTGCCCGAGACCGAGGCGGATGGCTGCCTCATCGGTCGCCCGGTTCAACGTCAAGTAAAGGCCGACGTGACCTACACCCGAGACGTGGCCCCAATCTTGCAGAAGCACTGCCAAGCGTGCCATCGCCCCGAGCAGTCCGCGCCATTCTCGCTGCTGGATTACGAGGACGCGCTGCGACACGCCAAAATGATTCGGGAAGTGACTGCCGAACGACGGATGCCCCCCTGGCACGCCGACTCACGCTATGGCAAATTCTCCAACTCGCGTCGCTTGACCAGTGAGGAGATCAAAACCCTGGCCGATTGGGTCGAAGCAGGTATGCCGCGCGGTGACTTGAAAGATCTGCCCAAACCGGTCGAGTTTCCCAAGGGCTGGGCGCTGGGCAAGCCGGACATGGTCATCGAGATGCCCGAAGAGTTCGAGGTGCCGGCGACAGGAACACTGCCGTACCAGAACTTCATCATCGATCCCGGCTTTACGGAGGACAAGTGGATCTCGATGGCCGAAGCCCGTCCCGGTGCGCCAGGCGTAGTGCATCACATTGTCGTTTACATTCTGCGCGGCAACAGCCGCTCCCCGCTGGGACCGGATGGCACCTTCTCGGTGTTAGTCGGCTGGGCCCCCGGAGATTTGGGGCTGGTCTGTCCGCCGGACACCGCTTTGAAGGTTCCCAAGGGCGCGAAACTCCGTCTGGAAATGCACTACACCCCCAACGGAACGGCAGTGAAGGATCGCTCGTCGATCGGCCTGACCTTCGCCAAGAAGCCACCCAAGTTCGAGATGTACATGAACGAGTTCGCCAACGTCGGCATCGCGGTTCCCCCCTTTGATCCGCACTACAAAGCCGAGGCCACGTTCCGCCTCCCCGCCGACGCTCGCATCCTCAGCTTCGTGCCGCACATGCACTGGCGCGGCAAATCGTTCCGCTATGACGTGACTCGTCCCGATGGCAAACGCGAAACCATCCTCTCGGTGCCGCGCTGGGACTTCAACTGGCAGAACGTCTATCGTTTCGAGGAACCACTGAAGCTGCCCAAGGGATCGAAGCTGCACGCTATCGCCCATTACGACAACTCGGCGAACAACCCGCTGAATCCGGCTCCGGAGAAGAAGGTTCGCTTCGGCCTGCAAACCTGGGACGAGATGATGGTCGGTTGGGTGTGCTATGTCTGGGAACGCCCCGAGACGGCTGCGGAACTGGCCAAGAATCCGCCCAGCCAGGCCGACCTGATGTTCGACCGCTTCGACACCAATGGCGACGACGTCATCACAGCGGACGAGATCCCCGATCAGATGAAGGTCATGATTGATCTGATCGGAGCCAAGGTGCCAGAAAAGATGACTCGCAAGGAGTTCGCCGAGTGGTTCGCCGCCTTCCGCGGCGTGCGGAAACAGTAGTACGCAGTTACGCAGTTGATGGCTTGAGTAACTGCACCCCTCACCCCCGCCCCCTCTCCCCTGCGGGCGAGGCGAGAATCTCTGGTTCTCTCTCCCCTGCGGGAGAGGGATAAAGGGTGAGGGGGATGCAACATCCCTTCGGCCCCAGTAGAACGTAGGCACATGATTTGACGAGAGATCCCGTCAATCAGACATCAACGTCGATCGCTGTAATCAGGCGTTCATCCAAGTGATGGACAGTTGTAGCAGTGTGGCGATAGTGACCCAAACGAAGTAGGGCACTTGAGCCACGGCCACCCAGCGGGAGTGCGGCCAGATCGCAAGCATCATCCATAGAATGGTGGCCCAGACGACGAGGATGTCACCGGTCGCCAGGGGGAGGTTACGAAGCCAGGAAAAGATCGGCATGAACAAAAGGTTGGCGACCAGGTTAACGGCAAACGGCAGAGCGACGAACCAAGGGAGCTTCCCACGCACAGCCTGCACGAAGACGAAACCGAAGCTGACGCCGATGAGCGGATAAAGGATCTGCCAGATCAACCCAATGGTTCCCGGAGCTGGTGTCCAGGTGGGCTTGGCCAGGCAGTCGTACCATTCTCTCCAGTCCATCGCTGAGTTCTCTTCTCGTTGGCGTTCGAGTATATCCTGTCACGGATTGTTATTTTCTTAATTATATCGTAACGAGGTGGAGGACCGCCTCGTGTATCATCCCTCTCCAACCTACAAGGAAACTCCGTCATGCCTAACTACATCACCGGCATCCAGTTCACCCAAAAAGGGATTCAAGAGATCGGAAATACAACCAAACGAGCGGCAGCGTTTAAGACCTCGTCCAAGAAACTGGGCATCAAGGTTAAAGAAATCTTTTGGACGCTGGGCGAATACGACGGCTTCCTGATCTTCGAGGCTGCCGACGACGAAACCGCCACCGCCGCCATGCTGCAGTTGGAGGCGCTTGGCAACGTCCACACCACCACTAGCCGAGCGTTCACCTCTGCCGAGATGGACACCATCCTCGCCAAGATGCAGCAGTGATTCAGTGAGTTGCCAGGGGATCACCGCCCAACTCGGACAGCGTGATCTTGGGGTTAATCAGGTAGTACAGCACAGGAAGGACGAACAGCGTCAACAGCATCGCGCTGAACAGTCCCCAGACAATCACCGTAGCCAGTGGTCGCTGTACATCCGAGCCAAGACCTGTCGCCAAGGAGGCCGGCAACAGGCCGAAGATCGCGACGATGGCCGTCATCAGAATCGGTCGCAGGCGCTGTTGCGCGCCCAGCAGAATCGCAGCACGCAGTTCGAAACCAGCCTCGCGAAGAACGTTGATGCCGCGTACCATCAGCACGCCATCCATGATAGCGATGCCGAACAGTGCGCAGAAACCGACCCCGGTCGAGACGTTAATGTGCATGTCGCGCAGGTACAACGCAATCAACGCCCCGATGCAGGCAAAGGGAATCCCTGCCACGACCAGCACCGCCGAACTGAACGAGCGGAACGTAAGCAGCAACAACGAGAAGATAATCACTGCCGTCAGTGGAATGAGATAGAGAAAATGCTGGCGAGCGCGGTCGAGATTCTCGAACATTCCTAGCCAGGCAACGCGATACCCAGGCGGCATGCGTGGGCGGATGGTTTCGTCGAACCGCGTCTGCGCCTCCTTGACAAAGCCGCCCTGGTCACGACCGACGATGTCGCATCGCACGGTGATGCGTCGGCGGGCGTTCTCTCGAGCTATGATGGTCTGGCCATCGACCAACTCAATTCGGGCCACTTGATTGAGCGGAATCGGCATCCCACTGGCGGAGTGGACGGGCAATCGCCCCACGGCCAACGGCGAGTTGACGATTCGACGATCGACCTTGACAGCAATGTCGAAGCGGCGTTCTCCCTCGAATAGCGTACCGATCGCCTCGCCGCCCAAGGCGATATTGATGAGGTTGGTCACGTCCTCGATGCGTACATCGTGGCGAGCGCAGCGCATGCGATCCGGAGTGATGACTAGTTGGGGTTGGGGGCCTTCCTGTTCGATGTTCACATCTTGTGACCCAGGAACAGTGCGTAATAACTCAACCGTTTGGTTGGCCAATTCCAGCAAGACATCGGAAGCGGCCCCGGAAAACTCGACGGCCAGGTTCGCCGAAGTCCCGTTGGTGTCCTCCGTGACGCTGTCGATGATCGGTTGCGTGAAGTTGAAACGAGTGGTGGGAAACTCCTCGCGTAAGCGCTGGCCCAGAGCAGCAACTAGTTCGTGCTTGGTCGAAAACTCGGTCCACTGCTCTTTCGGTCGGGGACCGATCATGATCTCCAATCGGCTAGGCGGAAAGGGATCGGTGCCTGAGTCGTTGCGGCCGGTTTGCACCGTGATGAACTTCACGTCGGGAAACTCCAGGGCGATTTCGCGGATGCGTCGGCCATATTCGCTAGATTGTTGCAGTGCCGTGCCCTCCGGAAAGTTGGCTCGCACCCAGATGACGCCTTCATCCATGTAGGGCAGGAACTCCACGCCCAGACGGGGCACGAGCTTGACCAGAATCGTGGCCAATGCACAAACCACCGCGCCTAGCACCAGCCAGCGGAACTGGATCAGGAAGCGCAGCAGGTAGCCGTATGCCGGTCGCATTAGCGCCAGCAAAGGATTTTCCCACTCTTCGTATCCGCGATAGAACACAAGCGTTGCCAGCACGGGAACGACGAACAGCGCAAAAAGCAATGAGCCGAGCAGCGCGAACACCATCGTCAGGGCCATCGGACGAAAGAGCAGTCCTTCGATGCTCGACAGCGACAACAGGGGCAAATAGGCCACCATAATCATCAGCACGGAAAAGAAGACGGGCCGCTCGATTTCCTGGGCGGCGGCGAGTACGACCCGAGGTACGGAATGCGGCTCCCCTCGCTCGCGGGCTTCGCCGAGTCGCCGCGCGATGTGTTCGGCCATGATGACCGCACCATCGACGATGATGCCGAAGTCGATCGCCCCCACCGACAGAAGCCCGATGGGAATTCCCGAGACATACATCAAAATCAGAGCGAACAGCAGCGAGAAAGGGATAGTCAAGGCTACCAGAGCGGCCATCGCCGGACGACCGAGGAACAACAGCAACACCAACACCACCAGAGTGATGCCTAGCAAGACACTATGAGCCACGGTATGCAGTGTTGCATCGACCAGATGCTGACGATCATAAAAAGGAACGACCTGCACCCCCTCGGGCAACTCGGACTGATTAAGCTCGGTGACGGCTTTGGCCACTTCGGCTAACACGCGCGAGGGGTTCTCACCTTTGCGCATCAGCACGATGCCTTCGACACTCTCATCGACGCGATCTTTGCTGAAAATGCCAAACGGCACGAGATGATCGACTTCCACACTGGCCACGTCGCGGAGATAAATCGGCGAGCCACCTACCGACTTGACGTAGGTATCCTCGATCTGGCGAAGCGTCTGGATCGCGCCGCTGCCACGGATGACGAACGACATGCTGCCGCGTTGGAGGATGCTGCCGCCTGCCGAGGCGTTGTTGGTTTTCACCGCTTCGACCACATCGTTGAGCGACAGGCCGAAACGGTCGAGATCCGCTGGTCGAAAGGTGATGGCGTACTGTTTCTCCAGCCCACCGAAGTTGGACACCTCGGCGACGCCAGGGGCACGCAACAGCCGTGGGATCACCACCCAATCGTTGAGCGTGCGCAACTCCATCAGATCGTGAGTGCCGTCAGAGACCAGCTCGTAACGGTAGACTTCGCCGTAGGCCGTGGCCAGCGGTCCCATCTCGGCTTCGGCTCCTTCGGGCAACTGCACCGAAGCGAGGTTCTCCTGCACCCGTTGGCGTGCCCAGTAGCTTTCGGTCCCCTCTTCAAAAGTTAATTGCACCACCGAAAGTCCGAATATGGTCCGCGAGCGGACGGTCTCGACCCGCGGCACAGTGCGCATGGCGATTTCGATGGGAATGGTGACCTGGCGTTCGACCTCCTCAGGGGCGCGGCCAGGATAGACCGTGATGACCTGTACCATCTGCGCTGAGATGTCGGGGTAGGCGTCGATCGGCTGCTGTTGAAACGAGTACAGCCCAAGGCCGCAGACTGCCGCCGTCAGCAGCAAGACTACCCAGCGCAGCCGCATGCTGGCTTCAATCAGGTAGGCAATCATCAGCGGCCCTCCGACGAGCGCAGCGACCGAACGACCACCGGCTTGAAAAGAATGGCTCCTTTGCCGATCACCTGTTCCTCATGCGATAATCCAGAGAGAATTTCGATCTCGTTTAGATGTGGTTCACCGACCTGCACCTCGCGAATCGCCCAGGTGTTGTCTCCCTGAGCGACCAGGACATAGTCAGATCGCCCCAAATGCAGAATGGCATCAGCGGGAATCAACAGAGCCTCACGCGAATCGGTGCCCAGACCGATCTCGGCGAACATGCCGGGACGAAGTTTGTCATCAGGATCGTCGATAACAAACAGCACCCGCAGGGAGCGCCGCTCGATGGACAGCACGGGGGAGATGCTGCGCACCTTGCCAGGGAAGCGTTCGCGGGGCAGCCCAAAGAAGGTGGCAAGACAACTCTGACCGACACGCACCTGATTGATGCGTCCCTCGGGCACGTCGGCGACAACAATGTCCATGTCGGAGGTAGCAATTTTGAGCAACTCCGGATCGAGGCCGGCCTGTTGAAGTTTCCGTGCCTGAGCCGCTTCGTCGCGCTTGGCCACTCGTACCGCGGTTTCGGCTTGGTGGACCTCTTGACGGCCCGTGATTTCCACCTGAATCAGATTGGCCCGCTCAGCGGTCAGATCCTTGACGGTATCGGTGCCAGCCGCGACGAGTTTCTCCATTCGCTGCACGACTTCACGCTGAGCTTTCAACCGTGTTGCGGCCAGTTGCTTGACCTGCTCCAATTGCGTTTCGCTGAAGACGATGTCAGCCTGGGCTTTCTCCCAATCGGTGTGTGCCGCTAGCAGGTCCGGCGAGTCGAACTGCCAGTAGTCCTCTTTCTTGCCGTGGCCCGGGCGAAGACTGGCAATGACTCGGCCCGTGACCATCATGACTGGATCACTGATCGTGCCCTTGCGAACGGGCACGACCTGGATTTTTTTGTCCAACGGACTACCCGGTTGGACGCGAATTAGACCAGGTCCAACCAGGGAGACAATCTCCGGCCTAGCGGGAGCCGCTTGCTCCGAATCCCCAGGTTTGAGCGGATCGGGAACAAAAAGGAGGTAGGCCAAGAAGGCGAGCGTCAGTCCCAGCGAGAGCAGAAACTGTCCGATCGACCAGACTCTGGCCCAGATCCTTTGAGGCGACGGTAGGGGAACGGCTGCGGAATCGGCATGCTTGTCGCTCATGGGGTCACTCGCTTGCCTAGGGTGGCGTTGAATTTGGCACTGGCTCGACCAAAGTTGGCGCGACTCTCGATGAAGATGCGATAGGTTTCGCGGTAGTTGCGTTGAGCGTCCAGCACGTCGATGAGCGGACGTCCGCCTTCGGAGTAGGCTTTGTTTAAGCTATCGCGCACCTCGGAGGCGAGGCGGAGCTGCTCGTCCGCCACCGCTTTTGCGTTGGCCGCTGCCGTTCGCAGTTCCTTCTCGACCTGAACCACCTCGGCACGCAAATCGACAAGCCCTGACTGAAGCTCAAACTGTTGTTGAACGGTCGTTGCCGCCGCTTTGAGTCGATTGCCCTGATTGCGATTGAACAAGGGCAGACTCATCTCCAGCCCTACGCCATACGAATGAGCATCGGGAAAGCCGATCGCTTTGCGTTGAAACTGGCGCGTGTAGCCGATCTGTGGCGTCACCTCAGGATAGGCATTACGGCGTTCGACCTCCTGTTCGGCCAGAGCCTGATCTACCTTCCATTTTAGAGCCGCGATGTCCGGGCGGTTTAGCACGGCGATGGCCAAAGCCGTTTCTACGTCAGGAATGTCACTTTTGGGGTCAAGATCATCGAGGGAGCCGGCCACGTCGAAGTCGGAGTCGGGGTTGGCTTGGCCCATGATGGCGCGAAGGCTAGCTTTAGCGGCCACCAGGGCATTCTCGGCATCGCGGACGCTTTGCTCAGCACGCAGCCGATCGAGCCGAATTCGGTTCAGTTCGACCTTGGGACGACCACCTCCTTCGACGGCACGGAGAGTAATCTCCTCGACGCGCTTAAAGTTGGCCGCGTCTTGCTTGGCTAGATCCAGCAATCCCTTGGCCTCCAACACGTCATAATAAGCGACGGCTGCTTCTAACACACGCAGACGGACCAAGTCGGCGAATTCCGCCTCGCTGACCCGTACATTGAGATTGGTTGCCTGCATGGCCGCGGCGCGTTTGCCGAACAGGAACCAATCAATCGGATAGGCCACGATGATGTCCAACTGTGGTGGCCCGCCCTGGCGATCTTCGGTGAATGGCCGCAACAGGGGCAGTAACGTCTGTGAGACCTCCAGGTTGGGATTCGGCTTCAACGAAGCCGTCAGCGCGTCGCCGTTGGCCTGATTGATCGCCTCGAAGCCGGCTCGCAACTTTGGGTCGGCAAGTAACGTCGTGTTGATGACCTGATCGAGCGTCACTCCCTTCGTCGAGGTGGATTGCGGCAGCGGCAGTTCGTCGTCGTCGACCCGTTTGGGAGGCGGCAGCGAATTTAACGTGTTACTGGACTTCTTCTCGACTTGCTTCTGAACGTGAGACACCGGACGCACTTCCCCCGAAGAACGCGTGGCGGCCTGCTTGGGGGTAGAGGACTCGGTTTTGTTCGGCGAAGTGTTTTTGTCTGTCTCGGACACCAGTACCAGAGTCGGTGGAACTGGTCGAGTGTCGTTGAGCCAGCTGGTTCCATTGCCGAGTGGATGCTGCAGCGGAAAAGTGCAACCGGCCAGGGCGAGCACCCCCCCACCTAGTGTACCCCAAATGCAGAACCTCGCTGGTTTGCTCATCTTCCCGCCTCCAGGACGTTCCAGCTGCTCGGGGTAGAACTAATTTTTCACCGTAATCTCTGTAGGAGTTACGCAGTTTTTTCCCCTCACCCCTAACCCCTCTCCCCAACGGGGAGAGGGGAACTCAACCCCACAGGCTATTTACGGCGTAACTCTTCCTCTGTATCGACTCTGGAGAAAGAATAAATCAATTCCAGCGAACAAATTGATTATTTCTGTTAATCTGGCTGTAAGTGTCCTCTGCTAACGGAAGCGGAAGAGACGCTCGTGACGAACCAAAGAGAACCTGAGCCATGTCGATGCTGCTGTCGCTGATGCTGCTCGCCACTGCCGAGGTGCCCAAGGCCGACCGACCGAACGTGGTACTAATCAACGTCGATGATCTGGGCATTAACGATCTGGGCTGCTACGGTCGCAAGGATCAGTCCACGCCGCATCTCGACGGTCTGGCCAAACAGGGGATGCGGTTCACGTCGGCCTACGTCGCTCAGCCGATCTGCTCGCCCTCGCGGGCAGCGCTGATGACGGGCAAGCACCCAGCGCGGCTGCATCTGACGACCTTCCTCCCGGGCCGACCTGACACCCAGGCCCAGCGGTTGTTGCATCCGACCATTCGACAACAGTTGCCGTTGGAAGAACTGACGCTCGGGGAGTTGTTTGGGAAGGCCGGCTATCGCACCGGCTGCATCGGAAAATGGCATCTCGGCGGCAAGGGTTTTCTGCCTAACGATCAGGGGTTCGACGTGGTCTTCACCGGTCGCGCGAATACGGTTCCCTCGGCTACGGAAGGCGGCAAAGGCGAATATGAGCTGACCCGCACGGCGATGCAGTTCGTGGAAGAGAACCGAGAGCGGCCGTTCCTGCTTTATCTAGCGCACAACACGCCGCACATTCCTTTGGCCGCCAAGTCCGAACTCCTCGAGAAGAACAAGAATTCGTTCAACCCACTCTACGCCGCGGTCATCGAAACACTAGATGACACGATCGGGCTGCTTTTGAGCAAGCTCGACGAGTTGAAACTGAACGATCGCACCATCGTGATCTTCATTTCCGACAATGGTGGCCTGCACGTCCCCGAAGGCAAGGAAGATCCGCCGACCCACAACACGCCGTTTCGCGCGGGCAAGGGGTTCGTCTATGAGGGAGGGACGCGGGTGCCGCTCCTTGTTCGCTGGCCGGGCAAGATCAAGGCCGGCACGGTCGTGCATACTCCCGTGGTCAACACCGATCTGCTACCCACACTGGCC
This sequence comes from uncultured Gemmataceae bacterium, assembly GCA_937923405.1. Lineage (GTDB taxonomy): Bacteria > Planctomycetota > Planctomycetia > Gemmatales > Gemmataceae > CALDUY01. Next base: position 49,916 of record CALDUY010000011.1, on the reverse strand, counting down.
GAACTGACAGGTCTCGCCGTCCCGGAGGGACTCGACGGACAGAGCTTCGCCCCGCTCTTGCTCGGCAAGGGAGAGCCGAAGCCGCGACCGCTCTTTTGGCATTTTCCCCACTACAACAATCAGGGCGGACGCCCCGCCGGAGCCGTCCGCGAAGGAGAGTACAAACTGGTCACGCACTATGATGATGACTCGGTCGAACTGTACAATCTGGCCAGGGATCCGGGCGAGACGACCAACCTCGCCGACAAGGAACCAAAACGCGCCCAAGCGATGCTGCAACAGCTACGCGACTGGCGGAAGGCGATCCACGCTCAAGAGAACAAGCCGAATCCGAACGTGGACGAAACACTGTATCGGCAGTTGTACGTCGAGGTGGACGTGTCCAAACTCCAGCCGGACAAGACCGCCGCGGCCATGACTCCTCGGCTGGCGGCGTGGCGGAAACTGATGAACCAAGTCGCGGCTCAACCGAAGAAAAATAAGCGATAAATAAACTCTCTTACTCCTGTTTAGGCACGGCTGCTATAAGTAAAGAAGTGAGTTTCGGACAACAGGAGGGAGAAGGAGAATGTTCTCACAGAAAGTTGAATACGCGCTGCGAGCGGTGGTGCATCTAGCGGCGGAGTCGCCTTCGGCACGCACTGTGGAACAGATCGCTCGGGCTACGAAGGTACCCCAGGCGTATCTGGCCAAGGTCGTGCAGGAGCTGGTGCATAGTGGCGTAGTCCGCTCGCAACGCGGGATCGGGGGAGGTATTACTCTGATTAAGTCGCCCGAGGAATTGACCATCTTGGAGGTGGTCAATGCGGTCGATCCAATCCGACGTATCCACACCTGCCCACTCGACTTGGCCGCCCACGGCGCGCGTCTGTGTCCGTTGCATCGTCGTGTCGATAATGCTCTGGCTGCCGTCGAAGAAGCGTTCCGCACCACGACGCTGGCCGAAGTGCTGGCCGAGCCGAGTGAATCTGTGCCGTTGTGCGAATTTCCCACCCTTCGCAAGGCCACGGAGTGACCCGCGCGAGAACGGTTCTCTCTCCGACCGAACTCATCGTGTTCAGATTGATTCGGGCAGCAACGGCAGCGACTGTAACTCGCGGCGCTGGGCGAAGAGATCTTGAAAGCTGAGGAACGCTTCGATGAGACCATTGGAGCCAGGCGATTTCTCCCCCTGAATCTCGATCCGGTCGCGAAACAGACGTACCAGCGTCGTCTTGCCGCGCAGTTGCACCTCGCAGCAGGAACCGTCGCTGGACGTCCGCAGGCGCACCTCTGGGGGAACGGCTTCCTCCACGAGGTCGATCCACGATTCCAGATTAAACGGAGCGGCAAACTCGAATACTAGGGTGTCGAACAGACCGGAGAAGATCTTCTGGAACGGTCGACTGAGAACCACTTGCGGGTTGCGAATCCCCATAATTTCGCGCCGCCAGATGACCGAAGTCGGATCGTCGTCTACGAGTTCGACAGCAACAACGTACTCAAAGTCCGGAGTGCGAACTACGCCGAGGCCTCGTTCTGCGGAGCTGTCCACCTCACGGCGTTTGTAGCCGAGCGACTCGCGAATCGAGGTGTAGATCGTTTCGACGTCTTGTTGCAGTTCCTCATGTGCCAACTCGGTGACAAACTTCCGAGTGCTGGCGTTGGCTCGCTCGGGCACGCGATGATATTTGCGAAACCCCAGGAGCGACTTCACCTTGACGATCGTTTCCCCGCGCAGTGTACCACGCTGCAACGGTTGCAAGCGAGGATCGGCAGCGCTGGCCAAGCCGTCAAGCTGGAGCACCGACATAGTCGGATCCACCGTGAAACAAAGCGGCGTCTGCGGCGGAGCCTCGCGGAAGGCACCGCGAAGCGAGCCGGGCAATTCTCGTTGCAAGTACGCTTGCAGAGATCGAGCCGTCAACGTGCCCTGCTCCAGCGCTCTTGGGGCTTGGCCTGAAACCGCCTCAATGACGTGCCTGGCCCAGATACCCGATTTAAGCGATCCAGAAACGTGAGATTGCTCCTGCTCTCGGTGCGAGAGAAATCCAACGCGCCCGGGACGACCAGTGAAAAATGCTTCCACAGGTTGGAGAGGCACCCCCTCCCCGCGCACGTCGAGAAACAGCACCAACCGCCGACAGGGAATTTTCTCCAGTGCTTGTAGCCAATCTTGCAGTGCCAGGCTGGTTTCGCTGCGGTCGTCGTCCTGAGTATCGTGACAGGCGAGAAAGGCCGCACCGTGTTCGGTGAATCCCGCCGTCGAGCAAAAGACGATCAGCGTCTCGAATGGTGGCAGCTTGCTCAGCTTCCGCAAGCGTGAGGTGATGGCGGTTCGCGTGGCTCCACTACCGATCAAGGTGCAGACGTTGCGATCGGGGAGGCCAGCTGCGATCACCGCGCGAGCGAACGCCTGAGCGTCCACCTCGGCAAACGGTGCAGGCAGCGAATGTTCCTGAGCGATCACCAGTGCGAATCGTTCCATCTTCCTCTTCGCCTCACGATGGGCACATTGTATCCTCGTCTGTCGACATCCGCGAGGTGAGCAGGAATGCATATCATAAATAATACCCAGGGAGAGCGAGCATGCCGGATGAGATAGCGACGGTGCGATTGCGAGGCGAGTACATCACGTTGGCTCAGGCGGTCAAGGCGGTTGGATTGGCCGACACCGGCGGACAGGCCAAGTTTCGTGTGCGCGAAGGCGACCTGCTGGTCAACGATGAACCCGAGACACGTCCCGGGCGTAAACTCCGCGCAGGCGATCGCTTCGGCACCGCCGACCAACAATGGACTGTCTGCGAATGACCCTACCTCCTCCGTCGAAACCGTTGGTCGTGGCTCGTCCTGTCTGGCTGGTTGTGCTGACGCTGGTCTGGCCGGCCTTGCTGCAAAACTGGCTGACGTTAGCGGTCATTTTCACCGATCGACTTCTCGCCGGGCGGTTTCAGAGCCTGGAAGACGTCCAGCAGGCCGCCACCCAAGCTGCGCAGACGAACGCTTCCTACCTGAGTTGGTTGATCCTCAGTTACACCACTTTGGTCACCGTAGGAAGTACAGCTCTAGTGGCTCGCCACGTCGGCGGGCATGACTGGCGCGGAGCGAACCGCGTCTTGCACCAAGGGATTCTTCTGTCGATTATTCTGGGATTGGTGGGGTCGCTCATCGGGCTATTCGGTCTGCATGCGATTCTGGAGTCGCTGCAACTAGGGCATCCGGCACAGGGCTACGCCGCGGCGTATCTGCGGCCGCTGTTGCTGGTGGTGCCGTTGCAAATGCTCAGCGCCACGGGCGTAACCTGCCTGGCGGGGGCCGGCGACACCCGCGCGGGGCTGTGGGTGCTGGGTGGAGTCACGCTGTTGAACGTGCCTTTGGCCTGGCTCTTCTTCGAGTGGCTGGGATTTCCCGGTATCGCCCTGGGGACGGCCGTTAGTCACGCTCTGGGAGGCGTGGCGGTTTTCGCACTGCTGCTGCGAGGGCGCGCAGGCCTGCGACTGCGGCTGTCCGAGTTGCGTCCCGATGGGGCCACGATCCGCCGAATCCTTTGGATCAGCATTCCGGCGGCCATCGACAACCTGTCGATGCAGATTGGCCAGCTGTGGTTTCTCAGTTTCATCAATCAATTGGGCCACACAGCGGCGGCGGCCCACGGCATCGCCCTGATGTGGGAGGCTCTGGCCTACCAGTCGGGAGCGGCATTCGGCACCGCCGCGCTGACCATTGTCGGCCAGCATCTCGGTGCGGGACAACCCACTCGGGCAGCCCGGGGCGGCTGGTCGGCGTTCCTCCTCGGCGCGTCCGTCATGTCGTTGCTCGCCATGCTCTTTTACTTCCTGGCCGAGCCGATGTTCCGACTATTCTGCCCCCATCCGGGACAGGATGCGATTGTCACCGAGGGAGTTCCGGCACTGCGACTGATCGCCTTCGGCATGCCGGCGTTGGCCTCGTGCATGATCCTGGTCAAGGCCCTGCAAGGGGCAGGCGACACACGCGGGCCGATGGTCTTCACCTGGATCGGCTTCTTTGTCGTACGCATTCCCTTGGCCTACCTGCTGGCGCGACCCGAGCCGGAGGGCTGGGGACTGATTGGAGCGTGGACGGCGATGATCGCCGATCTGTCGATCCGTGGGCTGTTCGTCCTCGTCCGCTTCGCTCGTGGGCGCTGGCAATCAATCCGTGTCTGATTCCGCGAGGCAGATTATGTTGACCATTGAGGCTCTAAAATCAACTTCAGCGATCTTCGATTTCTCCAATCGGGGCAAGATCGAGGTGAGCGGTACTGAGGCAGCGGTATTTCTCCACAACCTGGCCACCAACGACATCAAGAACCTACCGATCGGACATGGCTGTGAGACGTTTTTCTGCAACGCCACAGCTCGGGTCCTTGCGCATGGCTGGATCTGGCGATTGGCTCCACAGGGCAAGCGCGATACCTTCTGGCTGGACCTCGATCCTGGTCTGTCCGAGAAACTGTACCAGCATCTCGATCGCCATCTGATCAGCGAGGATGTCACGCTCACCGATCAAACCTCCCACTTCGTGCAGTATCACGTCGTCGGCCCACGAGCAAACGAGTTGGCCGGCGACCTGCCTCCGTGGACTTGTCGGTACGAGGGTGGACTGACGATTCGCCACGTCCAGCCGCTGGGAATCGTGGCCGTGGATCTGCTCGGTCCCATCACCGAGGCCGAGTCATTACTGCAAGCCATGCAGCTTCCCCCAGCTAGCGATCTGGAGACGTTCCACGTCCTCCGCGTCGAGGCGGGCCTGCCCTGCTTCGGCCCGGATATGGACGAGACCACCTTCGTCGCCGAGATCCATCGAACTGAGCAGGCCATCAGCTATAAGAAAGGGTGCTATCTCGGCCAGGAGCCGATCGTCATGGCTCGCGATCGGGGCGTGGTGCAGCGCGCCTTGGTCGGCCTACGACTCGATGAGCCAGTGCCGAGCAGAAGTCTGCTGTTTCGAGAAGGCAAGGAGATTGGACGCACTGCTAGCTGTGTTCGCTCGCCGCGATGGGGGGCTATCGCCCTGGCTTATGTGAAACGCGGCAGTCAGACACCAGGTACCGTGGTCGAAGTGGAAGTCCAGGGGCAGCGCCGTCCAGCAACGGTATCGGCGCTGCCGTTCACGGAGGGGTAACTTACTTGGCTTTGGCGAACTTCTCTTCAACCGCCTTCCAGTTGACGACGTTCCACCAGGCATCCAGATAGTCAGCACGGCGATTCTGGTAGCGCAGATAGTAAGCATGCTCCCAGACGTCGACGCCCAAAATCGGGGTCTTGCCAGTCATCAGCGGACTGTCCTGATTAGCTGTATGCTCAATCGCCAACTTGCCGCCGGAGACGACGAGCCAGGCCCAGCCGCTGCCGAAACGACCGAGTCCGGCTTCCTTAATTTTCGCCTTGAACGAGGCGAAATCTCCAAAAGTGGACTTGATAGCCTCGGCAAGTTCGCCGCTGGGTTCGCCGCCGGCGTTGGGAGCCATGATCTCCCAGAAGAGAACGTGGTTAGCGTGTCCGCCGCCATTGTTGATCACCTTCTGGCGGATCGCTTCGGGCACACTGTTGATCTCTCGGAGCAGCTGCTCGATCGACTTGGCCTCCAGGGCGGCATGGCCAGCAAGGGCGGCATTGAGATTATCGACATACGTTTTGTGATGCTTGCCGTGATGGATCTCCATCGTCATCTTGTCGATGGCGACTTCGAGCGCATCGCTGGGATACGGCAGCGCAGGTAGGGAAAAGGCCATGTGAGGTTCTCCTGAATCGGGCTTGATCGTTGCCTCGTCAGTCTATCCAGGCAACCGATAGCGGCAATGTCCCAGAAGACCCGTTCACCAGTTGGGCATGCCCATAGTGTCTCGACGGGAGCGGGGTTTGAGGATTGGTGGAAACAGTTGCCCGCCGAACCAGCCGCCGACCATCGCCAAGCTAAACGTGCTGACCAGAATGAAGAAGGTGACCTGCAGCCAGGCGTCGGTCATTGGTGCTTGCACGCCGATCAGAATGATACTGGTGGCGAAGCCGACGACCAACCCCTGCTTCAGTCCGTTAGTTGTCGTGGAACCAGCCAGCATCCCGCCGACCAGCACCGCCAACGCCTTGATCTCCCAAGTGATAATACGGTCTTGCATCTCGTGCGAGGTGCCCAGTCGTCCGCCGGACATGTCCAGCACTTTCTGGAAAATCATCGTCGCAGACAAGGTGCCGGCCACGGCGAAGGCCGAACCACACAGCACACGAAACCAGGCGATCTTGCCGGCAAACGGAGATGGCCCTTTCGGCTTGACTTTCTTTTTGACCGGCGGAGCCAAATCCGAGGGCACCACCAGCGCGGGCAGCGGAGCCCAGATGACTGTACCGAGCAAGCCGCCTATCGCTCCGAAGGCCGTGTGCAACAGCGGCTGGCCATATAGTCCGACCATCGTCAGATCCTGAGCCGGATTCTGCCGCAACAGCACCGAAAAGACTCCATTCCAGGCCCCGACGACGCCTCCCAGAACCAGGCCGTGACGTTGGCCTCCGCCTGCTAGCATACCTCCGGCGAGCAGCCCGATGATGGTGATGGCCTGTAACAAGAGTATATTTTGAACGTCGCTCCACAGGTCTTCAGCCGTTCCGCCCTGGTAGGTGAGCAATGCAGCAGTAAGAAGATGTCTCAGGGCATAGAACAAGCCTTGCGAGAGAATCAGACCGATCAGGATGCGCCCCCAGGAGGTTTGTTGCCAGCGTGGCCCATGCGCCAACCCGATGGAATCCGAACTAAACGCCCCAGCGCCGCAACGCGGACAAGCGCTCGCCGAGTCGTATAGATTCGCACAGCGGGGACAGACAACGGCCATAACTCGATCACCTGTCAGTTTGGGGAGTATCTAAAGGCAACTATAGGTCATTTTTTTGCTCCGCGCGCAACTTTGCATCCCGATCAGGAGAAGCCATCATGTCCGAACCGTTTCTGTTAGCCATCGACCAGGGAACCACCAGCACTCGCGCAGTCATCTATGACGCTCAGGGCCAATCGCGCGGCAGTGCGAGCCAGGAGCTGACCCAGCATTATCCTCAACCAGGTTGGGTCGAACACGATGCCGAGGAAATCTGGGCCAGCTCTCTTAAGGTGATCCCGCAAGCCCTGGCCAAAGCCGGCATCCGCTCCGACCAGGTGACCACCATCGGTGTGACCAACCAACGCGAAACCGCCCTTCTGTGGGAGCGTGCCTCGCATCAGCCGTGCGGTCGAGCTATCGTCTGGCAGGACCGTCGTACCGCTGACTTCTGCCGCGATCAGCAACGTGACGAACCCTGGCTCTACCAGAAAACCGGACTGGTGCTTGATCCCTACTTTTCCGCTACGAAATGGCGCTGGATGCTCCAACAGGACACCGCCCTACGGCAGCGCGCTGAGGCGGGACAACTCGCCGCCGGCACCGTGGATAGCTTCCTGATCTGGCGGCTGACCGGCGGACAGGTTCACGTCACCGATCGCAGCAACGCCTCACGCACCTTGTTGGTCGATTTGAAGACTGGCAACTGGGCGGAGGATCTGTGTCAGTATTTTGGCATCCCCCAACCGTTGTTGCCAGAGATTCGTCCCAGTTTCGGTCCCTTCGGTCAGACACGCGGCCTGGACGTGCTGCCCGACGGCATCCCGATCCTCGGGGTGGCCGGCGACCAGCAAGCAGCGCTGTTCGGCCAGCGAGCTTTTGCTCCCGGCGAGGCCAAATGCACCTACGGCACGGGAGCGTTCTTTCTGCAACATCTCGGCAGCCAGGCCACGCTATCGCGCAACCGTCTACTGACTACGATCGCCGCCAGTGGAGCCGGACCGATTCAGTATGCTCTAGAAGGCGCGGTTTTCGTCGCTGGGGCCGCTGTCCAGTGGCTACGCGACGGTTTGAAGCTCTTCGAGCAAGCGCCAACCGTCGAGGAGTTCGCCTCCCGTTCGGATCCGGAACAACCGGTGATCTTCGTGCCCGGCTTCGTCGGACTAGGCGCGCCGCACTGGGTGCCGGAAGCACGCGGCGTACTCTTTGGTCTGACACGCGGAACGACCGCGGCGGACGTTAGCCGAGCCACTCTTGAAGGCGTCGCTCTGCAAGTAGCCGATCTGATTGACGCCGCTGCCGCCGATGCCGGTACACGGTTACAGACACTCCGAGTGGATGGCGGTATGGCCCGCAATGCCTGGTTCTTGCAACGCCAGGCCGACGTGCTGGGGCTGCCTGTGGTGCAGTCTGGAACCAGCGAAGCCACCGCGTTGGGGGCGGCCTATCTGGCCGGTCTCGGAGCCGGAGTTTGGTCCAGCGTCGACGACCTTCGCCGACTCGGTTCCTCCGAGCGCGTCTTCACGCCGTCCTGGTCGAGCGAGCAGCGCGACCACCGTGTCCAGCAATGGCGACGAGCCGTTCAGGCCGTCATCACCTACTATCGTGGAGGAGAACGCTAGCCCATTGTGCCGACTTGTGAGGTCGGCTAAAATTCATCAGGTATCCCCTCTTCCCCCTCCAACGGGCAGCCTGATAGCCCTGACAATCGAGGTCGTATCCTCATGTCATTCCCTCTACGCGGTTCGATCGTCCTACTCCTCGCGCTGGCACCGCTGACGTGCGGCTGTTCAACAAAGTGGGGACGCGAGCTGTCCGAACAAGAACGCGAACGACTGCATCACTCCATTCGCGAGTTGCAGGTTGAGGTACTCCGCGCTCGGGCCGAACGCGCGGTACTACAAGCGGAAGTGAGCCTTTTGGAAAATCCCTTTTTACCGACTATTCCCAGCGTCAAAAGCGCCGATCTAGTTGGCGCACAGCAAATCCTCTTCGACATCCACGAGAAAATCCGCAAAGAAGTCCAGCACCGCGAGAAGGTTCTCAACCAGTTCGTCGAGCAAGCCCGAGCTGAGGAGCAGACGGCTCTGAATCAACTTCATCAGGCTCAGAATCTGGCCTGGCAAGAGAAGGCCCGTCTCTATGCGGTCAATCGGCAACTCCAGGCCGAGGGCAACGCCACCGACTGGAGCGATGTCTGGGATTGGCTTCTGGTGCTGATTGTCCTCCTTGGACTGTTTCTCGTGTTGCTCGGCTTCCTACTGGGCATTCACGTTCAGCGCGTCTGGCTGCGTCAACTCAAGCGCTCGGGGTTACGCTTTGTTCTGGTTCTGCTCGCATTGGGCCTCAGCGCTTCTGTAGCTCTGGCCAACGAACGCGATGACCTGCAACGGCAGCTTGATGAACTCACTGCCATGCTGAAAACAGAACAAGCGAAAATCGAAGAACTCCGCGACCACGTCCGAAGCAAGCGAGCCGAGATCCTGGCCTATTGGCAGAACATGTTGAACCCGTCTCCATCGGTCAACGGAGTGGCCCGAATCGGCGACGACCTCGCCAAGTGGGATCACAAAGCCTACCAACTGCTCCATGAGGCGATGGTTCTCCAGCACACGACTCAGCTGGCTACGGAACAAACCACCCAACTGCTCCAGCAAGTGCAAACCGATCGCGACAATCTGCCAAAGTTGATTGACCGCTCCTACACCCTGACGCTCGTTCGTTCCAGCGTCAAACTGCTCGCCTGCTTCGGCTTCCTCGTGGCGGGCTTTGCTCCGCTGTGGATCGCTCGTCATCGTGTGCAGCGATTGTTGACTCGGGATCGACAAATCTGTCCACGTTGTTTGTCCCAGGGAAAACTGAGCCTAAAAACAGCTAAAACAGACCCTCGTTATCCAAAAATCAGCTTTGTATCCTGCCAGGAATGCCACCACGAATTTCCCACCAGCCACCTCCATCTACCCCGACTCTGCTTTCCAACCGTCGGCTCGAAAAAGAGTGGCAAAACCCACTGGTTGGTCACCATCTACGATCTGGTCAAAAACAGCAAGGCCCGCCTGAACGGTCGTCTGGAAAATACTCCCTCGCTTGCTGATACTCAGTTCGAGCAACTCGTCACAGAAGTGTTGGACAGTTACCAAAGCCCCGACGCCACGCCCATCGATCGCTTGCCTGCTCCGTTGACGTTCTATACCGCGGACGGCAGTTCGTTGGGCAGTCACGAAGTATTGCTCAATCTGTTCGACTTCGGCGGGGAGATGATGAATATGGACATCAACCGGGACGAACTCCGTCGCCGCGCCCTGCTCATGGATGGCTTTGTCTTTTTTCTTGATCCCACGCAGGTTCGCCGCGAGGGAGCGAGCATCGGCCTGGAAGCCCAGATTCGTCAGCTCACCAAGTTCCGCACGGACATGCGACAGATTCGCCAGCTTGGTCCAGGCACGCGCTTGCGTGTCCCTCTCGCTGTCTGCATTTCTAAGATCGATCTGCTAGTGACGAAAAACCCGATGGGCGAAACAGCCCGACCCTGGGTGGCTGAATTGCGTCAGACGGCCAAGCTGCCGCTCACGCTACAGACGTTGCAACTCCGCTCTCGGCTGGTCAGTAAGGCGCTCAAACCGATGTTTCAAAACTGGGATCTGGAAAAGGCATTACGAGAGAACTTCGGCGAGCATTTTCTCTTCTTCCCACTCACCCCTGTGAGCCTTGTCGATCGGGAGCTGGGCATCGAAGATCGCCGACGCCGCACTTACGCTCCATTTGGTATCCTCGAACCGATTCTTTGGCTGCTCTACATGCGTGGTTACAACGTCCTGAACTGAGACGACCTCTGGGGTTTCCATGAGCAATTGGCCCACTGCCACCGATTATCGCGATGCTCTGCAAAATCCTCGGCTCGCTTTTCGCGATCCGCAGTTGCAGCGCGGCACCATCGAACTGAACAAACTCAAAGTTCCCCGTGCCCGTTCCGGGGCGTTCGCCAATGTCTACAAGCTCACTTCTCCGACCCGCACCCTCGCCGTTCGTGTCTTTCTTTATCCGCAACCCGTTCGCCAGAAACGCTACGATCTCGTCCGCAACTACCTCAAATCCCACGCCCGAGGGTTGGCCTGTCTCGTCGATTTTGACTACGATCCAGCGGGCATTCGCATCGGCAACGACTGGTTTCCTCTGCTCACGATGGATTGGGTCAAGGGAGTTAGTCTCGGCGTCTGGATGCGCGAGGCGGTGCAACGGCGTGATACCCAAGCTCTGCGACAGATGGCCGATCGCTGGGTCCGCCTGATGGAGACCCTACAGGAGCGCCGGTTGGCGCACGGCGACCTACAGCACGACAACGTTATGATCGTTGGTGATCAGCCTATCCTGGTCGATTACGACTGCATGTGCGTGCCTCAACTAGTCGGCGAAGCGGCCTTGGAAGCAGGCAAACCCGCCTACCAACATCCCAAGCGGGCCGCTCAGCCTCTCTCGCTGCAGCTCGATCACTTCTCGGCTTGGATTATCCTGATTTCACTCCAGGCGGTGGCCAGCGATCTCTCTCTCTACGAGCGATTCGTCGAAAAGCCCAAAAACGAAGCCTTACTATTTTGTGAAAACGATATTCTCCATCCGCAAGAGTCGGAATTATGGCCCGAGCTATTCCGCAGTCACGATGCCGACGTGCGAGCTTGGGCGCGTTCGTTGTTCGAGTTGTTACCAGATGGAGATTTTGACAAAATCCCCCCGTTTTCTCTGAATCCCTATGCCGCCATCTATCGCCTGGCACCTACCGACTGGGAAGCGATCGACCGCGCCGCCAAACTCGCTCGACGCAGCAACCGTCCGATTCCTCCCGAGTTGGTCGACCGTATTCGCGAAGCAACTCGACGAGTTGAGGCACGCGATCGCCTGATGCAGGCCCTAGCTGCCAAACACGCTCGTTCGTTGGCGGCGGCGTATACGCCAGGATTGCTCGACAACTGGCCCCCTTGTGCGTCTCTCGTGAACGAGGCCAGAAGAGCCAAATCGATCCTGCCACTCTTGGATCAATTCGATCAGTTACTCGCTCATCCAGGAGATGGCCGACAACTCCTCCAACTGTGGCAACGGTATCGAGATCAACTCCACGGATGGACCGAGACAGCTCACATTCAACAGCAAGTCGACCGTTGGAGCGAACGCTTGCGATATTGTGAGACCTTTCTTCTTGCCCTACACCGTCAGGCTCCCGAGGCAGAGTTGGCCGCGGCCTGGGAAGCTCTAGTCCGGGTTGGCGGTCATCCTGATGCCGCTAAGTACGAATCTCGCGCTCAGCTAGCCATCGACCGCACTCGCTGTCTGGTCGCTCTGAGTAACTTACCCGACGATCAGCAGGAGGCGACCGATCGCCGCTGGGCGCAACTCTGGAACGATGCTTTGCTCAAGGAGTGCCGAGAAGCCGATCCTCTCCGACCCCGTCAGCAACGAACTACCCAGCGTCTCGAACAACTGAGCAAGCTGCGGCAAGTTATTCAACAGGTGCATCGTGGCGTCCTCACCGACCAGGCCATTCTCGATGCTGCCAACAGGCTACCGACCGACTACCGCTATGAGGATCGCGATCAGGTCGCCCAAGCACGAAAACGCATCCAGGCTCATCAAAAGGCCCAACGCGAACTGCAACTGTTGCGTCAGGCAGCTAGTGCCAATCCTTGTTCCGACAAGCAACTCGCCGATCTTTGGGATCGTCTCAGCGATCGTTCGGGAATTGACCCGGCCTTGCGCCAGCGTTGCGAACTTGCCGTGCGCCGTCGGGATCGCCTCGCCAAGCTGGAACAACAAGCGGCTCTTTCCGACGACTATGAAAAGGATCTGCATTGGGAAAAATACTGGCACGCCGAGTTGGATCCCTCCGCCGACGTCACCGCGGAACAACGGCAACGCTATCAACTGGCGATCGAGCGATTGGCGGCTTGGCGAGCATTAGCTCACTGTCTCAACACCGAGAATCTCCATGACATCGAGCAATCCGCCAATCATCCGTTGCTGCGGACCTATCCCCCCGTTCGCAAAGATCAGGCTCGCATCGAGGTCTTGCTCGATCGCCAGCGTCGCCGCGGACGCATCGTCGGCCTGTTCCGCAGACAGTTTCAGGGGATCACCCGCCGCGACATCGTCTTTTTGCGTGAGAACGAGCCTCTCTTTCGTCAGGATCGGAACCTACTTCAGCAAGGTCTGACCAACTGGCTCCGCACCCAAGAGTATCTCAGCCCCACGGATCCGGAGTGGGAGCTCGATCCGGAGCATAACGAAGCGAGGTTGCATTGGCTCTGGTCGAGCGGCGATCTGGTCGATCAATGCTGGTTGCATCTCGACGGCCAACGCCATTTCGACCACCCTACTCAAATCCCTGCACCGGTGATGAAGTTCGACTGGACGAGCTTTCGGCGAGGCAACGGTATTTCGATTCTGCTGACGGGCCAGCAATCGATGTTGTACGTTACCATATGGCCCGTTCTAGATCTTTATTGGATGCAGTGTGTCGGCAAACCGCTACATCTTGGTCCGTTTCCTACTGTCTCTGAACGGAAGTCGGAGTCGAAACCTCGCTTGCCTTGGTTGTGGAGTCTCGGTAGTCGCAGCTAAAAAGAGCTTTTCGTGCGCGGAAGGAGAGCTTGCATGTCCGTTTCTCCTGATCGATCTTCACCACTCTCGGATCCCGTTCGGCATCTGGATCAGATCTACTATACGCATTGTCTGCCACAAGATGACTATCTGAACAGTGACGGTGGTTTCAGCATTCGCGCCGCTTCTCTTCGAGATCTCGAACTCTTTCGCTTTGTGCGCGATAACTGCTCGTATAAACTTCCCATCGATCTGCGGGGACAGACTCCTCAACCGGAACAGACGCCTCGCCGGCTGGCTCGACTGAAGACGCCTCACGGCCAGACGGCTCTGGTTCACACTACCTACGCACGCAGTTCTTCGGATGACCGCCCAAACAGTTTTTTCACCCATGTTTTGCTCAGTCGTTACATTTCTCCCCTCGACGCGCTGCGTAGTTGGGCCGCTCCATCTTGGGCAACCGATTATCCAACCGGAGCCAGTAAACACTTGCCTTCCTTGAAGTCGCTCCCGGTCGGCAACCAGTTATCCGACGCCCTGATAACCGCTTTTCTTGCTCCTAAATTTCCAATACTAGAGAATCAGCTGGCGACCTTGCTGATTCCCCCCCGTCTTGCAAACGAAGCCCCACGCCGTCGTGAACTGCTGTGTCAGCTGTTGTGCGGATGCCTCCGCGTCATGCGATCTCAGCCCGGCGAGTCGCGCCAGCGTCTCTTTCTTCTGGCTGAACCAGGATTGATGGTTCTGCTTCTCTTCGCCACTCTACGACTGCTTCGCGATTCGTGTTTGTCCGATCTCACCTTCACAACTTACGAATATCATGGCGGCCATGACCTCAAACAGTATCGCCTGGCACGAGTTATTGGAACCTACACCAATTTGTCGGGTCATCCTCCACTTCCAGATGAATGTTTTCAGGAATTAGGTTATGCGATTGATTCCTTTCACCATCGCTGCTCAATCGAATTGCAAACAGATATTCCCCAAGAAGTAAATCATTTAATCGATTTTGCTGCTTCAGGGGAATGGAACAAGATTGACACCTGCTACGCCCAGTCTCGAAGCGAGAATCCAACTCTCACGCAATTCCGTACTGGTCTAGAGTTACTAGAGGCAAGACATCGCCTGCTTCAGGGGAAGGGGACCGACGCCGATCTAGTCGTACTAAAGCAGCATGAATCCGGTCGTGAATTACTCACCCAGCAGGAATCACTTGTCTGGGAAATCGTACGACGATCGATTGCTGGATCCTCTGCCTTTCTGGAATCGAATCGAGAACTGCTGCGTAAGCATCTTCAGGAATTACTGGCAGATCTTTCGGAACAAGCCATTCAACCAGATCTACTCTCGCAGTGGAAAGCACACTGGAATCGATTAACAAAAATACTATCTCGCGATGAGTTGAAGCAGGTGTTTCGAGAAACAATCGCTGCACAATCCCTCGTTCACATTTCACAACTGCGACTTCCGTTACTAAAAACATGGCATGAATTGAATCGGCTTGGAGAGGAGCTGCTCTCTGGCCTGGAACCATTACTTTCTGTTCGCACTGCAGAGGATTTAACGCAGATCGTGCAGTCGCAAGTACCTATCTCCTGGCGTGTGCTTGCAATCTACAAGGCAATTAAGAAAGGTCCGCCACTGATTAGTTCGGCAGTGGAACTTCTACAGTCTGCGGACGAGCAATTATTGAGTACGTTTTGGCATAACCACTTCATTAACAAGTCTCCAGACCTTCAATCGGAAGCCCTATCTCTTCTGCTCTCTCAGCAGAACTTTGAAAAGAAAGAGCAGATGCTACAGCGAATCCTGAATGCTTCCTGGAAGATAAGTCCAGCTGTGTTGCATCAAGCATTGAACAAATTTGGTGCATATAAATCTAGTTGGTTAGAATTCTGGTTAAAACATGAGAATCTATCTCGTTGGCTGACCAAAGTGAGTCAGCTTTCAAAGGAAAAGATCGATGCTTGGCAGTCATTCACTTCTCAACTGAATGAATACTTGATCGTGAAACGCGATGGGCAACAAAAGCAGCTATTGACCAAATTAACCGAATCCATTCATTATCTTGCAGATCTGGTTCCAGATGACGCAAAGGAAGCCGTACTGGATTGGGATTACCTGGAGCAATTCTTTTCTCGGCCTCATGAGATGGACCAGGAACAGTTAAAGTTGTTACTAGAAGTATGCAAACGTCGCGGACTTCGCTTGGATTCCATACTGCAACAGCGATTTCAGAACATCGTCATACCAGCTCGGATGGAGGAAGCAACTCTGGAAGCCTTCGTCACCAGTTTCGAGTATTGCCAAGAAAGCGGGGAGGAATGGAAAGCGATCGCACGACGTTTTGAGACTTGGTTAGAGCTACTCAAGGTCTGTACCGATGCTCGACAAGTCGCAGCCTATCAAAAATTCTATCTAATGCATCACGTCATTAAAAAATTTCGCCTTCCTTTGATTCAACGCTATCAATCTCAATTAGAACCAGGAGTTGCTGAAGCCATTCAAAATGAATTAGCACAACAGCATGTAGCAAACACGCCGATCACGGTACCACAGGCCATTCGATTGCCGGAAGACTTTGCTCCGTCTTGTGTTGGACCTCAGGCCATTCCACTGCATCAGGCTTCCCCAGTGCAGTCCTCGACGCCAGTTGATTTCCAAGAGCTACTGGATCAGCCCTCGGGAACTATCCGCTCCTCCAACTGGATTTTAGTAGTTGTGTTAGGAGCCTTCCTACTGCTCTTTGCAGGAGGCTGGGGATTGATTCAACGGCTTCGCAACACGCCGCCAGTTCCTCAAGCCTCGCAACCAGCCCCCATAGCGCGAACAGGGTTCACCGGCGCGACATCCACAATCTGGGATAAAAACAATCTACAAAGCTTACTTTCTCTCAGTGCTTTAGTACAGCAACTACATCAGGAGATGTCCTCGGTCAATGGAATCGCAGATCTGCCTCGAACTAAACATC
This sequence comes from uncultured Gemmataceae bacterium, assembly GCA_937923405.1. GTDB lineage: Bacteria > Planctomycetota > Planctomycetia > Gemmatales > Gemmataceae > CALDUY01. The sequence continues at coordinate 33,552 of CALDUY010000011.1, read as the reverse complement.
AAGAGCGATTGCAAGCGATTGAGGATCAATTACAAGCGTTTGCTGACAGCACCGAGAAGCTCAACGCAAAGAGCTTAGGTGAAAAATTAAGCATTCAGCAAAAAGAAGCATTCAAATTATTGAGAGCGATCAAGGAGGATGAGTTACGAAGCACGCTTAGTTCTGCTCAGGAATCTCTGCTTGCACTCGAACGTATCGAGAGCGCAGACATCCTGGAGGAAGTTCGAAAGAAGGTCATCGTAGAACGAAACCGACAACTCGATCAAGCAACCCTTACTTGGACTCACGATGCGTCCAACTGGAGCGGCTATCTCCGTGAATTAAACGATACGATTACTAGCATACAAATTCTTCGTAGCAATCTCACACAAATCAAGCAGATCCATGACGAAATGACCTTAGCCCTCGAACATACAAATCTCGTTCATCGCGTGTTGGCCATCGACCATCTGATTGACTCCAAGCAACTTGAGGATAATCGCAAACGACTCGATAGCATTAAACAGGCATTACAAACGAAATCGCTCGCTAAATGGATGCCCGGAACGATTGAGGGGTTCTTGAAACCCACCTCGTTGATACCGATAAGAACGGCATTGGCGGAACAAATCGAGAATTTGCAGGAATTGAGCCGAACCGTCTCGAACGTGCTACAGCAATCTCCCCAAGCTGCTCCCTTAGCTGTTCGGCGACAGTTCGCAGAACTGATTCTGAAGCTGCGTAATCCATCTGCCAATCAGTTTACCAACACACTCGGCAGAGAGTTGGATCAGCTGTGCGGTCGTAAGGTGCAGGAGAAGATCAAAGATCCGCTCTACCTGATGCTCGCAGCGACGGAGAACCTTTTGACCTCAACAACCCCTCAATCCACAAATCAAGAAGCTGTACACGAGTTCTTATTGGTACTGCTGGAATTCATCAGCCAGCACAAGGCGAATCGAACTGGAAAGGAGTCCGCCGAGGAGATTGCTGCACAGACGGCGCAAGCTAGACAGAATCTGGCGAAACTATTGCAATCCAAACAAAACTCCTTACCTTCATTCCGGGACAAGGATCGTGTGTTCCAGGAGTTACTAAAAAGTCTAAATGGGAAATTCTAGCGGCGGATAACTCCACTTAGGAGATGCTATATGTGGCGGTATTTGCTGTTGCTATTCCCGGCCCTTCCCCTGGGCTACCTCGCGTATTTACAAGTGATCTTGCTTCTCACTCTAGAACGTCCCACGGTGGAACCACCTAGTACGGCTGGATCGACGACTCTTCCTGGGCAAATCGCGATCACACAGCAAGCCGTGAAGGAAGCTAAGCTGCAAAATCAGGTTTATGCGGCTTATCTGACGCTTGCGGATCGCGAACTCACCGCAGACTCCAGTTCAATATGGAATCGAAGACTGGCTGAAGCACACCACACACTTACAAAACAATTGGAGCAAGTACGTCGCCGATTGCAAACCTATTCTGAAGAATTAAACCAACTGCAATCCGCAATTCGCAAACAATTATCTACCTATGAACCAACTAACAATCAAGAGATTGAAGCTCTGTTTACCAAGTTAGAAGATCATCCTGCGGCAAAATCCATCGAGCCGGATCTGGTGGTTCAACGAATGGCATTTGAACGGAAAAAACTAGAGTTCGATCTGAACCAAAGCAAGTTGCCGGATCAACTCGAACAAGCCTCTACAGTACCAGAGAATAAAGACCGTGAACGTGCGTTGGTGCAATTCCGTGACAAGGCTGACGAACTTCTCAGTCGGATCAATCAATTCCTGGCTCGCATGGACTCGTTGTCCGCGGAACCTCGTAAACTGGTGAACGAGCATTATCTCTGGGCTAAGCGTCAACAAGCACGGCTGGAGCAAGTATTGAAATTGAGAGATCTAATTGCTGCCCATTCCGAGATTTTGCTTGAGATTGAAAAATCGAAGAACTATCGTCTCGCGGAGGAGCATCTCACTAAGTTTGCCGAATTCCGCAACTCCATCGATGCCGCCTTCGTGCCTGCCATTCAACGAAGTGTCGAGCGCTTTGGTGAGGAGTACCTACCTCGATCTATCTCGTTCGACAATGTCGTTCGCTTTCATAATGGAATTACGGCAGATCGCGAAAACATTACCATACACTGGAAGAGAAGTACGGGTAAAGCACCCACAAAACTGATTGATTCTGGATACAATGAGTTCACGTTACCCGAAGCCGAGGTGGATCTGTATGAATACGATTCCAATGGAGGAACGATCGAAATTCCCAAAGAGTTGCCGCCAGGAAAACGAGCGATAGAAGGAACCTCGAAAAGCAAAGTGGCCCATTTTTATAACGAAAAACGTAAAGCCCTGAAGTGGACCACGGCAGGGTTGGAAGAGTTCAGAAAGGCGTGTGACCTTTATCCGGAGAAAGGGCAATTGACAGGCCAACGAAATCGATTGGAAGCGATTCTTCAGGTGTCGAGGACACATCCCGAGTTATTTCAGTGACTGGCTAAGTTGGATTAAGTAGCGTGAAGTTAATACGATTCACGCAAAATAACCTTCTCAATGATTCACCGTTGCGGGGAGTTGGCCAACATGTCGGCAGGCGCGTGGGGCAAAATGCTCCAGTTTGGGCTGATCGGAGCGATGGGCTGCCTTTTCGCCGCGGTTGTGGGAGAAGGGTTACTGTCGGCGGCCCGACAGACGGTAACGACCTCGAGAGCGATCACGCCGACGCTGGTCTCGCGTCCCGTTCCTCCTGACGATGTGGTTGCCGGCAAGGCAAATCGTCCCGACGCGCCTCCGCCGCCCAAGCAGGCCGAACCGCCGCCCCCCCCGCCCGGCTTTGAGGAGCGCCGGCTACGCGCTGGCGGTCGAACTGGCGATGTTCATATTATGCTCAAGTGGGAGAACTACAACGATCTCGACCTACACTGCATCGATCCGCTTGGGCATCACATTTTCTTTAATCGCAAGAAATCGCCCACCGGCGGTTGGCTTGACGTGGACAAGAACGCTAGAGGTCGAGAGGATAATCGACCCATCGAAAACATCTTCTGGCCCGAAGGCAGCGCGCCTTTCGGCACCTATCGCGTCTTCGTGAACTATTATGCTCAACATGACAACGTCGGACCGACCAATTTTGAAGTGACCATGCGCTATGGCGATCAACGCGGCGATTTTAAGGGTCGACTCACTGTCGTCAAAGAGAATAGCATCGAGAAGTCCTTCGTGCTGAAGCCTGTGTTGCGGTTAGCCGTCGCCCCGGTCATCGACATCCCTCCCGGAGGTGAGAATCGCCTGCCGTTCGTCCTGTCTCGAGGATTTTTCACCAGCCCGGTTACTGTCGCGTTGCAAGGAAATCCCCCTGGAGTCGAGTCAACCAGCGTCACGCTGAACCATCCTCAGACAAGCGGTGAACTGCCCTTGCGAATCTTGCCTGGTGCAGTGAATGGTTCGCGTTCGCTTCATCTACTCGCACACACGGACGCCGGAGGCGGTGTCTCAGTGGTGATGCCATTCACCCTCAACATCACTCAAGGCACACTTCAGCTCGCGGTTCCGGAACGGTTGGAAGTTGCTCGCAACGGTGAAAATTGGCTGCCCCTCGCTCTGACCAGCACAGGACTGATGCATCCGATCAAGCTGGAAGTAACTGGCGATCTCACCGATTTGTCGAGTGAGGCTGTGACGGTACAACCGGGAACAACTGAAGCCGATCTCCTGTTGCGAGCTGGCCAGGCAACGCCAGGGACACGGCCACTTTCGGTCATGGCCAGTGCCGAGGGTGTTACGCCGGTGAAACGCGACTTCCAGCTGACGGTGCTGGAACCAGCGGCCTCCTCGTGGAGTTGGCTGAAGATTCCGCTCATGGCCGCCTGGACGGGATTGCTGGCGACGGGGCTAGGGCTGGCGTTGGCGATCGGCCAGAATCGCTCGCTGCAGCGACCTTGGTTAAGCCTGAGGGAAGCGGCTCTGTTGCTCGTGGGCGGAATGCTCGCAGGCGGATTGGCCGGTAGTCTTGCTGAAGTATTGCAACATCCTTCACTGGGGGGCGGGTCGACGTTGGCCTCGCTTGGCTTCCTGGCTGGCTGGACGCTGTTGGGCGGACTGGTTGGCTGGGGGGTTGGTTGGTTCATTCCCAATCTGGATAGGACCAAAGCCACTTTTGCCGGTGCGTTAGGCGGCGTGCTAGGTGGCGGGGCCTTCCTGGGAGCGTCGGCTTTAAGAGCGGAGATGGCCGGACGATGGGCCGGCGCGGTGCTGCTGGGCTTTTGTATCGGCCTGATGGTCGCACTGGTCGAGGCCGCGTTCCGCCGCGCCTGGTTGGAGATCGAATATCGCCCAAAAGAGATCGGTACAGTAAACCTTGGTCCCGAACCGATCGGCGTCGGTGGCCATCGTCGCTGGTGTAAAGTACTGATCCCAGGTGCTCCGGAGGTGGCGTACCGTTATTCGTTTCTCGATGGTCGAGTGTTCTGTGAGGATGTGCTGAGCAAACGCACGGAACCCGTTCCACCGGGACATCAGCGAACCGTTCTGGGAGCCAAAGTGACCGTCCGCATGGCCAGCGACACTGGGCCGCCAATAACCGTTCCGTCGCCTCCTCGCCTCGACAAGGTTTCGGTCACTCTGTCCCCTACCACGAAGGCGACTCTGCCCCAAGGCCATTCCAAACCAAGCCCTAGCAAACAAGACGACGACCGCTGTCCGATCTGTGGCCGAAAAGCCAGCGGACTGCCCGGTAAACGCTACTGTATGATCGACGATCTGACCTTCTGAACGATCCCTGCTCCCTGACGAGGTGCCTCTACGATGTATCAACAACAAGTCGATCGATCCAATCCCGGATGCATTTTGTTTCTGGTGGATCATTCGTTTTCAATGACCGACTCGTTCGCTGGGTCGCCGCGGTCCAAGTGCGATGCGGTGGCCACGGCTATCAATCGCTTCATCAGCGAACTGATCACGATGTGCGAAAAGGGAGAAGAGAAGCCACGGCACTACTTCGACGTTGGCGTGATCGGCTACACCACAGACAAGAAGGCAATTCCCATCATCGGGCCGGCGCTGGGCGGCGCGCTAGCAGGCCGAGACTTGGTCAGTATCGTGGAACTTTACGATAACCCTTTGGACATGGAAGAGCGCGAACGCGATCAAGACGATGGAGCCGGCGGACTAATCAAGGTCAAGTTCACGATGCCGATCTGGTATCGCAAACCCAGTCCGGACATGATGGCCGGTACTCCGATGTGCGGCGTGTTTCAGTACGTCAAACCGATCCTCGAATACTGGTGTTCCAGTCATCCTAATTCGTTTCCGCCGATTGTCATCAACATAACCGACGGCGAATCGACGGATGGGGACCCCGAACCGGCAGCTGCGGATCTTCGCGGAGTTTCCACTTCGGATGGCAACGTCTTGTTGTACAATTGCCATCTGTCCAGCAGCGAGGCAGAAGGCGTCTTCTTGCCGGACAGTGAGTCGCAGCTGCCCGATGAGTTCAGCCGCATGCTCTTCCGCATGTCCAGTCCGTTGACGCAAAAGCAACGCGAACTGGCCGAGGTGAAGAATCTGCGGGCCACGGTGAACTCGCGCGGCATGGCGTTCAATGCCGATGGTACCAAGATGCTGCAACTCATCAGCGTGGGCACGGTGGCCGTGGCCATCGATCCGAGCTTGCTACGCTGAGTCGGAGACGGCATGAATGCAGGTTCCCCCTTGTCGACTCGCCCTGGTTGTTTGTTTTGTCTGGTACAAGCAACTCCGTCGATGTTGCGCGCGTGTCGCGAGGGGAGCGAGGAGCCACGCAAACTCACGCTGGTTTGTCGCGGTGTGGAAGTGATTCTCCGTCAATTGCTCGAACTGCATCACCGGGGCATCGAACGAGTCGGCAATCTGAGTGTGGCAGTGATCGCTTATTGCCACAACTCGGAGGGAAAATTAAGCTTTACTCCACTATTGAGAGAGACAGGCAAGGAACCGTTCTTGATTCACTTAACAGATCTGATTAGTCGAGAAATTGATGCCTCGGAGCCGAAGGCCCCCTCGCACCGACTCGATTCGAACCTGTACCACCAACTGGCCGAGCAGTCGATAGATCAACCGGCGGCGTCGGCGGCGCTGGCCTATGCCCTGCATCTGACGAGTCGGTGGCTAGTCACTCATGCCGACGCTTGGCCGGCGGTGATCTTGCACTTTAGTGATGGCGAAATCTGCGACGATCACCTGATGCGTAGCGGGAGATCGTTGCAACTGCTGGGTAGCGCTAGCGGGTCGATTGGTTTGGCCCACCTCATCTTTAGCGAGAAGGTCGGTCGGTCGGTGCATGGCCAACGTCCCAGCTCACCGGAAAGTTGCTGGCAGCGGTTGTGGGAGCTGAGTAGTCGCATTTCCAGCTCGACCTCGGACATGGAAGAACGGCGTGCCCTGTGGGTCAATGCCAATCCCTGGCCAGTGGTCGAACGGTTGCTGCGTGAGACAGCGTGTCAGCCTGTGGATCCACGCGACGACGGCAGCCCCGCTTGTGTCTGGATGCGTGCCTTATGGTACGTCAAGAAAGGCAATGCCGAGCAGGAATGGGAAGATGCCTTCGCTTTCGATGCATCACGAGCAGTAGCAGCGATCTGCGATGGAGCCTCGCAGGGGATTTTTGCTCGTCTGTGGGCGCGGCAGTTGGCCGAGGCGTTCGTAGCGGATCAGCCCAACTTTCAGCACAGTGCCGACCTGCTGGCCTGGGTACGGGGGCATCGCGCGGCTTGGTTGCGGGAGATCAACAACCGACCAGGCGGACTTCGCTGGTCACAACAAGAAAAAGTCGAACGCGATGGCGCATCAGCAACTTTAACAACTTTACAGATCTCCATTAACCCTCAAGACAACGCTATCTATTGGTGTGCTTGGGCCGTCGGTGATAGCTGTCTGTTTTGGGTGCGCGACAATCAGTTGCTCGCCAGCTTTCCGATTGCCGCCACTCGACATTTTGTTCTTGGGCCAGCTCTGCTGCGCACCAAGCTCGACTCGTCGCCCAACCCGCTCCGGGCAAAGGGGCGGTGTCTGCCAGGGGATCTCTTTCTCTTGGCGACCGATGCGGTGGCTGAACTGTTACTCCGCCAGGTGGAGAACGGTCAGCCGCCCGACTGGAATCAGTTTGAAGTCATCGAGGAAGGTGCCTGGCGTCAACAGCTCGATTCCCAGCGCGAGCAACGCCAGATGGTCAACGACGACTGTACGCTCGTTGTCGTGCGGGTGCTTCCGCCGATGAACAGCACCACGGAGGGAACCACGCAGCCAGGAGGGTAATTCCGTCTCATTTAGGAGACATTGAAGATGTTTTTTTTCCTTCATGCTGCTCGAACTACACGCTTGGTTCTGTTGATGCTGGGCATGCTTGGCCTGGGTCTGTTTGAAGCCAGGCTGACCGCGCAAGCGGCAAACGATCCCGTCGCCGAACTGGTCGCGGCCTTGCGAAAAGACTGTGCGTCCAACGCCAAACTACGCGGTGTGTTGCTCAAAGCCGCTGAATCCAAGGCGGACAAGGGAAAGCTGGAATTAGCGGGCACGGTGGACACCGCCGAGCAACGTAAACTGCTCGAAGAAGTCGCTGCCACGATGCTTCAGAATAACAAAGCCTGGGCCGAGGCGCTGCCTGGCAAGGTGTCCGCCGCCAAACTGGACGTGTTTCCGATCAATAGCAAGTACCTCAAACGGATTCAGAACAGTTTCGCACGCCGCTCGGGTAAGGATGACAAGAGCCAGGCGTTGCGGCGTTCGCGACTCGACGAAGCCGTGTTCATGCCGGTTAAGGATGTCGCTGGCAAGGAGATCGACACGTTGATTCTCCGTGGCGCGGCCTTGGACGACGGTAAAGGCAATCCGCGCTCTGAGCTGGTCAGTGGGTTCCGCGAAGCTTTTAAGAGTCTGCCCGAATTGTCTGCTCATCAGGCCCTGGTTAGCTCGCTGCCGATCTCGGCGTCGGAAGTCCGGCTCGTCGCTCGGGAAGACTGGCCGATCAATCGGCTGCAAGGGCGGGCCAATAATGACGTGTCGCTGGATGGCTGCGTCTTTCTCGACAACTGGTACGACGGAGATGGCACGTTGCAAGTGCGCGGCATCGTGCCCGACGAGGCTGGCCTGAAGCGCGCCGAGGCTTTGTTGCAAGCGGTAGAAACCGACTATCCCGCGGCGTTTCGTTCGGCTACACCGCGGTCAAGTGTGAAGGAAGTCAAAGTAGTGCGGCCTCCGTTGACTGTCGCGGGGCTACAGGCTCAGCTGGCTCGGAGCAGGACCGAAGGGGGCAAGAACGACCCCGATCCGATCTTGCGGCGAATTCGCTTGGATCGCTGGTTCTTCGCCTACGACCCCAAGACTCCTAGCGCGCTGCAACTCCGCCTGACCGGTGTGAGCCTGGCCGAGGACTTTCAGAAACGAGCGTTCGACTTCCTTCGCGAGGCCTGTAACACGACTTGGCCAGCGTTGCGAGCCGATTATGGCGCGCCCAGTACCGTGGTGAGCATCGAGCGAGCCGCGCCGCAACCCGGCTCGCTCTTGCAGGAGCAGATCGCCGCCCTGCCCGAACTAGATGGCGTTGGTCTAGACAATAGCGCCTTTTTCGATGAACAAGGTCGCCTTTGTCTGCGTGGTGTGTGGCGACAACGCCGGGATGCAGAGGCGGCGAAAGCGGCACCGCCGACGAACCAGGAAGCAGAGCTTCGCCGCGTGACCGATGCGTTTTTCCGCACGCGAAGCGAATACTTCAAGGCCGAGCCGAAGCCCCGTCCACTGACTCGCGATGACGTGGTCTTTCAGCTGGAAGAGCTGCGCACCGATGAGGTGTTGCGCGGCCTGCGACAATGGATGGCCGACACTCTGGAGGATTCGTTCATCGAACGGCTGTACTTCGACAAAGACGGACGCCTGGCCATTAGTGGTTTTCTGGTCGATCAGAGCGAGAAGATCAAGCGCAGCATTCCGATGAAGCAGCTGCTGGAGGACAAGAAGTACACAGAAAAGGATATTACCAATCTGATTCAGAGCAATTTTGAGCAGATGAAATCCTCCGTCCGTGATGAACTGCTGAAACTTCTCAAGACGCATCCGCAGATGCGTGGCCGGTTCACAGTCGAAGACCTGACGCCGGCCTTTGGCACCTTGGCCTGGAGCGATCGGCCACGGAACCCGAACCCCACGGCGGTGGTCGTCGTTACTACTTCCCTGTTGACCATGACGGCACAGCAACCCCAAGGGCCGACGATCGATCTCGTTGCTCGCCCTGGTTTGACACCGTATCTGCGGCAACAGGTGCAGTGGCCTCCTCGACGGGTCGGCGGCGCGGCACCGACCAAATGGGATGGCGTGCAGCTTCGCCGAGGTTACTTCAACGCCGATGGCAAGTACAGCATCACCGGACTGATGGATAACGATCAGCAGCAGAAAGCGCTGGAGGCTGAACTGAGCCAACTCGCTCAGCAGGAGCAATGGCGACGAACCTTGGCTTCGGGGTGGGATCTGACGCCGCTGAAGACTATGCCTTTGGCCCCGATGTTGGATCGGCTCAAGCTGGTTTTGCCAACGCGCCGGGAGTTCGATGGGATCACCGTCACGGGGGCCGCTCATGACTGGGACAATCGCCTCCTGCTGCGCTCACAAATCATCAGTCCAAATCCCCAGCGTGAGCCGGATCGCCTGAAGCAAGCAGAGGAGGAGTTAACCCGCCAATTAAGGCGGCACGACCTTTGGCGCGAACGAGCAGCCACGGGAGTCCGCTTCGTTACGACTGCTGAGCCGAAGCGAGCTAGCCCACGCGAGGCCGACTACATGCTCGGCAAGGCGCGCGGAGCTTTGGCCCAGGCATTGGCTGATTCCTACTCTGTTTCTCCTAAATGTGGACTTTTACCCATGCCGCTCGAAAAAGCGGAAGCGGTGAATGAGCCGTTGGCCGAGGCGTTGCGTTGCCTGGATGCCGCCATTCTCAACGATCCTAACAACTCGACCTCCTGGTTCGCTCGTTCGCTGGTCTATCAAGCGCGCGGCGACACGTTGAATAGTGATCGAGACCTGCGGCGCATGGCGGAGATTGAACAAAACGAAGGAGCCAGGGATCAACGGATGCGTCGCCTGCACTGGCTGGAGCCGTTCCAGGGCGAAACGCGGCGAAAACAGGCCGAGTCGCTCCTCCGAATCCGCAAGCAGTTGATGTCCAATCAACCGCCTTTGGAGATGGCCGATCCTAACTAGACGGATTTGCTGAGGGCGAACACGGACCACATTGGCAGGCAAAAATAGACTTTTTCGATCTGCAAAATCCCACAGATATCCGTGTTCGCGCTCTCTCCCTTCTCGCCTTATTTCTCCTCGCCGACGGTGACGCGGAAGGGGAAGTTGGCGTAGGGCACTTTGACGGCAGTCACTGTGTACTTCCACTCGCCGGCGCTGGCCTCGGGCACCTCGATGGTGAAACTCGACGAATGCTCCGCCGTGGCCGACTTCCCGTCGGGCGATTGGATCGTCAGCCGTAACGTGACCTCCCCGGGATTAAAGCTGAGCAGAAAACGGGCCTTGCCAGCCTTCTTGATCGTGTAGGTTTTCGTCACCGACGGCATGTCACTGGCCACGGTGATGAGCGACGACTGCTTCGGCGCAAAGCCGCCCTCTTCCATCTTCTCGGTCATCTGGCTATCCACCTGCGCCGTCACCGCAGTAAAGACCAGGTATTGCAGCAACTTGACACCGACGCCCTCATTCTTGGCGTTGTGGAACGAAGTGAAAATGACGGTGCCGCGTCCGTAACGAAAGCTGACCGTCAGGGGCATCTCCACGCGGCCCGCTTCGGAGGTGAACTTGCCTTCCAGATAGGTCGTGATCTGATCCTGGCGAAACATGGCTGGTCGCCAGCCCGGTTGATCAAAGTCCAGATCGACTTTGCGCGCTTTCAAAAACTCCCGCAAACCGGGATCGACCACCGTGGCCTTGGCTGACTGTCGCGGGGTTCGGTCCCCCTTGGCAAACAGCGTTCGATCGATCACGTCGGGAAAGGTATTGATCAGCACATCGAAGCGAAGGTCGGACGAGTACAGCGTACCTCCTTGAGCGACGAACTCGCGCAGACTCTCGAAAACCTCGCGGCTTTTGGGTTTTTGCTCGGAGCAGGTGAGAAACAACACCTCAAAATTCTTCAACCGCGCGAGGTTGCCCAACTCGTCCTCGCCCAGGGTGTCGTAGCTGTAACCACTGCCAAGCCCCTCGAGCAGCCGTCCGATGTCATCATACTGGGGTCGCGTGACGGCCAGACGCAGACGCGAACGAGTGGTTCGTCCGGGATTGTCTTTGCCCGCTTCGCCATAAAGAATGTTGACGTTCAGAGTGTTGACTGGATTGCTTGGATCCGACACACTGCCGCGATCGACCAAGTAGACCGCCACGAGGGCGACCACCAGTGCGACGCCAAGACCGAGATCCAGTGCCAGGGTGTGCGGTTTCATCAGCCTATCCTCCCCTTGGCGGAGTGCAAATGATGTAAAAACGCTCGGCTTAGAAAGTCCGTTCACAGACGACACAGAATCGCTGTCCCGGCGCCCCCTGAGCGACCCGGCCACAGCTGGGGCAACCGTTCGGTGACGGCGGACGACTCGGCGCTGGCTTTGCGGCTGGTGTTGGCTTCGGCACGGCGATTCCCGAAGTGGGAGCTGGTCGGACCGGAGCCGGTGCGGCCACGGGAGGAGGCGGCGGCGAGACAGACGTTCGCACCGGAGGCGGAGACTTCGCTGTTGCTCGCACGGGTGGCGGCGAGAGGGAAGCCGTCCCCGGAGCTGCCACGGCTACGCTGTCCTCCCTCGGCACGTCGGCCTTTCCGCTGCGTTCGTTGAATTCGACGATGTTCGACCCGAGCTTGATCTTGTCGCCGTCCCGCAAACGTGTCTGGCCCTGAATCCGTGAGCCATTGACGAATACTCCCATGATACTGTTGTTATCCTCCACGAGCCACGAGCCGTCGTTCTGACGGATCAGGTGCAGATGCTCCATCTCTAGCCCTTTGCTGAACGCTCCCATGAAGGGCAGATGCACCCATTCGCCCGCGCCGAGAGTGGTGCGATCCTGACTGAGAATGAGCTGTCGGCCAGGACGATAGCCATCCAACACGGTTAGCCAGGCTTCTTTGAGAACCACCTGCACCAAGCCGATGCCGAAGCCAATGCACACGCCGAGGACGACGAAGCCGACCGCTCGGCTGGTCATGCCGGTGGGTGAGGCCAGCAGTCCCGCGAAGATGTCGAAGAGCAGGCCGCCGAGCAACCCGCCGATCGCGCCGCCGATCAAGCCATTGCGAAGTTTGCTGGGCGAACGCTCGAATAGGCCTTCGACAGCACCAATGCCCAACCCCATGACCATCCAGCCTAGGGCACGCGGCAGACCAAGCAACGAGAAAAGCAGTTCGCCCAGCCCCGCCCCGACGACGCCACCACCCATGCCTCCCAGCAAAATCGGAAGGAGCCGTTTGAGCATTGGAGCGATGGCTCCACTGGACAGACCGCCAACCACCCCCAAACCGGCGGCGACAAAACCACCAACCAAGGCACCGCACACCGGGCTGGCCAACCAATTTGGCACTCGCCCGAGTAAGAAGATCTCAAAAATCAGCCATCCCGTTAGTGCTGCCCAGCCGGCTCCCAACGCCGAGTAGTAGATCAGGCGGTTCAGCGACATGCTAGCTCCTTGTGTGCGGCATCTGGTGTGCAGCGTGAACCAATCGACGTGCCGACCTCTGAATATAGTCGAATTCACTCCCGACGCAAGTCTCTGAAAGAGTGTGCTGCTGAAAGCATGACTGGAGTAGAAAATAAATTGCCCCGTGTTCGATCCCTGAAGGGTTAGAATGGCACGGCATTCTCAGGGACACAAACACGGGACCAAGGGAAGCTTCGTTGCTGGCTCAGCGAGCGCGTCGCGGCGCTTCCCCGTAGGCTGGGTAGATCCACTTCCCCTTGGGTGCATCTGCGGAAGTAGCTTGAGCAGGCCGATAGCTGACCGGCAGTTCGGTCACGATGCTCGGTTTGGTCGGATAGCGGGCCGACTTCTCCTGAGGCTGAAGCGGCGGCATCGGGACGGGCGTTTTGGGACCGCCGTCATACTCGAAGGTGCCCGGAGCAGGGCGCGGTTGATTGTTGCTGGGAGCCGGCACCGGAGCCGGGCCATCGATGATGCGCGGCATGGTCGGAATCGACGGACGTTGAATCGTTACCGCCCCGTCCATCGAGCAGGGAGCATAGAAGGAGAAGCCATAGCTATAAACCGGATAGCTATAATAGTAGAAGCCAGGAGAGACAAAGGCCCCTCCGTAGAAGCCGCGATAGCCACCCCAGTAGCCGCCGTAGTAGCCACGCCAGCCCCAGCCGCCTCCCCAGCCCCAACCCCAGCCGCCCCAGCCCCAGGGCCGTCGCCAGCCCCAGCCCCAGTGAGCCGCTTCCGGATCCAGGTCAAGATCTCCTGGGCGGGCTTTCAGATCGAGCGTCGCAGCCTCTGTATCGCCGGGCAATCGCAGACGGAGCGTGTCCCCGGCCTGCGCTGGGCCGACGACCGCGAACAGGATCGCCACGACCAGCGCCGCTGTCAAAACTTGCACACGCATGTTGCTGTCTCCTGATGTAAAGATACGTTCGGGACAGGTGCCTCCTGGTCCGTTCCAAGGAAGGCGTGTTCCGCTGCGTACTCCTTCCTCAGGCGCATTGTACTCCGGTTCCGTCGTGATTGTCAAATATCCTGACTGTAACGATTTTCACTGGCACAATTCAGTTAGAACCGCTGCGGGGAATACGGAGTTGGATCCACGCTGGGCGTCTGTCCGGTGAGCAGTTCGGCGATCAGTTTCCCAGTCCCGGTACTCATCGCCAGCCCCAGCATGCTATGGCCGGCCGCGACATGAACGTTCGCAAAGCCGCCCAGCGCGCCGAGGATCGGCTTTCCGTCCGCCACCATCGGACGCCAGCCCCACCATTCCTCCATCACTGGTTCGGCTTGGGGTTCGTGCAGGTAAAACCGAGCCGCGCGGCGGAGAATCTCTAACCTTCGCCGATCCAGACGGTCGTCATAGCCAGCGAACTCCATCGTCGAACCCAGCCGATAACCGCTCTGCATCGGCGTGACAGCAACGCGGTCCTCTTCGAAAATCAGTGGAATCACCGGGCAGCGCGACGGTCGGGCCATCGTGATCGAGTACCCCTTGCCCGGCACGATCGGTAGTCGCACCCCGAGCTGCTCCCGAAGCAACGGGGTCCAGGCACCGGTGGCAACCACCACCTGATCTGTCGGAATCGAGCCGCGATCCGTGACCACCGCACGAACTTGTTGGCCGGCTCGATCCAGGCCGACGAACACCGTGTTCTCGCCAATCTCCACGCCGAGGTTCAGCAACGCCGCTCGCCAAGAAGCCATCAGTTTGTCCGGTCGCAAATGCGCATCGCGTGGATAGTACCAGGCTCCAGCGAGACCTGGTTTCAAGGCTGGCTCCCTCTCGACCAACTCTCGCCCATTCAACCGGATCGCAGGCAAATCGAACGACTGGCGGAGCAGTTCATCGGTATGCGCGTAATGCTCCATCTCCTTGGCCGTGCGAAAGACGAACAACAGACCACGCTCTTCCCACTCAGCATCGAGCGTGCCTTGACGGAACAATTCGCCATACAGATCGCGCGACCAGTTCAATAGCGCCGCCAGGGCGCGTCCTGCTTCGAGCATGTCGGCGCGATTGCACCGACGAGCGAATTGGAACAGCCAAGCCCACAAGGCCGGATCCCAGCGAAAACGGATCTTTAATGGCGAATCGCGTTGCAGCAGCGTCCACAGTGTCTTGCCGATCACTCCCGGACCAGCGAGTGGCAGCACATGACTGGGACTAACGTAGCCACAGTTGGCGTGTGAGCAGCCGCTGCCAATGGTCTTTTTTTCCACCAGGGTCACTGAACAGCCGGCCTGTCGCAAATAATAGGCACAAGCACAGCCAACCACCCCCCCTCCCAGGACGACCACGCGCGGCGTGGAAGCGGTCATATACGAATTCCCCAACAAAACGGATCTTCTGAGTCTAGCAAAAGCATGCTTTCCCCCGTGATGTAGGCCGTCCCCTCGATACGCGGAATTAAGCGGTCGGCTTCGAGTCGGAAGGAGGCCGTAAAAACGCTGCCGATGATGCTCTCCTGAAGCCAGACCTCGCCGGGTTGTAATTTCCCATCCGCGAAAAGACAGGCGACCTTAGCACTGGTGCCGGTTCCGCAGGGCGAACGATCGTAGGCCAAGCCAGGGCAAAGCACGAAATTTTTACTGTGCGCTCCGGGCTGTGTGGGTGGGCCAAACAGCTCGATGTGATCGATCTCGGCCCCGTTGGCTCCGGTGATCTGCTGACGCTCCAATTCCCGACGAAGACGATAGGTGAAGTTGGTTAATCGGTCGAGCTGAGCCAGCGACAATTCCAACCCATGATCGCTGACCAGGAAGAACCAGTTACCACCCCAGGCGATGTCGCCGTGGACCACACCATGCCCCGGCACCTCGACGGGAACTCGGGTCGCATACCGGTAACTCGGCACATTCTCCACGGCCACGCGATGTTGGCCGTCATAGTCGAAGGCCACGATACCGACCGGTGTTTCGAGACGATGGCGGCCCGCGCCGATGCGTCCCAAATGACCGAGCGTGACCGCCGCGCCAATCGTGCCGTGCCCGCACATGTTGAGATAGCCGGTGTTGTTGAAGAAGATGATGCCAGCGACACAGGTCGAATCGACCGGTTCACAGAGAATTGCGCCGACGAGGACATCGTGGCCACGCGGTTCGTTCACCACCGCCCGACGGTAAGCATCGAACTGTTGCCGGAAGCGCTCACGGCGTTGCTCCATCGACCCGTGGCCAAGCTCCGGCCCACCAGCCACGATGATGCGCGTCGGCTCACCACCGGTATGGGAATCGATCACCTGAATCCGCTGCATGCCCCTACTCGCTTGAAGAACAGCTCACGTTGAGTGACGTGCCTTTCGCAACGCAGCAATCGTGTCTGAAGATGATCCTAGTGATCTGGTGGAGTCCGGACGAGAGAGCAAACTATCGGTCCGAGTCCCTCACACTACTTACGGCCTTGCTGAGCCTCCACCTCTTGAATTAGTTTTTGAAACTCCGAACGAGTGCGCAGTGGTTCTAGCTCCTGAGCGTAACGCAGTCGTGACAGCACTTGGCGATACTCGACCGTACGCAATCGATCGGGGGTGATCCACTCATCGTCTGTGTCGGGATATCCCAGGTAATGCACCAGGTATCGTGAACGATCTTGCTTGAGAATCTTAGCCCGCCACCAGACATCTGCATATAAAACTTCGTCCCCCTCTTTCCAATGTCGAAGTGCTTCCAGCGCTCTCTGAACACATTGCTCTCGCTGTCGCGGTAGCTTTTCCGCTAAGCGCGAGTACATGACCGCAGCGGGATACAAAGCTGACGGTGCCACTTCCTTGAAAGGCCGCAATTGTTCTAGAGACATCAGAGCTTCTTCTGGGAAACCGCTGATCTCACAACTAATTGCCTGGACTACCAATAATCGATGCTGTAGTGAAGCATGTTGCTGTCCACTTTGATTTTTCAATTGAACACTTTTCACAGGTTCAAGAGCCATCTTGGCATCTCGAAGCAGTTTTGCCCGCTGCCGCGCGATGCCTTGGATTCGTTGGTGATACTCCTGCAATTTATGCGGAGCAATCATTCCCATGTGAGCAAATCCCTTCAATGCATTGTCATATTCATCAAGCGATCGATTGAAACACCGATGACTTTCTAGCAAAAGTGCGACGGATTCAATCAAAGGGATTTTCTTACTAGCAACCGCGAACTGCCGACACAGATCTTCGTGGATCCAAGCTAAACTCGCCACCCGGACAGCAGCTTCTTCGGCCAGATCTTGGTTTTCGAGATCTGATCGCCAATAATCATATGCGATTCGATTTGCTTCTTCCGCTAACGGTAATGCTTGAGCATACTCGCCACTAATTTGCAGACAACTTGCGAGATGCCCTAGACAGCGAGAACGCTCGTATTGATAGCGGCGATGAAATGGATCGTCGTTATTCAGTTGTCTAAGAATTGAAGACGATTCTTGTAAATCACGAATCGCGTCTGGCATTTGATCCATCAAGCTAAGTAGTATTCCTCGATTAAGCATTTGTTTTGCCAATTGATATTTTTGGCCAGGATAATTCTTGCTCACTAATTCTCGATGCAGACGTTCGAGAGGAATATGTGCTTCAAGTGCCTCTTTATGCTTGTTTGACTTAGAGAGATAAATCACCCAATCAAAGCGAGTAGTGGCTTCTTCACTAGCAAGTTCTAGATCATCTGGATGATTCTTGCGAATCGATTGCAAAATGTGCATCGACTCAATGAACAACTTCTCCACCTCTGAACCGTGCTGATCAATCCCCATTTCCATCTTTAGATTACCAAGTTCCTTGAGACTTCTACTCAAGGTTAATCCAACTTGGCGATCATTGGACTGACCCTCATAGAGCTTCTGATATTGACTCACTAAGTCATTCAAAATTGATTGGGCACGGACAAAATTTCCCACTGGACGGTATCTCGTCACCAAATCCAGAGAAAGATTTGCCACTTGTTGCGAATCGTTCAGTTCGCGATAAAGCTTGAGAGCAGACTCCGAAAAATGAATGGCCAGCGCTAACGTGTCTGAGTTAGCAAATCCATTAGCAAGAACCGAAAAATAGTTGGCCAATTTTCGCTTGGTTTCGATGTTTTTAGGATTGAGTTTTAAGAGTTCCAGACTTGCGTCGGCGAAGTCATAAGCCAGCTCTCGCATTAGTAGACGAGTTTTGGGATTTTCCGAACGATTGAAATCGATTCGCCGAAACACCCGTTCCAGAGCTGTAAAGGTTTGAATTAATGTTTGCTCGTTCAACTCCAGAGCATTTATCGCCGCTTGTTCGTGTTGCTTTGCCAAGGCTTCGTTGGTTTTAGCGCGAGAGGCATTCTCTATCGCCAAAGTCGCATTCTCGACTGCCAGTAGCTCGTTATTCTTGGCCTGACGTTGTTCCTCCCAGGCCCAGAGAGCAAGTGAAGAGGAAAGGATTGTACCGAGGAGCAAAGTAAGCACGAATCCTAGCGAGGAAATCGCCAATCCAGGGTTGCGTCTAGCCCAGCGCCAGGACTTTTCTAGCAACCCAACCGGTCTCGCGTGTATAGTTTGGCCGTTGAGAACTCGTTGCAGATCGTCGGCGAGTTCTTTTGCGGAGGGATAACGTCGCTGGGGAATTTTATCGAGACATTTCAAACAGATGGTTTCCAAATCGCGCGGAACAGATGGCTGGAGGCGACGCAGAGGAACAGGATCCTCGTACAACGTTCGCAGAAAAATGTCGTGTATCTTGGGCGACTGAAAAGGAGTCTTTCCCGTGAGTAACTCATAGAGCAATACGCCGAGTGCCCACAGGTCACATGCTGGCCCAATCTCTTTGCAGTCCCCGCGAACCTGTTCGGGAGCCATGTAGCCGGGACTGCCCATCATCGCACCAGACTGCGTATAGCGTGTTCCGTCGCTTCGACGAGCAAGTCCGAAATCGCTAATCTTCAGCCGACCATCGTCACCGATCAGGATGTTACCTGGTTTGAGATCGCGATGAATAATACCTTGATCGTGAACGAGTTGTAATGCCTGGGCCACCTCCTCAACGATTCGAGTCGCCCGTTGAGGATCGATTGGAGCCTGACGAGTTGTTTCTTCAAGTGAACCATCCCTGCAGTATTCCAGAACAATCGCCAAATAATCCTCGGTGTCAATAATATCGTAGATCCGCACGATTCCTGGATGCTGCAAGTGAGCAATTATGTCGGCTTCTTGGCGGAAGCGATGAATCGACTCATCTCGATTGCCAGCATCGAATTGTAAGTTGAGTCGAATGAGTTTCAGAGCTACTGCACGGTCGAGCTTTTTTTGTCGAGCTTTATACACCACTCCCATACCGCCACGACCGAGTTCGCTCAGAATTTCATAATCTCGAAAGATCGGTAATGAAGATGAATCGCTTGAACTACCATCTTGTTGAGATGCTTTTGGATCTCGTTTCGTTTCGTTAAGATGATACTCAGTGGTGGATCCGGAGAACTCCTTCAGAGTTTTTTGACAAGATAAACAGTGACGAACGTGCTCCGAGATCCGCAGATATTCTTGCGGTTCTAGGGTATAATTGATCCATCGACGCAGTAACTCTCGACTGGGGCAAATATCCATTAGCCGAATCTCCCTGCGAGATCTCCTTCAGGCAACAGCGAGCTGATGGAGGTTGTGGTCTGCCGAGCAAATGTCCTGACTGCCCAATTCCAATTAAGCTTGCAGTATGTTTATTTTGCCTGGTTCGGTGGTACTTACCAAGCAAATTTAATCGATCTAGATCACTGAAACGGAAGTAATCGCTGGAGCGAAGCAAATCCAATAATTAGGATTGCTTTTATAGCTAATCAGATTAACCTCCCTTGTAAAACTTTCGTATCCTTCACAAGTATAGTTCAATTCTTTAGTTCGGTTGAGTCCTAGTCGCGAAGGCTAGAGAGTGTATTGATTCCGTCCTCTTCTCCAGCTATGTTAGTGCCATGTGCAGGGTGATGAGCGCATCGGAACAGCCACTCGGGCACAAGGATAGATGGGCTTCCTCGAATAGACTTCCTCTCTCGCTCTCCACTCGTGTCAGGCTCCCATGAATGCAGCTGGTTGCGGCCCTAGACATGTTTCCGTCTTGCCCATGGAGGTGATTCACTACCTCGCCCCTGCTCCAGGCAAGGTTTTGATTGATGCCACGGTCGGCGGTGGCGGTCACACTCGGTTGCTGGCCGAACGGGTCGCGCCTACCGGTCGGGTCATCGGCCTGGATCAGGATGTGGCGATGCTGGCTTTGGCCAAGCCGCGCTTAACCGGTTTGCCGGTCTCGCTGCGGCAGGCGAATTTTGCCGATCTGCTCGATGTGTTGCGTCTAGAGCAGGTTGATCAGGTGGACGGCGTGTTGGCAGACTTGGGGATTTGCTCCGATCAGTTGGACGTGGCAGACCGGGGATTCAGCTTTGCGCGATCCGGTCCGTTGGACATGCGGATGAATCCGGAAATAGGAGAACCGGCCCATGACCTGATCTATCGCTTATCGGAACGGGAACTGGCAGATCTGTTCTGGCGTTATGGCGAGGAACGCTACAGTCGGCGCGTGGCCAAACGCATCGTCGAGACGCGACGCAAACAGGCAATCGAAACGACGGACCAGCTGGCCGACTTGGTGCGATCGTGTGTGCCGCGGGGCAATGCACCGATCGATCCTGCTACCCGAGTGTTTCAAGCGCTCCGCATCGCGGTCAACGACGAACTACATGTCTTGGAACAACTGCTGACCGATCTGCCCAAGGCGTTGAAACCCGGAGGCATCGCGGTTCTGATCAGTTTTCATTCGTTAGAAGATCGCCGAGTGAAGCAGGCGTTTCGTAAAAGAGAGTTTTGGGAGCAGATAACTCGAAAACCAGTGATGGCGGACGAGGCCGAGATTCAGAACAACCCACGGGCGCGGAGCGCGAAACTGCGAGCGGCCTGTCGGCGGTGAGACGACCCATAGGATGGAGACGCGCCTACGAGCTGACCCAGGCTCCGGGCGTGACTGGCAAGGAGGAGCAAAGAAGTGACCCGCACTTCGCATTATGCCTGGATGGCGTTGGGAGGTCTGTTGTGCCTGCTTGGCGTTTACGTTGTCACTCGTGCCCGAGACGGCAACAAAGTGATGGCCCAGTCGGAGCCGCCGACGCTCGTGGCGGAGAAGCCCGCGCCGCCGCCGGCTCCCGAGATGCCACGCATGTTACCGCCAATCACGTCGGAAGTACCGCCGACCACTCCTTCCGCCGCACTTGTCCCCGTCGAAGCTGTGACTCCCACGCCTCCGATGTCTCAGCCAGTCGCGGGCAGTGATTCGCGACCGATTGTAATTCCAGCCTCGGCGACAATTCCGCCCCCGCCGCCCGCGGATGCGGTGCCGCCACCGCCTGGCGCGACATTGCCACCGATCCAGTCTGAAGAAGCGAGCGTGCCAACTCCGCCGCCGAGTGTCACGCCACCACCGGTTCTTCACGCCGAGACGACTCCGCCTGCAGAGCCAATCAGTCGTTCGCTTCCCCGCACGGCAGAGCCGAATTCCTCCTCTTCCTCAGCATCGACAGCCCCAATGGCGACGGAACCGCCACTGCAGGTGGGCCGACCACGAGTTCCCGAGCCACCGTTGGCCCCCTCGCCCGGACCAGTGGTTCAGCACAAGGTGCGAAACAGCGGCGAAACGTTCAAGTCGCTGGCCCGAAAGATGCTCGGCAGTAGCGAACGCTGGACCGATATCTACAAACTGAATCCGAACCTACGCCCCGATGCTCCGATCAGTGTGGGAACTGTGGTGAAACTCCCTGGCGATGCCTGCGAGGAAGAGGACGACGAAGCTGTGCGACCGTTGCCCCCCCTACGTCCGCGCACTCTGCCAAAACCGCGAGCGTTGTTGCCCCTGACGGGAACCTATCCCATCGCCTTGGACGATCAGAAGATGATCACGCTGCCGCGCAAGATTCTCGATCAGCTGGGCAACTGCGACACGGTGTTGCTCTCCCCGGGATCGGATCGATGTCTTTGGCTGACGAACCAGGCACACCTGGATCGACTGCAAGCGAAGCTGGATAAATCGCCCGCGCGAGAAAGCGATGTACGCGGCTTCAAACGGTTGTACTACGCTCAGACTGTAAAAGTGCCGATCCGCGATGGTCGGTTGGCCATCTCGGAGAAGTTGGCCGCGTTCGCTGGATTGGGCGCGGAAGTGGTGCTGGTCGGCATCGACGACCATTTCGAGGTGTGGGACGCCGCTCGCTGGCGCGACTACACCCAGGCTAAGAAAGCGATGACCACGACCGAGGATTGATCGTGCGGATCGCAAGACGAGTTCGGACTGAGTAAGACGGTTCGACCGAGAGGAACACACCTCTCGGTCCGCCGTCGTTTTCGGATTCTCTGGCCCGAGAATCCCACGTCAGAGCAAGGAGGCGGCCATAATTCCTCAAGGAACAGGGAACGGCCGCCGACAGGCGGAACGGAGGAGGCAGAGCGCATGACACGTGAGAACAAAGCCGGACTGGTCGTGTCCGGATCGTTTCTGGCACTGGTCGGCTTGGTATTCGCCGTCAAGATGCGCGAGCCCAGCCTGGAAGACACGCCAACCAACCAACCCGTACAATCGGCGCAGGCAGATTTTGCCAAGCCAACGGAGCAGGCGTCCAAGGAGCCGAAGCCGGAGCCGTCTTCGCACACCAACTTGGTAGATAATTCCAGTCCGCCGACAAACTCGGTCGCAACTCCGCTGAGCAACGATCCGCTGATGCCGCCCTCTGCGCTCGCCGAACAGCGAACCGAGGTAGCCAGCAGTGTGCCGCCACCTCCTCAACAAACACTGCCGCCCCTTAGCAGCTCGACCAAGGCCGACGAAGAGGACGATCCCCCGCGCGAGGATCCCCGAGTAATGCAAGCCGGAGCCAACGTGCCGATTCCAACGCCGGCTGTGCCAGTGTCCGCGAATCCGCCGCCCCCCGCAATTCCAGGCCGCGATCTACCACCACCAGCAACACCAGCCAGCGACGTGCCGCCACCTCCCGCAATTCCGGGCCACGACGTGCCGCCGCCTCCACCCGGAGGTTCCATGACGCAACCGCCGGTCCAGCCGAACAATTCTGTCGGAAGCGGGAATGCACCCACGTCGCCACCCCCCGGCGGATCGCCCTTTCCTCCTCCAACCGCCCCAGGAAGCGCCGACGTACCGCCGCCGTCGGTGCCCGGCAGTGCAGACGTACCACCACCGCCCCCCGAAACCACAACACCTGCACCACCAGCTTCAGCGGGATCTAACCTCCCCCCCCTCTCGGCACCCGGCAGTGCGGATGGGCCACCGCCTGCTGTACCCGGCAGTGCGGATGGGCCGCCGCCTGCTGTACCCGGCAGTGCGGATGGGCCGCCGCCTCCACCAGCCGGATCGGTCACCACGATGCCCACACCAGGAGAGCCGAATACTCCTTCTTCGCTCCCGGAAGTCAAAGTTGAGGCCCCCCCTCCAGTCCCCGCCGGCGTAGTGGAAAAAACAGAGCCGAAAACGCCGCCTTCTGCGGAGAAATCAGAGCCGAAAACGCCGCCTTCCGAGGTACCGACTCCGCCGACTCCGGCGACCAGCGAATTTATCCCCTCGGATCCAGTGCCCCCGCCAGCACCAGTGGGAAACGCGCCAGAAGCGAAGCCATTGCCCGATCGAACGACAACTGGCCAGCCGTTGCAACACAGCGAGTTTATTCCCTCCGCGGAGAGTACCTCTCCAGCGAACGAACCAGCAGCATCTCTCAGCCCTGAAAAAGTCGTGCCTCCAGCCGCTGTAGCTCCACCCTCGCTGGGTGCCCCACGGCCAGTAAGCGGCAATCGGACGACTAGTTCAAGCACGACACCCGCACCCACTGCTGGAGAGGTCAAGTTGACTGCAGGCCAGACGCCGCCTTCTGGGGAGTCGTTGCCGCCTCCGCCCGCGATGTTGAATTCATCGGCGATCTCTGCGGGGACGTTGTCGCCCGCTCCAGGCGGAGTGATGCCCGAAGCCAGCAATCCCGTCTCCCCGCCCGCACCGGTTGGGACTACTCCCGAGGCTACAGTCCCGATACCACCATCTAGCCCAGCAAACCTCTCAGTCGAACCCAGTGCCTCGGTTCCGCCACCTGCCCCTGTGTCGGCGACACCAGAGGCAATGGCTCCGGTTCCTCCCGCGTCTGCACCTGGAATACCAGGGATACCGGAATCCACGGCTCCTGTTCCGCCACCGGCGAACCTTCCACCAGTGTCAGGTTCGCCGATTCCAGCGCAGCCCGAGAAGGTCGTGCCAGTCGCCACCTCGAACACGACGCCGCCGCAATCGCCTGCCCCGATGAACACCATGAGCGATCCGAGTTCTCCTATTCCTGCCCCACCGCCCAGCGTCCCGTTGGCCACTCCAACTCCGCAGACGCCAACGGCACCTGCGACCGCAACAGGAAACGCCGTCCGCGCCACGACCCAGCCGGTACGCATCGCTCCTAATGGTGCCACCTCGACGACCGTGGTCCTCGCTCGGCCTCGTGTTGAGAAGTACGACGTGACTTCGCATCGTTGCTTGCAGGAGGACACCTGGGAATCGATCAGCAAGAAGCATCTGTTGACCGAACGCTATGCCGAGGCGTTGCAGGCGTTCAACCGTCAATCGCCCCAGGCAAGTGATCGTCTCCGCCGCGATGGCCAGCCGGCCCCGGGCGACTTTGTCTTCATTCCGCCTCACTGGGTACTGGAGGAACGGCACGGTTCGCTGATCCGCAAAGAGGAGACTGCTCCTATGCGTTGAGCAGGTTGTCTAGCTGGCCTCGCTTGCCCAGTACTCGAGGCGGCAGAATTGAGGTTGACTCCCTGTCGCAAGACGCTACCGTTCGTGGACTCGTTGAAGTAGAGATCGGTCGGCGTCTAGCGGAGAATGGTCCCATGACGGATCGCGGAAGGTTATTATGGCTGGTCGTCGGATTGCTCCTTGGCGGAGCAGCGGTGGGATTCTACCTGACTCAACTGCCGACGGCACGAGCAGCCAACGATCGCTTCGAGGATTACATCCTCTGTACGGGAGCGTGCGCCGTTCGCCCCGGTGCCCCAACCGATGGTGTCTGGTTGCTGGACTACCGTGCGGGCAAACTGCTCGGCACTTTGATCGATCGCACGCTGGGCAAGATCGTCGGCTGGGCCGAGGTCGATCTCGTCAGCGAATTCAACGTCCCACCGCGTCAGAATGTTCACTTCATGATGACCACTGGGATGATTGCTCAGGGACAAGCAGCTTTGTACGTTGCCGAGACCAGCAGTGGGCAGATCGGCGTCTACACCATGCAGATGCGGCCCGATGGCAAACCAGGCGTGATGATCAAGCGGCATGATCTAGTACTGTTCCGCAGTGGTCCAAAAGCTGGATAAGTAGCCCAGATCGACCGATTTTTCCAGGAGCGCAAAATCGGAAGATCTTGCGCTCCTGGAATCTTTTGTTTGTATCGATTGTGCCAGTTGTGCCGATGATTCTCTCGATGAGATATAGCCCTCTCATCCATCCGAGGAGGATCGGACATATGGCGGGTCGATGCTTCATGCCGCGCCGCTGGCGACTGGGTCTGGGAACGCTGGTGCTGGCCAGCTTGATGACCGGCTGCACCACCTTCAAGACCTACTGGGAGAATGGGCTAAAACTCGGCCCAAACTACAGTCGTCCTCCAGCTCCGGTCGCCGATCGCTGGATCGATCAGGGCGATCCTCGCTTGCGTCTCGATCCCGAGGAGCATCGGTGTTGGTGGAAAACCTTCAACGATCCCATCCTCGACGATCTCATCTGCGCTGCTTCTCAACAAAACCTGCTGCTCAAAGAACAGAGCTTCCGCGTCCTGGAGTTCGAGGCCATTCTGGGCACGGTCATCGGTCGCTTCTTCCCGCAAAGTCAGCGAGCCTTCGGCAACTATACTCGGACAGCGATCAGTCGTGAGGTGGCCAACCGCGAATTTCTACCCGAGCGGTTTTATTCTAACTGGGGCTACGGGCTGGGTCTGGTCTGGGAATTGGATCTGTGGGGCAAGTATCGGCGTGACATTGAATCGTTCCAAGCCGAGTTGGATGCCAGCATCGAAAACTATGATGATCTGCTGGTCAAAACACTTGCTCAAGTCGCTGAAACCTACCTGCAATATCGCATTCTCGAAACACAGATCGACTTGCTTCGAGCAAACGTCAAGTTGCAGCAAGACACGCTCAACATAGCTCGAGCGCGATTCAAGGGCGGCCTCGTCAGCGAACTCGACGTCGATCAAGCCGAGAGTTTGTTGCAACAAACCATCGCGGAGATTCCCCAACTAGAAATTCAACAACGCCAAGCGGCCAATCGGCTTTGCGTCTTACTCGGACTGCCTCCGTTTGACCTCAGCAAGAAGCTGGGCACTAAGCCAATTCCTCTGGTTCCGCCCGAGGTGATTCTGGGAGTGCCCGCAGAGCTTATCCGTCGCCGACCGGACGTGCGCAGAGCCGAACGTGAAGCCGCAGCCCAATGTGCGCGCATCGGTATCGCCGAATCCGAATGGTATCCCGCCGTGTCGATCAGCGGCACCATCGGGGCACAGGCTCAGCACTTTCCAGATCTCTTTAGTTCGCAAGCAATGGTGGGTAGTATTGGACCTTCCTTCAACTGGAAGATTCTTAACTATGGCCGCATCGCCAATAATGTGCTGCGAACCGAGGCGATCTTCCAACAGCACGTCTTGCGCTATCAACAGACAGTGCTGACCGCTAATGAGGAAGTCGAGAATGCCGTGGTTCGCTTCCTCAAGGCGCAGCAACGCCTACGCGAGCAACGCAAGAGTGTCGAAGCTGCCGAACGCTCGGTGGTCATTGCTCTGGCTCAGTACCAAGCTGGCACAGTCGATTTCAACCGAGTCTCTTTGATCCAGCAGAACCTGGTGTCGCAGCAACTGACTGAGGCAACGGCCAAAGGCGAAATCGCTCAGGGACTTATTGCCATCTACAAGGCGCTGGGCGGCGGCTGGCAAATCCGCCTCGACGGCTGCCAAGTGGTCAACGCACCGCCTGGCATGGAGGCCTCCATTCCGCCCATGCGTCTGGAGACTCCAATCAAGCAGCCCCAGAAGCCGCCGGTCATCCCCTTCGATCCGCTGCTGGAGAAAAAGAAGGACACCAACAAAACTGACAAAGAGAAACCGGAACCGTCCGTCGTAGTGCCAACGCGACTGCCGCCGAGAAGAGCTGAGTTGTCTGCCGAAACGAGCAATCTGGAGAGAGGACTCTCCTCGACGGAGCGGCCCTAATAAGATTATAAAGGATCTTATAATGAGACTATTGCTCTCCCTACTGTTGCTACTGGCACTAGGCACGACGGTTCAAGCAAACGGTTCGTCGCGCTGGTGGAATCTATTCTGTCCTGGGCGGCTCTCTCTGCCTTTGTGCTGTCCTGATGATTATCAGTGCAAGCTACAACCCGAATTGTCGCCGGCCTTCTGTCCTTGTGGGAAGGATGATTATCAGGCCAAGGTGAAACCGTGTCTGCCGCCCGACTACAAACCGTGCGGCGGTGACGATTACCAGGGAAAACCGCGGCCGGTGCTTCCCTGCGACACACCAGGGCAGTGTCTTCCGACGGACTCAGCTCCGCCCAAGCCGAAATGCTGGTGGCTCCAGTGCCCGTGGTGGGGACCGCGCTTGTGCAAGTGATCGTTTTGGCTATTCGGGGTCAGGCTCGTCGGCAGGTGGAGCAGGAGGTTCTGTTGTTGGCTGTTCTGCCGACTGCTGAGACGTTTGCCGCGCGGTCAGCCGCTGAATCACCAGGAAAAAGACCGGCGTCAAGAAGATGCCGAACAGCGTCACGCCCAGCATGCCGGAGAAGACAGCGATGCCCAAGGCACGGCGCATCTCCGCGCCGGCCCCCTCGGCCACGACCAACGGCACCACCCCAAGAATGAAGGCGAACGACGTCATTAGAATCGGTCGCAGCCGCAGTCGACAGGCTTCCAGCGTGGCCTGAAAGACCGGTATTCCTGACTCGAACTGCTGCTTAGCAAACTCGACAATTAAGATCGCGTTTTTTCCAGCTAGTCCGACCAAGACGACGAAGCCGATCTGCGTGAAGATATTGATGTCCAACCGTGCGAGGATGACCCCGACCACCGAACAGAGCAGACACATCGGCACGACCAGGATCACCGCCAACGGCAAAGACCACGACTCATACTGAGCCGCCAGCACTAGAAAGACAAACACCACAGCCAGGGCGAAGACAATCATCGCTGTGCTTCCCGCGGCCAACTGCATAAAAGTCAACTCGGTCCACTCATAACCCATCGAGGGCGGCAACTGCTTTTCGATGACCCGCTCCATCGCCTTGATCGCCTGGCCGGAACTGGTGCCCGGCGAGGTATCGCCGTAAATCGCCGCCGTTGAGTACATGTTGTGACGCAACAGTAACAGTGGTCCAGTGCTGTTGCGAATCGTCGCCATTGTCTCCAGCGGCACCATCTCGCCCCGATTGTTGGGCACCTTCATCTGACCAATGGCCGCGACTCGATCGCGGAAGCGAGAATCTGCCTGAACGTTGACCTGCCAAATGCGGCCAAACTCGTTGAACTGGTTCACATAGTACGAACCGAGGTACACCTGCAAGGCATTGAAGACCGCCTCCAACGACACCCCCATTGACAAACACTTGTCGCGGTCGATGTCCATGTACAGCCAGGGAGTGTTGTTACGCATACTCGTAAAGAGACCGCGTAACTCCGGCTCACGCGACCCAGTTGCGATAATGCGATCTACCGTCTCCTGTAGTGCTGCAGGGCCAATGGGACCGCGATCCTCGATCATGACCTTGAAGCCACCCGCCGTGCCCAACCCGTCGATCGGTGGCGCACCGTAGACACTAACGACGGCATCGCGGATCTCCTTACTACACAATTGCCGGATCCGCTGGGCGATCGCCTCCCCGGTCTGTTCCGCGCCACGCCGCTGGGTGAACTCCTTGAGCATGACGTTCATTGAGCCGAGGTTCGGGGCATTGGCTCCCAACAGGAGTGATTGTCCAGCGATGGCGACGGTATGTTGCACCCCGGGGATCTCGTCGTAGGTCTTGTCACGAAAAGTTCCACCGCGCACCATCGCATCAATGTGCCGTAGCACTTCCTGGGTACGCTGCACGCTTGACGAGTCTGGCAACTGCACAGTGACGAGCAGATACCCCTTGTCCTGCGGTGGAATGAAGCCAGTCGGCGTGCTGGTGAACCCCGCGTAGGTAAGGTAGAGCAACCCTGCGTAGCCGATCAGCACCACCACGCTAAGACGAAGAATTCCGCCGACGGCACTGGTGTACAGCCAAGTCAATCCGTCGAAGATACGATTGAAGAACAACAGCGTGGCCGCGCCGAGCAGGCCGCCGAAGATCGCGCCGGCTCCGGCCACCACGGGCCAGGGTAGGGCATCACCGATCCCATGCGAATAGCGAAGCCAGACCGTCGCGCTGCCGAACAGTAGCATGAATGCCCCCGTCGTTCCCCAGTCGAAGCCTTTGTGCCGATGCCGAAGCAACAGCGCGGCCAACGCCGGACTCAACGTCAGGGAGTTAAACGCACTAATCACCGTTGAGACGGCGATCGTGATGGCGAACTGCCGGAAGAACTGCCCCGTGATACCGGAGATGAAGGCACAGGGGACGAAGACGGCACACAGAACCAGAGCGACGGCAACGACCGGCCCGGTCACTTCCTCCATCGCCTTGCGTGCCGCCTCGCGCGGCGGGTGCCCCTCCTCCAGCCAGCGTTCGACATTTTCCACCACGACGATGGCATCATCGACGACGATGCCGATAGCTAACACCAGACCGAACAGCGACAGATTGTTCAGCGAGAAGCCGACTGCCGCCATGATCGAAAACGTGCCAATGATCGCCACGGGCACCGCGATGAGCGGAATCACTGTCGCTCGCCAGTTTTGCAGGAAGACTAGTACGACGATGGCCACCAGGAAAATCGCATCGCCCAGGGTGATGAACACCTCCTCAATCGATTCCTTGATGAACGGCGTGGTGTCGTAGACGATTTTGTAGTCGAGTCCATCAGGGAAACGGCGCTTCAGTTCCTCCATTTTCCGATAGACGCCCTTGGCCGTGTCCAGCGCGTTAGAACCGGGCAACTGATAGATCGACAAGGCCACCGATGGCTGCCCGTCTAGGGTACACGTCTGATCGTATTGCTGAGCCCCAAGATCAACCCGGCCAATATCGCGTAGACGGATAATGTTCGGGGACACTGTCGGCTGTGGAGTAGGCTTCTCTTCTTGGGTCGTCTGGCTGGGCAAATTGCCCACCTTGATGATGATCTGCTCGAATTCTTCGATCGTGGTGAGTCGTCCCAGCGTGTTGATAATCAGCTGAAACTGTTGCCCCTTGGGCACGGGTTGCTGGCCGATTGAACCGGCAGCTACCTGGATGTTCTGCTCCCCCAACGCTCGGGTCACTTCCTGAGGCGAAATTTTCAGAATCGCCATTTTCTCTGGGTTCAGCCAGACACGCATACTGTAGTCGCGCTGGCCCATAAATGTGACATTAGCGATCCCAGGTAGACGCAATAACTCATCGCGAATCTGAATTGTCGCGTAGTTGGAAAGATAGATGTCATCGTACAGTGGTTTCTTGGTTCGCTCATCGATTTTTGAAATGAGATTCACTGTCATCATCACGCTGGGCGACATCTTCAGCACAGACACACCTTCTCGCTGCACTAGGTCGGGGATGCTGGGTAACGCCAGCTGCACTCGATTTTGCGTCAAGACCTGAGCCATGTTCGGATCGACGCCGAGTTTGAACGTCACCAACAGGTTGTAGCGGCCATCGTTGGTGCATTGCGAGGTCATGTACAGGGCGTTTTCCACTCCGGACACCTGCTGCTCGATCGGTTGAGCAATGGTTTCCAGCACGGTTTTGGCATTGGCTCCCGGAAAGTACGCCGACACCGACACGGTAGGCGGCGTGATCTCGGGATACTGGGCTACGGGCAGGCCGAGCAAACTGACCCCTCCTGCGAGGGTGACCACGATCGATAGCACGCTGGCAAAGATCGGCCGATCGATAAAGAAATGAGAGATCAAGTGAACACCTACTCGTTGGGGCACCGTTCATCCGATGATGTTTCCATAGAAGCTATGGGGCAGGTCAGGCAAGGGAGAAGAGGATCCTCCGTCCTAATTTGCTGATCGGGCTTGACGCTATCCCGACTCGCTGGCATAACGCCGCTCTCATGTGCATAGGGGGAGAGAAGGTATGTGGCGAAAGCTGTGGTCGGCAGGCTTGGCCGTTTCCCTGGGTGGCTGTGCCGCCTGGCCGACCGGCCCTTTGCAGGAAAACCCGGTCTTGGTCCGCGTGGATCGAGGCTGCTCCCACGAAAACCCGATCTACATTCCCCAGGGGCCGATGGCCTATGCTCGCGTCTTCGAGAAAGTCGAAGACATCCTCTCCGACTATTTCGTGATTGCCTACTCCAACCGTTACGAGGGCCGCATTGAGACCCATCCAGCCATTGCTCCGGGCATCGAGCAACCCTGGAAGCCGGGCAGTCCTGACTGGTATCAACGCCTCTTTGCCTATTTCCAGACCGTCCGACATCGTGCCGTGGTGCTTATCATGACCGCCAACGACGGCGGCTATTTTGTTGATGTGAAAGTGTTGAAAGAGTTGGAAGACCTACCCGCGCCTTCGCGAGCGACCGCTGGCGAAGCCACCTATCGCGTCGTCCCGACCGTCGAACGCCAGTTCGAGATCGTCGCTGGCGACGTTTTTGACCCCGCCTGGATCCCGATTGGTCGTGATCACAAACTCGAACAGTGCATTCTCGACCGTCTAGCCAAAATGGACATTTCCACTACTCCTTGTCGTTAAATCCTCGGATTCTGCCGAATCCTCTTTCCATGCGCTTTATCTTCGCTCGCCATTTCCAGGCAAGAGGTTGCCTCCCCTTTCCTTTTGACATTCTCTTGTCGTTGTTCAAGAACTGGAACTCCCGAGGAGGAAGCCCGAGGATCAGGATTGGGTGCCCGTGAGATACTCAGTACGAGACCAGCAGGTAGAAATACAGGGCCTGTTTTAGTTGACCTGTATTCCTACCTGCGATTTTTCTCTGGGATACGCTCGTTCGACTTACTCTCGGACTGGATCCGCTTCGATGGGCAGCTTGATCGTGAACGTAGATCCTTTGCCGACCAGGCTCTCAACGCGGATTCGTCCATTGTGTTGTTCAATGATTTGTCGGCAGACACTGAGTCCCAGTCCGGTGCCACCGTGCCCGGAATCGTCCGGCTCTTTAGTCGTGTAGAACGGTTCAAAGATCAGTCGCAATCGCTCCGGGGGAATTCCGACTCCGGTATCACTAATGCGAAGTTCGACCATTCCAGTAGTCGAGTTTTCGCGCACGTCGATGCGCAAATGCCCCCCGCGCGGCATGGCCTGCCGAGCGTTGATGATCAGATTGAGCAACACTTGTTCGATCTGGGCGGGCACGACCGACGCCTTGGGCCGACCATGAAACCGTTTCTCGACATGCACCTGATGTTTGCTGAGATCCTTTTCGGCAAGGATTAGTGTTTCCTCTACCAAACTGACTAAGTCAGTCAATTCGCGTCGAGTGGACGTACTGCGAGCAAATCCGAGCATACTGTTGATGATCGTGGCAGCGCGCTGACTTCTCTTGAGAATCTTTTCCAGGGCTTGCAAACGTGACGCTTCATCAGACGAGGAGCGCAACGCCAATCGAGCATAGTTGATAATCGTGGTCAGGATATTGTTAAATTCATGGGCCACACTGCTGGCCAGGGCACCGACACTGGAGAGTTTCTGTGCCTGCAAGAGTTGTTGGCGAAGCTGCTCGGCTTCGGTACTAGAAACCATCAATTCCTCGCCGATCATTTTTTGTCGCCTCCCCCGCGGGTTGTCTCGCGGTCCGGTCCGGTCGAATCGAAGGCTTAGTTGTTCGAGCCGGCCAGAGAATGGTATCGACGCAACTGCTATTGGCTCTTCATCGGAACTCCTTATAGATTCAGTTGTTGTGCCATATAATTCAGGCCAATCCCGTGAGCGGGAGAATCACGGCAACCCCTTCCGCGCGGAGAACTGGGGTAAAACAGAGGACGTAGGCGAGAGGAGTCCTGAACCTGTTGCATTCCCACCAATTGCGTGATCAGAGCGATTATCCTAACTTAGTGAGTCCAGGATTCGAATTGGTTGCCTGGAAGGTTCGGATGGGTATAATATGAGGTAGTAGAGAAAATTCTAAGTGTCAGGAGCTTTAGGCAAAAGGGGGCGATCAGGTATCGACCGGGTAATGGACGTGTAGGTGGCGTGCCGTGGTTGATCAGTTGGCCACGTAAAAAGCTGATCACAACAATAACTGCTGAACCGCAGTTCTCCATGGCTGCTTAATAACAAGTAGCCCTGCAACCGGAGGTTTCGCCTGAGAGCCTTCGGAAGCAGTCACCAAATCAGGCTCGTCGAGAACAGAGCTGGGGGCGTTCTCGACTAAAACTGACTACCAGATAAGCGCTCGCTCCTGGCCTGACGGGAAAGCGGGCGACGAAAACCTAAAGTGAGGCTACGCACGTAGAAGCAGACACGAAAATGCTACGGGACCGGGGTTCGATTCCCCGCGCCTCCACTAAGTCGTTATGCGCCAATGGGTTACGACAAGCACCAAGTGGCATAAACTCGCAATCCCCCAAGGCTTCTGGTGACGCTTGCGATTCTGTGCAACTTGGTGCCGACTCCTGCTGCGCCGCTTTTTGCGCCCCAAGTGCGCCGCTTTTTGCGCCGCTTTCCGGCACCCACCTCAAGGCCCGGTCGAAGGCCGCTTCCGTCGGATCGACGTAGTGACGCAGCGCGACACTTGGCGTGTTCCCGAGCCACTTCGTCACCGTGGC
>CALDUY010000010.1 GCA_937923405.1 uncultured Gemmataceae bacterium | reverse complement strand
CGCTGGTCGAGACCAGGTCCGGGTGGAAACCGCTGACCGCGCCGCTGTTGCGCGAGCGGCTGGAGGCGGCAGGCGTCGAAGTTCTGAGCTCGGATGAGGCGCGGATTCCGGCGGGCGCGACCGGTGGCGGCTGGGCCGAGTGCGGCTCGATCGACAGTCTGGGCCATACGCTTCAGGCCGATCTTGCGCATCAGTTGGCAACCGAACTGGACCGGGTTGCCGGGCGCGTGGCGGCGCTGCTCGACGCCGGCTGGCGGCGGGTGCGCGTGGTGACGGATCACGGCTGGGTGCTTCTGCCTGGCGGGCTGCCCAAGGTGGAACTGCCTGCCTATCTCACCGAAACCCGCTGGGCCCGATGCGCCCTGGTGAAAGGCCAGCCGGAGCTGGCCACGCCGGTTGCCGCCTGGCACTGGAACGAAGCCGTGCGGATCGCTTCACCGCCCGGCATCGCCTGCTTCCGAGCCGGCGAAGCGTACGCGCACGGCGGCATCAGTCCGCAGGAGTGCGTTGTGCCGGTGATGGAAGTGGAGCGTGGATTTGGCGCGACGTACGCGTCGATCCAATCGGTCGATTGGCGCGGCATGCGGTGCCGCGTGCGAGTGGAGACCAACGACCCATTGGTCAAGGTCGACCTGCGGACGAATTGGAAGCAGGCGGGCTCGAGCATCGTGGCGGCGGTGAAGGAAGTGGGCGCCGGCGGCGAAGCGAGCCTGGCGGTGCCGGACGACCGCTATGAAGGCGCCGCGGCCTCGGTCGTGGTGCTCGATCGCGACGGCAAGGTGATTACGACTCGAACCACCTGTGTAGGAGAGAGGTCATGACGATCACAATGGACAGCCTGGACCGGAAGGCCGCCGAAGCGTTTGACGGCTACCTGGTACGCAAGGATCTGGTACGGAAGTACGCGCGGCAGTATCCGGTGCCGACCTATGTGGTCGAGTTCCTTCTGGGGCGTTACTGCGCAAGCGTGGATGAGCAGGAGATCCAGGAGGGGCTGGCGATTGTCGAAAAACAGCTTCGCGACCGGACGGTGCGAACAGGCGAGGAGGAGCTGTTCAAGGCGCGCGCCAAGGAGCAGGGCTCGGTGAAGCTGATCGACATAGTGCGCGCCCGGCTCGATGCGCGGCGCGACTGCTACATCGCCGAGCTGCCGAGCCTGGCGCTGAACGACGTGCGAATCGCCGATGAGTTGGTTCGCGAGAACGAGCGAATGCTCACGGACGGCTTCTATGCCGAGGTGACGCTCTCCTATGACGCAGTCGTGGCGCAGGAGTACGGCGGGCGGCCCTTTGCGATCGACGCCCTGCGGCCCATCCAGATGTCGAAGTCGGACGTGCTGGAGGTGCTGGCGCGCGGGCGGGCGAAGTTCACGTGCGATGAGTGGATCGACCTGTTGCTCCGGAGCGTGGGGTTGGAGCCGGCGAGCCTCGATGAGCGTGCCAAGAGGGTGGCGCTGCTGCGGATGGTTCCGTTTGTGGAGCGGAATTACAATTTTGTGGAGCTAGGCCCGCGGGGCACAGGCAAGAGCCACCTCTACCAGCAGATTTCGCCCTACTCGCACCTGATTTCGGGCGGCAAAGCAACGGTGGCGAAAATGTTTGTGAACATGGCCACGGGGCAGCGAGGGCTGGTCTGCCAGTACGACGTAGTCTGCTTCGACGAAGTCTCCGGCATCTCCTTCGACCAGAAGGACGGCGTGAACATCATGAAGGGCTACATGGCTTCGGGCCAGTTCAGCCGGGGCAAGGAGAACATCCGCGCCGATGGCAGCATCGTCATGCTGGGAAACCTGGATGTGGACGTCCAGCAGCAACAGCGGATCGGCCACCTGCTGAGCCCGCTGCCGCCGGAGATGCGGAACGATACCGCGTTCATGGACCGCCTGCACGCCTATGCGCCCGGCTGGGACTTCCCGAAGGTCAAAGTGGACGAGCACCTGACCGACCATTTCGGGCTGGTGAGCGATTTCCTGAGCGAGTGCTGGAACAAGCTGCGCGCCGGCACGCGCGTGAATCTGCTTCAAGGACGGCTTTACTGGGGCGGTGCGTTGAGCGGCCGCGACATCGAAGCGGTGAACAAGACCATCAGCGGTCTGCTGAAGCTGTTATATCCGGACCCGTCGATGGCTGTACCGGACGAGGATCTCGAGTGGATGGCGCGGCTGGCGCTGGAGTCGCGCCGGCGCGTCAAGGAGCAGCAGAAGCGGGTATTCAAGAGCGAGTTCCGCAACACGCATTTCAGCTACACGCTCGGGGTGGATGGCGTGGAACAGTTTGTCTCCACGCCGGAGCTGCACAGCGACGAGGCAATTGAAAGCGACCCTTTGCCGCCTGGGCAGGTGTGGGCGGTCGGGATGGGTACACCCGAAACGGGTGCAGGCCTGTATCGCCTGGAAGTCACTTCGGGACCGGGCAGCGGTGTGAAGATCCTGAATCAGCCCGTGCCGCCGGCGTTCCGAGAGAGTGTCCGCATCGGCGAGCAGAACCTCTACGCGCGGGCGAAAGAACTGGTGGGCGACCGCGACCCGCGCGAGCACGAATTCTCCATCCAGATGCGCGCCATGGACGCGGACCGGTCCGGTTCTGGCCTGGGGCTGCCAGTGTTGGTGGCACTGTGCGGAGCGCTGCTCGGCAAAAACACCCGCGGCGGCACGATCGTCGTCGGCGCGCTGAACCTGGGCGGCTCGATCGACCTGATTCCGAATGCGGTCCAGATCGCCGAGCTAGCAATTGACAAGCAGGCGCAGACGCTGTTGATGCCCGTCGCCGCCCGCCGGCAGTTGAACGACCTGCCCGACGACCTCTGGACCCGCATCAGCATCGAATTCTACAAAGACGCCGCAGACGCGGTGTTCAAAGCGCTGGTGGAGTAGACTATTATCCGGTCGGTTAAAGGTTCTAGGCAGAGGCAATCCGCTAGCAATAAACGAGCCATCTTATGCCCGATGAACTAATGCAGCACGAACTAGAAGTGCCCTTCGGAGCTAAGGAAAGGCTTCAGCTTCACCAGTATCGAATCCTTGAATGGCTGGAAAACCAGCGCTCTGGGGACTCCGGCAGTGGCGAGCCACTCGAAGTTTCCGATCGCCAATACCTTTCGGATCTCGATGAAGCCTGGCAACTACTCAGAGGGATACGCCTGTCTCCTTGGCAGGAGGAGTGTAAGAACGCCTGGTTTCGAAATCAGCGCAAAGGCACCGTCAAGGTTGTCACCGGAGCAGGTAAGACCATTCTCGCCCTTGCCATCATCCAGCAGCTTCAGAATGAGGAAGTCCGTGGCCTGCGTGTAGCCATTGTCGTCCCGACGATTGTTCTCATGAATCAGTGGTACGACCAGCTGGTATCGACATCAAACCTTCCTCCCAATGCAATCGGTCGTCTCGGCGGCGGTCACAAGGATTCCTTCGCAGATGGACGACGGGTGATGATTGCTGTCCTCGATTCTGCTCAGAAAGAACTCCCTGCGATGGTTGAGCAGACCGACGTCGGGGATCAATTGATCCTAGTTGCGGACGAATGCCACCGAGCTGGTGCGCCTCTCATGTCGAGGGTGCTGAAGACCCCGCGCATGGCCTCTTTGGGGTTGTCCGCAACTCCTGAGCGGGAAGAGGACGGAGACGCAGCTACAGTTCAGGAATACGCCGGCACAATTCTGGGCAAGGAACTGGGCCCCCTCATCTATGAGCTCACTCTGGCACAGGCCCTGGAGCTAGGTATCGTACCGTCGTACACGATTAAACACTACGGCCTGGAGCTGAACAGCAAAGAGCGCGTCGAATATGACAGGCTCTCACGTGCCATTTCAGATGCCCGAGAGGAGCTCCAGCGCTACGCTGGACCGAAAGTGCAGACGGGCGCGCGGTTTTTTTCCTGGATTCAGAGGACTGCTCAATCGTCAGGTACTGAAGTCAGTATCCTTGCGATGCGTTTCCTCCAAGACACGGCAAGGAGAAAGACACTACTTTATGGAACGGAGTCGAGGTTTGCCGCCGTGCAACAGCTGTTGTCAGAACAGTTTCGGGCCAAACCAGACACTATGGCGTTGCTCTTCCACGAGAGCATCGAATCAGTGAATGCGCTTTTCGTGCGGCTCTACCAGGCGGGTTTTCAAGTTGTACTTGAGCACAGTCAACTCCCGCAAGAAATTCGGGATCAAAGTCTCGATCTGTTCCGAAGAAGGCTGGCCAGGGTGCTGGTCTCGGCAAAGTCATTGATCGAAGGCTTTAACGTGCCAGCAGTCGATACCGGTATTGTAGTGGCGTCATCCACCTCCGTCCGCCAGCGAATTCAGAGCCTGGGACGCGTGTTACGGAAATTCAAGGCTGCTTCGGGCGAGGAAAAGTCGCCTACAGTACATGTCCTGTATGTACGCGACACAGTGGATGAGCTCATCTACGAACGCGAAGACTGGAATCGCCTCACGGGTGCAGATAGGAACCTGTACTTCCATTGGAAGCTGGATGGCCAGCTGATCGAGCAGCCGGGCCCGCCTCGGGTTTGTTTGCCGTCAGATGGCGAGATCAATCCGTCCCTTCTGGTACCCGGAGGCATCTATCCGGGCAGGCTGGAAGGCGAGGTGCTGTCTTGCGACAGTCATAACAACGTGCGCGACGCTGAAGGCAACCTTGTGCCGATTCCCAAGGAGGTTGTCCTCCAGCTACGACAAATCCTCGGGCGCCCGGGGCGGTTCTATCTGACACCTGTCAGAAAGCACTGCATCGTAAGGGTCCCAGTTGGTGACGAATGGGAGACGCGCTATCTGGGTAGCCTGACCGAGGATCCGCCAGCCTATGGCGCCCGTATTGCCACCGACGAGCAGCGCCGCGAATGGCTGCGTCATGCCAGGCCGGGGAACCCCTATACCTTCGCTCCAGTGCCGCCCCTCCGAAAATACAAGTTCAGTCTGAAGAGGAGAGGGGTCATTGTGGAAAAGAGGGAGCGTGGGGAGGCGTTCGCTGCGGTGGGGGCAGAGGCACATGCCCCTGAAAAGGGGCAGGATGCGCTAACGATCCTCGAGTCCCTCCGGCACGTGAGGGCATTGGGGCACTCCGTCACGTGGTTTTACGTGGATGCTGCTGGGATCGCCGTGTATCCGCTTGAAGGCGTGTATTATTATCTTGCCAAGGTCGATCATGGTTTCGAGTTCCCTGAATAAGTCGACTACACTAGAACGGTTCTATCCGGCCGAGCCGCGGGTGTGGATTGGCAGGTACAACCGCATTCCCGGTGAGGCGAGCGTTTTTCATATACGTTATTTTAAGCTGATGGGAGAGTTTTGGCCGCTGGCGCTATCCCGGACAAGGAATGAGATCTTCTCGTATGCTTTCGCTTACAGTCAGACTGCTCGCGTATTGACGAGTCACATCTGCCGTCTGCAGCAACGGATCAACGGCCACCCTGGCGGTTCATTCATTATTAATGAATACGGCCAGGTCCTTGTACCGGACGCAAACGAATACCGGAGGCGGTACTACGTGGGGCGGTTGATGGGCGATTGGAAGCTGGTCGACCCTAATGACTCGCATCACTTAACCTCCCTTGACGCGGAACCTCATCTCCGCTGCGGTGACGTGTGGGATAGGCCATATGTAGGCATGCCATACCGGCTATCTAAAAGCGATAAGATTTACTTTGTTCACCGTCTCCCTGACAGAGAGGAAGTCATTTATCCCAAAGTGCAGGATCTCATGCTGATCGGCGTGCTCCGAAGAGTTCGCAAATGGGGGCCGATGTCTTTCATCGTGAACCCATTCGGTGTGGTGCTGACGAAGCGTCCTGACCAACGCTTCACAGACGAAGAGTCCTGGATCCCGGTCTACATCGGGAGAGTGGACTACTCGAGATGGTTTGAGTTCGAGGAGGCTTAGGATGGCTGCGGTGCCTTTCAACGGAAATTGCCCAAGGCTGGCTCCGAAAGAGGCGAAGTACTCGATCCGATGGCGGCAGGGGCAGCAGGTGGTTTCGCTTGTGTATCGGCTCAGTCGATCCGAAGTCGAAATTCTCTCTACCGATCGCCATGATGAACTGATCCTCATGGTGAACACAATCAAGGAAGAGTTTGCCAATGCGACGGGAGGCGCTTTTTACATCAACGAGTGGCATCAGGTGATCGTGCCCGTCAGCGGCCGGCACGAATATTATTACGCTGGAGAATATCACAATCTGCTTGAATTCGAGTTTGAAGGTAGGACGCTTAGCGGTAAGCCTGTGGGCTGGGATAATCAGCCATTGAGGCCTGGCGAATTGTGGGGAGGACCGCATCCGGGCATCCCATACAAACTCCGCGCCGGGGGACGAGACATCTATTACGAGTTGCAGGTGACGCCCACTAGAATTCGTACAATCAGTTTGTCAGAACACGTCGGCAAGGAAGCTGCCCAACAGATGGCAGCGCGGATTCGTGCAGTAAAGAGTGACTTGGGCGGCCGGTTCTACGTGAATGAATGGCGGGCGATTTTTGCGCCATTGGCCGAGGAGAATTTGATCAAGTACGTCTATGTGGGGCAATTGGAGGAGGGAGACCCGTGGTTTGCCAAGCCGGTGATCGAATATCCCTCGCGAGAGGGACGTTGAAGAACGAATTCGCAACTCGTGACTATGCTCTCCTGGCGAGTGCTTCCCCCGCCCCACGATTTCCTTGGACACTGATTTGCGATAAGGAGAATCAGTATGTCCAACACGAAACAAGCGGATTCCGGGCTTGCGCAAGGAACCCGGAGGGCGCGCTGTACCGGGGCCGGAATCCGGCCGCGGCGGCAAGGGCCGCTGGTCGGCCGGGCGCAAGATGAGCGTGATTCTAAAGCTGCTCCGCGGCGCTGATCTGGAGTCCACGAGCCGCCGGTATGGCGTGACGGCGGCGACCCTGTCGGAGTGGCGCGAAGCCTTCCAATCGGTCGGCGGGGAGGGGCTCAGGATCGGGCAGGAGGATGTGGTCGACGAGCAGGGCCGGCAGATGGAATGGGTGATCACCGATGTAGCGATGTCGAACATGTTGCAACGGGAGTGCATTCGGCGCATGGACAATGAGAAGGCTCTTTGCGATGGAAGTTGAGGTAATGACCCGTGCCCGGTTGACCTTCACGGACGCTTCTACGGGCGGGCCCGAATTTTGAAAGCCGAGAGCCTTCTACGGTCGACGTTTTGCCAGCGGCATCCCCCGCCAACCCCCGCTTCGTCCGCCCGGAATTCGCGGCTCGAAGACGCGCTACACCGATGAGCAACTTGTCAGCGAAATCCGGGCCACCATCCGGGAGTCGCCCTCCCACGGCGAAGGCACCGCAAGGTTTGGGCGCGGATGCGGCTGGCCGGCGTGCGCACCTCCCTGCGGCGCGTGCTGCGGATGATGTGCCAACACCAGCTGCTGGCGCCGCAGCGGCGGCCGCAGCCCTTCGAGCTCAGACGGCACGAGGCAACCTTGCTCGCTGATCGGCGCAGGGGAAACGTAACGGATTGCCGCGACAGTCGGCGACAAAATGTTCGGCCTGCAGCTCCATTGGGGCGGGTTCCGGTTGGTGTCGCGGAGACAACGAGAGGGTGATTTTAGGCAACTGCCGAGGCGAAGATGTGGCGATCCGTGACGCTGGCAGAGTGGCAGTTTCTCGATGCTCACATGCCGGACATTGCCGAAAAGCGGCTGGGGTCGGTGGGGTGTCGGATACCCTGAGCAGGCGTACAGAAAGTGCTTGGTGGGTGTCTGCCGGGTGTCGAGACAGCGACACCGGGCGGGGCACAACCGGGCACTCGCGGGAAAAATCGGGAAAAGCGGCAAACTGCAGGCCAGGCAGAGGGATGTCGGCAACCCCCTGTTCCTAAAAGATTTACATCGATTGGTACCAACCGTATCCCGCCCTCTCCGCCACGCGTTCTGTAGCCGTATATATTGCAATCACTTGAGAGACATGGTGCGGTCTGGGTGTCGGTAAAACTGTGATTTTCGACACCAAACGCCGGATCTTGCCTGAAAAGCCGCGCAGGCGATCAATTCCTCCCGCGAGACAACGAGAGACTCAGGGAAGAAAACGAAGGACATGTCCGCCTGGCGCCACTTTTCGATCATCCCCTGTTCCCAGCCG
>CALDUY010000009.1 GCA_937923405.1 uncultured Gemmataceae bacterium | reverse complement strand
GGGCCATTAGCGACCCGCATCCGGAGGGGATCCACCGCAGCCGGCTGGCCGCCCGAAACAGCTTGGCCAGGACGGGCACTGCTTCACACGCCGGCACGGTTGCGCCACGACTGACCCAACTCGGCTGCACTCTCCAGACCAAGTATGAAGAAACCGCCGCCATGCGGCGATTCACCCGCACCCACGGCATCACCGAAGGCTTTCGCGCCGTCACGGAACTCAAGAGCCGCCGGGCCTTCGATTTTCGCAACTTCGAAAACCACAGGGAGCCGCCATGACCCTGCGGGACATCAGCATGGATGAAAATCGCCGCGCCTTGCCGCGGGTTCAGTGCCGTGCGCCGGGGCCGCGCCAGCGCGATTCAGTGCCGCGAACGAAGGCGGCGTCAGCCGCCGAAAGTGAGCGGTCACCCGCCTGGCCTTCGCTGACCGGGCGATTTTCGAGGGAGCGCCTGAAAGTCCCATGTGGTCGACCGAGGAGGGATTCCGATTCTGCGCCAGGATTCGGCGTAGAACTTGCAACCAGGCTGGAAGCGGGAGTGGTGCGCCCGGAGTGATTCGAACACCCGACCTACTGGTTCGTAGCAATACGAATTAACATCCTCAGAAATTCTCGGCGATAACTCAAGTATTTTCAACGAGTATCACTTGCCGCCATCTTGACTTTTTTCAGATACTCGGCGATACTCTTGCCAAGGGTATTACCCGCGGTATGACCCGCACCCGAGGATGCATTCCGGAAGGACTGAATCCCATGGCGAAAGTTTTTACGATGGAGATCTCCGCTTCCAATACTTTGCCTGCCTCTCCCGTTGCTCGCAAAGTTGCGGCAAAGCAGGCGGCGATTGACGCGCTTCCCTTCAACAGCGGCACATGGCGAGTAGAGGGTTCGATGGGCCTGTACGTGCGATGTCGTGCCCAAAGCAAGAGTTTTCTGATCCAGCGCAAGGTAAACGGGAGGGTCGTGCAGCGCGTGATCGGCCAGGTGAGTCTTGCCGAAGCCCGTCGAATTGCGCAGAGAATGTGGTCAGCTCTGAAACCGCCGCCAGCGGATGAAAAGCTGACTTTGGCGGAGGTATGGACGCGGTATCTGGACGAGAAGCCACTGTCAGATGCCACGAAAAAACTTTACCGGTACAACCTGCGGAAGTACCTGTCGGGATGGGCAGGGCGCAGTCTGGAAGAGCTCGGCAACGATCGGGCTGGGATTCGCACCTTGTACCAGGCCATTCGAAGGCGGCACGGCGATGCCACCGCGGCTCAGATCAAACAGATGTTGTCGGCGGTTTATCGCTACTTCCGGCGGGTAAATCCG
Source organism: uncultured Gemmataceae bacterium (assembly GCA_937923405.1). GTDB lineage: Bacteria > Planctomycetota > Planctomycetia > Gemmatales > Gemmataceae > CALDUY01. Next base: position 1,564 of record CALDUY010000009.1, on the reverse strand, counting down.
GAACTGCCGCCGACGCCTACGGAGGTCATCGATACGCCACCGAGGAAAAGCCGGGACTGGGCGTTGGCTGACGAGGAGCTGAGGGTGTGGTGGGAGGCGGTGCAGCGGCTGCAGCCGCTGAAGCAGGCTATGTGGCTCACATTGCTGATGACTGGGGCGCGGGCGGCGAGCGTGCAGCATCTGCGTTGGCAGGATGTGGATTTGGATCGGGCGGTCATCCGCTTTGCGGTAGCCAAGGGCGGGCGCGCCTACAGCGTGCCGGCGCCGAGGCGGCTGGTGGAGATTCTGCGCCGCTGGAGGGAGCACTGTCCGCCGACCGAGGCCGGGTGGGTGTTCCCTTCGCCGGTCCGGCCCGAGCAGCCTTTGCAGGCCGTCCGGGACGACAAGCGCGGCGTAGTTTCAGCGCACCACCTAAGGCACACAATGCGGACGCGGCTGGCGGAGGCTGGCGCGACGCCGGATCTGGCGCGGATTGCCTTGGGGCACAGCCTGCTTGCCGATGTGAGCCAGCGTTACATCACGCCATCGCTGCTGGTCGAGGCAGTGCGCCCGCTGATGGACGCAGTGGCAGATCGGTATGCAGAAATTCTCGAATTGGAGGCAGAAGACAATGCGGGATGAATCCAGCACGCTGGATCAACTCTGGCATCACTTGGAGGAGCTGGCTCGCGAGCAGCAGGGGCGATTTCGGCACGTCTTGGAAGTGCATGAGAAGATCCACCAGCTCGCGGATGAGCGACAAAGGATCGAAGAGGAAATGATGCGGATGAAAGCACAGCCGGGCCAGCAAGAAGGCGGGGAAAACCAGCCTCAAGCAGGCAATGGCTCAGCAACGAAGCTGGAAGAGCTCGAGCGTGAGATATCCCGGTTACAGGCAGAGTGGGTCGCATTCAAGGAACAGAACGCCCAGATCAAAAGAACGGCGGGAAAAATTCTCAAGCGGGTTCCGCCGGGTGCCCCCGAGGCGGACCAACTGTCCCGCCTGGCGGTCGTGAGGGGCGGAGGGCTCACTTTCGAGGAAATCGAGGATGACCTTGTGGTCCTGCGTGAATTGGCGGCCAACAGGAAACGAACCGGCGAGAGCGTCGACACCAGCAAGGGAACCGTGAATTTGGCTGATCCGAGCCGGGCGGAAGGCGATTCCGCGCAGCGGGACAAAGGCACGATGGCTGGGTCTACACAGGGGGTAATTGAGGATCATGTAGTTTCGGAGTCCGTCGAGGCAATGCAAGATGTGCCTTCACATTCGGAAGCCCCGGAGCCCATCAGGCGGCGAGGCAGGCCGCAGAGATTCACTTCGGAGCAGAAGAGGACGTGGGTGCGGAGGCGGGATAAAGAACGCGCGTCCCTGGTAAGTCTGGCCAGAGAGATGTATCCCGAAGAAGACTTTACAGAGCTCGTCCGGCATCGCGTGGAGGCAGCGTTAAGCCGGTTCCGGAAGCAATTTCCAACAGAATGCGCGGCGATTGACGAGACAACGGCAAAAACGAAGAATCAGCCTCCCCCCGTACAGCGCCTCAGCCCTGAGCAGGAAGTGGCCTGCTAGGGATGGCCGTCATCGCCA